>CAZVTR010000017.1:0-44433 GCA_964630305.1 uncultured Treponemataceae bacterium | reverse complement strand
GATCTTCGTGCTTTCCCGCTCTCCCGCGGTTATTTTGGCAAAAAAAATGATGTCACTATCAATGCGTTGAACCAGTACCTTGGAAATGATATTTCCTACCGTGCTGCTGTAAGCTTTAAACTGCTCGATGGAACCAACAATGTCGCAATCCGCGGCTTTGATGTATACCGCTCTACTGACGGCACAAACTGGACCAAAGTAGGAACTGTCAACTATGGCGCTCTATCCACCGGTTCAAGCGGGACCCATACATATTACGACACCGATAGCGCACTCGAGGCAGATACTACATACTATTATAAAATACGCGCCTTTACTGACTCCGCTAATTATAAAGAAAGCGACGGTACCGCTCGGGCAAAGCTCATGGCTCCCTTCCAGGCTAACCTTTCAGCTCCTCTCAACCAGACCAGCTTTGACTATAATCCAGCAGATATGAGCGGTATTCCTAATTTTGTTTTCACCATCAGCAACACGAGCTTGTGGAACTCAGCTGAATCCGACTACTTCTATTTCTTCCTGACTATCAAGGAAAAATCTGGCGACTGGAAGTATATTGGAAGATTCAGGTATAATTTCTCTGGCAGCAGATTTGAGTGTAAAGTTGGTTCCACATGGTACCCGCTAAACAATCTTGGTCTCGACTCAACCGATATTGCATATTCGGCGGGCACTATTACTATCAAAGCAGCAGTTCTCCTCAATGGTTACTCTAATGCGGCAACTGGCGCAGCTATCGAGTTTGAGGAAGGCGTAACCTACGAGTGGGATATTTATGGGGATCTGCAAGTTCTCAATGGATCAAGTGATCACCCTGCATATTTTCAAAAATCTTATACAGGCGGTGTTTCCAGGAGCTATGCTGATGTCTACAGTACTGGCGCTAATACTATCAATGGCGCTTTCGAATTCTATGTTTATTAAGGAGTAACAAGCATGAAAAAAATTATACTATTCGTAAGCCTTGTGCTTATTCTTGCTGGTTGTTCCAATCCTAGTTTGCAGACACCTGTACAGGGTCCCGCCGAGGTATTGGGATTGCCAGTTGCGCAAATAGATCCTTCTATGACTGATGCTGAACTCAAAGCTGATTCAGCTATTAACTATGGTTATGCAATCGTCCGCGTCCAGCCCGGTTTTGATGAAAACCAGTTTGCAAAACTTGGTTTTACAGTAAAAGGCTCATTTACACTTAAAAATGGCGCTGTATACTATCGGCTCTACAAAGATAGCATGGTTGCTAAGGCAATTTACAGCTTGCGCACCACCAAGGGTGTGCTCTATGCTGAACCGGAACTGCTTTCCGAACGCGTACTCCCTGTAGTCGGCAGACAGAGCATGGAAGATGTTACGCTTTTCAGCAAGAAAAATGATAATACAGTGCTGGGTCTAGAACAGGGCAACCTTGAAAATGATCCGCGCGGTGAAGCAGGCGATTATGCACTTGCTATCACCCAGGCTCTGGATTCCTACAAACCGGTGGCAGAGGGTGGCAATGGTTATGGTACCAATACTGTCTATGTCGCAGTAATCGACACTGGCATCAACATGACCCATGAAGACTTTTATGACGCCTGGAACAACCTCATTGTTGAATACGCTAAGAGCGCCTTCAACAAGAACCAGGACAATACGTTCACCTGGGTCGGCGACGGAAACCCCTTTGTTGTAGTACCACAAGGCGAAAACTGGGATGATGAAGCACATGGCACACATGTTGCAGGCACCATTGCAGCAGTTGGCAACAATGGCAAAGGTATAGCAGGCGTTGCATGGAAAAATGTCAAGCTTATTTCCTACAAATGTTTTGCTAATGCAGATTCAGGTTCCGGTGCAGACTGGTCAATCTATGGAGCGCTTGGAGACCTTGCCGATTGGGTTAAGGATCAGCGTCAAAATCATGGACTTACTCAAGCTACGATTCCTGTTAATATGTCACTCGGCGGCTCCTATGCCGGCTCTTTTGAACTTGAAATGATTAACTATGCAATTGAAAACGGCGTTCTTCCTATTGTTGCTATGGGAAATGATGGCCAGCGTGTAACACAATTCCCGGCTGCATATCAAGGTGTTGTAGCGGTTGGAGCTACAAATGGTCGTGACGAAAAAGTGCACTTCTCCAATACTGGACACTGGATTAGCGTATCCGCTCCTGGATATGACATTCTCTCCTGCGGTAATGGAGCTGACTATTGGACAGACCCGCAGTGGAGTGCAAACGACTACCAGTGGATGAGCGGCACTTCCATGGCAACTCCTTTTGTTACCGGTGTTGTAGCATACCTCCTCTCTTTTAATAATACACTGACACCTTACCAGGTCAAACAAGTTTTGGAACTCACTGCAGACGACAAAGGCACTCCTGGTTTTGATGAATCCTTTGGCCATGGCCGCGTAAATGTCCTTGCAGCGGCAACTATGGTTCGCACCGGTATAGGACTTCCCGCTTCTGGGTCATACTATGTAACCAAAAAACTTGTTGTAACAGTCAATAATACTTCAGACAATTATCACTCTGGTCTTGGTGATCCATATGACAAGGTTCTACTTGCCCAAAAAGTCTATCTTTATGATGCGAACGGCAAAGTAGTTTCGGTAGCTATGACCAATGCAACTAATGGCCAGGCTATATTCTATGGGCTCCCTGCCGGAACATATACGGTAAAAACAAACTTCTTTAACGATGCACAAGCACAAAATGTTACCATTAACAACAGCGATGACCAAACAGTAACATTCAACTACAATAAGAACATAATATATGTATGTACAGTAAAGAATACTTACTACAATAGCGGTAATGATACAACTGACACTATTATCGAAGTTTATGCTGATGAAGCACTTACCAATTTAGTTGGCACAATCGATCAAGGCTACCTTGACACACTGGCTATTGAGCTTCCTTCAGGAACCTATTATGCAAAGATATCGCCATATAACAGCAAATACGGCAACTATGGTATCCAGATTGGTTTTACCCGCATTACGGAAATTAATCTTGCTGACGGAGTACGGGACGCAGTGACGGATGACTCCCATGAAGAGGATGACGATGGCACTCAGGCAGCCGCAAAAGGCGCACTCGCACTCGATACACCGTTTGCAGCCAACCTTCAGGATGCTGCCGATGTGTTTATGTTTGTTGTGCCGTAATGCAATCTGTAATTTAATACTAACGTAAAAAGCCGCCCCCTCGGGCAGCTTGCTTGATATGAAAAAGGGGATGTCTTTAAATACTTCTTAGACATCCCCTTTTATTTTGCAATCAAAGCTGTCACATAGAGAATTAACGGCAGTATAATGAGCGCAGGTAAAAAATCAGCCGTTTTAATTTTAGTAAGCTTAAGCAGATTGAGCCCAATCATGATAACAAGGCAGCCGCCTGCCCCCGAAATTCCGCTCAAGAGAGTATCGGACAAGAGCGGCTTCAGGAGTATTCCGAGCGCTGTTAAGAGCCCCTGATATACGAGCACAGATACAGCAGCAAAAGCCACCCCTGCGCCATAGATACTTGCAAACACAATTGCCATAAACCCATCAAGAACACTTTTAGTCAAGAGCAAGGTATAATTTTTATTAACTCCAGCCTCAATCGCTCCAAGGATTGTCATTGCACCTGCGCAGAATAACACCGACGCATCCAAAAAACCTTTTGCAAAATTGCGGGTGGTAATTGTGTTAGTGGTATCAATATTATTTGGAGCGTTACTTTCTGCTGTGCTGTTATTTCCATGTCGAGCGGTAAGCTTCTCCAGTCTTTTCCCAAGCCCTTCTATATTGTCCTCAATGCGCAATACCGATCCAATAAGTCCTCCGATAATGAGTGCTAAAACAAGCTCAACAAAGGCTGTTGTCTTGAGCCCCATGTAAATTCCAATAAGTACAGTTACAATCCCTGCTCCCGTCATAACAACTGTTTGTTTTTGTGCGGTAATATAATTCCCTAAAAAAAGCCCAATAAGTGAACCAATTATAACCGATACTGCATTAATTACTGTTGCTATCATGATTCCAAAAACTCCCTGCATAATTTATGTATTACTTCACTTGCAGCTCCGGCTTTTTCATAGAAAACATGTGTAAACACACTGTCATCGATTGCCGGCTCCGGTTCAAGATTATTTAAAATGCTTACCGGCGCTGCTTTCGCAAACAGTTCTACCGGAAGCACCTGCCCGGAGGTTCCAATGACCACGAGCATACTCTCCGTTTGTCGCATCTCATCAATTGTCGCATAGAGCAAACGATACAGCGGCGCTTCTTCATAGAACATTACTACATGGTGCCGCGTCTTAGTATTACCGCAATCCGGACACTTTTCATTTCCATAAATCGAGTCATAGCCAACATGCCAGGTATGTCCACATACTTCGCAACGGGCATTTGTTAATTCGCCATGGAGGTGCACGACATCGCTGCACCCTGCTTTTTCAAAAAGATCATCGATGTTTTGCGTTATATTGATTATGCGTTTGCCATAGTCTTTTTCTAATGCTGCAATCATACGATGCGCAGGATTTGGCTGCTTGTCATGTAGCTCTGCCCGGCGCTTGTTATAAAACTCTAGTACAAAGCTCCTATTTTTTCTAAAAGCTTCTGGCGTACATACTTCATCAATGCTGTATTTTTCCCAGAGTCCGCCAGCACTGCGAAATGTGCTTATCCCTGACTCAGCGGAAATTCCAGCACCGCTCAAAAATACAATTGAACGCTTTTCCATCAAAACCCACCCTTTGTGATACAGTCTGCTTGGTAGACGCTTTGTATTGTATAGCAGATTTAAGGTTTGCTCAATTTGATTAGAAGAGATTTGTATTATGGCTACTGGTATATCATTGTTCTATCTAAGATAAAACTATTGCACCTTCTTAAACTAAAGAATTTTACAGTTTTATAATATTATATAATATTAACCTTGCTTATAAAACAATTTTATTTCCTCTTGCGCTTTTTTATGCTTCATCTTTACAAAAAGCTTTTTCTCGTTTCTTTTATAGAAATATCCGGATGCATTATATATTTCAAACTCAGGATCCATGTTATAATTGATTCCATATAACTGAATTTTTTCAAATGGTATAATTCCTTCAAGTATTACATAATGAGAATATCCTTCAGGATAGGACGTGCTGAATTGCAGACCGTACTCCGTTTTTTCCTGTATAAAATTAGCTCCTGCAGTATAAACCCTAATAAATTCACCATTTTCTTGCGGATAACGTATTTTTCTGGGATAGTAAGGCGACAGTATAAATAAGCCATAAACAGTTTCTGGAGCAATAAGTCTTGCGGTATCAGGGAGAATTCTTCCATTTTCCACTTTAAGTTCTCCAGGCAGCATACCATTGCTATCTGCAAAGTTAAGAATTGATAATATAAGCGTTCTGCCTATTGCTGTATAGGCAGAACGTTTTGTTATTTCTCCATAACGAACAAGCAATGAAGCAAACCTTAAAGCAGTATAGACATCTTCAGCGCCTTGTTTTGTTTCTAGATAAAAAAATGAATCGATTTTTTGAATAAGCGGTATCAGCACAGAATCAACCTGTTCCGGTACGTATGCAAAAGGATTTTCTTCCATGGGGAAGTATTCTGCGCAGTCAAGGTAATGCCCTAGTAAAGCAGTTAGCCGACCAATATCTGTAGTCTTAACAGTTATTTTTTTTGCAAGTGCAAGATACGCTTTTAAGGTATTATTACTGAATGTATCAATGAGTAATTTGACAGTATCAAACCGATAGAAAATCGATTCATCTTCTGCGAGCACCACTTTTCGAATTTCATCAACGAGCGCGTCATCTTTTTCAAAACGTATCGTATTGAGCGGCATTGTTTTTCCAGTGAAAACAGAAGATTCCCAGCTTAATTTTCCTGAAAACTCGGAACGGGCTCTCACAATTCCTGCTGCAACATCTTCATACTTGCCATGAGCCAAGAGTTCCGCTATGTACGTAATAAATGCTTTTTCAGTAAACTCATATGTACCATCTGCACTTTTCCATTGAAAGGTATCAGAGCGGAAGCGGCCTGACTGCAGACCAGTATATACCTGTTCTTGCCAATATTTAAGATTCTGTGACCAGGTGTCTTCAGAAACAGCGTTTTGAGCTAGATAATCCAATATCGATTCATTGCCAGTACTGTATACTCGAGTAATATTGATTGGCAGTATTCTGCCATCACTGCTGCGCCACCCTAAATAGCCTTTTAGAGTAGCTGCGCCTTCTATGCTCCAGAATATATTATTTGTGCCATAGCGCGTTCCCCGCGCATCAACATAGAGCCGGGCACCTTGAATAAATTTATAATCTACACTTGCTGAGCTTATTGGTTCTGGAAATTCAAATGCCAGTACATATGAATTGACGGATTTTTGCTGTATCGAAAGGGATGCGCCATTAGAAAAAATTATAGCATAACTGGATTCTTGTTTTTGAATTTGTTTTGGGAGCGCAGTAAACTCTTTTCCCGATAGATTACGAAAACGCAAAGGCGTATGAGCGGTAAACTGTAATCGAATACCATTGATATATATATAAAGTATTTCATCTACACTGTAATCATCTGCAATGTTACCCTGAATTTTACAGTCACCCAGCGTTAACGCTACAGTCTGTTTTTGCGGATACTGTAAAATAACGACTCCCGCAAAAAACACAAAAAATACCAGTGTAATTAATACCATTCGGAGACCTATAGACATTTTCATAGTACTGCACTATATAATCTTTTAGCAAATTTCACAAGACAAGGATTATCACGCTGCATATAAATCATTCAAGAAATCAAGTAAACTGTTCGAATCTTACAGTAATACGCAAAACAGGAGTGTTTTTTATGAAGAAACTGCTTGCATTTTGTACCCTCGTATTGGTTTTTACAGCATGTAATACCATTCAAAAACCAGCGACAACTGTAGTACAGCCTAAAGAAACACAGGCAGAACGAAATTTACGCCTTTTGGATGAGGTGTATACAAATACCAGCAAGGGTAACTACGCAAAAGCACAGGAAATCATGTCCCAGCTTATTGCAGAAAACCCAGAGGAGCCAAAGTTTATCATACTTCAGGGCGCAATCTATGTCTCAATGAATGATTTTCCAAAAGCAATGACAAGTGCAGAAGCAGTTCTCGCAAAAGATCCGGAAAATATCGATGCACTCTTGCTTGCAGCAAAAATATTCATGTTTCAAAACAAGGCAGCAGAAAGCCAAAAATATCTCCAGCGTATTCTGGCAAAAGATCCAGCGAATGTCTTTGCGCTGACTGCTCTCGGAGATATTGCATTAGGCGCTCAAAATTACTCACAAGCAGAAACCTATTATACTAAAGCGCTGGCATCCAATCCAAACGAAGCAGCAGCACTAGCAGGACTCGCGAGAATTCTCTATAAACGGGGACAGACCAAGGATGCTCTCGAAAAATTCAACAAGGCTATAGCTATTGATCCTACGGATGCTGCTGCGCTCCTTGACAGAAGCAGAGTACTCTATGACCTTGGACAGTATGAGGCATGCGAAGCCGATCTCAATGCATCAATCAAACTCGATGATAGTGTGTTCTGGTCCTTTATTGAGCGCGGCCGCCTCTATCTCGACAGCGGCAGGTACGATGAAGCCTTACAGGATTTAACCCGCGCTATCGAACTCAATGCTAATTACTTCCTTGCATATATCTACCGCGCAGCGATTTATGAAAATAAAGGCCAGGATGAAGGCGCATATAATGATTACGCTAAAGCTGTAGAAATGCGGCCAGACTACTGGTATGCCCTTGAATCCATGGGGCTGTTAGCATACCGCATGCATGCCTGGAATAAAGCTTACGAAGCATTCCATAAGGCAACATCCTACACTAACAATCATCCGGAATACTATGTTGCGGCAGCTCTAGCGCTTCTCAGGTCTGGAGACAAACAAAAAGCTAAAGACTACGCAGGACGCTATCTCTCTAAAATTGATAAAGAAAAATTCTACCCCTATTGGCTCCTTCTTCGCTACATTATTGATCAAACAACCAATACCAATGAGCTTGAACTCAAAATAGCAACCGAAAAAAGTCTTGACACACGTGCCGGCCTGCTTTTTTACTTAAGTCAATACTGGATGGCCCTTGGAAGGGAAGAATTGGCTCTTAAATATCTCGAAATGGTAAAAGACGCTAACCGGCAGGGCACCATCGAATGGCGCATGGCAGAGGCAGAATGGAAATGGATGAAACCATGAGTGATGCTCTTTCAACAGCAGTAGCAACAACATCAACCGCAACCCAGCGGCATATAAAAATCGGCGAACGCTCATTTACACTTGTTGGCACGGCTCATGTATCATCAGCTAGTATCGATGAAGTTATAGCCGTTATCCGCACCGTAATGCCTGACAGAATCTGTGTAGAACTCGATGAAGCTCGGTACCAAGCAATGACCAATCCAGCTACGTGGGAACAAATGGATATCGTTAAAATAATCAAAGAAGGCAAGGTGTTCTTTATGCTCGCAAACCTCGCCCTCTCGTCTTTCCAGCGCCGCATGGGGACAGGTATACAGCCAGGAAAAGAAATGCTTGCTGCCATTGAAACCGCGCAAGAGCTGGATATTCCATTTTCACTGTGCGACCGCCCCGTACCAATTACGTTGAAACGCGCCTGGTCAAAATCTAACTTCTGGAATAAAAGCAAACTTATTGCTCAGCTCATTGCAGCAGCTTTTAGCAATGAAAAACCCGATGCGGAAGAAATCGAAAAACTAAAAAAAGCTTCTGAATTAGATTTTATGATGGAAGAGATGGCAGCATATTTGCCGTCGGTTAAAGAAGTACTTATTGATGAACGTGATAAGTACCTTGCCTCCAAAATCTGGGAAGCCCAAGGAAACAATATCGTAGCAGTGGTTGGCGCCGGGCACATGAAAGGCATCGAAGCATGGCTGCACCGCTTTGCAGAGGGAGCATCAGCCGATGTATCGGCATTCGAAGTTCTTCCGCCTAAATCATTTTGGAGCAAGTATGGCGGTCTTCTTTTTCCGCTTATACTGCTCGGGCTTATTGTTGCAGGTTTTTTTACTTCCGGACTACTCAAAAGCGTTGAAATGCTTGCACAATGGTGGCTTTTGAGCGGAACACTCTCTGCAATCGGTACAGCGCTATGCTGGGTACATCCTTTGAGTATCCCAATAGCGTTTATTTCTGCGCCTGTTGGAACTATATCGCCTGTTCTCGCAATGGGTATGTTCCCTGCCCTCTTTGAAGCCTGGATACATAAACCCCGCGTGGAAGATTTCCAAAACCTCATGACTGATGTTACCAGCATCAAGGGATTTTATAAAAATAAAATTACCCATATTCTGCTCGTTTTTATCATGTCCAGCTTAGGCGGCGCAATTGGGAACTTGATTAGTGTGCCAACCCTGGCAATGCATCTCAAATAATATTGGACAGAGCGAAAAATCACCTGTATGCTATAATAAAGCAGGACTAAATATGTCAACACAGCTCGACAAGTTAATTGCATTGCTCTCGAGCGCCCCCGATGAAGTTTTTATTCAGACACATGATGTGCCTGACCCGGACGCTATTGGAGCCGCTTTTGGTTTACAGTATCTCCTCAAACAAAAGGGCATAACAGCGCAAATTGTATACAATCGTGACATAGAAAAAGCGGATACGGCAAAAATGATTGAAATTTTTTCTATTCCTATCCGCCACTACAGCCATATTGCAACCTTAGGGGCAGAAGATTGGACAGTACTCATCGATGCCCAAAAAGGCAATGCAAACCTGCTCGATCTTCCTACCGATGAAGTCGCCTGCATCGATCACCATGAGCACAAACAAGATGTGCAGTACAAATTTGAAGATATACGGTCTGAGCTTGGCGCTTGCTCAACGATTATTGCAGAATACTATTTTGAAAATAGCATAGAGCCTCCGCCGGTTATAGCAACAGCGCTGCTCTATGGTATTTTTGTTGATACTGACAATTTAAGCCGCGGTGTTTCAAACCTCGATGTAGAAATGTTTTACCGTTTATATACATTGGCAGAAAAAGACAAACTGACAACGCTGCGCGGCAGTCAAATAACTAAAAAAGATCTGCTCCTCTATGCAGAAGCTTTTAGAAACGTAGAAACGTATGATTGCCTTGCTTTTTTAAAAATTCAGGATACTAACGATTCGCTCATTGGCGCTGCTAATGATTTTGTACTCTCCATTGATACAGTGAGTGTTTCTATTGCATATTCTCAAAAAAAGGATGGGATAAAACTTTCAATCAGGAGTACTATTCCTCACATTAAAGCCAACGAACTCGTCCGTTTTATTACAGCAGACATCGGTGTAGGCGGCGGTCATACACATATGGCAGGCGGCTTTATTCCCGATAACCGCATCCCGCCGGACAAAAACATCGATCTCTATATCCGTTATAAAGCTATACGATTCCTTGAGGGAATGGTACTGTAATCCGCAAAAATGCCGATGATATAACAAGGTACATGCGTTATACTACTCAGTAAGAGGAGACTCTATGAAACGAAAACTCATTGTGAGTATTGTACTTTTTTCTTTAGCACTCAGTGCTTTTGCTGATGATTTTGCTTTTCCTTCATTATATCTTCTTTCAAACGGATACTTTGATGCAAGCGAAAATTTTGTCATTGCAACACAATTTGATTTTTCTCTAGCATTTAAAGGCCAGACAAATCTTGCAACTGAAATAGTTTTAAGTTTTTATACAAGTTCACTGGAAGATTACTTTATAGCCGAACAAACTCCTTTAACTATTACTACCGATCCAGGAGATCTTGCAAATTCGCTAGGCATTCTCAATGCTCAAAACTTTGCAGGCATAAAAAGAATTGCAATTACCATACCGCAAATAGTGGTACCAGGTTTCTCTGCAGCATTTTTTAGCGGACACTATGATGCGCTTGGTTCTGAAGCGGCAGTAAAAAAAGCTGGCACATATAAAACACTTCTCCCCTACATTACCGATAGAATCTATATGCCGCTTGGTATCAGTAATACTGGATTGAGGTGGTACGAGGGTATTCATCCAGTATTTGGAACGGGTCTTAAAGTATCATATACTGGTAAATCACTTGAAACATCTGCATATATTTATCAGGATTCCTGGTTAGGTAAAGGATACTATTCGAGTGATATTCGCTTTATGTTTTTTTCTCCGCATGTATCACTCGATGTGTTTGGTGGCATTAGTTTTCCTCAAGGGCCATGGGGATTATACCGCATGGGACTGTTTTTTAATTACACCACCGGCGATATAGCTGAAATCACTGCTCAAATTGGCATACCTTACTGGATGAGCGGGACCATACTAACCATGGACATGTTCTACTTTATGCTAGAACCTCGGGTGAATTTTGGCGCAGGATTTCTAACACTGGCAATATTCTTCCATCCCGGTTACTATGCGCAGCAAGAAACTCATGAAACCGGTGTGCTTGATTTTAAAGCAACACTGGCGCTCGGTTCTCTGGAAAAGGGCGGATTGCAGAGTGGTATTGAGGCTCTTTTGCGCTTTGATCCCAATGTTGCCAATAATCAATTTTCAATGGCTGTTTCCCCATACATATCGATGAACCAGGCGAAAACACAGTGGCAGATTAAGCTTTCCATTGATGTTTTACCTGTTGCAGCAAATTGGTATACTATGTTCAGCCCATTACTATTGGTTCAAATTCTTGAATAGGATGCATGCTATGAAAAAACTATTGTGTATCACAATCATACTTACCATCATGAGTGCAGGGTTCAGCATGGATATTTCAGTGCTGGGAACTTTTGGCAATGCCAATATGAGCTGGACTTCAACAGATCCTATAGCAGATTCATCATTTCCATACACAAACTGGCTCCCTGGTATTGAAATTATGCTGACTGAGAGCACAGCAGATACTATTTCATTTTCCATTGATTATCTTTTAGATCCAGTACTACGGTCAATGCTCACAGGAACGATAAACTATACTCTTGGTATCTTTAAACTTGGCATCGGCCCTATGGCTGGATTGTTTAACACGTGGTCTGTCCCTGTAAAAGCAGGAATAACAACACTTTTTGGCATTGATATTGTTGGTTCATTTTTTGCGGGAATATCAGTTGGATCGAGCATCGGCGCGCCTCCCGCAACAATTGGCGATTACATGCAAGAATACAATACACTCTATGCCGGCTACTATCTTACCAATGCTGTCTGTACCATTGCAGTTGACACAAAGAGCCTCTATTTTATTGGAGCGACAAACACTCCCATCATTGACCGCTCAACTGAATATAAATTTATAGCAGAACTATTTAAGAAAAACATGCCCTATACCCTCACCATTGGCTTCTCAGCGCTCAAAAATTCCCGCGATTATGGGAGCAATATAGTAGACAGCTTGTTTAACCTGATGGTTAAAACTAAATTTTCCTACAGTATTGTACCCGGTGTCTATGTTGATACCGTATTCAATGGCGTTATATATTCTATTGGGCTCGATGCACTTACAGGCAGAGGACCAGCGTCCAATGTACTGCTTTTTTCTGCTGGTTTAGGTGTAACTATTCGGCCTAGTTTATATCGGACATCATCAACAGCACCAACAACAGAACCCCTTGCAGAACCGGAAACTGAAACAAAAGCAGAAGCAGAATCAGAAGAAGCATCATCGGACGCTCAAGAATAAAATCATCTATCTAGCATTTTGGCATATTTTTTGCTTCTTAATTTCTCACTATACAACAATATGACTCACACATTTGGAGGTTATATGAAGCGTTTACTCATAATCGTTATAAGTTTATTTTTGATTGCAGCCTGCGTTTCAAACCAAACAAAGACCGACGAAACACAATGGTTTCAAGGCGAACTTGCTGCAGCTAAAACACCTGTTGTTATCACAATAAAAGGATTAAAACCCAACACGCCTTATGCCATTCAGATATATGATCGCTATCATCAGTCTGAAAAAAAAGAGACAGCATCTACAAAAACCACACTGATGCGCCCTGATAGGTCTGTCCCCGAAAGCTATAAAGGAACTCATGATGGAGTGCATTACTCTGACGATCCGGGCGGAATTACCGTGATTGTCTTAGACAGTACACTCCTTTTAAGCATTGAGACAGGAAAAGCGAGCGGTATTGGCTTTTTCCGAGTATCAATTAGCCCCGCTACAGAAGAAGCTGCACGTTCTGCACAGCGGCAAAACCTCACAATCGATGGCATTCCTGTAATACGAAAAGGCACCCCCGGATCTGTCCCTGTTACCAAGGGTTACGGTATTTTCCTCCATGGAAGTTCTATTGTTCCTGAAGCACGGGATCTCATGGGTTCGTATGCGACTGGCGGAGACTATGTGTTTGTCAGTGCCGAGATTGGACGCTTTGTAGATCTCCCAGGCGTCCGCTCTGCTGAAAGTCTCATTCTCGATACAAGCGAACGCGCAAATGCTCCGTATGCCGTACAGCGGGCAGAGCTTGCATCGGCATTCTTGTTCGATGGCGGAGATCAGAGCATCTATTACAAAGCATGGATTGACAGCGGATTTGCAAACAGTGTCAATAAAGCTGTTTCGCAGAAGCAAGCATCAATTGGCGGAAATTCTGCAGGGCTTGCGATTCTTGGCGATATTGTCTATGCAGCACTCCACGACGAAAGCTTTACTGCTGAAGAAGCATTGCAAAACCCCTATACCCCGCTCATGACCTTGCGAAAAGGACCATTTAGAATTCCAGAACTCAAGGGAACAATCACCGAAACACATTTTTCTGAGCGAAACCGGCAGGGAAGGCTCATCGCATTCTTAGCGCGCATATTAGCAGACAACATGCTCCCGCTTACTGATGCATATGGCATCGCTGTTGATGAAAACACCTGTCTCGTTATCGATACCAATGG
Organism: uncultured Treponemataceae bacterium; assembly: GCA_964630305.1. Taxonomy (GTDB): domain Bacteria; phylum Spirochaetota; class Spirochaetia; order Treponematales; family UBA12059; genus JAKPPT01. Next base: position 30,530 of record CAZVTR010000017.1, on the reverse strand, counting down.
GAAAACCAGAGTATTCGGACAGGGTTCAGCCTGGATCTATGTACCGCAAACAATGCCAGATATATGCAAATCGGGTTTACCGCTGACATGGCGAGGCAATGCTATTAAAGTCATTCAGCTTACTCCTCAATCACCGTCATATATGTGGAACGCTATCAAACAAACACCGGCAAGTTTCTACTATGAAGTTATTGAAGGGAAACTAATAAAACGGACCTAATGCAGTAATGTTTCTAGTATGGGAGACTTTCACCGCTAGATGGGGATGGTAAATAAGTTGAAGAGGCGGGGTCAGACCCTGTCTCTTTTTTTAATCGCTTATACTTTATTTTGTTTCAACTAAGAAGGTTTTCCTATAAAGTGCCCGTATGGGAAACTTTTCTCGCAAGCAATGTAAACAGTTACGCATGCAAAAAAAGGGCTGCATGTATCCCATGCAGCCCCAAAGAGGAGGTATAACGTCTTTATTTTTTAACTACCTTCACCATAAATTTACCGGTATAAGATGCTTTGTAGCGCTGGACATGAATAAATAGAACGGTATCTTGTGCTTTTATCGTAGCAACCGGCCCTGGTGCTTTATCGAGTGTATAACCAATAAATCCATAGCCGCTCTTGGTGTCATCATCAGTTTCAGCATAAATAGAACGGGGATATGCCGTTTTGGCATCAGAACGAAGAATCCAGAACCCTACTGCTTTTGCAGGCGTATCTAGCTGCATATCGGGATTTTGTCCGTTGTTGTACCCATCGACAACATAGACAAGGTACTCAGCCCCTTTTTCAACAGCATACTCATAGTAGTAATCGTTGATATCACCGCTGAACTCTCCGGTAAACACCTTGCCAAATTCCCCTGCTACTTTTATTGCAGGCGGCTGTATATTTGCCGGCAGCAGCGCAGGCTCAGCTTGAGCCGCAGGCTGCGTCTGAGCCGAATTAGCTCCGGTGCTAACACATCCTGAAAGAATAAAAAGCACTGAAGCAAGTACTGCAATCAAAATTTTTGTCGTCTTCATAAAACCTCCAGATAATATTTTGCAAAGTAGGTTATTACTAGCCTTGTTATTTATCAGCAATTTTCATGCCAATACTGCGTTAGGTTTAAAAACCAAGTTTACAATATTGGCATTCCTGGAGATTTTCTAGTAAGTACAGCAAAAGTTATTGACTAATTCCTAATTGCTCATTTTTACAAAAACTTGCGCTATGCCATTATATTCGCAAATAAGCTTGTTTTTGTCTTCCGAAAGATATATAGTATATACTTCATTTTGGGGTGAAGTACCTGTCCCCGTTCTTGTATAAGGATCCCATGTATAAGCAAAAGTATCCGAAGAATCTACTATTCCATCTTGATAACTTGTAGATTTACCTTCTGTTTCTGTGATAAACTCAATGACATTTTCAAATAGCTTGCTGTCAATTGTCATTGAATTCTTCCACTTTGTTCCAACGAGCTTATACCCAAATAGCATGTCACATCCAACAAGTTGCATCATAATAATGAGAATAACCACGGGTATCATCACCTTTTTCATACCCGCCTCCTTAAAAAATTTAATCTACAATGATGCTTAATAATCAGTGACACTGATACTCAATATAGTTAACCTAGTTAGTATATAATTTCAACAACGTATAAAAAAAATAAATTAACCTATTTAGCCTATTAGCAACCTATTAATCCTATTACAAACCAATAACAGCCGCCTTTGCGAGGCGGCTGTTATGATGCAAGAGCAGTTTTGCTATTGATTCACAAAAATAATACGATACTTATCGTTTTCCCTGATCATACGGTTCACCAGCAGCGCGAGGAGCCTGTGATGATTTTGAGAAAATCATGAGCGCAGCAAGCGTAACCACATACGGGAACGCTTTGAGAATAAAACCCGGAATATTCTTAAATTCCGGCACAACCTGCGATACATTGGCTATAGTTGCAGCAAATCCAAAAAAGAAGGTTGAACCTAAAATGCCAAGCGGTTTCCACTGTCCAAAAATCAACGCTGCGAGCGCCAGGAAGCCCAGACCAGCTACGTTGCCATTAAATTCTGAAGAATAGGTAACAAGAATAATTGCCCCTGCAAGTCCTGCTAATGCGCCGGAAATTCCAACTGCTATATACCTCATTCTATATACATTAACACCTGCAGCATCTGCAGTTTGAGGGTGCTCACCGCAAGCTCTCAAGCGCAGACCAAATGGCGTTTTATACAAGAGGAAATAGGAAACTACGAGCACGAGCAACATGACCCAAGTCGTTGCATAAGTTTTAGTAAAAAACATTGGACCGATAACAGGAATTTTACTGAGCACAGGAATGTCTGTAGGAATAAAACCCATCTGAATATGAATATTTCCTGAACCGGTAATTGTTCGCGCAAGAAAAACAGTCAGCGCACCTGCTATCATGTTTATTGCTGTACCGCTGATAACCTGATTCGCTTTAAGATTGATACTTGCTACTGCATGAAGCATGCTAAAGGCAATACCGGCAACCATTGCGCCGAGCAGCCCAACCCATAAGGAAGCTGGCCCAATATATTTATATAAGCTATGAATAATAACAGCCGATACAAATGAACCTATTACCATGAGTCCTTCGAGTGCTATATTAACAACACCCGAACGTTCGCTGTAAAGCCCTCCCAGAGCTGCAGTAAGCAACGGAATGGTGAAGCCAATTGCATAAGGGAAAATACTGATAAGCGTGTTCATGCTGCTGCCTCCATGCTTGCTTCTTTATTAGCCTCAATTTTTTTCATTATTTTTTCATAGAGATTTTCAAAAAGAATGCTGGTAGCTGCAAAATAAATAATAATTGCAATAATAGTATCGCCAATATCAGGCGGGATATGCGTCATTGCACTCATGTATCCTTTACCGGAATGCAGGATTCCAAAGAAAAATGCAGCTGCGGCAACGCCCCACGGGGAGTTTGCGCCTAAGAGCGCAACTGCAATACCATCAAATCCTGCTGCAGGCAGCACACCAATCTGCATATTGTATGCGTAACCAACATAGAATGCTGCGCCAGCGAGCCCTGCAAGACCGCCTGAAATACCCATTGCGAGCGCTACATTTTTCGGGACGTTGATACCGGCATATTCTGCTGCATGCCGGTTAAAGCCTACTGCTTTAAGTTCATATCCAAGTGTTGTTTTATCAAGGATGATCGCAATGATGATTACTGCGACAATTGCAATAAAAATCCCCAGATTGATATAGGAACCCTGAAAGAATTTTGTCAACCACGACACTCTGAGCGAAGCATAATCCGGTATGCGCGCAGATTCTGTTTCGAGCATTGGGCCTTTGAAAAACGCAGGCACTGTATAATATACCATCCAGTACGCAATCCAGTTCATCATGATAGTCGCAACTACTTCGTGTACATTAAAAATTGCTTTGAGCAATCCTGGAATTGCGGCCCACAGTGCGCCTGCGAGCATCGATCCTAATATGATGAGCGGCAGGAGCAGCTCTTTAGGTAATTTAAGGGTAAGCGCGAGAGCTGTTGCCATAAGACCGCCTGCAAGCATTTGTCCTGATGCACCAATATTAAAAAGACCTGTTTTGAATGCAAACGCCACCGAAAGACCGGTAAGTGTTAAGGTCGTTGCAGAACCGAGGGTATTGCCAAAACGTTCCATATTCATGAGTCCGCCGCGGAACAAATAAGCATACCCTTCTAGGGGATTTGATCCTGTAAAAAGCATGAGTAAAGCTCCGCCAATAAGACCGAGCACTACTGCTGCTAACGCTGTAAACAAACTTTTCGTCCACTTCATGCAGCACCTCCATGAGCAACACCAGCCATCATAAGACCGATTTCATTTTCATTCGTTTCTTCTGGTTTTTTAATTCCGACGAGTTCTCCATGACTTATTACCGCAATTCTGTCTGAAAGATCCATGATTTCATCAAGTTCCAACGAAACGAGCAGAACTGCTTTACCTCTGTCACGCTGTTCCACGAGCCGCTTGTGAATGTATTCGATTGAACCAACATCGAGACCGCGTGTCGGCTGAACAGCTATGAGAAGCTCTGGATCGTGAGATATTTCTCGGCCGACAATAGCTTTTTGCTGATTACCTCCGGAAAGCGTTCGTGCCAGCGATATAGAACCAAGACTCGAACGCACATCGAAATTGTCTATAATATTTTGGGCATTAGCCTTTATTGCTTTTTTATTGAGGAAACCATGCTTTGAATATGGTTCCTTATAGTAGATTTCAAGAATAAAGTTTTCCTCAATGGTATAATCGAGTACGAGGCCTCGCTTTTGCCGATCTTCAGGAATATGAGCCATTCCTTCTTCTATTCGTTTGCGGATTGGATCATGCGTTATATCTTTGCCTTTAAACTTAATAGTGCCAGATTCAGCCTTTCGAAGTCCTGTGAGCACTTCAACCAGCTCAGTCTGTCCGTTGCCATCGACACCTGCTAGACCTACAATCTCTCCTTTTCGCACCGTCAGACTAAAACCACGCAATGCAGGGATTTTTCTGCTCGACAGCGCATGGAGGTTTTCAATTTCAAGCACAACTTCACCCGCTTCTTGAGGCTTTTTGTTAACAGAAAAACTCACTGCGCGTCCTACCATCATTTCAGCCATCTGTGCTTCATTGGTATCTGCCACATTGACTGTGCCTATGACCTTGCCCCTTCTAATTACTGTGCAGCGATCTGCAATAGCTTTGATTTCTTTGAGTTTATGTGTAATAAGAATAATCGACTTACCTTCTTTAATGAGGTTTCGCATAATTTCCATGAGATCGTTTATTTCCTGTGGTGTTAACACAGCAGTCGGCTCATCGAAAATGAGAATCTCAGCATTCCGGTATAGCATTTTTAATATTTCAACACGCTGCTGCATGCCAACCGAAACATCTTCGATTTTTGCCCACGGATCAACATTGAGTCCGTACTGTTCTGAGAGTACTTTGATCCTTTGCGCAGCATCCTTAATCTTGATAAATGGCCCTGCTGTGGGCTCAAGACCAAGAATGATATTTTCTGTAATAGTAAAATTATGCACCAGCTTAAAATGCTGATGCACCATACCAATACCAAGATCATTTGCGACATTAGGGTTGCTGATATGCACAGGTTTTCCACGCACACGTATTTCACCTGAATCTGGCCTGTAGAGACCAAAAAGAACACTCATCAGCGTTGATTTTCCTGCCCCATTTTCACCGAGCAATGCAAGAATCTCTCCCTTTTTGAGTTGAATGCTAATGTTGTCGTTTGCTACAATACCAGGGAAAGTTTTGGTTATATTGAGCATCTCGATTATATACTCATAGTCAGAACCATCTACTTGCCCATGTGGCTGTTTATCCATGATTCCCCCTGAAATAGTAAAATTGGAGTATCTTTCATATTATAATACAACAGGAGAAAACGCAACTAATATACGAGATTATAATATTGTATCAAATACTATTCGACTTTAAAACTTTGAATTTGATCTATAACCGCTTGAAATTGCCGAGTAAAATGCTGATTCAATTCATTTACTCGATTAATCGAATCCCGGATTTCATTGGTGCCAGTTGCTACTTCGGCTATGCCATGCCGTATCTCAGAAGACACATTGCGCACCGTCTCAAAAATACCTGACAACAGACGAGTATTCTCATCCACAGAAGAAACATCCTGCTTAATATTTGCTGTATAACTATTGAGCTGATTCATTGCCTGCATCACTTGATCACTGCCAATTGCCACTTCTTTGAGCGCTTGCAATATTTCATTAAAACTCATCCCCATTTCCTGGACTTCTTGCTCAATTTCCGTGAAAATTGCGACTGTTTTTTCAAGAGTCTGTCCCGTAAGATCTACACCATCTTTCATTGAACGGATTGCAGTGCTGATATTTTTTGCATTGGTCGCTGTTGCCTCAGCAAGATTCCTTATTTCATCGGCAACAACAGCAAAACCAGCTCCTAGTTCTCCAGCATGAGCAGCTTCAATAGCGGCATTCATTGCAAGCAAATTCGTTTGCGCTGCAACTTTTGCAACCAGTGCATTCATATCACTAATCGATTTCATGCGATTTTCAATGAGTTCACGGAATGATGCTTTTGTCTCTTCCAATGAAGTTCCGCCGCTATGAGCTATTTCCACGAGCTTATTGACAGTTTCTGTGCGCTTTTCGGATAATTCAGAAAGATTTTTTATTGAAGCCTGCATTTCAACAATTGAAGCGGTCGATTCTTCAACCATTGCTGCTTGCTCTACTATGCGCTGGCTGTATTGATTAACCGACTGAACAATAACGCCAGCTTTTTCTTTTGATTCATCCATGTGGTTATCAAGTGCTACAGACCTATCGTTGATAGCCTTAATGTTTGCAGCAATTTCCACTATTGCTACACTGCTTTCATGTGTTGATTGCAAAATTTCGGTATTTAGCTCTTTTGCTTGTTCAATTGCAGTTCTAATTTTCATAATAATGGATTGAAGATTTGTGACAAACAAATTAAACTTTTCAGAAACCAACCCAATTTCATCCTTTGTCACAGTAAGGCGGCCTGTTAAATCACCTTCACCTGATACCATCTCATGCAGCGCAAGCTGAAGCCGTTTTAAATTTTTAAATGCAAGCCGCAGCAGCAGCTGAACAATTATTGCTATAAGTAAAGATGCAAGTAAAGATATAATAATAGCTACTTTATTCAATTGCCAGAATCCTGGTAAATAGTCTGTGAGAGGCATAATTGCGGCTACTGAGTAATCCGAGTTCCCAACCTGTGATTTTGCAACAATAAACTTAGTTCCTCGATTTTCAAAATAGGCAATGCCAGGATATCCTTTTAATTCCTTAAGCTTGCCTGTAATAAACTCATTTAGTTTCGTTTTTTCAGTTTGTTCTGAACTTGAAAGCAAAATTGATTCATTTGCATCAACAAAAAAGATTAAACTGTTTTTACTCGGAATAGCAGTTCTAAATTTGTTGACCACATCTGTTATTGCAATGCCAATGCCTGCAATACCGAGAGTGTCACCATTGTGACGAACAAGTGCATTAAACCATAAATTAGTTGTTTTGAGGTTGGCATTATAATCAACATTCAAGAGTACTGTTTTCTGTGAAGATAGACTATCATAAAACCAGCTGTCATCAGGGTTGCTCGGTGATAAGGTATTTAGGTATAGCCCTCTATCATAGTAATTGCCAGTAAGTTTGTTAGCAGCAAAGGATGTTGTAAAACCTTCTCTCGAAGCAAGTTCTTCCATGGCAGCAGATACCAGTGCAGTTAATCGATCATCTTTTTCTTCCGATAAAAACCAGTTTATTAGCACAGGATTCCTTGCAAAAGTTAGCGAAGCTTCAGTACCGCGAACAATCTCCGTCTGGATATCAATTTTTATTGAATCCATTAAAGCTGGTATTTGACTATAAAACCTATTTTCAATAACCGCTTTTACAGGAAACGTCGCTACCCCTAATGCCAAAAAAATAGCAATTACTATTGATATAATAGTGACAATACTAATTCGCTGTTGAATAGTCATAGGTGCCTCCTCACTTTGCAGCTGCTGAAAGTATCTTACTAATCCGGATACCTATTCCGTACCTGCTGTAAATTAGGATATATGTTAAAAAATATTTCAACTAGTTCAGGGTCAAATTTGGTTCCGCTCATCGTTTTTATTTCCTCGAGTACCTTTGATTCTTCCCATGCTTCTTTATAAACTCGCTTTGAATTAAGCGCGTCATATACATCAGCAATTGCTACGATACGACCAGCTAGTGGGATTTCTTCTCCTTTTCGTCCCTGAGGTTTCCCACTCTCATTTGTTTTGTCGGGTTCTAGCGTAAATGGGTTTATAAACCCCGGATATCCAGTGCCATCCCAGTTTTCATGATGCGTCAAAGCGACCTCATATGCCATGGTATCAAAATCCGACTGCGGATCATTAAAAAGCCTTGCTCCAAAGCAGGTATGCTGCTGCATTATCGCATATTCTTCCGGGGTAAATCGTGCAGGCTTTTTTAATATTAAGTCAGAAATTGCAACTTTTCCGACATCATGGAGCATTGCTGCCAGTTTTAAAATATCCTTTGTTTTAGTTATTTCTTTTTCACTTACATTATGACGTTCAGCCCAGGCTTCATATAATTCTACGGCATATCCCGCTACGCGGTTTACATGTGCTCCTGTTTCTTTAGGATCGCGCAATTCAGCCATTCGAATCATTCTGATAATCATGGAACGGGTTAAATATGCGCGCTGTAAAGTAACCGTTGCATTCGCAGCAAAATGCGTTACGAGGATTTCATCATCCTTTGTAAAATGAATAATTTTTCCTTTTTCATCGAGCGCATTGATTATTTGAATAACTCCAAGGATCTTACCTTCCTGAGTCTTAAGCGGCACAGTTAACATTGATTTTGTGCGATATCCCGCTTCCTTATCGTACCAGGAATTGTACTTATAGGGTGCTTTTTTGGAAATTTTATAAACATCAGCTATTGATAATGGTTTACCAGTCAATGCAACATAGCCAGAAATTGTCTGCTCGTTGATTGGTATAGTAAATAAAGTATATATCTGCTTTTCACCAGGCTTTAATCTCTTTTGTATCGTATCATTCTGAGCGTATTTAATCGCAAGCATATCATTTTCTTTGATATAAATTGAACCTGCATCGGCATTAACAACATGTCTCGCCTCTCGTAAAATACGTTCAAGCAAGAGGTCATAATCCCTTATTTTATTGAGTTCAGAATCGATACGGAGGATACTCTGAATTTCATCATTGCTTAATGCCATCACAAATCCTGATATTAATTAATTAATAGAACAGTATACTTCTTGCTAAACAAAAAGAGTTTTCCCAGATACTATTATCGAGTATTTAGTAGTATTTTGCAATATAAAAATTGATTTTTTCTATTTGTTGACATGAAGCTAACCCCATGCAATAATCCTACACGAAAGGAAAATCACAATGCTTACCTGTCCCCCCAGTGAATATTTGCAAAAAGTGCGGCCAGCCCTGCATAGTTTTATTACAAAATTGCAATCAGCTTTTGATTATATTTCAGTACTTGGAACGGATTCATCAGGACTAGCTTTTTCTGCAACACCCGGTGAACTTCGAGTATCTGATTCTCGATGGATTGAACGAGGATTTGTTTTCCGTGCTCAGCGCAATGGTCACATCGCCGAATACTCCTGTACAGAGCTTCCTGAAACTGCTTCATTCGTACAAGAAAAGTTAGATGAACTCTTAGCTTCACCAATTGCTGCTCTGCAGTACCCTCTCATACTCGATGAACCTGCACAAAAACAGTATTTCGCAGCTATCGAAAAAGATCCGTTCACTAGTCCGCCAGAAACAATTCTTTCAGTTCTTGCCAGCATCAGGGACAGACTTGCTGCTTATTCCAAAGAAATCGTTTATACATCAGCAACAGCAGAGTTTATGCGAGTTTCTAAAATCTTTATTTCTCCAAACCGATCACTTGAGCAATCGTTTTTCTGGAGTCAAAGCTATCTCGTAGGACTCGCTAAAAGAGGGAATATAACAAAAGAAATTTACCGCTCGTTTTCAGGGCTCAAAGGTCTTGAACTTCTCGATGAAATGACTACAGAAATCGATGAAACTGGCGCAGTACTTATGGAACTCCTTGATGCTTCTTCAATAGAGCCAGGTGTATATGACGTTATACTCGATCCCGATGTATCCGGAACGCTTGCTCATGAAGCCTTTGGTCACGGCGTAGAAATGGATATGTTTGTAAAGAAACGAGCAAAAGCAGCAGAATATCTCGGTAAACCTGTAGCAAGCTCTATTGTACAGATGTTTGATGGAGCAGCAGCTGTACAGCATTGCGGCAGTTATCTCTTTGACGATGAGGGACAGTTTGCCACCACCACACAAATTATTAAAGACGGTATTTTACAAACTGGTATTTCTGACACGCTTTCTGCGCTTAAACTTGGAACGAAACCAACAGGAAATGGCAGACGGCAGGCATACGACCATAAAGCATATGCCCGCATGACCAACACCTATTTTGCACCAGGAAATGCCACATTGGATGATATGATTAAAAGTATTGAGTATGGCTGGCTCTTACAAAAAATGAATTCCGGTATGGAAGATCCTAAAAACTGGGGCATACAGCTTATAGTGCTCATCGGTAGAGAAATAAAAAATGGCAAACTTACAGGAAAAGTTGTTAATCCTGTTGTTTGTTCTGGCTATGTTCCTGAGGTGTTATCAAATATTACTATGATATCCAAAGACTTTGAGCTTTCAGGTTCTGGACACTGCGGTAAAGGCTATAAAGAATATGTAAAAGTCTCTGCAGGCGGACCATACATAAAAACAAAAATGAGGTTAGGCTGATGTTAGAAAAACTTAAAGAAATATTACAGCATACAAATAGCATTAGTGATTTTCGTATTACAGAAACCAGGAAAAGCGGTCTTGAATGGTATCTTATTGGGAAAGAAATTGAAACTGCCCGTTCGAAAGATATTATAGATTATGAAGTTGCTGTTTATGCAGACAGCAATAATGGCAACTCCCGAGGGGCATGTATATTTCATATTCAGCCAACGATGAATGAAAAAGAAATTCTCACATCAATCAACCGTGCAGTTCAAACAGCAAAAAACATTCACAACGATTGGTACCCAATTCCAGAAACAAACCATGCAAAAGATCCTGAGCATATTCCGCAAAGTCAATTTTCTAAACTGAGTTTATCCGAGGCTATGCAAGTTGTCTGCGAATCATTATATCGTTATGATGGCTTTGATGGCGCAACCATTAACTCGCTTGAACTTTTTTTAACAAAAGTTGATGAACGAATTATCAACTCTCGAGGTATTGACGTAGGCTTTTCGCGATATCATGGCTATACCGAATATATTGTTAATGCAGGATCAGGCACTCAAGAAATAGAGCTCTATGACTACATACTGTTTTCAGAACCTCTACTTGAAAAATTAAGCAACATAGTAAAACAAAAACTTTTACAAGCAAATGATAGGCTTTCCGCTATACCTACGCCAGACTGCTCCGGTTTTCCAGTAATTTTTTCAGGATCTCCTGCAGAAGAGTTTTATCAATACTGGTTCCAAGCTTGCCAGAATAGCGCAATGTATCAGCATACAAGTCCTTTTACTTTGGGAGAGAACACATCACTCCCTGATACCACAGGCGATACTATAACACTTCGCGCAGTGCCTTTTGTGGCTGGATCACCGCGTTCACGGTTATACGATTCTGAAGGCTTTGCACTAAAACCAATAACATGCATTGACAATGGTATACTCACAACACTAATAGGCCCCTTGAAATATGCACATTACCTCAAACAGCAACCCTGCGGCAGTCATCCGCTCTTTGAGCTTTCAGGCGGGAAATACTCTAAAACAACACTAACAACGCAACAGCATCTTGAAGCGGTATCATTTTCCGATTTTTATCTTGATCCAAGCACTGGCAACTTTGGCGGAGAATTACGGCTGGGATACCTTGTTGCAAATGGGAAACGAACGCCAGTGACTGGCGGTTCCATCACTGGGAGCATCCCAGAAAACCGCGGAATGATTTTATTTTCTAGCGAACTATGTAATTACGCTACCTGCCGCGCACCAGAACTGTGCTTAGTTCCAAAGGTTCGAATAGCAAAAGCTACTTAAGTAACTTTACTAGCTAGCATATGCTATCTCCCTAAACCAGTTCTTTACGCTGATACTTTTGCAACGATTTTTTCCTATTCAGCTGCAGCCACTGTATCTGCAGGATCACTAACAGCTACCATTTCTGCAGGAACATCAAGAAGTTCATCTTCCGCATTATGAGCGTGCTCACTGTCTGCATCGGGTAAATCATCAACTGCATGCATAGCAGGGTTAAAAAACAGCCACAGTGCAAGAAAGAGTGTCCCCATACCCGACAGAGTCATGAGGAACGCCATACCCCTCCCTGCACCTGTGCCAAATATTGTGCCTAAAACACCAGAACCAAGTATTCCATTAGCTCTCATGGCTGGTTCAAAAATTGTATCAACGAGCGGACCTGTTATCACATATGCTAATGGCATCATGATTGTGCAGAGCATTCTCACAAGTCCAAACACTCTGCCCTGAGCTCCATGCTCAACTTTTGTCTGCAGGATAGAATCAGCAAGGCTTGAGGCTGGACTTACCGAAAGCATCATAAGGAAAAAAGACACTGCAATGACTATCCAATTTTTTGTAAGACCTACAGGAATAATAAAGAGCCCCACCAATGTGAGGAGCAACGCGATTATCGGTATTTTTCTTTTAACTTTACCAATAACACTTATTGCAGCAGCCCCTGCAAACATTCCAATTCCCATAAAAAACTGAACCGTTCCCAATATCTCAGTTGTGCCTAGTGTTAAAATATACGGCGTCATAATTATAGAAGCAAAGCTCAATACAAAATTAAATAGGCCAAACACAATTGCAATACCCAGCATGCCTCGCTTTGCTTTTAAATATGAAAACGCAAAACGTAAATCTGACATAACATTCTTTTTGCCAGATCTTGCTTCCATTATTTTGGGCATTGGGATTGTTGTTATGAGCACTGCACCGAGCGCAAAAAAATATGTTATAAAATCTATAATAAATATGCCTTTAAGACCAATTATTCCATAGAGAAATCCTGCGATAATTGGTGCAAGCAAAGTACATACCGATTGTGAAAGCTGATTCAATCCATTTGCTCTGACAAGGTTCTCTTTGTCTACCAGCATTGAAATTGACGATGAAAACGAAGGTCCCTGTAACGCTCTCGCTGCTGAACCAACTGCAGTGAGCATCATCAACGATATGAGATGAAGGCTCCCTATACTGAAAAGAAAAAATGCAGTTAGTGTTGTGAGTGCATTGACTGAATCTGAAAAAACAATGAGTTTTTTTCTGTCAAATCGGTCTGCAAGCGAACCGCCAACAGGAGCTAATAAAATTGATGGGAGCAATGAAGCCAGACCAATTAAAGCAAATGGAGTAGCCTGTCCGGTTTCTTTAAATATCCAGACGCCAAGGGCAAAATCGGTAAGACTTGAACCAAGCAGTGATATGAGCTGACCTGCCCAGATTATCAGAAAGGACCGCATCGAGCGTGCGGGTTTTTGTGTTTCCATATACTCTCCTTTTCCACAGATTGAATGCATACGCCAATAATCTGTGAACGATGCCGCATTACGCCCTGCATCGATACCAAAATTTGCGTTTAATCAAAACCGCAATTTTTTTGTAATATACTCATGATAACAAGAAATGACAACTAAATTATGGCAAATCACTCTAGTAAAAAAAGCACAGAACAGCCTCCGTGTATTTTGGCCTTCTGTGCTTGTATTGTTTACTGACAGAAATACTAATTGCGTTTGAAAACTATGTTACTGCGCGCCTTTTGCCTTAATCCACACATTAAGCATTGCAAGCGCACGATCCGCAGTGCGGAAGGTTGGTACTCTGCGCCGTTCGAGCTCACGGGCAAGCGGATCATACAGTGAACCTGAGTCGACAACTGCTACCCATGGCTTCTTTGTGTTATGAATAAGGCTGCCATAGAGCCCTGCAATTGATGTATCCAGCGTGACATCTTCGGTATGCCCTTCTCCCTTTGCAAGCGTATTCATTCGCACCGTGAGCGGCACTATACCTACAATACCTGCATCGACGTTTTCATCCTCGAGGACAGCCTTAAAAGTTTCATAGTATGCCATATCATCTGCCATCGGAGTGAGATCGACAGGATTGTGTACATCAACTATATCACTGATTTTTGCGTTCTTAAAAATTGCTTCCAATTTTGGATGAGATGACTTACTAAATTCAGCAAGCGTCAGCGCGCCCAAGTTATCTGCAAAAGCAACGCATTCAAACCCGGCATTGGACACAGCACCCAGCTTATACCCTTGCGCTGCTTTTCCCTCGAGCAGCGTAAACATAGTCATCGCATCATCAAACTCATCGAGGCTTTCCGCAACAACCACGCCAATTTGCTTGAGCAATTCTCTTGTTACAGGATAATCGCCTGCAATAGAAGCAGTATGGCTTGCGCTCGCTGCTGCACCTGCTGCCGTTCGCCCAGCTCGATAGAAAATTACCGTGCGCCCAGATGCTATAATTTTTTTACACGCACTGAGCACTTTAGCGCCATCGAGCGGCTTAAACCCTTCGACGTATACTGCAAATGTTTTTATTTCTTTGTCTTGCTCTAAATATTCCAGATAATCGCCAATAGTGACATCCATTTGGTTGCCGCAGGTAATTACATATTTAGGATTGATATCGGGATGCTTTGATATTCTGCAGATAGCAAATGCGCCTGATTGCGATATCACCGCCATCGGAGCAACTTTGCCTTTTGGCATAGGAAGTTTATATTCAGGAATAAAGAGGGTGTTATATTTTCCTGGCACCGAGCGAATACCAAGACAGTTGCCGCCATTAAGGAGCGGACCGCGCGATGAGCTTACGCGCGATTTTGCGAGCGCTTGTTTCATATGCGCAACAAGCGCTTCGGTGCCCGATTTTTCTTCGAGACCACCGGGAATTACAATAACACTTTCTGCCTTGTCCAGTTCTGCTAGTTCTGCTATGCACTGCGGCGCTTGCGCTGCAGGAATAACCAGCACAAAAAGGTCTACTTTTTCTGGAAGACTCTGCACATCAGGCACACACCGGCAGCCGTCTAACTCTGTGAGACCTGGCTTAATTACATATAGACGCTTAGTATCGAAACCATTTTCAATAAGGTTTCTTAATATAATGCGTCCATTATTCATGCCTTTTTCTGAAACACCGATTACTGCGGCGCTAGCAGGCTGTAGGATATTTTTTATTTTGTGAACCGGCCTGTTTTTTTGGTTAATATTCACAGGCTGTTTGCCCTCGATAAATTCAATATCACTCCCGGTTGAACCAAGCTTTATGAGCACATCGAGCGCAATGAGTCTGCTGTCCTTTGTCACAACAAAAGGATTAATTTCAAACTCGGCAATACCAAGGCTCGCAAGCGTATTTGCTGCATCAATAAATTTCATGATGGTATTAACGAGCACCGTATCTTCAAGCGCTATCTTTGTGCCGCGAAGTCCTCCTGCAAGCAAGTTGCGTACTGCATTCGATGCAAGCACCGACTGCACAAGTTTGGGAGACGCTGTGAGCGGACTAAAAAACACATTTGCCTTTCCAGGGATAAATTGCTTTGCAAGGAATTCTGTGTAAATACCACCTGGCCCAAATGAGATAATAGGACCAAAATCACGTGCAAACCGGTAGCCAATAATTATTTCATGTCCGAGTTTTGAATCATAGGGTATGAATTCATTAACCGTATATCCATGCACATTGTAGCTCTTAAAACGTGCTTCCATATCTTGTATGGTTTTTTTGACCGTTTCAAAATTATTTTCTACAATCTGCACTCCGCCCATTTCGGTTTTGTGTAAAATTTCCGGTGATATGACTTTAACAACGGCTTTAGGTCCAGAAAAGAGCATTCCTGCACCAAGTTCATGTGAATTTTTTATAAATACGTTTTGCGGAGCAGGAATATCCAATGCTTTGAGCACTGAAAGTCCCTCATACTCAGTCAATGCATCTCGATTTTCGGATCGTGCCTGTTCTACTATATTACGAATTGTAATTTCGTCCATATTCAAATGCCTTTAAATTGATATCTACTAACGCTTCACCCTTGCGGGCAAACAGCTCACGGATAGCATTTTTAAGATTCTCTTCTTTAAGAGGAAGGAATCGCGATGCCACACCCACTATCACCATATTTGCAGCGCGCACATTTCCCGCTTCTCGCGCAAGCGCATCGGCATCAATAAGAACTTTACGCGGCAGTGCATTAATTTCTGCAAGCACACTATCAAGATCAGGATAATTGGGTATATTTTTTATCGGCGTACTCGCTGATATCATTGTACCCTGTTCTGCTGAAAGCCAGGGAAGATAACGCAGCCCTTCCAGCGGTTCAAACGAAAGTATGAGCGAAGCACTCCCTCGCGGTATAATAGGGCTTGCTGGCTCTTCGGTACCGATCCGGAGATGCGCTAAAACCTCACCGCCGCGCTGACTCATGCCGTGCACTTCTGACTGCTTTACACGCAAACCCTCTGCCATTGCAGCACGAGCAATTACAACAGATACTGATATTCCGCCCTGACCGCCGACACCGCATAACACTATATCGTATTTCATGCTTTCCTCGCTTTCTTTAACGCCTCAAGGCATTCACGCACCATTACTATAACCGAAGGACCTTTATAGGCAAGTTCTTCTTTAATAACAGCAACATTTTTCTCATTATCCATTTTATGTGCGCGCAGTATTCGTATATGCGCAGGATCGATACCGCAGCCCTTAAGAATTGGCTCCAATTGGCTAGAAGGCAGTATAGTTGGCTGAGCTCCAGTCATACCGGTAGTGGAATTATCAAGAATTAACACTTTCATGTTAGTTTTATGGCTTACAGCATCAAGCAGATTGGTAAGCCCTGAATGATAAAATGTTGAATCGCCAATAACCGCCACCACCGGTTCAAGCCCTACTTCTGCAGCGCCGCGAGCCATTCCGACACTGGCTCCCATATCGACAGTTGTCTCAATTGCACTGTAAGGAGGCAGAGCGCCCAGCGTGTAACAGCCAATATCACTTGTAACAGCATAGAGCGTGTATCCTTTAAGCGCTTCTTTAAGCGCTGTATAGCTGTCCGCATGCGGGCACCCTTGACAGAGCTGAGGAGGCCGTCCAACAAGTGAAATGTTTTTAACAGCAAGTCCTTTGTTTTCCGGAAGTCCAAGCGCTTTGCGTACGATATCGGCATTGAGTTCTCCATCGTACGGGATAGTACCATCTTCTTTCCCATGGATTGGTTTCCCTGGCACAATACCGCGAAGGAGATGTTCTACGTAAGGGTAACCATCTTCGATAACCAGTACTTCGCTGCAACTTTCATACAATGATCGTATAAGTTCCGTGGGCATGGGGAAAAACCCAATATGGAGGTGCATGGGGTCTGTCCCTTTAGTTGCTTTATAATCAGCGAGATTTTCTTTATAGTACTGCAATGCTATTCCGGTTGTAATAACTCCGAGCTCTTTGCTTCCTTTTGAAAGAAGGTTCCAGCGCACTCGATTTGATTCTTCTGAAAGCGTTGCCTGCCGTGCAATTACCTCTTTCCATCTCCGCCGTGCCACCGCAGGCATAAGAATCCAATCCATTCCTTCCGGTTTTTTAATAGGATTCTGCGCTTTTTGACTTCTCGTTTCTACAATAGAACGGGAGTGCGCAAGACGTGTCGTAATACGGATCAGTACCGGACAATGATGCTGCTCTGAATATTCAAACGCCTCATAGGTCATATCATAGGCTTCCTGCTGAGTAGCCGGTTCAAAACAAGGAATCCGCGCAAAATCTGCTAAGAGCCGCGAATCCTGCTCGTCCTGCGAAGAATGCATGCCGGGATCGTCTGCAACAACAACGACAAGCCCGCCATTAATATTTACTAACCCCGAGTTTACAAACGGGTCCATTGCAACATTGAGCCCGACATGTTTCATAGATACCATAGCGCGTCTACCAGCAAATGATGCACCCAGAGCGCTTTCATACGCTGTTTTTTCATTGGTACACCACTGGGCTACAAATCGATTGGGACTATCTTGAGGAATCTTTGCTGCAAGTTCCTGCAGCGTTTCCATGATTTCTGTTGATGGAGTTCCGGGATATGCGAACGCGCCGCTTAAACCTGCATGCACAGCAGCATAAGCAATCGCTTCGTCTCCCATCAAGGTTTCTTGTGCCATATAAGCCTTCCTTGCTGGTAATATTTATACCCTTACAGGGTATACAAATATATAGAATAAAGCCAGCACAAAAATGCTGGCTTTATTACATCACAATTAAAAATACAGTTCGTACTCCTGCGGGACGGGAGCATTGTAAACATATTCAGCTTCTTTTTCTTTGAGCGAGATCCATGCATCAATGAGGCTTTTGGGGAAAACTGGAAGCAAATATTCATTATCTTTTCTTAACCCTGCCAGCACATGAAAAAGTCCAGTCGGGAAAGTATTTTTTACCGTTTCTTGTGTTTTTGAAAAACCGAGACCTACAGGATCCATTTTTTTCTGAATACCGTCAAGTCCGGCTAACAGCATTGCAGCAAGGAAGTAATATACATTTGCAGTTGCATCACCTGTGCGGAATTCAATTCGCGCTTCACCTTTTTTGAGATAGCCAGGGATACGCACCGCTGCAGCCCTGCTCGCCTGCGCAAAGGTTGCGGCTACTGGTGCTTCATAACCAGGCACAAGCCGCCTGTAACTGTTCGTGCTTGGGTTTGACCAGGCAAGCAGCGATCCTTTGAGTGCGTGACTTAAAATACCGGCTGTATAAGACAGTCCCTGTTCAGAAAGTCCATACATACCTTCACCGGGGAAAATACTGCTGCCATTTTTCTCCACAAACTGATGCACATGCATACCGCTTCCGGCTATTTTGTACATCGGTTTAGGCATAAACGTTACAAAGAGACCCATTTCTTGAGCGATTGTTTTTATTATCCATTTTGAGAGCACTACTGCATCAGCAGCGCCAACAAGTGATATAAAATTAAGTTCAATTTCAAGCTGTGCCGCACCTACTTCATGGTGATGATACTTAACCGGAATGCCTGCATCCTGCATGCAGGCTACAACTTCATTTCTCAGCTGGTTATACTGATCGTCAGGAGTCAGCCGATGGTATCCTTTCGTAAGACCGAATCGCGGAGCATCTTCGTAATTTTCTCCAATACCTTCGGAGCTTTCAACCATATAGTATGAGTGGCTTACTGTCGTGGAATACTTTACGTCATCGAACACATAAAACTCAAGTTCAACAAGCATTTTGGCATCATCACCGATACCGGTTTTTTTCATATGCTCAACGGCTTTTTTTGCAATCGTCCTCGGATACTGTTCAAACAGCTCACCCTGAGTAGTCCAGACATCGCAAAAAGCATGTAAGATACGGAACCCATCCCGCTCTTCTACAAATGTTGCCTGCATATCGGGAATTGCCACCATATCACTGTGATGTACTTGTGCAAAACCAAAATTGCTGGCATCAAAACCAATACCATTTTTCAGCACTTTGTTAGTAACATACGAGCGAGGCAGTGAAACCGACCGAAGCTGTCCGTTAATATCGATAACAAGCATGCTGAGGTAATCAATATCATCAAGATTTCCAGAAAATTTGTACAATTTCATAGTATTCCTCCAGGGACAGTCCTATAGTAGTATGCCAAACGTATTTACGCAAGTAGGAAATTTTGATAATTGCTCATGCTGTTTTGAAAAATAAAACAATAGTAGCGCCGGCTGCTCACTATGACCCGTGCTAACGATTTGCAGATTGTTCAAGCTTTTCAGCTTTTGAAACTACTTCATCGTGCATGCGAGCCTGGTACATTCGCATTTTTTCTGCAAGCTCCGGATCGGAACTTCCCAGTATGCGAATAGCCAGGAGACCCGCATTTGTTGCGCCATCTATCGCTACGGTCGCAACGGGGATACCGCCTGGCATCTGCACAATAGACAGCAGCGAATCGAGGCCATCGAGTGACTTACTCTTGATTGGAACGCCGATTACAGGAAGTTCTGTCATTGACGCTGTCATTCCAGGGAGATGCGCAGCTCCGCCTGCACCAGCAATAATAACTTTGAGTCCTCTGCTTCCGGCGGTTCGTGCATATTCTACCATGCGGTCGGGCGTTCGATGCGCTGACACAATAGTAATTTCATAGGGGACACCAAATTCAGTCAATATTTCCGCGGCTGCTTTCATGACTGGCAGATCTGAATCACTGCCCATAATAATTCCTACAATTGGCTTCATAGTGATGCTTTAAACCTCCCGATTTGATTTACCGCTCGTTTCCTTATACGCTACCGCGTTGATAAAAATATCAGTTCCTAACAGGTTTTCCATGCTGCGCCTTCGGTCAGGATGTACCTCAGCGTGAATCGATGCTTCGGGGTGCGGCATAAGACCAAACACTCTTCCTGTCCTGTCACAGATGCCCGCAATACCGCGCATGGAACCATTAGGATTATCCCGGTAGCGCACTGCAACGAGTCCCTCTCGTTCGAGCACATCGAGCACATGCTCATCGGCAACAAAACGGCCTTCTCCATGACGAATTGGAAACAGCCGGGGAGCGAGTCCCTGTGTCCAGACACAGCGTGAGTTTTCAGGAAACTCAACAGGCACCCATGTATCAATGAACGTCCCCTGTGTATTATGGATTAACGATACGAGCGGCGTCATGGCTATTTCTTTTTCATGATTTTGTTTTGTAGGATTCTGGGCAGAACTTGTCTTGTTTACAAAACCAGGGAGCAGTCCCGATTTTACGAGTGTCTGAAACCCATTGCAAATTCCAATAACCAGTCCGCCCTGCTCAATAAAAGTTTCCAGAGCAGGACGCAGTTTAAGTAAAAATAAATTAGCAAGCACCCTGCCCGATCCTAGATGATCACCAAATGAAAAGCCGCCGGGAAACCCAAGATAATCTGCTTTAAGGAGCAGATCCGGTTTTTCAATGACATTCTGAATATGCTGAATCTCAGCATGCGCTCCTGCAATCTCAAATGCCTCTCTGAGTTCATCCTGCGCATTAATACCATACCCTGTTACGACGAGTGCATGCGTTTTCATATATTCTGCTCCTTGCGGGTCGTATTATGTTCTGTGAGATGTACAGCGCCGCCAGCCAGTTGCGCCTGTTCAGAATTCGCAAAGGTTTTTTTAAAACTATGTATGAGCCGTGCAAGAGGAATGCGAACCAGCACATCAGCTTTATGCGTAATAACCATGTACCCAGACTGCTCAACTGTTCCCACAAGGTAACAAGCAGTACCAGACATTGTCTGTTCGAATCGCTCACGGTCTTCTCTGCGAACGCTTACAATAAAACGACCCCCGGTTTCAGCAAAGAGAGCACGAACTATGCTTTGCGGCTCATCAAAATGAGATGTGAGCGTTTGAGCTATTGCATCAAGTTTAAGAGAACAGCCTAGCCTTCCTCCGATACATGATTCTGCAAGCGCCACAGCGAGTCCGCCGTCGGAAAGATCGTGGCATGATTGGACTATCCGGCCTTGGATAGCTCGATGGAGCGCACGGTACAGTTTATCTGATTTACTGCAATCGACATCGGGCGCTTTGCCGCAGGAGAATCCGCCGATCCGCTCAAATATCGTTCCGCCGAGTTCCCCGGTTGTTTCACCGATTACATAAATATAATCTCCGCTCTGCAAAAAATCGGTTGAGGGTACTTTGCGGACATCTTCAACAGCCCCCACGAGCGTCACAAGCAATGTCGGCCTAACCGAAATTACTTTTCCTCCGCTCCGGGCATCATTTTTCATTGAGTCTTTTCCGGAAACAAGCGGTAATCCGTATGCAAGACAGGCTTCTTTAAGCCCCTCACAGGCGCGCACAAGCTGAGCAGCTTTGTATGCTCCGTCAGGTGTCGCCGATGATTCTACAGGATCGGGCCAGCAAAAGTTATCAAGGAGCGCTGCCTGTCCGGGAGTGCCGCCCAGGGCAATGTGCGCCCGGTATGCTTCATCTACTGCCATGCGTGCCATGATTTGCGTATCGGCATCGCCATAGCGCGGACAAATTCCGTGCGTTATGGTTATGCCAGCATGCCCCTTATGCGCGAGCTTTACGACACCGCCATCACTCGGCGCATCGCGCTCAATCCCGGTAAACGGTTTTTCAACCGTGCGAGCCTGGACTTCATGATCGTACTGCCGGATAAGCGGTTCCTTGCTGGCAACATTCGGCTCGGCAAGCATTGCCAGAATGAGATTTTCGCACGTACCAAGCACACGTTCAGTGCCGCTTTCTGTGACATGCACAACCTGCCAGTCAGCTGATTGTGCGGCTGCTGATTGCGAGCCTGCCGGCGACATGTCTGTCCCCTGCATTGTGTTGCCCTGCTCTGTATTGTGCGCATGCACTCCAACCGCTTTAATGATTGGTTCAGGCCGATTTGGAGGTGTCCAGCGCGCAGGAATTTCCATAACAGGAAGCCCCCGATGCAAAAACTCGAGCGGCAGGAGCCCGACGAGCTGTTCATGTGCCAGAATCTCGATGTATCCGGAATCAGTAAACTCTCCCACTACCGTCGCCTCTACGTCCCTCTTGCGCGCAAGCTCCATAAATGCCTCACGTTTTTCCGGAAGCACAGCGAGGCTCATGCGTTCCTGGCTCTCTGAGACGAGAATCTCCCAGGGGGACAGACCCTGATACTTGAGCGGGCAGGCAGAGAGATTTATGCGAACTCCGCCTGAACCTTCGGCCATTTCTCCGAGGCTGGAAGATAGGCCGCCGGCTCCGTTGTCGGTAATTGCTTCATAGAGGCCAAGATCTCGAGCCTCCAAAAGAAAATCCGTCATGCGTTTTTGAATAATAGGGTCTCCGATTTGCACAGCAGAGACGGGGCTTGTTTCATCGAGCGCTAAACTCGAAAAAGTCGCTCCGTGAATACCATCCTTTCCGATTCTGCCGCCGAGCATCACTGCAAGCATACCCGGCAGCACGGCTTTTTCCCAGGAAGGCTTACCGCTAATGGTTTCCGGGAGGATACCGCCCGTACCGCAAAATACAAGCGGTTTGCCGCGGTAGCTTTCATCGAAAAGAAACGCACCGGCAACGGTTGGTATGCCAGACTGATTACCGCCATCCACAATGCCTTTATGCACACCCTCCATGATGTCGCGAGGATGCATAAATCCAGCGGGCATTTCTTCCTGAGGTGTATTTGGGTAGCCAAAACAGAGCACATTTGTATTGAATATTGGTTTAGCGCCTAAACCTGTCCCTAAAATATCTCTGTTCACACCCACAATGCCCGTGATTGCGCCGCCGTATGGATCGAGCGCACTCGGACTATTGTGTGTCTCAGCCTTGATACAAACGAGCGACCCAGGAAAAAACTGCACGACTCCTGCATTATCGGTAAACACCGAGCGCAAAAAAGACACACGAGGACGCAAGGTTTCAGTAACAGATCGAATATATGTTTTGAAAAGGGAGTTAATAGTTTTACTGCCCTGCTCATCGGAATAGCGAATGACAGCGTTAAATATCTTATGCTTGCAATGCTCGCTCCATGTCTGAGCAATCATTTCGATTTCGACATCGGTTGCATCTTCCGGCAATCTGCGACACTTGCGCGCCTGTACCGTGGCTGCATCGGCATAGTGCCTGCGAATTGCCTGCATCTCGGGCAGCGTTAAAGCAAGCAATCGTTCCCGCGAAAGCGTTTCAAGCTCCGCATCGTTCATGTGGGCAATCGGGATGAGTTCAGGCTCAGCCCTGTCATGCACATGAGGACGCGGATACCGTTCCGGTGGCCGTGTGCCGCTCTCCCATTCAGCTTTGGAGATTATCATCGCTGTCTGAACAAGCGGATTATAAAAAAGGCGAGCAGCTTGTTCGGCCTCGGCCTTTGAAAGTTTTCCGCAAATGATGTATTGCCGCGCCGTACTCACATACCCAGCATCAATGCCTGCCAGCGCAAGCGATTGCAGCACCGTAATTGCAAGCGTATCTGTGACGCCGGGTTTCCAGGCTATTTCGATGAGCCAATCCCAGGGACAGGACCATGTCCACTCGTCTGCACAGGGTTTAGCATAAAACATATCCTGAACCACAGGGTCAGTAAATAAAAAACGAGCCTTTTCTGCTTGAATTGGCTCGTCTGCTATAATGACATCGACAGTTCGAACATGTGCGCGGATACCAAGCCGCTGTTCCAGTTTCTTAGCTGCCGCAGTACTCTCAAATTCTTCTTTTTTATACGCTATTTCTATACGCATACGGAAGTATAGCAAAAACCGAGCTTTTGGGACAAGAGATATTTGCTTTATTAAAGCTGTTTATCGGTTCCTTAAGTTTACTCTTCATAGATTTTATACAATTGCAACATTTCCGTTTAATTATGTGTAATAATTTAAGAAAGCTGAAAATAATTATATTAAGTTTGTTCAGTTGCTTCAAAGTACTCCTCAAAACTATCTGCAACACCAATAAGGCTAGATGCTGGAACAGAAGCAGCAATTTTCCCATCTTTCATAAAAAAAACATGATCACAGAATTGTAATGTATATTTACGATGGCTTATTAAAAGAATCGTATCAACATCAGGATCGTTTATAATATTTTGCATGATAAAATATTCTGTAGCCTTATCTAAGGCTGATGTTGATTCATCCATTATTAATATACGATGTGGTCTAAAAAATGCCCGCGCAATACAAATGCGCTGACGTTCACCACCCGACACATCAAGTGAATTTTCATTTACAATACTGTTCGAACCTTCATTTCTAGCTTTGACAAAATCAATGAGACATGTATGGTTTAATATTTTATCATAATCATAGCCATTTCGTCCGAATTTTATATTTTCTTGTATACTCATTCCAAACAACTTTGAATCTTGCAATATTGCTGAAATCATATTTCTTCTTGCTGTCAAAGAAAGCTCTTTAGCATCTGTTCCATAAAAACAAATAGAACCCTCATAACCCATATTCAATCCTAAAAGCAAATCAATGAGGGTACTCTTACCACAACCTGTCTTTCCAATTAAACCATAGACTTTTCCTCGTTCAAGTTGCATTGAAATATTCTGTAATACAATTTTTCCTGTTTCAAATTTATAAGATAAATTGTTTATACTTATTGGTATATTATTCATTTTTATTTCAATTTTACTGCCACCTTGTTCAATGTCATCATCATTTAATATTGTATCTAATCTTTCTAATGTTATTAAATATTGCCGCATATCCATAGAAGCATCAAATACATCCATTGCAGGATTGAAAAGCTTAGACAGCAAAGAAGAAAACGCTATTATACTACCAATAGTCATAGATCCTTTAAAGAATAAGAAACCGCAAAAAAAGACAAACAAAAATGGCCCCAATAAAGAAACCAGTCCAAATAAGCATTGAGAAGTTGTATTTATTCGTGCATACCGAACCGACTCACAATAGAAGTCATTGAGTTCTTTATTAAATCGTTCAAGAAAAAAAGAGTAGACATTGTTTACTTTAATATCCTTTATATTATTACAGATCTCTGTAACTTTTGAAGCTATTCGATCTTGAATTATTTTTAATTCTTTATATTTTACTCTAAGTTTCTCATTAAAATATTTAAATATAATTACATATAAAACTAAACTCATTATTGATAAGAGGCAAATTAGAATATTCATTGAAGCCAAAATTACAATTGCACCTAGTAACAAAAAAAAGGAAGAAAAAACTTTTGGAATTAAAAATCCAAAAATCGAATGAATAACAGCTGTATCACTCATAAATCGCTGAGTAATTTCACCGCTTTTATGACTTTTAAACCAGCAGAAGGATTTTGTAAGTATTTTTGAATACATTTTTTCTCTTATAGTTTTTAATATTTTGCTCTCTATTTTTGCAGACAATATTCCTTTATAAAAATCAAGTATTGAACTAGAAATAAGTAATATGAGAATTGAAAATGAATAGAATAAAAATGACTTCATATCATTTGTCGAAAGACCAATATCAATTAGATTTTTAAATAATAAAGGGTACAAAAGAGCAATGACAACTGCAATTAAGCTTAAGAATAAAAAAACAATAATTCTAACCGATTCACCTGCAGATATAGTTTTTAAAAATTTTATTAAGTACTTAATTGACATAGAATTCTCCTTTTCCTTAAGTTTCCCTCTCTTATCTCTTTGCGCAGTTTAAATTTTTTATCAATTTCTTTAGATGCATTAGTTGCCCACAACATAGTTGCTTTAAAAAGATAATTACGAATATCTCTTATAGAAAGCTGACTGGTTATAAACACTGGATTTTGAAAGAAAAAATCATCCCACTCATTTGAAATTATTGATATTCCATATTTCTCTCTATTTTCATAAATATATGTACCAGGAAATGGCGTCAGTGCGTTAAAAGTACATGCAGCTGCTCCTCGCGAATATAAGTCTTTTGCAAATTCAATCGTTTTTGAGATTGTCAATGTGGTGTCTTCTGGATTTGGTATTAGGAAACTACATGATACATTTATTCCTTCATTATTTATAATTTCTAGTGCATCTTGAATCATTTTAGTAGTTATTCCTTTTCCAATTGATTCTAATATTCTATCATCTCCAGATTCAGCACCTATATTTATTTTAATACAACCAGCTGATTTCATTACTTTAATAATTTCCCTGTTTACTTTATCTACTCGCATTCCGCATGTCCATTTCCAATTATACTTATTAAGCTTAGAACACAGATCAAAAAGCCTTGTTTCATCAATTGTAAAAGCATCATCCCAAAATATTATAGGATCTTCTGGATATAAAAATGAAAGATATTTCATTTCTTCAATTATACTTTCTGAACTTCTTCCTCTATACTCTTTCCCCAAAACTCCAGGTCCACCGCAAAATATACATTTCCCTGGACATCCTCGTGAAGTTATGCTTGTTGAAGGTGATACATACATATGAGCATTAACAAATAAAGCACGATCAGGAAATGATAAACTATCTAAATCTTTTACAATATCAGGCTGGCTTTTAACAACTGAACCATTAGGTAATATTGAAGCTACCCCACGAATCCGAGCAAAAGATGAATTTGCTTTAGATACTTCTTCAAAAATAGAAATTATTGATTTATCAGCTTCTCCTAATAAAACAGCATCAATAAAATCATTTTTTAATATTTCCGCATAACAAAAAGCAGCATGAGGTCCTCCCAACACAACATGTGTTTTAGGTAATAATTCCTTTATTTTCTTTGCAATATTTAAAGTTCGCCTAATTGATTCTGTATATACATGAAATCCAATTAGCTTTGGCTTATGTTTTTTTATTTCATCCAATAATTTAGAATCAGATAAATTTAACAAGTACATATCTAATATTTTCGAAGAAATTGAATTTTTAGAAAGGCTCAACGATAAATACCCTAACCCAAGGGGAGGACTTAATGCCATAAAATCATCATAGTACCTACGATATGGACGCATACTAATAAAAAGCACATCAAGCATTTATTTTACCTCCATGATTACTATCTTCAAAATCATCGTTTATTACATAAAGCAATTCATGATCTTTCATTTTTTTTAGTATCTTTAATATAATTCTTTTTTTATATTTGTTTTGATATTTTAAAAGTATTTCATCAATTGATGAAACAAAATCCAATGTTCTCCATAATTCTGCACTTATTCCACTTAAACTAATAATACCACCAGGAACTACTACTTTAATTATTATTTCATCATCATAAAATATTCCTGAATATTTTTTAAGCTTCTTCATATTGAATTCCCTTTTTCTGCAGATAAGCAATTAACAATGTTTTTCGAGCAACATCACAATTATAAATTGATCCATATTTTGCATAGATAATTGCTTTACATGAACCTCCACAAAGATTATATAAACGGCATTTGCTACATTCTGAATGTGTTTCAATTTTTTTTAGAATATTACTTCGTCGTTCAAATATATTTTTGTCTCCTGATAATGATCCCAATTCATACTCTGAATTATGTATTCCAGAACATATAAATATTTTATTTGAAGGATCAATAAATAAAGTATTTTCGAAGTCGCAAAATGCATAACGTTTTGAATATTTATTTTTTAATAAAGAACGATTAATAAATATTTTATTAGCATAATAATCTTGCAACGTTTCAATTCTTAACATAAAATCAACAGAATCCTGAATAGATATTGCTAAACTTTTATCTAAACCAGGGAAATTAGAAAATATACCAAATCGTATTGATTTTACACCAATTTTTGCAAGAAACTCAGCAGTAGCTTCAACATCATCAAGATTTTCCTTAACAACTGTCATTTGCACAACAAATGATATTCCAGACGAAATTAATAATTTAATTGCTGTTAATGTTTGATCATATGAACCATCTATCATAGCAAGCTTGTCATGTCGTGATGAAATATAAGAATCAAAACTGATAACTGGTAAAATTAGACTTTTATTTATTATTTTAATAATTTTTTCCGTTAAAAATATTCCATTTGTAAATATAACAGTAGGTATTTTAAGACTTCTTATCATAATTAAAATAGGTATTATATTCTTTGATAAAAAAGGCTCCCCACCGGTAATATATATTTTTTTAACATTTTTTATTTCATATATTAACTTTAAAAGTGACTCTTTTGTCATATCCTCATTGGACAAGATTTTTTTTTGAATATTTGCATAACAATATTTACAATGTAAATTGCATTCACTAGTAACACCTACCTGTAAAGTTGTTGGATAAATGTTTTTGCGTAATGAATGCAATATTCCCATTGCTTTAAGCCTTTCTATAATTTTTAAATACCTTTCTACATTATTTTTAACACTTGATTTATAATGTTCCCAAATTTCATACTCTGAATAACATTCAATTGCAAATTGTAGAACAAATGATATTTCTTCAGTCAATTTACATGCTTTTCCATTGACAAAATCATAGAGATAATTTTTGGAAAGTAAAATATATTTAGAATCAAGATATATTTTTGAATTCATTTGCACTATTGACGATCGAACATAATGGATTGGAAGACTCAAACGAACCAGTCATATTAAAAACCTCAGCACTACAACCTTGTTCACATACTGATCCATAAAAACAATCATGACACGGACCTTTAAGAACACTTTTTCGCATACTCTTAGCAATTGGTGACATATGCCAATCCTCAAATAAATTAGCATTCTGAATATTATTATAGTTTAAATTATTTATTGATTCAAAAAATTCGCATGGAAGTAACTTACCATCAGGTGCAATTGCCATGGAATAGCGATATGCACGACACCTTCTTATTGTATTGGGCTTCCCACTTGTTAAACCTTTTTGCCATGGATATAAAGATAATGAGTTTATAATATTTCTATAATCTTTCTTTAAATTTTCAATTAAATTATAAACCTCTAGCGTAGCATTTTCTTGTAGCATTAAATAAGCATTATTATTTGCAGCACCAAGAAGCTTTAAAGATTGAAATCGTATTGTAGAATTCATTGAAGATACAAATTCAACTAAAGGAACAATTTCATCGATATTGTTACTTGTCACAATACAATTAACATTAAATTCAATACCTGCTTCTTTAAGATTTTTCATACCGCTCATCACAGACAGTGCAACAGCGCCATTCCTCTGGGAATCATTTTTTCGACCTACACCATCTAAACTTATTTGGAGCATAAATTCTTTTGAAAATTTTGAACTTATTTTTTTTACTACGTTTTTATCAGCAAATACAATACCATTAGATGAAACCTCACATGTTGCATTACTTTTTAAAATATAGCTTATCAGTTCATCTAAATATTCAAAAAGAAATGGCTCACCTCCTAGTATTTTAAATCTATCGCAACCATTCTGAATAGCATTATCAACGATGCTCATCCAGTCTTCAAGATTCAATATGATATCGTTTTGACTACCTGCTCGATAACATGTCTTACATTGTGCATTGCATTGATTTGTTACTATTAATGATATTTTACTGGGGAAAAACATATATGAGATTCCATATTTAAAATATATATAATTATATAATATTTCTGAACTCAAAGCCGGTGCTTTATTTTGTTTCTTAAAATCCAGCATCCACTTTTTTATATATTCTTCTGAATCTCCATTATCAGAAATTGCAATTATTTTCATTTTACTTATTTTTTTCAATAACGCTAGTAATTTTATTTTCTTTATTAACTCTCTTCTTTCTAATAAAAGACCTGACATATCATCAAACAAGTTTTTTTCTTCATCAGAGAGCTCAATAATGAGCATTGAATAATCATTGATAGATTCTAGTTCAATTTTAGAAAATGGATACTTTGAAAGCAAATAATATGAACAAGAACCATTTTTTGAATAATCTTTTTTAATATAATAAAATTTTTCTGGCAACAATTTAATAAATTGATTATTCACACATATTTCCAAATTATTTATTTCTTCAGTGGTTGCAATATGCAATTTACATGCCTCCTGGAATTATTCAAATAAAAAAATAAATATAAAAAGTGGCGCTGCATTTTTAAATTTAATTTATAAGAGTATCTTCAGGATCACAATGAAAGCATGAAGTTAAAACAGTCTTTAGTGAAGGCATTGGTTCAAAAGTTAATTCAATTTCAGGAATATCAACTACATCTACTAAATCACTCATATTTTACCTCCTAAAAAACAAATAGAACAAAGCAGCGCCACTATAAATATAATTATTTTTAATAAAATTAACATAAATTAAATCAGCTTCTTCTTATTTTTATACAACTACCACACCTTTATTTATTTGTCAAGAAATATTTTTACAAGAGCTGGTATGTAAATATACATGGTACCCCCCTGGGCCTACCCCGATCCGACGGATAG
>CAZVTR010000016.1:38529-47216 GCA_964630305.1 uncultured Treponemataceae bacterium | reverse complement strand
AATGATAAATATTTTTAACAAAAAGTTATGCTTGTAATACAAACTGCTCATGTGCTAGTATATCGTTGCTATGAAAGAATTAATTATTGCTCCTTCTATACTTTCAGCAGATTTTTCTGATATTGCGTCTGCAATCAAAGACATTGAAACAAGCGGATGCTCGTGGATACACCTCGATGTTATGGACGGCCACTTTGTTCCGAACCTCACCTTTGGCTACAAAATGATTTATGATATCCGAAAGAGGACTAACCTGTTTCTTGATGCTCATCTTATGGTCACCAACCCTGAACAATATGTGCAGGAATTTAGAGATGCGGGGGCAAATGCCTTTACCTTCCATTATGAAGCAGCGGTACATCATTGCAGACTCATTGATCGCATTCGTACAGCAGGAATGCTTGCAGGTATCTCGATAGTACCATCGACACCGGTTCATGTACTCGATGAACTCCTGTCTCTCCTTGATATTATTTTAATCATGTCCGTGAATCCTGGTTTTGGCGGCCAGCAATTCATACCAGCTGCTCTCAATAAAGTAAAAACATTGGCAAATCTAAAAAACCAAAACAACTATCAGTATAAAATTGCTATCGATGGCGGTATCAATACCGACACTATTCGTACTGCGAGGGAAGCGGGAATTGAAATTGCAGTTATGGGCAGTGCATTTTTCAATGCTCCTGACAAACCTGGTTTTGTTAAAACTATCTATAGCAATTGTCCTTAATATTTTAAGTTTTACCTGATACTATTTTACCTATAAAGAATAAAAGACTCCAGAATCGATAAAATCAGGCCGATTATAAAAATACATTCTTTCTCATACAGGATTTGTATTATGAAACGGTTATGGTGCCTAACCTTATTACTAGTATGTATAACTGCGCTGCTCTCAGGGCAAACATATGCGCAGACAAGCAGCACGCAGATTTTACAGCTGAAAAATGCAATAGAACTTTTCAGTACCGGCAGATACGCTGAAGCAGCGCTCCTTTTAAGCGATATTTACCTCGCAGCCCAAGCAGTCGATATAAAGTCTGATGCTCTCTACTGGCTGGGACTGACACAGCTGGCTCTTGAAAAATATGATGAGGCATTAAAATACTTTGAACAGTATCTTTCCAGTTATCCAGGCATGTACAGAATCCCGGAAGTAATATATCAAATGGGACGTTCTGCGTATTTTAAAAAGGATTATGAAAAAGCCATTCAATACCTTACCATGTATCTTACCCGTTATCCAGAAGGAGAATTTGCCGGAAACAGCATTTTCTGGTATGCAGAAACTCTTTTTGATGCAGGCAAATACCAAGAAGCTGAGGCACTCTATAATGCTGTTATTACTAAATATCCTTCAAGCACGAAAGCAGAAGCAGCAAAATATAAGCTCACCATAATCGGGCTAAAATATCGCGAAGAGGAACTCCTTAAATTGCTCAGATGGAGCCACGAAGAAGCACTAAAAACTATTGATGAATTTCAGCGCCGTGAAAAAATGTATGAACAGGCAATTGCAGCATATCAGCGTCAGCTCACAGGTCAAACCACGCAAACAACAGTGCCTTCACAAACCGATTTGCTTGCTACTATTTCCAGTCTTAATAAACAAATAGAAGATCTAACAAAACAACTCGCGTTAAAAGACAATGAACTTAAAACATTGCAGGCTCGTGCTCAAACACAATCCACATCGGTTTTGGCTCAATCAACAATATCTGCATCTTATACAAATCTTGCGAAATTGCTCGCTCTCAAGGAACAGGTTTTGTTGCTTATGGAATTCTATTTACAAAAAATGATTGAACTGCAAGGAGCTCAACAATGAAAAAAGCATTGCTTTTTCTTTTTTTATCAATAACACTTTTTTCGAGTTATGCTCTTGATATAAAATCGGGCTCTATTATACTTTCGCTTGACGAGCGCTCGGGTATCCTAAGGCTCTACCATGTTTCAGACGATCAAAAAACAAAAACATCACTGTTGTATGAACAGGATACCAGAACATCATATATTTTAATTGCAAGCGGCAACAGATTGCTTAAACTGAGCGATAATTTTTCCTCAAAAATTGAACAGCAGGAAAACAGCGTTAAAATTACCTATACGTCTGATATTGCAATAGTAATTCTTGAAATTACACCTGTCAATTCCGGTGGCTTTGCTTTTTCCTATACAGTATTTAATACCACTAAGCAGGATACAGGTATAGGGTGCAGAATATTGCTCGATTCTTATCTTGGTGAAAAAATAAGCAGTCACTTTTCATCAAATAGCAATACACAAATTCAAACCGAAACCCTTTTTTCTCAGCCTAATCTGCCGCTCTGGATAGAAAGCAGCAATGACAAAAAAATTGGATTCAGGCTTTTTGTTCCAACTATAAAAAGTCTTCAGCCAGATGCTGTGCTTTTAGCTAATTGGAAACGAATTAACGATGCAGTCTGGCAGCCTGAGTTTCAGCAAAACAGAAATTTTACACTTGCTCCTTACTCAATTAACGACAGTGCTATTGCGCTTTTCTGGAATGCTCAAACGGTTAAACCTTCAGAAAAAAGAACTTTTTCATTTACCATTGCAACTATTCAGACTACTGCCGTAGAAACACCGTCAATTTCAGAGCCTACTCCAACTGTTACTGTATCAAGCAGTGCTGCAGTGCCTCCCGTGGCTGCCACACCTTCTTCGGCTACATCAGCACAGCTTCCGCAGTTCACTCAAGAACAACTATTGGATCTCTTAAAAAAAGACTATCAAGCTGCCTTGACGATTCTGCAAATGATTAATACTCTACTATCCAGTAATCAGCCAATAACCGATGCTGACATTGCCAAAATCCAGGCAATGATTGATGAATTAAATAAAAAGAAAGGACAATATTAGATTGTGAATGCCGATATACTTGCTGATGCTGAGCAGCTTTTTAAGAACCATAAATGGCACAAAGTAATTGAAATTCTTGAACCACTCACAGAAGTATATCATGAAAATAAACGCTTCCAGTATATATTGGGAATTTCATATTTATATTGCGGAGACACTGGCGGTGCATACAGCGCGCTCCGCAGAGCACAGTCATTAGATTTTCGCGATAAAGATGTACTCCTTGCACTTGCTGCGGTGTACATCAAACGAGGTAACACAGAAAAAGCTATTCAGCTTTATATAGATATTCTTGACCGCTATCCTAATTGCAATAAAGCCAAAAAGAGCATGGATCTCTTACGTTCCATGATTAAGAGTAATAAAGATTTTACAAGCAATCCTAACCTTATTTTTAAGTTTCTTCCAATTAAAAAAAGAATACTACCAATTATCGGGACTAGCTTGTTTCTAGCTTTTATTGCTATTATAAGTATTGTTTTTGTTTTTAAATATTTTAAAACCCCAAATGTCCGCCCTGATATTGCTGCAATTAATCTTACAGCAGAAGAACTTGAGCATGCAACAACAGGTTCTACTCAGTCAATATATATTTTAACCGAACAGGATATTAAAAAATCATTTGAAAAAGCAAAACAATTGTTTGCCAACTATCGTGATGACAGTGCTATTATTGAGCTCAATAGAATATTACTTTCTAACGCCTCTCCTGGCATCAAAGAAAAATGTTCGCTTTTAAAAAAACTTGCTGCACCGCCTTCATTTCTTACGGTAAAAGATAGATTCACATATAAAGAAATCAGCAAAGAACCTTTGCTCTACGATGGCGTTGCTGTAATATGGAAGGGTGCAATAGCTAACGTTCAAACTGGTAATGGAAAGAGTTTTTTCAAACTGCTTATTGGTTACCATGATGCTAAAATTCTTGAAGGAATTATCGAAGTCCTTGTTCCCTTTGAAACATTGCTTGCTGACGGCAATGGTGTTGAAGTTCTTGGGAAAATTAGGTTTTCTTCGCTCACTGATCCTTCAACGATGTTTCTTGAAGCAGTCTCTTTGCATATTTTGCAATAATATAACATTCTAACATTTATCCTCTGCTACTCAAAATTAGTGTACTTGTTCTTAAAACAAAGAGGACTGCCTTTTGCAGCCCTCTTTTAGTATTCCGCAATTACTGCAGACTTATTTTTTAGAATTTCTAATTACAGCCTGTGCACCTGCAAGGCGAGCGACAGGAACACGGAATGGAGAACAGGAGACATAATTGAGTCCTATTCTGAAACAGAAATCGATGGTAGCGGGATCTCCACCCTGTTCACCACAGATACCAAGCTTAAGATCCTTTTTGGTTTTTCTTCCGTTTTCTGCTGCATGTTTCATCAAGAAACCAACACCTTCTTCATCAATTGATTCAGTTGGGTTAAACGGCAGAATTTCCTGTTTGAGGTAAGCGGGAAGGAATGCACCAGCATCATCACGGCTGAAAGCATAGGTCATCTGTGTGAGGTCATTTGTTCCAAAGCTGAAGAAATCGGCATGTTCTGCTACTTTATCGGCAAGAATTGCTGCACGAGGTACTTCAATCATGGTACCAATTGTTACCTTAATATCTTTTGCTTCGGCTTTTGCAAGATACTTATCGACAATTGCCTGTGTTGATGCGCGGAGGATCGCCAATTCTTTTGGATCACAGACGATAGGTATCATAATTTCTGGTTTGACAGGAATCTTTTTCTTTGCACACTCAACGGCAGCCTGCATTATAGCTTCTACCTGGGTTTCATAAATTTCAGGATAGGTAATTGCAAGGCGGCAGCCACGATGTCCGAGCATGGGGTTGAACTCATGCAATCGGTCAAGCTTTGGCTGGAGGTCTTTTGGTTTAATACCAATGAGTTTTGCAAGTTCTTCAATTTCTGCTTTTGTCTTGGGTACAAACTCATGGAGCGGCGGATCAAGGAGACGAATGGTTACCGGGTACCCGTTCATTGCCTTGAATATTCCAATAAAATCTTTTTTCTGCAACGGCAGAATCTTGCTCAATGCGGCTTTGCGCTGTTCTACTGTATCAGCAGCAATCATTGCACGGAAATGAATGAGCTTTTCTTTATCAAAGAACATATGTTCGGTGCGGCAGAGACCGATACCGCGTGCACCAAACTCAAATGCGCGTTTTGCATCTTCCGGAGTATCGGCATTAGTGCGTACATCAAATCCTTTAAGATTATTTCGAACTGAAGCATCGCGAATCTCATCGCACCAGGAAAGGAAAATATCCATCTCTTTTGTAATTTTTGCATCAACGAGCGGAAGGGCACCTGCATAGACATTTCCAGTAGTACCGTCAATTGTAATCCAGTCACCCTCTTTGAGTTTTGTTTCCTTAATGGTTATTACTTTATTACCAACAAGCACTTCAGTTGCACCGGAAACACAGGGAGTTCCCATACCGCGCGCTACTACTGCTGCATGGCTTGTCATACCGCCAGTGCTTGTAAGAATACCTTCTGAGACAACCATACCGCCAATATCTTCTGGGCTGGTATCTTTTCTAACGAGTACGACTTTTTTCCCTTCTTTTACCCACTTTTCTGCATCCTGAGCGGTAAATACAATTTGTCCGCAGGCTGCTCCAGGAGATGCATTCAAACCTTTTGTAAGCACTTTTGCGGTTTTTACAGCTTTTGGATCGATCATAGGATGCAGGAGCTGATCGATATGCTCTGCGGTTACGCGCATAATAGCTTCTTCTTTGGTAATGAGTTTTTCATTAACCATATCCACTGCTATTTTTACCGCTGCCTGACCGGTCCGCTTGCCGTTACGGGTTTGCAGAATATACAGAACGCCCTGCTGAACAGTGAATTCCATATCCTGCATATCACGGAATGATTTTTCGAGGTGGTTTTTAATTTTTACAAGCTGGTCATACACCGCTTTGTTTTTCTTAGCAAGGGCAGCAATTTTTTCTGGTGTGCGAATACCTGCAACAACATCTTCACCCTGAGCATTCATCAGGAATTCGCCGTAAAATTCATTTGCACCAGTCGAAGGATCGCGGCTGAAACAAACACCGGTTCCCGAATCGTCGCCCCAGTTTCCAAATACCATTGACTGAACAGTTACGGCTGTTCCTTTAAGATTTTTAATATTATTGAGTTCGCGATATTTGATTGCCCGCTCATTCATCCACGATCCAAACACAGCCCCAATAGCACCCCAGAGCTGATCTTTTGGATTCTGCGGGAAATCTTTTTTAGTATATTTTTTTACGATTCCCTTATAGAGTTCTATAACTTTTTTAAGGTCATCTGCAGTGAGTTCGGTATCAAGCGTAACTTTTTTGGCTTTTTTAACTTGTGCGAGTGCGTGTTCAAATTCATCATGAGGAACACCGAGCACAACATCGCCATACATCTGAATAAAACGGCGATATGAGTCATATGCAAAACGAGGATTGTTGGTCTTTTTTGCAAGACCTTCTACTGCCTTATCATTGAGACCGAGATTGAGAATTGTATCCATCATGCCAGGCATTGATACTGCTGCACCAGAGCGAACTGATACAAGGAGCGGATCTTCTGGATCGCCGAGTCTTTTTTTCATTAAATCTTCGAGCCGCTTAAGCTGTTCATCAACTTCTTTTTCGAGCGATGCAGGATATTTGCGTTTGTTTTTATAAAACTCATCACAAACATCGGTTGAAATTGTAAAGCCAGGCGGAACAGGTATACCCATATTGGTCATTGCTGCAAGGTTTGCACCTTTACCGCCAAGGGTTGCTTTCATTGTCTCATCACCCTCAGCCTTCCCGTTTCCAAAAAAATAAACATACTTTGCCATTGAAATACATCCTCCGTGGGGAAATTATAGAAAAAAGCTTTCTTTCTTTCAAGAAAGGAATTAACTCATTATACCATTATTGTATTTTATATCAAGTACACCAAAAGAGAGCGTGAAAATTTTTCGTATGTACCTTGAGCATAATGTCAATGAAGCCTATACGCTGTGATGATTTTTAATGAAGCATTACAGTACGCGCTTCGCATGTGGCAAACTGAACAGATGCAAAGCCGAGAAGTATTAACACATATCAGCATAACAGCTTGTATGATACAGTTCCCGTGTGAGGTTGTTTAAAATGTCATTTTATTCAATGCTTCTCGTAGTTTTACCAGTTCTTCCTGCGTGAGTGTTATACCCTTGCCCATGCGTTTATGTTCAGGATCCCAAGGGCGAATATCATACTTTGGATCTCTGTCATTCCATTTTACCTTATTGAGTTCAGTAGTCCAGCCTGATTTTGTTTCACTGAGCACAGCAAAATGTTCAACAATTTCAAATTTTATCGCATCAGCATCCATCGATACATCCTCCATCGCTTTTTAAGTATTATACCATGCTTCTGTGAATTCTGCATGCAAAACTTTATCTTGATGATCCTAAACAAATAATGCTATGCTCTTACATACATTGAGAGGAGTACCAATTATGGAAGATATTGTTGAAATCTTAAAACAAAAAGCAGTTGGAAAAGCAATAACCGTTTGCGGCTGGGTTCGTACCAAACGCGAAACAAAAAATGCAATTTTTATAGAGCTTAATGACGGAACCTGCATGAGCAACTTGCAGTGCGTATTTAATACTAGCGATGCTTCTCAGCTTGAAGAAGCATTAACAGGCGCAGCGGTTGAAATAACCGGAACACTTGTTGAATCGCCTGCACAAGGACAGCCTGTAGAGTTACATGCAACATCCTGCAAAGTTCTCGGTCCAGCGCCAGCCGACTCCTATCCGTTACAGAAAAAAGCCCATTCTCTCGAATTTTTGCGCAGCATCGCCCACCTCAGAGCACGAACAAACACCTTTGGTGCGGTAGCTCGTGTACGCAATGCAATGGCATACGCAGTGCATACCTTTTTTCAAGATAGAGGATTCAAATACATTCATACGCCCATTATTACTGCAAGCGACTGCGAAGGTGCAGGAGAAATGTTTCAAGTGACAACGCTTGATCTTGACAGAATTGCTAAATCCGGCCAGCCAGTCGATTACAGCAAAGATTTCTTTGGAAAGCCTGCATATCTCACAGTATCAGGACAGCTCAATGTAGAAACATACTGTCTTGCGCTTAAAAAAGTGTATACATTTGGTCCTACATTCCGTGCCGAAAACTCCAATACTACCCGGCACCTTGCTGAATTCTGGATGATTGAACCCGAAATAGCATTTGCAACACTTAAAGACGATATGGCTCTGGCCGAAGACTTTATTAAGTTTCTCTTGAGGTGGGCACTCGAAGAATGTTCAGAAGATTTAGCATTTTTTGATAAACGTATTCAGCCTGGTCTCATTGATATGCTGACATCAGTGTATAATTCACGTTTTGCGCACATCACCTATACCGATGCTGTCAAAGAACTTGAAAAAAATAAGGATAGTTTTGAGTTTAAACCTTTCTGGGGCTGTGACCTTCAGACAGAACATGAACGATATTTAACTGAAAAGGTTCTCAATGGGCCTGTTATTGTTACAGATTATCCTAAAGAGCTCAAAGCGTTTTATATGAAACTCAATGATGACAATAAAACCGTGAGCGCTATGGATGTCCTCGTTCCTCGCATCGGTGAAATCATCGGCGGATCGGAACGGGAATACCGCTACGATGTGCTCCTTGGAAGAATCCGTGAATTGGGTCTCGATGAACATGCTTACAGCTGGTATCTTGATCTCCGCAGATTTGGTTCGGCTCCTCATGCTGGTTTTGGCCTTGGTTTTGAACGGCTCATGCGGTATGTCAC
>CAZVTR010000016.1:1257-38429 GCA_964630305.1 uncultured Treponemataceae bacterium | reverse complement strand
GGGATGGAACAGTTGGCAGAGCCCGCACTGCCCAAACACTTCTAGATTGGGCATTTGAAAACTGGGAAACAATTGTTTTTCCTAAAGAACTGATAAAAAAAGTTCGGGTATGGTATGGCAAAGAATCATATCTAGAACCAGTAATGAGCGTATCTGAATACATTACAATAAAAAAAAGCTATAAACCAAGTCTCACCTATAAAATTATTTATGATGAAATCAATGCTCCCGTTGCTAAAGGGCAGCAGATTGGAAGAATTCTTTTTATTGCAGATACAACAATTGTAAAAACAATACCGCTCTTAGCGCCAGAAGATATTCCCCGGGGCAATATTCTTATACGCATCCGAGACTTTTTTCTCCAGCTACTGCATCATATCTTTACCGCAAAAACACTATGACAATTCCAATGTATTACCATTTCTTGTAATAATGCCTTCTGCGACTAGACTGGTAACAGCTTCTGCAACGTTGTGGGGATCATACCTTGCTTCTAATACACTATAGGTAATACTTTTTGAACTGCAGAGTGCTTTTATTATCGCTCCTCGTACTTCTCGAACTGAGCCTTTAAACGATGATTGTTTGGTATATTTCTTAGAATATACCGAGAAATTCCCAATCGATTTTTTGATATATGCACCATAATCCATAAGTGTATAGTAAAACGTGCGTATAGATAGCTCTCTATGCTGTACAGCATCCACTATTTTTTTTACTATAGATTCAAGTAGTGCGTCATCGATACCATTTTCATGCAGAACATAATCGGGATTTTGTTGAAGCCAATAGATAAGAGCCGTCCTGATGTTGGTTTCTAGAAAAACATACGGTTCATTGTATGCAAAGGCACAAATTGCTCCGCTCGTATATGCGCCAATGCCTGGCAGTTTTTCTAATTCCTTTCGGGAATGCGGTACTATGCCATTAAAGCGGTCACAAATAATCCCGGCACATGCCTGCAATCGGAGTGCCCGGCTGTTATACCCGAGGCCTGACCACAATGAGAGTATTTCTTGCTTTGATGCCTGCGCACATGCATGTATGTCAGGCAGCCGTTCAAACCAAGAAAGATATTTTGTTACAACACGGCTAGTTTGTGTTTGCTGAAGCATTACTTCCGATACCAGTATTTTCCAGGGATCATGCGTGTTTCGCCAGGGAAAATCCCGATATAAACTGCCTGCAGCGGAATAGAGCTCTTCGAGCGCTTTATTACTATCAAAAGTATCTACCAGGAAAGATACTGGAATAATTTCCGCCGCCTTATGATTCTCCAAAGATATGGACATAGGTATGTAAGAGTTCCTCGGCTTCTTTCCTGCATTTTCCGCACACGGTGCCAATCTTTGTGTGTTCCTGAAGTTTTTCCCAGTCATGAGCTCCCTGTTTGACTGCTTCTTCAATATCGTGATCGGTGATGTTGAGACATGTACAGATAATCCGCGCGCCTAAATCTTTAAAAAGACCTTTGCGCCCTGTTTTTTCAAGGTAATTGTCTATTGCAACACGCAGCGCCTTATCGCCAAGAACAGAACAATGGATTTTATTTTCTGGGAGTCCTCCTAATGCTTTGACAACATCATCAGGTTTTATCTGGTATGCATCACGAATGTTCATACCTTTAACCAATTCTGATAAAGCAGAGGTACTTGCAATTGCACTGGCGCATCCGTATGTTTTCCATCGAACATCTTGAATAATATCATCTTTTATTTTAAGCAAAAATAACATTTCATCGCCGCATTTTACATTACCGGTAATGCCTTCGGCGTCAGCCTGAAAATCTTCCTGATCATTGAGAACATTTTTTGGGTTGAGAAAATGTTCCTTAACTTTATCGGTATATATCCAGCTAGGATTCGTTTCCATTATTTTACTCCTTGTAGTGTTTGTGCAATATCTTCTGCTTTTACAGTAGACATTCGTCGCAATCGTTCTATAATTGGCGGAAGTTCATTGAGCACATAGTCAACATCTTCTTGGGTATTATACATGCCAAGGCTAAAGCGGATAGAACCATGTGCGAGTTCCGGACCAAGTCCCGTTGCAAGCAAAACATGGCTTGGATCGAGACTTCCAGAAGCACATGCCGAACCGGTTGACACTTCGATTCCTGCTAAATCAAGATAGAGCAATATCGATTCGCCTTCTGCCCCAGGAAATGACACATTGAGGGTGTTCGGAAGCACATCGGTATGGTGTCCATTTATACGAATAAGCGGAATTTTTTGCTGTATACCATCACGGAGCTTGTTGCGCAGCGCAGACATTTTATTCTGATATGTTTGTAAATTTTCTTTAGCAAGTCGTGCAGCTTCTCCAAAACCCAAAATGCCCAAATTGTTGTAGGTACCGGCTCTATGCCCATACTCTTGATGCCCTCCGCGGATGAGCGGCTCAATTGGTGCTCCTTTTCTAATGTAGAGAGCGCCGATGCCTTTTGGTCCGTATATTTTATGACATGAGAGCGTTGCATAATCAACACCTAAGGCTTTAACATTAACCGGTATTTTACCAGCTGCCTGAGTTGCATCGGTATGAACGAGCGCCCCCTTTGCCTTTGCAAGCTCTGCTACCCGTGCAATATCCTGAATAGTTCCAATTTCGTTGTTGGCAGTCATTACAGAAACAAGCAGCGTTGAATCGTCTAATACCGATTCTAGTTCATTGAAATCGATCTTGCCCTGAGCATCAACGCTTAAAAAGTGCACCGGGAAACCTTCTGATTGAAGCCATTTTGCAGCATTGAGAACGCAGGGGTGCTCAATAGCTGTTGTTATTATTTTATTCCTTTTACTGTTTCTGCCACGATGAAACATGGTTGCAAATACAGTATTGTTAGACTCAGAGCCGCCGCTTGTAAAAATAAGCGTATTGGCAGCGGAATCTTCGCCAATCAGCATACCCACTTTGCTTCGAGCATCTTCAATCGCAGCCCGAGCCTGCCGTCCTAATTCGTGCATGCTGGAAGCATTTGCATAGGTATCGAGTTCGCGAACCATAAGTTCTTTGACAAGCGGATGCAATGGCGTAGTTGCATTATAATCCATATAAACAATTCGTTTATTCATGAGTATCCTCCAGTAAATCCTGTATAGTACAGGATTCGAGATAGGCTTCGAGCGATTGCTTTAAACCCTGCCAAAACTTTCGCGGAATACAAGAACAATCGAAACCGCATGATTTATTTTTTGTTAAACACGCAACCGGTTCAATTGGCCCCTCAAACAGCTCAATTAAC
The DNA here is from genome assembly GCA_964630305.1 of uncultured Treponemataceae bacterium. Taxonomy (GTDB): domain Bacteria; phylum Spirochaetota; class Spirochaetia; order Treponematales; family UBA12059; genus JAKPPT01. Next base: position 35,185 of record CAZVTR010000016.1, on the reverse strand, counting down.
GTAAGCATTTTGATATTGGCCGGGGAAACGCCAAGCGAATAGCCGCCATGTTTGCCGCGTTCGCTTTCGAGTATTCCTTTGCATTTAAGCGCCGTGAGAATATTTTCTAGATACTTTACGGATATATTTTCTGCTTGAGCTATTTCTGCTGTAGTGCAGAGCACTTTATTATTCCTTGCAATATAGAGGAGCGCGCGAACCGCATACTGTGTTTTAGTAGAAATTGTAAGCATCACTAATTCCTATAGGTTTACTAGGAATATACTTTAATTTACTATTAAGGTCAATATCAAACTTGCTCTCTTGTGGTAGCCATGTTATAACTAACAGTATGCCGAAACATGCTAAACTATCAGAATGGAATACAAAAACTATCACTGCGCAAAAAAAATCGTATCAATTTGATTTTTGTATAGCCAAACTAGCCATAACGCTTGAACCCTATGAACATGACACGAATAAATTAGTATCTAAATTTTCTCACGCAATGCCGCCATTTTTTACTGAACTTTCAGAAGCAACACTTAAATTGTTTTCAGATAAGCTTACTAAACATCCTGAGAAAGCAGTACAGATAACCAACATGCTCCTCATTGATAAAATTGGTTCATTGCACATTAAACCCTGTTACCCTGAAAAACCATTGGTGATACTTGTGACTGAACCATTGGAATTGTGTCCGTTGACCGAAATCCAGGTGTTTGTTCTTTCACTTGCAAACATTGGGATGTATCGAGATGCAATACTTTTGCATACGTGGAATACAGTCACAACTCCCAAAAAAACATTATATGGGGATCCTACTACAGGCATAATTTCATACACCTATCGAGAAAATTTTATTACCGATGAAACTAATGCTTATAAGCTTGCAGAACAATACCCGCTCTGTATTGTGCATCCAATTCATATCATTAACCGTACCGACAAAACAATGCAAATTAAGGAAATTTTAATTAACTTTCCACAGCTTTCAATATTTGAATATAACGGCATACTCATAAGTGAAAGCATACGGTATGAATACAGCAGCAACCGCATCCAAATTTCAACCGAACAGCACAGCAAACATAAAACCTCAGCGACTATTCAAAAACCAGCTGTTTCTGAACCAAGTTTTGTATTGCAAGGACTGCAATTTTTTAAGAACATGGTAGGGTTTTAATATGCCAAAATATATATTTTTTTTACTGTTTGCATTTAGCACGCTCGTTTTTTCACAAAATGCTACTAACACATCGACATCGATCCCGGACCAAATTCCTGCAGCAACTAATGATGTGAAACCAGATAATTTTTTTCATAATTTTGACAATGCGCTCCTCATAAAAATTCTTTCTGTTTTTTATGTGATAATCATAGGACTCATTATCATTCGCATTATCAATGCGATCATTAAAAAAAGCTTAAAGAACAAACTCAATGAACGAAGCAGAAATCTAATAATACGAATCATTCAATATTCAGGATTGGGAATTATTGCTCTCAATGTTCTAAAAATCTTAAATATTGATTTAACACCGCTCCTTGGCGCAGCTGGAGTTGCAGGAATAGCACTTGGTTTTGCAGCACAAACATCAGTTTCAAATTTTATCAGCGGGTTGTTTTTGCTTTCAGAAAAACTCTTTGCAACTGGTGATTTAGTAACAATTAACGATATTACAGGCATAGTGTATTCTATTGATACGCTCTCTATAAAAATACGCACATTTGATAATAAGCTCATTCGCATCGCAAACACTAACGTTATCAGTTCCACGGTTATTAATATCACTCGTTTCCCTGTCCGGAGAATAAATCTTATATTTACCGTTCCTCATCAAACTGATATACAAATCGTAAAATCCTTGCTGCTTTCGATTGCAGCATCACAGCCAACCGTACTTGAGAACCCTCCTCCATTTTTCATGCTCAATGGCATCACCCGTGACGGCCTTGAACTTTTTTTAGGTGTCTGGATGGATATTAATGACTGGGAACCAACCTACATGGGCATGTACTACGGAATACTTGAGCAATTCCCTAAAGCAGGTATTGCGTTTTCCAATTTTCAGGTTCACATCGATGGAATCAATAACGGCAGAATAACAGTTAAAACAGAACAGCAGACAAAAAAATAGCAAGCTGTCCTTGCAAACAGCTTGCCTACAAACTTTATTCTAAATAATTGTATAACTTTAGCCTTGCACTTTGCTTAAAAACTCTGCAAATGTACAGGTTGCGTCAAGAATTTTGGTATTAGTATTATCAAATACTTTTATTGTAACCAAGATTTCTTCCGGATTTCCAAATGTTGCTATTATCATGTTATTTAGTTCTTCTGGATCCTGCATGTTTTTAAACATGTTATAAAGCTGTAACAGATCAACATTGCTTTCAGTTTTGCTATTAGTAAATGTAATTAGCAATTTTCCGCCTTTAACCGCATCATTTGATGATGAAACAACCAGCAAGAAAGAACTATCAGCAGCTGATGCAAGATTCATGCTCCCTGAAGTAATTTCCGGCATAGGATCGTTATCACCCTCTTTATTTAACTGTACACTAAGGTTAGAAACTGCAAGAGAAAAATTTGCCTTGACATTCATCAGAGCTTTGTTCAATGTCAATTCTACAGGTTGGTTGTTTACTTCTCCGCTGCCTTGTATATTTTCTAGCGTGATTAAGTTTCGTGTGCTGCCTGATGCAGTAATAGTATTATTATTTAAAATAGCATAAGGATATTGTGGATCTTGAGTATTCATATACTCAAAAATTGTCTGTGGCAGTTTTCCATCAGGGTTCTGATCACAATTGAAATCTAACACAAAATCTTCAGTCATTGGAATATTATGCCTAAGCGTAAAATCAGCATAAAGATTTAAAGCCATTCCTGATCCATCAGGAAGCTGTGTAGGAGGAACATCCATTGAAAAACGTACTGTCCCTTTATAGCCCGATGCGAGAAACTCATCTAATCCTTCAATTGGAAGACCATTTAATGACCTTGAATTTACAGTTGGACTCAATGCATCAAATGAAAACCCTGGTTGTGAGCTGTTTGGATTAGCTGAATTGTTAAAAACCTTTACAATTGTTGCTAATGTAGTCAAAGCATCATCTTTGCTTGCAATAGTTGAACCTGAATAACTGACATCTTTAATTGCATCCAGTTCCCCAGGCACCGGCGTCTCAATTGGTTTTTGACAGCCAACAACGAGAAGTGCACTGGCAAACATTACCAGCACATTTGTAATTAAATACCTTTTTTGCATAATACCTCCATAAAATAGTATATATACTTTCAAAAATAATAACACATGTTAAAAAAAAACAACTTGAATCAAGCTTTTTGTTTTTTAGGATACATGAACCAACTTTATGTTCTTTTCTTAAGTATATAAAACAGTCAATGATTTTATTATTTTTATGATATTACCATATATAATAACTATTTTAATTCCTATACAGTTCAGGAATTAAAACTAACGTTTTTCCTATTTGTAATACTTTAATTTTTATTTCGTTTTTTACTAAATGAACTAATTCACGAAATCGAAAAAAATAAATATAACTTACTTTATTATATGTTATATCATTAACTGTAAATTTTATTTTTATTCCAATAAATTTTAGATTACTACAAATTATATTATTCTTATTATCATTTAATATTTCAAATAATATATTTTTTTCATACTTTAGCAATAAATTATTCATTATTTCTATTCTTCTTTTTGTTGTAAATAGATTTTATATTCTTGGATTGATTTATTTATTACTTCAGCTGATACTCCTAACATTGACATAACTTTTAAGAAAACAGTTAAGTCTTCATCCCTCATTGCAGAACAGATAACACCCATTCTCATTGCACTTGGAACAAGTTTAACTTGATCATACATTTCTTGAGCTGACTTTAAGTATTCTAAACCTTTTGCTCCTAAAGCAATTCCTATAGCCTGAAGTACTCCTATTCCAATCTGAATGAGGTCTTTTTTTATAATCCCTTCTGCAATATTTTTTATAGATCCATATGCAGCACTAGCAATATCCCATGGTGTTTCTAATGCCATCCCATCCGGATCTGTGTACTATACAGGTCTCTCCCTAAATCACGAAAGCACATTAAATAGCACCTCTTTTGCTTGCGTGAATTTGCGAGATCTGCAAGACATTATCAAAGAACACCCCAGGGTCTACTGCACCCAGAACTGAATGCGCTTAAGCTATGAGCCGCACTTCGACGCACTAGTAAACCAGTACGCATCATGACAAAAGGCTAATCAGCTTCAAGCGCTCACTATCTTTTGATATTAAATATATTGTCGTTCTTTTTTACTTCCGGCAAGGAGTCGTGCAAGACATGCTTATAGGTTATACAAACAGCTATGCTCGTATCGCTTTTAGCGGGTCTATTACAAACAGGACGTAAGCTTCCAATAAGGCATCTCTTTGAAAGCTCGCGCCCCTCTCATATTCCTCCGCTCGCCCTCCGGGTAGACGGAACCAAGGTGATGGCTAGTTCCGGTAGGGCTTGCAGAAAACGCTATGCAATCATAAAGAGCTCCGAAAACCGTACATTTTTAACATTTTTAAAAAATGCTTTAAGCTGCCATTTAAACATGATTTTCATACCATTATCGATAAATATAATATATTATTCACTTTTATCTTTTTCAAGACGTTCAAATAGCATTTTACTTAAAAACGCACTAGCAACTACACCATTAAAAAAGAAAACAATAAAACCATTAAGCAAATTAAATAAAATAACTATAGTTAGAGCAACTTCAATAATAAATGATATAATGAAGGCAACCCTAATATCAATTTTCAACTCAACATACACCTCAATCAATTTATTTACCATTTTTTTTATAAATGCTAATAACAATTGGATAGCAAATGAAAATATATACAAAAAAACATACTCAACCTTTAGCTTCTTCATAAATATAACTATAAATAATTGAATTGGGAAAAATGCCATTAGAATACAATTCATAAGTAATTTTATTTTCACATTTACTACCCTTAAAATATCGCTTTCCTTAAAAATTAATGCCAATTAGTACCATCCCGCATATATTCAAATAGATCTGGATCTATTATTGAATACTTTGTTGCGGTATCAGTCCAAAGCATCATACCACCGAATGTTATTCCACTTACACCTATTGGTGTTGCACTTTTTAAGTTGTGAGTTAGACCCAAAAACCAGCCTGCATTGCTAATCCATCCATATTCATCATCTAAACTATCTACAGAACCATTATCTGCTGCAACCGATCCAACAACTGGCCATAAAGACGTACCAACACCAATTCCAACACCGACCGTAAGATATAAAGAAGAATCACCATTAGAATCCCAAACAATTCCAATTTCAATAGAGACTGCTCTAATAAGCGCAACAGAAGCCCCAACTCCAATTTGATAATTAGTTATTGTTCCATTACTAGACTCTACATTACTCGAACTTGAGATGGGGCTGTTATTACCTTGATTGGTGGCATCAACCCCATATATCATTCCGGCCAGCAATTTTGTTGGATCAATATTCGCACTATCAACTCTATTAAATTCACTCCAACGACTCCCATCCCCATACACCTTTTTTGCTAGCCCCCAAAGTGTATCACCTTCTTGAGCTGTCCATGTTCCATCCCCATTATCAATCCACTTCCCCGTGGGATCTGTGTACTTAATCGGGTTATCGCTGGAAGCTTTGCTGCGAAATGCCCCGCATAATGATACAAATGCAAATTCACTGCATTAAACACGCCGCCCATGCCCGGTAGATTCTGGTTGTGTTTCTTGGCCTCGTCGTTGACTGGCGCTGCCAGGATGTACTCGCCAAGCGCTGGGTCAGAGGAAAGCCAGAGGCTTGTCTTGGGAGGCGTCACTTTGTGCCGCATGCCGCAAGGAACTTGATAGTACGGTGCGCTTTCAGCGCACAACGCCAACAAGGTAGCGCGCTCCGTAATAGTAAAGCCCGGTTTCAGGAGACGCCGCTACGCGGCTAGATATGTAAGGAAATTGATGATATGGTGCGCTCATCGCGCACGACATAATCAAGCTCCTTACCGGTAAAATGGTACGGAAGTGATTCGATTCCTTCTCTGACTTGCTCAAGGAAGAGTTCGCCGTACAGTGTGTACTCGATGTACTCGTATTCATTACCCTGATAATTTGTCACGAGCTGGGCTCAGCATGTTAAATAATTCCGTCGCTGTTGTGTGTCAAAGAACAAAGAATAGCTATATTGTATTGCGGGATAAGATTTTTTTCAATTTTTTATATGCGATTTTTAATACAAGTATGCCAAAGAAGTATGACTACAATATTACACCTAAACATATTTTCTGGATTGATTTATTTCTCACTTTCGACTGATTTTTTTATCATATAGTAGTTGCAAAATTCCATTGCTCCACTGCCTCAATAACCCGATAAAAAAAATGCAATGCTAATATTATTATTAAATAAGCTTATTATTTGAAAGCATCTTGTTAATAATTCTATTAGTATTAAAGTAAATATCCCGCCATAGACTCTTACCTTTGCATCTGGATCGTTCTTAAATACTAAAATATTTAAAGCTCTAATTATCCATGAAAAAAAGTAAAAAAATAAGACGGTCATTGTTTTTGTAAAATTATATCTAATAAAAATATAAATAATTAACATGCAATGACAATAGACGATATAAATAAACCTAAACTTTTTTAAAAATTTATAATACATCTTATAATCAAAAAGATCTATCATAGTTGAATTATTCCCCTCTTCCCCCCAATATACACCTCCACCAATTGTTCCGAATTCTAATCCATTTACTAAACCAATATTTTATAATCTACCTTACTCTCTTGTAATCACCAATTACTTACTGATATTATAGCATTATAGCGATGGCACAGCTAAGTGCTACCCCTATTTACTATAGAGCTTTAGAAAAAAGGAGTTTCTATGCCGCTCACATTGTCCAGCCTGAGCAAGGCTGTTATCGAAACAGAATATGCAGTCCGCGGACCTATTGTAGCGCGGGCTCAGGAACTTGAAAAACAAGGTAAGGAAATTATTTACTGCAACATCGGAAATCCGCAGGCACTGGAACAAAAACCGCTTACGTATCTCAGACAGGTACTTGCGCTCTGCGAATATCCTGAACTCATGGAACAGGGAAAAAATCTTTTTCCGGAAGACACCATTAAAACAGCTCGAAATCTGCTCAAAGGTACAAAGCATGGTCTTGGTGCGTATTCAGAAAGCAAAGGTGTCCGCTATATTCGCGAGGCTGTTGCTCAGTTTATTCAAAAGCGCGATGGAATCCCTGCTGATCCCGATGCTATTTTTCTAACCGATGGTGCGTCAAAGGGTGTTCAGGCAGCACTCCGTATGCTCATTTCCGGTCCGCAAGACGGCATAATGGTGCCAATACCGCAATATCCGCTCTATTCTGCAACAATAACACTCTATGAAGGGAAACAGGTAAACTATTACCTTGATGAACACAATAACTGGAAGCTCTCGCACCAGATGCTTGAGGAATCAATTGCCGAAGCACGCCGATTTGGAGTAAAAGTCAAAGCTATCGTTGTTATCAATCCTGGAAATCCCAGCGGCTCTGTGCTCGATGAAGAAAACATTAGAATGATTATCCAATTTGCACGCGAACATGATTTAACCATTCTAGCCGATGAAGTATACCAGGAAAATGTGTATGCACCATCAATGAAATTTGTTTCGTTTGCACGTGTAATGGCCGAAATGAATGTTCATGATATTGCACTCTTTAGTTTCCACTCCACAAGCAAGGGATTCTTAGGAGAATGCGGTCATCGCGGCGGCTACTTTGAAATTCGCAACATCGATCCTGAAGTTACAGCGCAGCTGCTCAAACTGCAGAGTGTCAGCCTCTGCTCAAATCTTCCAGGGCAAATTGCTGTCTACTGTATGGTTAAGCCGCCGCTACCAGGAAGCCCAAGCTATGCCCGCTATGAACAGGAAAAACAGGCTATACTTTCTGAGCTCGGGAAACGTGCCAAAATTCTTGCGGATGGGCTCAATGCAATTCCGGGCATAGTGTGTAACGAGGTAACCGGTGCCATGTATGCATTCCCGCGTATTGAGCTTCCTGCCGGGAAAACTGATACTGACTATTGTATGGCGCTCCTTGAGGCCACAGGCATTTGTGTAGTGCCGGGTTCGGGGTTTGGACAGATACCGGGAACAGCACATTTTAGAACAACCATTTTGCCGCCTACACACAAAATCGAGCTTGTAATACAGCGTATTGCAGAGTTTCATAAAAACTATAAATAATATCGATATAGCACTAGTACGCTGGCTTTACTATCAGCTAGCGTACAAAAGGAAGGCCGATGAGTACCGTATATTTTCTTTCTTCACGATCACGAAATCCTGGCACAAACTCACTTGCAAAGTTAACAAAACTGCTCGATAAGCTCATGCAGGAAAATCCCGCTCTCATCCAGCGAGGTGATTTAACTGCAATTAAGGTTCATTTTGGCGAACTTGGCAACGAAGGGTATATTTCGCCTGTACTTGCAAAGAGCGCTGCGCTTGCGGCTCAAAAAGCAGGCGCTTTGCCTTTCTTTACCGACACCAATACGCTCTACAAAGGTTCTCGTTCTAATGCTGTCGATCACCTTACAACCGCAAGTGCTCATGGATACCTTATCGAAGTCTGCGGTGCTCCAGTCATTATTGCAGACGGACTAAAAAGTAAAGACTGGCGAGAAGTGCCGCTCCCGGAATCCTGCAGGCATTTCCGAACAGCAAAAATTGCTTCTGGCATTCTCGATGCCGATAGCATGATTGTGCTTTCCCATGTTAAGGGTCACGAAATGGCTGGTTTTGGCGGCGCGATTAAGAACCTTGCAATGGGCTGCGCTCCTTATATTGGTAAACGAGAGCAGCACTGTGTAACCTTCCATGTTAAAAGCAGTAAATGTATTAAATGCGGACGGTGTATTGGAGTCTGTCCTGTTAACGCTATATCATTCAATGAAGAAGATAAAGCCTATATCAATCCAGACCGCTGTATTGGATGCGGTGAGTGCATTTCTTTTTGTCCGGTAAAAGCCATCAGCATGAACTGGCAGGTCGGTCTCACAGAATTTACCGAAAAAATGACAGAGTACGCGCTGGGAGCACTTGCGGGTAAAACTGGACGCACGCTCTTTATCAACATTGTGCGCACGATAGTGCCCGGCTGTGACTGTCTCCCCTGGAGCGATATGCCGATTGTACCCGATATCGGGTTTTTAGCATCGACTGACCCTGTTGCAATCGATCAGGCTGCATTTGACCTCATCAAAGCGGCAGAGAGCATCCCCGGTTCCGCGCTCGACGGTAAAGCGCTTAAGGGTGAGGATAAATTTACCGCGCTCTACCCTGAAAGCAAACCAGAACTTCAGCTGGAACACGGAGAGCGAATTGGATTGGGATCACGAACATACGAGCTTGTTAATCTTTAAATTTTTTGCTGTTTCGTGACTTTTTAGCTATTGTACAGTATACTTTTAGTGTGTGAACTATAAAGTATGGATTGTAATAGCTAGTATCCTCATTGTTGCTGGATGCGATTTCCCGCCAACGTTTGGTCCTGAATACAGAGACTCCACAATTAACTTTATTGAAGAGCGTATAATCGAGGAAGCTCCTCCCGCAACCGATGATGGTTCAACTGTTCCGCTCGGCAGCCCTGCTAAATGGGACTGGGGCTGGCGGGGACGCACTAACTCTACGTTTCAATATATGACGCTCACGCAGAGTGCAGAAGCAGGGCCAGACTCAACGAGCACGGTATGGCTCCTGGAACTTGTAAACCTAGCAAATAATGCAGTTTGTACCGCAACAACCGGTTGGCAAGCAACTGGTACTAATGCAACTGTTACAACAGCATCTTTGCATGCTGTTGGATTAAAAATTAACGCATCAGAGAATAGTTATGTTAAAACTCTGGACGCCCTCTTTAAAGATATTTCCGCAAACCCGCACAGCTATATCATGTCGCTCATGATTGCAAATAGCAATTCGTTTAGATTTTATAGCGGAACTAATTTTAATAAACTAGAAGTTCAAAATTTTTCCTGGCAAGAAGACGATTACTATACAATTCCGCTCATGCTTACAAATATTGCAACAAGCTCTCTCAATTATGCTGCTCTGTATACCAACGGTGCTGATGTCTTTATTGATGATGTTCACCTTATTAGATCCGATATCGATCTTAACCGCTGGTCGCTTCGACTTATCCTGAGACAAGCTGACACGAGTCCCATATTGGTTCCAGGAACTTATGATTTTACACTCTATGTTAAAAAACCCTCAGGCTATACCCTCCCCTCAGAAGCTAGCCGCGGTGATAGTACTGCGTATGCCTCCAAGTTTATCAAGCTCAGAATGGTTCAGCTCACTGACAATTCAATCCTTGCAGAAGAAATATTTGATATCAGTACGCTTCCTGCCGGATGGAATAAGCTTATCCTGCGTTTTCCTCGAGGCAAAGCACTCAAGTTTACCGAAGGCACCGATGCATCAATTCTAGCTATTGAGATCTTACCTTTTTCAACTGCAAAAGCATTTGCCGGCGCTGTTCTCATTGCTAAACCAGAACTGCATTTCTTTATCAATGGTTATACCGATTAACAGTTGCTTGTAAGACTACAGTAATACTCTCTCATATTTGTATATTCAGGGAATAATTCTATAGCTCGCGGAATGAGTCCGCTTCCCCATGCCAGAGCAAGTCCAAAATTAACTACAGGTATGCCTGCAGCATGCAGCGCGTCAATTTGAGCTGTAAAGAGTGTTCGTGTCGCCATGCATGAACCACAGATGACTGCAATATCAAAATGCTTGTCAGGCGGTTTATCACTGAGCGTGCGTATTGGAGTAACCGAAACTGGAGCACCAGTTTTTGCTGTAAGCATGGCAGGTATTTTAATAGTTGCAATATCTTCATGCGTTCTATTATGCGTGCATGCTTCGATAGCAAGCATATTTATTGTGTTTAAATATTTTAACCTATCAAGCATTGCAAGTCCGTCTCTGAACCAGGAAAGCTCGCCTTTTTTCCGAGCAAAGAGAATCGAAAAGGAAGTGAGCGCTTGATTTTCAGGGAGCACTGATGCAGTATAGGGAAATGCCTGGCTGTCAGTAATGACTAGTTTAGGTTTTTGTATGAGATTAGCATAAGTTGCTTCTAATTGCTCGGGCTGTACAGTCACAACACTGCACTTTCGGTCAAGAGCATCGCGCAGCACTTCTGTTTCAGGCAAAATAAGTCTTCCTTTGGGTGCAGCACTATCAATGGGAGTCACAAGCATCACGCAGTCACCTTTTTTGACTAGCCCGTGAAGCGGTGTGTGTTCTTTTTCAATACAATCAGCAAGACTCGCAATACCCTGTTTTAAACTAGTAATACATGTATTCTCTCTATTAGAAACAAAATAAATTCCTCTAACTGCATTTTGATTTTTTTGTACAATGCTATTTGAAACATCATAGCTTTTATATTTCTCCAGCCATATAGCTTTTTCTGTGTTGAGTGTCATTTCAGAAAAAGTGACTGCTACAATGATTGGTTTTACCTTTTGCAGCAGATTCTCTAACATAGTCTGCTCGCATTGTAGCGGTGCTTTATTTCCAGGAGTGACAAAAATTATAATATCAGCTTTTTGCAGAGCATCAGCAGTCCTCGCTCTACGCAATGTACCCAATGCAGTCTCGTCATCAATACCTGCTGTATCAACAAGCACAACAGGACCAAGGCCGCTAAACTCCATTGATTTTTCTACCGGATCCGTAGTAGTTCCGGGATGATCTGCTACTATTGATAGTGTTCTTCCAGCCAGTATATTTACAAGCGAACTTTTGCCTGCATTACAGATACCAATAAAAACGATATGCAACCGTTCCCCTCTGAGTGTACTCATAATCTACCTCGTGAATCGCCTCTTGAAAAATCTAATTGTTTATGAACAGAACCTAAGCGCACGCCAAGACAGTTTATGCATGATAAACCATCCTCATTTATGCAAATTTTACCAGGATATAATTCATAAAGCCGTTTATACGCTGTGGACCCAATATTAGGCATGACAACATTAGCGCCCGCCGAAAGAGCCAATTCTCGCCCATTATGCTCGAGCGTTCCAGCAGCGGTTGTAGCTGGTATGTTTGCATATGGTAACAGTAATCTGCTGATTGCTACTGAGCGCAGTGTTGGTTCAAGCCCCTGGCATTTTGCATGTTTAAGCGGTGTCTCAGGATGAGGAATAAAAGGACCAATTCCTATCATATCTGGTTTAAGTGCATATAGCAGTTCGAGATTATGAAAAAGATTATCACCAGGAAGACCAGTCATAAACCCTGTCCCTGCTTCGTATCCAATTTCTTTGAGATGCATAAAAGCACGTATTCTTAGGGAAAGCGGTGTGCCTTTTAGCGCTTCATGCAGCGTGGAATCAGCGGTTTCAAAACGTAAAAGATATCGATTGACACCAGCTCTGAAAAGTTCTCGAAATGTAGTATAGGAAAGCACACCAAAGCTGAATGTTAATGCAAAATCATTTCCAAAGCTATTTCTAATTAACTTTGCCAAAGTTATGAGCTTTTTTCCTTGAAATTCGGAATCTACACCGCCTTGAAGCACAAAACTCGTAATGCCTTTTTGAAGCCCTTGCTGGATAACGCTCAGTATTTCATCACGGGTCATTCTATATCGCATAAGCTTTGTGTTTTCTCTCCGTATGCCGCAAAAGGCACAATTCATAGTGCAGTAATTAGTTACCTCAATGAGCCCTCGTATAAATACAGCATTGCCATATATCTTTCTGCACACTGTATCTGCAAGGCTCATTAATACATGCAGCGGAGTGTTGATATAGTCTTGTATTAAAAAAACTGATTCACTCATACATAAACATCCCGTTCGCCTGCTTTTATTTTTTGTATACCTGCTTCTATGACACTACTGATTTTACCTGGATAGGTTGTGATGAGCCTCTTATAAAGCTCCTGCAATTCTGTTTTTTCATCGTTTGTTAAAAAATCTTCAATGTATTCATTGCAGGTAAAAAACGCATTAGGTTCACAAAATTGCTGGATAAGACCTGGTTTAGCAAGGTCCATAAAATCGCTCCCTACTCTGCCTTTACGATAGCAGCCGGTGCAAAATGATGGAACATAACCAGCCGATGCCAGGGCTCTGACAACTTCCTTAAGACTTCGATGATCACCCAGCTGGAATTGCTCAGCGGTTACAGCATCAATTTTGTTTTCTAGTGCAGTAGTACCATGCGTTGTTTTATTGTCAGTACTCGCTTGTGCTGCATATGCACCAGGGTTTGTTCTTGAACCAGCTGATATCTGACTCACTCCGTAATGAAACAACTCATTACGAAGCTGCTCTTGTTCTCTTGTGGAAAGAATGATGCCGGTATAAGGGAGCGCAAGTCTGAGCACTGCAACAAGCTTCTTAAAGTTTCTGTCACTGACCGGTTGCGGAATATGATCCGATACAGGTGCTCCAACTGCAGGTTCAATACGGGGAATACTGATAGTATGGCACCCTGTGCCATAATATTTTTCTAAATGTTTTGCATGTTCTAAAAGCGCTAATACCTCAAATCGATAATCAGCAAGTCCAAACAATGCTCCAAGGCCAACATCTGCTATGCCAGCCTCCATGGCTCTATCCATGACCGAAAGCCGCCATTCATAATCTGCTTTTGGACCACTTTTATGATACTGAGTATAAACCTCAGGATCGTATGTTTCCTGGAAACATGCGTAGGTACCAATTTTTGCCTGCTTGAGCAGGGTAAAGTCTTTTACGCTCATTGGTGCAACTTCAACGTTAATTCGGCGTATTGATTGAACAATGCCTGTTACAGGTGCTGGTTCCCTGACATTGTAAATACAGGTAATAGCGCTCACGAGTGCATCAATAGAATTTTCAGCATCTTCACCCTGCAGCAGTAAAATTCGTTTATGACCCTCACGAAGCAATGCTCTAGTTTCAGCTTCGACTTCAGATAATGTTAGGCGTTTTCGTACAAGTTGAGTGTTGGGCACACGAAACGCACAGTATAAGCAGTCATTTGAGCAGACATTTCCAATATAGAGTGGCGCAAATAGTACGATTCGCCGTCCATAAATCTTTTGCTTAACGTTTCCTGCAGTTTCTAAAAGCAGAGAAAGCTCGCTATCATCATCAACAGTGAGCAGTTGAGCAGTTTCATAGAGTGTTAAACCTTCTAGTTTTTTTGCTTTAGTAAGTATTGGCTCTAATGGCTCTCTGTGCGCCTCTGCTTCGGCAAGGATTGAATACAGTTTGTCCCTGTTAATATCAGGTTTTCTTGTTTTGTGAAGTATCTCCATTCTCATCCTCCTTATAGGACGTGAGGACGGACTTTACCTTTACTCCGGAGATTTTTCCAAGCTTTCCTGTCAATGCGCCAATGGAATCGGTATCTCCCTCAACTACTATTGATATGAGAGAAATATTTCTATGCCGCATGGGAAGGCCAAGTCGAGCATCAATGATATTAGCGTACGATGATAACAGAGTATTTACTTGTTTAACTGCATCGGGATTGTGAATGAGAATAGCAACAAGACCTATCCGCTTTTCCATCAGTAAAACTCCTCTGGATTAGCACCAGACATAAAATCTCCTTGGGAAAGATATATCCGTCCCGCAGATTGCATAGCATTTCTATGCTGCTAGTATATTAGATATTTTTTTATCGATTTGTCAATAGCTCATCGCTGGCTTTCATAAACTGTCTGAGCTTTTTTCCGCACCGTTTCAACTGGATCGCTCTCTGATATTTGTTTAATTTTATCGAGCAAATCTTTTATCTTATTACGCTCAAGCCATGCGAGCGCATTGAGCCTTACGGTAAAATCTTTATCTTCAAGCAGTAGCGCAATGAATGGAACAAAATTGGGACTTGTACTTGCAAATATTTTGCGGGTTATCTCCGTAAAAAGTGTTCTTGTTTTATCATTCATTGCTTTAATAAAAAACTCGAGCACAGGAGAATTTTTTTCCAGTTTTGTGCCAAAATTTTCTATATATACACTAAACAACAAGGCCCGATAGACATCAGGAATTTTTTCATCGGTTATATTTTTTTTAAGTATTTCGGCGCAGGTCTCGGTGCCAATTTTCCCTAATGCTATAACTGCCTGCTCTTTAACTTTTTTTTCGGGATCCTGTTTAAATTGATATTCCAGATATGGAATTGCATCTATTATTTTTAATTCACCTGCTGCTTGCACTGCAGTTAGCCTTGGTATGACATGCGAATCCCTGAGTGCTTGAATAATATACTGGTTAACTTCCGGAGTTCCTATATCACTTAAAGCTTTTACAGCTGACCCTCTTACATTGGGATCTTTTTGATTTAATGCTTTAGCTAAAAGTTCTATGGCTTCTGATCCTTTTAGCTTTCCAAGTCCGGCACACACATACATGCGCTCAACTTTGCCGGCATCCTCACCCCGATTGATAATTTTTTTAAACAGATCAAGCGCTTCCTGTACTTGAAGTTCACCTAATGCAAGTAAAATTTCCTGTTTTACTTCTTGGCTTACTTCATCCTTTTCATACAACTTGAGGAGCGTTTTTGCAAAACTTTGGAGTTTTGCACTCCCGATAAGCTTGAGCGTCGGAACAATATAATCCTTTTCGTTATTAGCTAAAATAGTTTCAAGCACTTCCGGTTTATTGAACTTTTTTAGTTTTGTAAAATATGTAAAGACGGCTTGCACAACCTCTTTTGCTTCATTGTCTCTATTAGAAAGAATCTGTTCAGCCATGGTAATAATACGTTCATCGGGAGGATCTTTGCTGGCAAAATATTTAATAATCGTTTCTTTAATTTTTTGATTTTTCGTTTCAAGCAAGATTTTATAAATATCATCATCATATTTATAATTTTTATCGCTAATAAGTTTATTGAGCGTTTCATTGACTTTTTCATCAATTCCATAGCGCAAGGTGCTCAGTATTAAATCGTCAGCGGATTGTGAAAAACTATTTAAAGCTGCAATCCATACAATAAAGCTTAGTAAAAAATAAGATATATATTTTTTGCTACTCATTCCATAATCTCCGTGCTATATAAAAATAATTTTTCCAGTAAGGTTCATCAAGTGAAGATATAATTACTCCAGTCTTTGGTCCCTGTGAAGCAGAATGGATAAAACAGTTATCGCCAATATAAATAGCAACATGAAATATTATGCCGCGATCTGCAAAGAGCAAAATATCAGCAGGATGATACTCTTCCTGTATAGGAACGCCATACTGCATCCAATCCTTGCTGATTCTTGGAGCATTCGCAAACAGCGGTTTATACACCGTATATACAAAACCAGAGCAATCCATACCTACTTTTGTTAATCCGCCGTATGCATACGGTGTGCCAAGATAGTCCATTGCGCCTGCAATAACTTGAATTTCAGGAAAACTAGCGGTATATGGCTCATCTGTAAAAATTTTTGGTGTTTGCATGCAAAACACACAAACAGTAATACAGAGAGCTACTTTACTCTTTATAGTTTGCAAGAAATTCTTTTTTAAAGTCTGCGAACGTACCATTACTTATAGTATATCGGATTTTTTTCATGAGTTCATGTAAAAAATAAAGATTGTGATAACTTGCCAGTATTGAATAGAGAATTTCATTGCATTTATAGAGGTGCCGCAGGTAACTTCGTGAATATTCCCGACAGACTTTGCATGTGCAAGCTGTATCAATTGGTGCAAAATCTTCAATATATTGAGCCTGTTTTATGGAAATTGGACCATTCCAGGTAAAAAGCAAACCGTTTCGCGCTGTACGTGTCGGGAACACGCAATCAAACATATCAACTCCGTTTTCTACTGCAGTAAGAATATAGAGCGGCGTACCAATGCCCATAACGTACCGAGGTTTTGATTCAGGAAGTCCTTCTGTCGAGCAGGCTAAAAACTCTTCGAATACCGGAAATGGCTCTCCAACAGATAGCCCTCCGATTGCAATGCCAGGGGTATCGAGATTGCAAATGAACTCTTTGCTTTCAGCTCTCAGTGTTTTATAAAAGTTCCCCTGCATAATAGGAAACAAGTTGCCGCTCGACCGTTCCTGATTTTGTTTCCAATATTCGATTGAACGGCTTGTCCACTGTTTTGTAATATCGAGCGCTTTTTTTGCTTCTTTTTCTTTAATTCCATACGGGGTGCATACATCGAGCTGCATAAAAATATCGCTTCCTAACACTTGCTGAATGTGCACCACTTTTTCCGGTGTCAGTGTATGTCTGCTACCGTCAATATGAGATTGAAACACAACGCCTTCATCTCTTATTTTTCTAAGCTTCGTAAGTGAGAAAACCTGGAATCCGCCTGAATCGGTTAAAATATTTTTATCCCAGTTTATAAATTTATGGAGACCGCCGGCCTTTTCTATTACATCGAGTCCGGGGCGCAAATACAAGTGATACGTATTAGACAGAATTATGCCAAAACCAATTTCCTTTAGGTTATCTTTTGTTACACCTTTTACTGTTCCGTTTGTTCCAACAGGCATAAATACAGGTGTTTCTACCGTTCCATGCGGCAGTTCCAGCATGCCTGTTCTGGCTCGCGTAAGGCTGTCTTGATGTACAACTTTAAACATAAGACTCATTATTCGTGTTCTCCTGATAGTAATTTTATATTTTTCTGAATTTAAAGACCACTGCAAATATCATTATGAATACTGCAAGCGGCATAAACGCACCCCAGGCAGGGGGTATGATTTCGTTAATTGCCATGAGCGAAAGCACCATCTGAAGCACATAGTAGACCACTGCTGCACCAATACTGATAAGCATCGTAAACAGCATGATATTTTTTTTAATAAGCCCCGATGAAACAATAGCGATTAAAACTACAATAATAGGGATAAATGTATACGCAAACCGTCGCAAGAGTTCAGTTTTTGCCTGAGCTGCTGGCGCATGTATTCCTTCTAAAAACTTGATATAGTTTTGTAACTCTTTGATATTCATTGCATCGGGCTTTCCAGAACGAACATAAAATGAATCCGGCTGTTCATTGAGTTCAGGATCATCGAGCGAGGCGTAAAACATATCAGAAAAACCTGTTTTTGTTTTTTTAATGACCCGCGCACTCTTTAGTATCCATCGGTCGGTACTCCACTGCGCCGTCTGTGCAGTTATTTTTTCTAAAAAATTGCCCTGTGCATCAAGCTTGATGATTGTAACATTATTGAGCACTTTTTTTGCTTTTTCAAACATTGCGGCAGACCATATATACTCACGGTTTTTGCCTAATATGGTAATATCAAAAGAAGTTTCATCGGGAGACTGCTTTGCATAAAGAATTTCATTAGCAGTCGTTTGCTTTTTTTCATAATAAGGAATGACGATTGCGTCTTCAAAAAAGAAAGAACTCAATGCGAGAGCAACAGTAAATATAATAATCGGAAGATTAAATTTCCAAACCGATATACCAGATGCCATGACAACGATAAGCTCATTGTTCGCAAAAAAATTACCCATGGTAAACGAAACAGCATAGAGCAATGCTATAGGGAGTGAATAACTTATACACTTAGGTAAATAAAGCAAAGCAATCTGCAGTATTTTGCTAAACGGAACATTGTTTTGCAGGTATCTAAATAAATTCGCAAAAATATCAAACATCTCAATGAGCAGAATAAAAAATATCATACTTGCAAAAAACATTTCTAAAAACGCTTTAAAATTATAGCGGAATAATGTATAGGAATGCATCATTTTTTTAACCTTATAATCGTAAGCAGTATTCCGGCACAAATTGTAAGAATATTTGCAAACCAGATACCCCAAAACGCCGATACAATACCTCGTACCGCAAGCGATTGTCCCCCGAGCAAGAGAAACCAGTTTGCTATCACAATAGCAAGACCAATGATAAAATTTCTGCCAATAGAACTGCGATTGCTAAAGATTCCGAGCGGAAAAGCAAGAATTATAAAACATATTGCAGAAAACGGTATTGCAAGCTTTTTATAGAGCTCTATGCGATATATTTCTATGCCTCGATCAAGTATTTTATTTTTGCTTAAGTCTTTTAAAATATCAAGTTCTTGTTTTAATGCTAGGGTTTTGCTGTCCAAATTACTCATTAGAAAATTTTGTGAAAAATATTTTGCAGAAAAATCATAATAGCGCTTCTGATATTCCTGTTCTCGGGATAGAATAAGTTTTTCTGTTTCTTGCTTCTTCTTTTCTATAAGGTTTATCAAGTTAGCCACGCCCATTTCTGCAGCACCAATTTGAGATGAAGAAGAAGTAAACTGCGTCAGCACAATATTGTATTCCATAAGCTCTGCTTCGGTATATTCAAAACGATCGGGATATTGCGGGTCGGTTTCCTGAACCATGACCTGTTCAAGGATGAGCATAAGAATATCATTATTTTCTTCTGAGTTTACAATTCTTGCATTATGGGCAGTGATAACTCTATTTTTGCCGTCTTTAGTTCTGTCAATTACCGTAATATCCTGAATAGTGGATTTATTCATACTGCCAGTGATGATAACGCTGTCTTTATATTTTTTAACAGAAAACGGTTTTAACTCGAGAGCCGGTGTGCTTAAAATAAGATTCCTGTATACACGCTGATAGTTGAGCATACCGAGCGGCAGAAAGTAGTCATTCATAATAAATGAAACCCAGGAAAAAATAAATCCCAGCACTAAAAACGGCAAAAATATTTTACGCTTTGGAACGCCGGAAGCACTCATTACAAGTATTTCTTTTTCCGACATTAACCGGCCTAATGCCATAAGTCCGCCAACAAATGTAGCGTACGGAAATGACATTGCCACAATCGACGGCAGAGCATATATGACCAGCTTGATTACATCAAACACAGGCGCCTTTTTTGAAAGGATATCCTGTGCCATATAAATAATCTGATTAATAAAAAAAACTATAAAGAAAAATAAAAATAACACTATAAAAAAAACAGCAAATTCACGCGCAACATACAGATACAACGTATATGGAGTTTTAGAAACATGTAACCGCATGAAAAGCCACCAATAAATTACTGCAGGCTGCAATCAGCCTGCAGTGCTGTTATTTTTCTTGTGAATCCTGAGCATCGATGAGGGAAAGATTGAGTCTTCCCATTTTATCTATTTCTAACAGTTTTACCTTGATTTTTTGACCTTCCTGAACAACATCAGTGACTTTTGCGACCCGAGTCTTGGAAAGTTTAGATATATGAACAAGCCCTTCTTTGCCAGGGAATATTTCCACAAATGCACCAAAATCCATGATGCGTTTGACAGTGCCTTCATAGATTCTGCCAACTTCCGGATCGAGTATGATACCTAAAATAGCATCGCGGGCCTGTTCTGCTGATGCCTTGTTATTGCCATAAATAGTGGTTGTGCCATCATCATCAATGTTAATTTTTACATCAAAGGTTTCGCAAAGATTCTTTATATTTTTACCGCCCTGACCAATCACTGCTCCGATCTTATCGCT
This sequence comes from uncultured Treponemataceae bacterium, assembly GCA_964630305.1. Taxonomy (GTDB): domain Bacteria; phylum Spirochaetota; class Spirochaetia; order Treponematales; family UBA12059; genus JAKPPT01. The sequence goes on along the minus strand of CAZVTR010000016.1, from coordinate 14,629 downwards.
GTCCAGCTTCATGGTAATGATTTTTGGTGCAAATTCGGAAAGTTCACGCGATGCTTTGCTGATGGTTTCATTCATAATGCTCAAAATATGCATTCTTCCCTTTTTAGCCTGCTCAAGAGCATGTTTCATAATTTCTGTTGAAATACCAGAAATTTTGATATCCATCTGGAAGCCCGTAATGCCCTTTTCGGTTCCGGCAACCTTAAAATCCATGTCTCCGAGATGATCCTCGTCACCTAAAATATCAGATAGAATTGCATAGCGATTCTGTTCGGAGATGAGTCCCATAGCAATACCAGCAACAGGCCGCTTGATAGGAACACCTGCAGCGATTAACGACAGGGTTCCTCCGCACACGGTTGCCATTGAAGAGGATCCATTTGACTCAAGTATTTCTGAGACAACACGAATCGTATAGGGAAATTCTTCTTTTGATGGAACCATGCGTTCGAGCGCTCTGCGGGCAAGGTGTCCATGACCAATCTCACGGCGGCCAGTGGAAAGTCTTCCCACCTCACCAACTGAGAAGGGCGGGAAATTGTAGTGAAGAATAAAGTTTTCTCTGCGGTCGCCTTCAATGTCATCATAGATCTGCTCATCAAAGACACTGCCAAGTGTCGTTACCACGAGAGCCTGTGTTTCACCGCGGGTAAACAAAGCCGAACCGTGGGTGCGGGGCAAAATATCAAGCTCGCAGGTAATTGGCCGAATTTCTTCAAGCCCGCGGCCGTCAACCCGCATGCTTCTGTCGAGAATGCCTGAGCGGAGAATCTGATACTGGAGATCATCCATGAGCTGACTGAAAAGCTTTTTCTGCATATCATCGGTAAGCGCATCGGCAAATTCTTCTTGCGTTTCCTGTATTGCACGTTTGATGGCTTCGCCGCGCTCCTGTTTGATTTTTGTATAGAGTGCTTTCTCAAGACGCGCCCGTGCCGCTTTTTCAATTTCATCTTTGCGATTAAGCACTACGGTAGCTTCTACAAGCGGAAGTTTTGGCTTGCCAGCCTCGCTCCTGAGCGCCTCGATTGTTTCACAGATTTTTCTGATTGGTTCCCGAGCTGCATCGATAGCTCCAAGCATGACTGCTTCGCTGACTTCATTTGCGCCGCCCTCTACCATTGTTATGCTGTCTTTGGTACCCGCTACAACAATTTCAAGTTCGGCTTTTTCAATCTGCTCGTAGGTAGGATTGATGATATAGGAACCATCGAGATAGCACACACGCACCCCAGCAATTGGTCCGTTAAACGGAATATCGCTGATATGCACAGCAGCACTCGCAGCATTGATAGCCAGGATGTCAGGCGGGTTCACCTGATCGGTTGAAAGCACCGTGGGAACAATTTGTATTTCACGGCCAAATGCTTTATCAAAAAGAGGCCGCATTGGCCTATCGATGAGCCGTGAAACGAGGATTTCTCTGTCTTTGGGACGAGCTTCGCGTTTAATAAAACCGCCGGGTATTTTACCTGCGGCATAGTATTTTTCGTTGTATTCAACTGTCACGGGGACAAAATCGAGCCCCTCCATAGCAGTACTTGAACAGCATACTGTTGCAATTACTGCAGAACCGGCGCATTTTGCAAACACGGCACCATTTGCCTGCTTTGCCATACGCCCGGTTTCAAAAGACATTTCTTCATTGCCTATTACAATTTTCTGGGTATGTACCATTGTTTTGTTTCTCCAATTACATTAAAAAAGAATAAAAGAGCCCAGACAGTAATTGCCCGGGCTCCCTCGTTATTTCCGGATGTCAAGCTTTTGTATTAGCTCGCGATATTTTTCAAGATCGGTTCTCTGCAGATACTTAAGCAGACGTCTGCGCTGTCCAACCAGTTTTAACAAACCGCGTCGGGAATTTGTATCTTTTTTATTCTGCTTAAAATGCTCGGTGAGCTGTTTGATTCTTTCTGTCAAAAGACCAATCTGAACTTCGGTGGCTCCGGTATTTTTTTCATTTCCACCCAAATCGTTAATGATAGCTTGCTTTTTCTCTTTTGTTAAAGCCATTATTCCTACTCCTTCAAAGCTCTAGTATACTCTAATTACGGTATTAGTTCAATAAAGCGGGGCTGTTCTGGCAGAACCGCGGATCTCCACGTAATCGTTCCATGCTCAAACATACACGCATCAGAATAGCTATATGCAGTACCAGTAAGTATCGCCTCATAGGTACCCTGTTCCGGCATTACAATAGTATTACTCAGAGCAGTCAGTTTCTGATGCTCGTACGAAAAGCTGAACATGCGGACATCCAGGGTGTAGGGGTGACCCAGCATCGCAACCGCATATTGAATATTTCCTTCTCGTATAGCTCTTCTAATTTTTGTTGAACTCGCAACCTCTCCGTTAATAATTACAGGCGGAATTATTTCTACATCGGCACCGAAAGCACGGGCAAGCCGCGCTACCTCTCGAGACGGCGTATCGAGATTATGGCCACAGGAAAAATCCCATCCAATAATAATTTTTGTGATACGGGCAGTGGTTACAAGCGTCCGTACGAATACTTCTCCGGGTATTGTACTAAAATTCTTTGAAAAGTCAATGATGACTGTACTGTCAATACCATGTTTTTCAAAGTATACAAGTTTTTGCTCTAATGTAGTAATATCACCAGAAAAAGACTCAGGTCTCAGTATTTTTTTAGGATTTTCCTTAAAGGTGATAATCATTTTCCGGCGTGTTGTTTCCTGATCAAGTGCTTTAATTAAAGCCTGATGACCAATATGAATTCCGTCAAAAACACCTATCGCTGCTGCATACTGATCATTATGATGCTCAAACCCAGCGGTAAACTCATTCCAATCGATTACTGTCATGAAACACCTGCCATCACTTTTTCATAATTCCAGCAGCGATTGCGTTTACTGACTATTCCTAAAAGAGCTTCATCCTCAGAAAACAATGCAAATGTTCCTTCTGTTGTTACAGCAGCAAACTCTGGAAGTTTCGCAAGCGGTCTTCCATTTCGTACAGCTTCCTGAGAACGAGTGCCGAGCATCACCGGTTTTAGTCCTAGTACCTGTACCGATTCAGGGGTCAATACCCGGATATCGTCTTGTGTTACATGTTCCAGTTCACAGGCTTGGTCAAGCGCAAAAGCACCTACAGAAGTTCGCACAAGCTCTGTGACATACGCACAGGTACCGCAGGCACTGCCGATATCGCGCGCAAGTGATCGAATATATGTACCTTTGGAGCAGTGAACCATAATATCAGCAAAGGGAGGCTGCCAGGCTTCCAGTGTAAGCGCATAGACAGTTACTGAGCGAGCATCGATAGTAAAGGTTTCATCCCGCACTGCCCGCTCGTAAGCACGTTTGCCGTCTACATGCACCGCAGAATAGAGCGGCGGCACCTGTAGAATTGTTCCCGTAAACTGTTCGAGTGCAGCCGCTACCTGCTCTCTTTCTGGAATGTGCCCCGTTTTTACTATTTCCCCTTCCGGGTCTAGTGTATCAGTTTCTTTTCCAAATTCGATGCGTGCTCGGTACGATTTATCCTGTGCCATAAAATAAGTAGTTAATCCTGTATAGGTACCGCACAAACATATGAGCACTCCGCTTGCAAACGCATCGAGTGTGCCGGCATGTCCTACTTTGCGTATCTCCGGAATTAGTTTTTGTAGCTGTTTGAGAACCTTAAAAGAAGTTAACCCAGGAGGTTTATTGAGAATGAGATAACCATTACTCTGCTTCATGGCCCTCAGGTTCAGATTGAGCATCAGGCTGATTTTCTAAGAGCTTATCAATTGTATTTATTATTTCTACACTCTTTCGTATGCCGTCATCTTTTACAAATGAAAGTTTAGGTGTATTACGAGTGTGAATGTGCTGTGCAAGCTGAGACTGAATAAAACCAGCTGCATGCTGTAACCCCTGCACCGTCTGCGTTAACTCATTATCGATATAGGAAGAAACAAATACCCGGGCATGTGAGCCATCGCGAGCTAATTCCACACGCGTAATTGAAACTGCAGTGTTAACGCGAGGATCTTTCACCCGCCCTTCAATAATGAGCCCGGCGATAATCTCCCGTATCTGTTCTTCTACCTTTTGTAACCGTATAGCATCCATAGTATATTAGCTTGAAAGTTTTCGTGAAATCTCCTGGATTTCATAAACTTCGAGCATGTCTCCTTCTTTAAGGTCGTTCCAGTTTTCAAGACTAAGACCGCATTCAAAACCAGCTGCAACTTCTTTAACATCGTCTTTGAAACGCTTGAGTGAGGCAAGCTTGCCTTCATAAATTACGATGCCATCACGCACGAGCCGCACATTTGCAGACCGCTTGACTACACCAGAAACCACATAACAGCCGCCAATCGTACCAACTTTCGGAACTTTGAAAATATTGCGAATTTCAACCGTTCCAAGCTCTACTTCCTTCATTTCCGGAGCAAGCATACCTTCCATTGCAAGCTGGATTTCCTCAATCGCTTTATAAATGATGTTATATTTTCGTATCTCAACCTTTTCCTGATCGGCAAGTTCTTTTGCTTTAGGTGTCGGGCGGACATTAAACCCAATGATAATTGCATTGGAAGCACTGGCAAGGTTGACATCGGTTTCATTGATGGCACCTGCAGAAGCATGGATGACATTGAGACGTATTTCATCGGTTGATAATTTAACAAGCGCATTTTTGAGCGCTTCTACAGAACCATGCACATCTGCCTTAATAATTACCTTAAGCTCTTTGACATTGCCTTCGCTAATGGTGTCATAGAGATTATCAAGACTTATCTTTTTAAGTGCCCGAGTTTCTTCAACCCGTTTGAGTTCCTGCCGTTTCAGTGAATATGCGCGCGCAACTTTTTCGTTTTCTACAACTTCAAACGGATCACCTGCATTGGGTATGCCTTCAAAACCAATTACCTCTACCGGCATCGAAGGCGTTGCCTCTTCTATTTTGCTGCCCTTGTCGTTAAAAATTGCTCTGACTCGTCCTGGATAGATACCTGCCACAAACGAATCGCCGACACGGAGCGTTCCTTTTTCGATTATAAGCGTTGCTACAATACCTCTGCCCTGATCGATTCGCGATTCCACAACCTTTGCGACTGCAGGGCATGAATAGTTTGCCTTTAATTCCATCACTTCTGCGGTAAGGAGCACGCCTTCGAGGAGCTCATCGATACCTTTTTTCTGCAGTGCCGATATTTCAAAATACATGGTTTGACCGCCCCACTCTTCCGGAACAAGTCCATGGTCAGAAAGCTGTGTTTTGATTCTGTCGGGGTTAGCCTCAGGAAGATCTATCTTGTTAATAGCAACAATAATCGGAACCTCTGCGGCTTTTGCGTGGTCAAGAGCTTCAAGCGTCTGAGGCATCACGCCGTCATCGGCAGCGACAACCAGAATGACAATGTCGGTAATCTGTGAACCCCGTGCGCGCATTTCTGCAAACGCAGCGTGTCCTGGTGTGTCGAGGAAGGTTATTCTACCGCGGGGAGTTTCAACCTGATACGCACCAATATGCTGAGTGATGCCTCCGTATTCGCCTGCTACAACATTTGTTTTTCGAATAGCATCGAGGAGCTTTGTTTTACCATGGTCAACGTGACCCATTACCGTTACAATCGGCGGCCTTGGTTTTAAATCCTCCGGTCTGTCAGCAACTTTTTCAATGAGCGTTTCTTCATAGAGTGAAATTATATGAACATCACAGCCATACTCGCTTGCAAGAATTGTTGCAGTTTCTGCATCAATCTGCTGGTTTATTGTGGCCATATATCCCATAGACATGAGCTTGCCTATGAGTTCATTGGGTTTAAGATTCATTTTCCGCGCAAGATCTGCAACGGTAATCGCTTCCATTATTTCAATAGACTTAGGCACAGGATTTGTTTTTTGTTCCTGTGCTTTCTTTTTAATGGCGAGAAGTTTTTCTTCAAGCTCTTCTTCTCTGCTGTAAATTTGTTTTTTAGGTTTTTGCTGGAAACGTTTGGCGAGTGTCTTTTTTTCCGGTACAGGAATTACGGGAGCAGAAGCTGATTTACGAGCGCCGGCTTTGTCTTTGTTGATAATAAAATGGCTCTTGCTTTCTTTTCGCTGTCCCTGCGCTGGTCTGCCTTCTCCCTGAGACTGCGAAGCCGATCCTGTACGACTGCTCTGAGGACGCTGACTTCCCTGAAACCGAGACGTCTGTCCCTGCGGACGACCAGAAGCTTCTGTCCGCTCACCGGAACTGCGCGGGTAATTTCTGTTATCGCGGTTACCCATGCGCTGCTGCGCAGGTTTTCCTCTGCCGCCCACCTGGCCGACGACACGGGGACTCCGGGGCTGCTGAACCTCACCAGAAGCACTCTCAGAAGATTTGGCTTGTTGTTCTTGAGCAGCAGCTTTATCAGCCGCCTGTTGTCCGCTCGCTTTCTCCTGAACTTTTTCGGCCTGCTGTGCCTGTGCTTCAGCCTGTGATGCTTGTGCAGCAGTTTCTGTATCGGCCTGTTTTGCTGCTTCCTCATGCTCTTTAGCCTGCTCAGTGTGTTTTGCGACAACTTTCTTTTTAGCGTCTGAAGCTGCTCCCGCATGTGGCTTTTTCTTAACCACTACTACTTTTTTCTTTTCAGAGGCAGGTTCGCTTTTATCTTCTGTCTGAACAGTTTTGCTCTGCTTTATAAGCTTTGCTTTTGCTGTATTTTCTTTCTCATCCATACGTTTCTTTCACCTTTATTCTTCATCCGGAGTTTGTTCATCATCGTCTTCATATTCAAAAGCCAGCTCTACTCCGCATTGAGGACAGTGCGTCATATCAGGAGTAATCCTTGCATGACATTCAGGACATTCATACTCTTCTTCTTCAGAAACCTCTTCTTCAGCGATTTCTTCTTCTACAATTTCTACATTTTCTTCGATAATTGCTCGTACAGCATCAATCTGCTCTTGTGTCAAGCCAGGAATTGCAAGCAGTTCCTCTTCATCTTTTTCGAGGAACTCTTCAATGAGCTCGATGCCATGCTCGGCAAGAATTGCAACTGTATCCATATCAACATCAGGAAGTTCAGAAAGTTTAACAATTTCTTCTTCCTGTGCTTCAAAGAGGTTCGAAGCCATTTTACGTGCATGAGCGCCAATATCAAGTTCTTTAAACTGTTCTTCTGTCTTAACATCGATAGTCCAGTCACAGAGCCTGTTTGCAAGGCGGACATTGAGTCCCTGCTTGCCAATTGCTATTGAGAATTGCTCATCACTGACAACTGCAAGTGCCTGCCGCTTTGTTTCATCGAGCACATACACATCAAGCACATTGGCTGGAAGCAAAGCATTTTTAATAAACTTTTCGGGGTTGGGATCGTACCGTAAAATATCGATTTTTTCGCCCTCAAGCTCCTTGATGATATTTTGAATGCGGATACCCTTGAGCCCCACACAGGCACCCACCGGGTCTATATCATCGCGGCGCGAAAATACTGCAATTTTTGTCCTATAACCCGGTTCACGAACAATTTTATATACTTCAACCGTTTTGTCGTATACTTCCGGCACCTCAAGTTCAAGTATTTTTTGTACAAACTCAGGATGCGTTCGTGAGAGCACAATCTGAGGATTGGTCTTGTTTACTTCAACGATTAAGGCTTTTATCCTGTCACCAGGCTGATACACTTCGAGCGGCGATTGGTACTTCTTAGGAAAAAACCCTTCGGCCTTGCCTAAATCCACAAAAATATTGCCGTTTTTCTCGCGCTGGTAGTATCCGATAATAATTTCGCCCAGCTTTGCATGAAAATCGGCATAGAGTGCATCGCGGGTAATCTCCTTAAATGATTGCCGTGTGGTCTGCTTGGCAAGCATAACGGACTGCAAATCAAATTCTTTGAGATCGATAGGCACTTCCAGAATATCGCCAACTTCAGCCTCTGGAGCGTACTCCCGCGCTTCATCGAGCTCAATTTCCAGCACTGGATCTTCGGCTTCTTGTACGATAAGTTTTTTTGAGAAAACTTCAACGCCATCATAATTATCTTTAAACCGAATCACAATATTCTCTGCTGTTCCAAAACGTTTTTTATATGCTGCTGTTAGAGAATCTTTAATTGTCTGCAGTACGAGTTCTTCTGATATTCCCTTTTCCTGCATAATCTGGCGTATAGCCTCAGCCATTCCTGCCATATTAATTTGTACCTCCTGAATTATGCTCACTGTAATCGGAAAAAAGGCTTGTTCTGGCAATTGCCTCAAAGGGAAGTTTTACTTCCTCATTTCCAGATTGTATCAAAACCTGTGCGGTGTCGGCACCTAGCAGTGTACCAATAATCACAAGCCCATCTTTTTTTATAACTTTTATAACCTTACCCTTGAATATAGCATATTCCTCGGGCGATTTGAACACCCTGTCAAGTCCAGGTGATGATACCTCGATAAAGAGGTGCTCATCATCACATTTAAACCATGCAAGCAAAATTGGCTGAACAATCCAATAGATTTTTGAGCAGTCATCGGTACTGATGCCTGTATCTTTATATATGGTGATATAGGCGCGAACCGATGATTTTTTTTGGAGAAACTTTGCTTCCACCAATGCAAACCCGGCTGTTTCTACTGAGTCCTGCAAAGTCTTGTGCAACGATTCATATCCCTGTTGCATGGCATCTCCTCAAAATGGTCCTTAAAAAAAGAAGAGTCGCGGTGAACGACTCTTCTTACATCTTAAAGAATCTTAATGTCTAGCTATTGTATACTATATTTCCTTGGAAACGTCAAGTATGCGGTTATTCCAGCCTGTTCATGCTAGCTGGTTGTATTAACTGCTTATACTATGGCGGCCGCTGTCTTTCACAGCTACTTTATTGATTTATTTCATGTTTCGGATTACTATAGCATCTATGTGTTATTTTTGTTCACATGCACTGCCTGAACATATTGGCTTTAGAGATGAATGTCCCGCATGCCGACGACCTCTGCATTGCTGTAAAAATTGCAAGTTTTTCAAACCAGGCGCTTACCACGATTGCGCAGAACCTCAGGCTGATTTTGTTCAAGATAAAGAAAGCATGAATTTTTGTGAATACTTTAAACCAGGAAGTGCTTCAGCGAAAGCTAATACCGATGATGCAAAAAAGAAATTTAACGATTTATTTTCATAGGCAAAATTACGCACACTATCCCAAAGGAACCTGAACAGTAGTGAAAACTGCCATGCAAGAACACGATCATACCACGAGCACAGCACCAATTCTCTATTTTGATTCTGGTATTGGCGGCATTCCATACGCTGCACATGCAATCAATGCACTTCCGCATGAGACAATTGCGTACCTTGCAGACCGCGCAGGATTCCCGTACGGAACAAAAAAGCCAGAAGCAGTAGTAGAAGCTGTTTTTAGCGCGCTCGATCGTGCTATCGAACACATACATCCTAAAGTAATCGTTATTGCCTGCAATACCGCAACTGAAATTGCAATTCACGCTGTGCGGGAACGATACTCCGGGCTGCCCATTATCGGGACAGTGCCTGCAATTAAGCCAGCTGCAGAAAAAACACAGAAAGGACGAATCGCCGTAATTGCTACAAACCGCGCTGTCAATGAACCCTATCTTGATAAGCTCGTTGAACAGCATGCTGGTAATTGTTCCCTGCTCAAGCTTGGCGCAAGCCCGCTCGTGTCATGGATTGAAACTTCACTATTAAACGCAAGTCCTGAAGAAAAATTGCGCGCACTCGAACCTTATATGAAGCAAGTACGAGATTTTAATGCCGATATGCTCGTGCTTGGCTGTACGCACTTTTTACATATGCAGCAAGAATTTATCAGTGCTGGCAAACCCGATATTACTATCATCGATTCTCAAAATGGCATTACGAAGAGGCTCATGCAGATACTTGAAACACATAAATTACAGAATACGAACAGCCATCAGCACCTCCCAAAGCAGGAGCTTGCAGTCTTAGCGACTCAAGCGATTCAAGCGTCAAATGAAGCACACGTTCACACATTCTGGGTTACAGGCACTGAACCTGTTGAAGAGCGCTACAAACAGTTTGCAGCCATGTACGGCTTTTTATATAAAGGTATACTCCCATGACCGGCACTGTGCTTATTGGAGCAAACAACCGCTTTCTTGTCAAAACCGAGCAGGGCCTGCTGAGCTGTACGTTTAAAGGCAAAAAACTTAAAACCGATGAACAGGCATACAACACGCTTGCTCCGGGTGATATCGTAGAGCTTGTGCCCGTTGACTCAGAAACAGGCCTCATTACAAAACTCATTCCGCGGCGTTCACTCTTCTGGCGCTATAACGAAAAAGGAAAAGCCAAGCAGGCAATAGCTGCCAATATCGATTTAGTCATTTGCGTGAGCAGCACAGGCATGCCGCCCTGGCGGCCTCGATTTATCGACAGAGTCTCAGTGCTTGCAGAAATGAATGAACTCCCGCTCCTCATCATTTTAAACAAATGCGATCTCCCGATAGCCCCAGAAATTCTCGAACGGCTCTCACAGTATGAAGCGCTGGGATTCTCCACCCTCAAGACAAGTATTTATAACGAGGAGAGCATTGATACACTTAAACACTATATCCAGGGAAAGACTGCGGCGTTTATCGGCCAGTCCGGCGTTGGAAAATCATCGCTCATCAATGCAATTGAACCGGGGCTCGACTACGAAATTGGCGACATCTGCGAAAAATATGAGCGGGGACGCCACACAACTGTGGCCGCGGTATGTGCCCAGCTTGCTGATAATACAACCGCTATCATTGATACGCCCGGTATCAGGCGCCTCGCCCTGCGCTACATTAACTCGCTCGAACTCTCATGGTACTTTCCCGAGATGCACAAACTCTATGGTTCCTGCAAACTTGGCGCGCGCTGTACGCACCTCCATGAACACGGGTGCGCAGTACTCGATGCTGTCGCTCACGGAGAAATTCACCCCGACCGATACCAGAGCTACACAAGCATCTGGCATGAGCTTGCAGCATCAAAGGAATACGCAAAAAAGACCGGAAGACCTCAAAAGTACAGCGATTATGAAGACGATGAGTAATATTTATTTTACAAGAGGATAAAACACTATGCATCACCACAGCCTGGAGCTCCTGGATTTTTTTAGAATACGAAACCATGTTCTGAGCTATATCAGAAGCCATGAAGGCACAGCGTTTTTGAATATCAGCATACCCTATACAACAACAGAGGAAGTATTAGACGAACAGGAGTGTATCCGCGCAATCGTCAACCAATTTCATGCAAATAAATATTTGCCTCCTACAGAATGCCCCGATATCAGTTCAGTGCTGCCAAAGCTTTCCAAAGAAGGCACTGTGCTTGAAACCGATGAGCTCCTTGCGCTGGGGTTATGGGCAAGAAGCTTTGAATCGTTTCATACATTTTTTGCTCCGATAGAACACAAAAAAATTTCAGCATGCAATGAACGAGCACCAAATCTTAATTCTATTATCCATACAGTGTTTCATATCTGCAATGATGACGGCAGCATCCGCGATCTTCCGGAATTAAAGCCCTTCCGGAACAAAACGCATAAATTGCTTGCTGAAATTGAAAAAATTACTGCATCGCTCTGTGCAAACCCCGATCTCAAAGGAATCTTACAAAACGATCTTCCTACCATCCGGGATGGACGCACCGTACTTGCAGTCAAAAGCACCTATAAAAACAAACTCCCGGGTATTGTTCATGAAATTTCCGATACCGGGCAAACCACATTTATTGAACCTGAAATTCTTGTGCAAAAAAACAACGAACTCGTTGAGGCAGAGGCAGAATATCAGCGAGCACTGTTTGCAATTTTAAAAGAAGCTACAGCTGTAATTCGCATCCATTATGAAGCAATTATTACAGCGCAAACTTTGCTTGCGCAGTATGATATCTGGCATGCAAAAGCCCACTACTCGCTTGTAAACAAGGGAGTTTTTGTTGAATATTCAGAGACTAGCATCGAGCTTTACAATGCGCGGCACCCGCTCTTAGGATCAAAAGCGGTACCGGTTACCATTGCACTCCCGCCAAACAAACGTGAACTAATAATAACAGGACCAAATACAGGCGGAAAAACCGTTACGCTAAAAACCATAGGACTCTTTGCGCTCATGAACCAGTTTGGGCTCGCACTCCCCGTGAGCGAAGGCAGCAAGCTCCCCATTTTTGGATCTGTGCTGGTCGATCTTGGCGACGAACAATCGATTGATGCCTCTCTCTCGACCTTCTCTGCTCACATTAAGACCATAGCCGAAATTACTGCCCATGCATCGAATAACAGTCTCATACTGCTCGATGAACTAGGGTCAGGGACAGACCCCGAAGAAGGCGGAGCACTCGCGATGGCACTCCTTGATTATTTCCGCGAACGCTCATGCACGGTATTTGTAACAAGCCATTTGAGCATCCTCAAACAGTACGCGTATGACCATGAAGAAACAATCAATGCATCTGTTGAATTTGATAAAGAGACCCTGAGCCCAACTTACAAGCTCATTATAGGTTTTCCGGGAGAAAGCCATGCACTGACTATAGCAAGCCGATATGGCATGCCTAAAGCGATAATCGACAGGGCACAATCCTATTGCTCGGAGCATCAGACTGATGTTTCGAGCTTACTCCGAGAACTTCACAGCAAATATCAAGAACTTGAAACAAAATCATATATGCTTGAGAAGACAAAGCAAGAACTTACTGAGCAACAACGCAAGCTCGATCTTGAGTCCTTAAAATTAAAACAGCAGGTGTACGAATTAAAAAAGAAGGAAGGAACCGAGTTAAAACTCTTTCTTGACGAGAGCAGGAAGACACTGGAAAACCTAGTGCGGGCAATACAGGAAGGGACTCTAACAAAAGAAAAAACCGTAGCAGTTAAGCAATTTTTACATAATCTTGAAGAAAAAACAAACACCGTAACGCAAGAGCTTGAAGCAGAAAAAGCCGATAGCACTGACGAAGAGCCAATCCCGGAAACAGATCAGCCTTTAGAACCAGGCATACCAGTTATGATTCGCTCATCACGCAAAGAAGGTGTGTTAGTGCGCAAAACTAAAAATACAGCATGGATTGTCGCAGTCGATTCACTCAAACTCACCGTTCCCGAAGTTGACCTCATTCCAATAAAAAAACAGAACATGCGACCCAGCACGAGCGTAGAGGCAACCATTCCCAATAATGCTCGATCGCTTTTAGAACTCGACCTCCGCGGCTACCGCCTCGCTGATGCGCTCAACGCAGTTGAACAGCAGATTCACACTGCACTCCTTGCGCATATTAGAAGCTTTTCGATTATTCATGGTACCGGCGAAGGTATTTTGCAAAAGGGGATTCACGAACTCTTAAAGAAACAGCCATTAGTAGCGGATTACTACTTTGCTCGTGCAGAAGAAGGCGGGTTTGGAAAGACGATAGTGGTATTAAAGGG
>CAZVTR010000016.1:0-1157 GCA_964630305.1 uncultured Treponemataceae bacterium | reverse complement strand
ACTTTGCTCGTGCAGAAGAAGGCGGGTTTGGAAAGACGATAGTGGTATTAAAGGGATGAAGTGAATCGCTTGCTGGCAGAGTTGGAGTTGTATACCTCTTTGGGTTTTCACAAGCTGAGCTACAGGGATATTCCTGGGGTGCGTTTATTCCTCACGATAAGGTATTGCTTGAAAGAAGAAAAACAGCACACCCCAGAACACTCATGGATGGATTTAGAGCAATTCATCGCGGCAGTATGCCAGCATTGCTTGCAAATGAAAACCCGCCCGATATAGAACAATTTTATGCATCGTATGTTCAAACGTATTTACAACGCGATATTCAAAATCTCTCTCAAATTGGCGATGAACTTACGTTTTTGCATTTTTTAACTGCTCTTGCATCGCGCACCGGTCAAATACTTCACTATGCTGAGATCGCTCGAGATTTAGGTATCAGTCAGCCAACCGTAAAACGATGGATTTCTCTTTTACGGACTGCAGGAATAATTACACTGATAGAACCATGGTACAATAATCGATTATCACGAATCATCAAAGCTCCAAAACTCTATTTTATGGACACCGGTCTTGCAGCGTACCTTGCCCGATGGACAACGCCCGAAACTCTCGAGGCGGGTGCAGCATCTGGAGCCTTTTTTGAAACATTTGTAGTTACCGAACTCTTAAAAAGCTGGTATCACAATGGTAAAATTCCACCGCTCTATTACTATCGCGATAAGGATCAACAAGAAATTGATTTGATACTTGAAGTTGATGGAATTATTTACCCTATCGAAATAAAGAAAACCGCAAATCCATCAAAAGATATGATAAAATCATTTCGAATGCTCAATAAAACCGATAAACAAATAGGAAACGGAACAATAATCTGCTGTGCGTCAGAATTCTTTCCCCTTGATGCAACCACAAAGATTGTGCCCTGGTGGATGATATAGATTAGAATTAAAAATAGTGTGATTTTATATTACCTTTGTTGATATAAACTATTAGCATTTTCGTGCAGAATATCACTTTCTCAGATAAAAGCGGTGCGGTGCAGTACCGCCAGTTAGATAGAAATCATTTTCTAAATCTGAGTAGAAAATAACAGGCCCGCATTTACCGTTTTTCGTAATTCTTTTCTATCCAGGTGCGGTATTCGCCGGAACGGACGT
>CAZVTR010000015.1:0-48424 GCA_964630305.1 uncultured Treponemataceae bacterium | reverse complement strand
AATTTTGGCGGATATGTTGCAAGTCAGGATATATGGGAAGATGGTATAACATACGAAGTTCGCGTTCCTGTAGAAAAACTCAATCGTTTTATGGACCTCCTTCCTAATTTAGGCAAAATACGAAGACAGTCCTTACAGGCTCGTGATGTAACCGATTATTATTATGACTTAGAAAACAGGGTGAAAAATAAACGAATTTTAGTAGAGCGCTATCAGACCTACCTTAAGAGTGCAAAAAATGTTGAAGATCTTTTAAATATCGAACGTTTTCTAAATGATGCCACAGCAGACCTTGAAAGTCTGGAAGGAAGCTTCAAAGGACTTGTAAATCAAGTGGATTATGCCACAGTAACACTTACCATTGAATCGGAAATAAAATCGAGTGCATCAAAGCCGACGCTCTGGGAGCGGTTACGTGATCTTTTTATAGCATTTGGTTCAGGCATTCAGAGTTTTGTGGTAATTATCGTTGGAATACTGCTCTATGGTATTCCGCTTATTTTAGTTGCAATTCTGTTCTGGTGGCTGCTGTTTGGAAAAGTCGGCCTTTTAAGAAAGTTATTTAAACTTGCTGGTGTGAGTAAAACTGAGGGAGTAAAAAAATAACAGTATTTGCGCTGCTGCACTGAGCGGTATCTTATTGTTTTAGTGTTTTCATACAGCAAACAACCTACAGATAATACTCATTGCATCAGAAGGTTGTTTGCTTTCTTATGTTAGAATTCGCCTGCAAACACTACCTCTGGTTCAAGCAAAAATCCATACTGCTTGAGGGCTGCATCTTGAGCAAGCTCAATGAGTGCGCGCATATCATGTGCTGTTGCATTGCCGGCATTAACAAAAATGTTGGCATGCTTTGGGGATACCATAGCATCACCAATGCGTTTCCCGCGGAAATTGAGCTCATCCAGAATCATGCCTGTTGGTTTTCCAAATGCGCGATTGTTTTTAAACATGCTGCCCGCTGATGGGAAATCAAAATGTCCTTTTGCAATTCGATCCTCGGTATAGCGTTCCATTTCCTGGAGTATCTCAGTTTTGTTCTTTTGTGTTACGAAAAATTCAGCTTTCAGGATAATACAAGACTCATATGCTCCGCCTTGCATAAATGGTGTTTTTTTATACTCCCAGGAATTTTGAGCGCGTTCAACAGAGCCTGCAGTCAGCGTTTTGGGGTTAAAAAAATGAACACGAATTAGAATGTCGGCAATTTCATGATTGTAACAGCGGGCATTCATATACACTGCGCCGCCTATAGTTCCCGGAAGGGAGGCTGAAAACTCAAACCCTGACCAGCTCTCATGAGCAAGCTGTTCTGCTAACTGCGCAACAGAAAGGCCTGCTTCCGCAGTGACCACAGCACTCGCGGGCTGATCCGGTGCTGATGCTGGTGCCGCTGTAATACTGTAGTTGTTAAGCAATTCGGTGCTGATGACAACACCGCGAATACCTTTATCACCAACGAGGAGATTTGCTCCTCCGCCAAGAATAAAATGAGGAACATGTTCTCCTACACAGAATGTGAGTATTTTGGAGAAGGATTCAATAGAAGGCGGCAAACAAAAAAGGTCAGCCGGACCGCCAATGCGGAGCGTGGTATGCAATTTCATCGGCTCTTGTTCTCTAATTTCCATTGAACCTGAAAATAGTTCTTTGAGTTTAGAAATATTCACTAAAAATCCTTCTATCTAAAAATTTAGTACCAGCGATTGCTTAGATGCTTACTTGGAAGCATCCGGAAGATTTCTTCCGTATCGAAGTGATACTGCTTTAAGCCATGTCTGCTGTGATGCATTAAAGTCATCGCTCTTCATGCGCCAGAGCCAGTTCCCGCCGAGCACTGACGGTGTATTCATGCGTGCATCGCTTCCCAGCTCGAGAATGTCCTGCATGGGAATAACTGCAAATTGTGATACTGATTTTAGCGCTTCCTGTACAAGTGCTTTTGTAAACGATTCCGGCCAATACCCCAGGTATTCAGCTATACATGTCTTTTCCCAATCGGGGGCTTTACTGTATTTCCCTGCGAGTGTGTCATTGTCATGGGTGCCAGTATATATCACTGATCGTATCGGACAATTGTGCGGCAGGAATTGGTTAGTGCCAGCATAAAAGTTGTCGATACGCTGACCATCGAATGCAAACTGTAATACTTTCATGCCGGGGAAATCGAAAGTTTCCATAAGTTCGACAACATCATCGGTGATGACACCAAGATCCTCTGCAATGATTGGAAGCGGTTTTCCAAGTACCTGTTCCATCTGTGTAAAGAGCGCTTTGCCTTCTGCCGGAAGCCATTCACCATGTTCTGCTGTTGGGTTCCCTGCAGGGACAGACCAGTATCCGGCAAACCCGCGGAAATGATCGATGCGGACATAGTCGTAGAGTTCCATCGAAATGCGCATACGCTCTATCCACCAGGCGAACTTTGTTTTTTTATGTTCGCTCCAGCGGTATGTGGGATTACCCCACAGCTGACCTGTCGGACTAAAGTAATCCGGCGGAACTCCTGCAACGGTGAGCGGAGCATAATTCTTATCAAGGTTGAAAAGCTCCGGATGCGACCATACATCCGCAGAATCAAGTGCTACAAATATCGGAATATCTCCGATAATGGCAACACTCTGTTCCTGGGCATAGCGCTTGAGCTTAGACCACTGGGAAAAGAAGAAAAATTGAATGACTTTGAGCACCTCAATTTCATGCGCATAATCTTTTTTCCACTCTAGAACCGCTTTAGAAGTATGTTGTCTGAGTTCCATAGGCCAGTATGAGTTCCAGGTTGAGACGGCTCCTTCTTGCTGCGCTTTTGTATCATAGTGATTTTTAATCGAGCGGAATACGGTGTAATCCTCAAGCCAGTAACTCTGCTCCTGCTTAAATGCCTGGTATGCAGTATCATCGGGACGCATTTTGAGAAACTGTTCAGCAGCTTGAGTAAGGAGCGGCAGTACAGTCTGTTTAACAGCCCAGTAATCCACTGTATGAGCCGGCAAGCTATCGAGCGCTGCAAGCGATGATTCTGGTAAAAGACCCGCCTCTGCAAGTTCATGGCAATCGATGAGTATTTCATTGCCTGCAAAGCTGGAAAACGGTGCATACGGTGAATCGCCATATCCAGTTGGACCTAACGGCAAAATCTGCCAGAGGGTCTGTCCCGCATTTTTAAGTGCATCGATAAACCGGTGAGCTGGTTTTCCAATTGTACCGATTCCGGGCGAACCAGGGAGTGAAGTAATATGAAGTAAAATTCCGCTTGAACGTTTATGCATACTGTATCCTTCTGGGTTAAGGTTTGCACCCATACTAGCACGTTTAACCGATTTAATAAAGCGATGTCATGCAAATAGATAGATATTTATATATAGTATATTGACTATATAAATAAATATATATATATTTAGTGTATACTGAGACATAATGGAGTATGCAATGAAAGCATTGATTATTGGCGGTGTTGCAGCTGGAGCTACGGCTGCAGCAAGAATTAGGCGCCTCGATGAACACGCTGAGATCACTATTGTAGAACGCGGGCCATACGTTTCGTTTGCTAACTGCGGCTTGCCATATCACATTTCAGGGGTAATTGAGAAGCGAAGTAAACTGCTTGTGCAAACGCCAGAAGGATTTATGAGCCGATACCGTGTTCAGGTTATGCTCAATACCGAGGCAGTAGCAATTGATAGAAACAACAAGCTGGTTAAAGTTGTAACAAAAACAGCGGAAGGTGTTACCGAACAGGATCTAGCATATGACGTGTTACTGCTTGCCCAGGGAGGCACTCCTGTTTTTCCGCGTATTGAAGGTATTGAAGCCACCCACGTATTTAAGCTCTGGACTATTCCTGACATGGATAGAATCATAAAACACATCAAAGAACAATCACCGCAGCATGCGGTAGTTATTGGTGGTGGTTTTATTGGGCTTGAAACTGCTGAGGCTTTTGTTGAGCGTGGCTTAACGGTAACCATTGTTGAGGCACTTGATCATGTGATGCCTCAGCTTGATTTGGTGTATGGCAGACATATTGAGGATCAATTCAGAGCACGAGGAGCAACCGTTTACACGAATGCTGTTGTAAAAAAAATCACAGATTCCGCAGTTGTTCTTCAAGATGGTACAGAAATACCTGCTGATCTCGTATTAGTATCAGCTGGTGTTAAACCTAACATAGAACTTGCCCAAAAAGCTGGGCTTGAAGTCGGTAAAACCGGCGGTCTTTCTGTTGATGAATTCTTGAGAACTGCTGACCCCTGGATCTGGGCTGCTGGCGATATGGTGGAAATTGAGTCAAGAGTTTCAAATGCAAAAGTACGAATACCGCTTGCTGGACCTGCAAACAGACAGGGGAGAATTGCTGCAACGAATGCAGTGCTTGCATGGTATAACGGGAAATCACTGCCTGATTCTATAAGCATGCTTACACCGCTGAAATATAAAGGCGCTCTTGGAACATCTGTTATCAAAATTTTTGATACAACTATTGCAAGCACTGGGCTTTCATTGTCGCAGGCTAAGCGTGCTGGCTTAAAAGCACGTGAAGTTTCGCTCATAAAAGGCAATCATGCAAGCTACTATCCTGGTGCAGAGGATATATTGTTAACTTTAATTTATGATGAATCAAATGGCCGTCTTTATGGAGCTGAAGCCTTTGGTAAACAAGGCGTTGAAATACGTATTGATGCGCTTGCAGTCGCCCTGCATGCAGGACTTACGGTATACGATTTAGCTGAAATAGATTTTGCGTATGCGCCTCCATATTCATCCGCAAATGATCCTATTAACATGGCTGCGTTTATGGCTGTGAATAGTTTGTCGGGATACAGCCCAGTCATCAGTGTAGACGATATAGAATCATCATTAAAGGAATCAAAAGCTGTACTGTGGCTTGATGTGCGAAACTATGGTGAATATGCAAAAGGGCACATTAAAAATAGTCTGCACATTCCTGTTGATGAACTCCGTGACCGAATTGAAGAAATTGCGAAGGATAAACCAATTTACTGTATTTCGGTCGGCGGATTCGAAGGTCATCTTGCCGTAAGAATGTTAAAGCAACAGGATTTTACTAATGTTAAAAATATATCAGGCGGGTGGTCAAATCTCAAGTTTGTTAATGGACTTGATATTGAATAAGAAACAGCAAACCACAGTAGATGGTTAGAAAAATTTTTTAAGAGGGAGCTATATATGGCAAACATAATTGAAGAGAAAATTAAGGCAGGAGCGCTTGTAGTTGATGTCCGAACGGAAGACGAGTTTATGGATGAAGCATTCCCTGGTGCAGTGAACATTCCCTTGGGAGTATTGCAGCAGCAACTGAGCAAATTGGAGCCTAAAGAAAGACCCGTTGTGCTCTACTGTGCAAGTGGCGCACGAAGCGCAATGGCAGCTAGAATACTAAAAATGGCTGGCTGGAAAGATGTAATCAATGCAGGCGGTTTATATGATATGCCTGGCATGTGATACAAGCATTCAGAAAAATTGTGTATAGCTGCGATTGCTAAACCCGATTGTACAAGGCTGTCAAACCGACAGCCTTTTTTAATGCAGAAGCATTTTGACAGACTCAATGTGCTGGATTATACTTGGTACAGCTCGGTGTAAAAGCAAGGAGGATAGTTCGGATAATTATGCCAAAACAGCAAAAAACATTGTTATTAGTGCTCATGGTGCTTGTCATGATAACACTCAATGCCGATGGCAATGTCATGGCGCCAATGCTCTCTCGAATTGAAGCTGATTTTGGCGTTAATGATGATGCTATAGGAAATATGATGGCTCTCTTTACGCTCGTTGGAGCAATAATTTCATTATTGTGGGGTTATTTTGTGGATAAAGCGAGCAGAAAAATGCTGTTCGTCCTTGCGGTAGCAATTGGAGAAATACCGTGCCTCCTCACATATTGGGCGCCTAATTTTACCATATTTTATATTTTGCGTATCCTCACTGGCATTGGTGTAGGCGCTGCATTTCCTCTTGTGTTTTCAATATTAGGTGATATCTATGATGAAAAAGAAAGGCCGTTTACTACAGCAGTGCTCACCACATCATTTGGGCTTGGGAATATTGTCGGAACATTAGTTGGAGGATATTTAGGTCCCAGTCTTGGCTGGCGTCTTCCTTTTATTTTAGTGTCTGCGCCAAATATTATTTTTGTATTACTTTTCTTGCTGTTTGTGCCAGAGCCGCAGAAGGCTGCATCAGAAGAAGCAACAAAGGAACTGGTTGCTCAAGGTGTGCTGTATCCAAAAACAATTAAACTTGGAGATTATGCAAGTCTTGTAAAAGTGCCAACTAATGTGTGGCTCTTTATTCAAGGCATAGCTGGAACAATTCCATGGGGAGCATTTTTCTTTCTTAATAAATTCCTTGAAACCGAAAAACATTTTTCAGTGGAAGTTGCTACGACTATCTTTTTAGTGTTCGGAATAGGAATGGTAATTGGAACCATTGCAGGCGGAAAACTAGGACAGCTTGTGTTTATAAAAAATAATCGTATGCTTCCAGTATTTTGCGGTATCACTACTTTGATAGGCATGATTGTAACACTGGGAGTTGTATTAGTAAATCTTAGTATTCCGCTCATGCTGATAAGCGGATTCTTAGCTGCATTTTTTGCAGCCATGACAGGACCTAATATGCGCGCAATGTTAATGGATGTAAACCCGCCGGAAAAGCGAGGAGCGATATTTTCAATTTTCAATCTCACCGATTCATTAGGTACGGGTATTGGGCGATGGGTTGCAGGGCTTATTTCCGTAGCCACAACCTTAACAGTATCGCTTGCGGTTTCAGTATCATTCTGGACAATTTGCGGCATTATTCTTGTAGCAATTGGCGGTCTTTTTATCCGCGATATGAAGCATATGCATGAACAGCTTGCTATAGTTGCTGAGGAAATGAAACGGTCGATCGCTCGCACAAATTAAAACAAGGAGCACTTCTAATTATAACAATATAACAGCCTGGTGCTAAAGACCAGGCTGTTGCTGCTGTCCAAAATTTACTTAAGAATTAACTACTTATGTCACAGACTGAGTCCAAAAAACCAGCGCCGGTATACTGCATAATCAGTGCCAAAGAATCGTATCGACGAAACGGTGCCGGTTTTCAAAAGCTCTGGAACTAATGAGCTATTGGGTTGTTCTATATCGTAGCGCCAGCCAATAAACATATTAAAACCAAAGATTTTTGATCCGAGTGTGAGCCGCGCTGTGATAAATGATGCATCGTTAAGTAGTGCGGCATCGGCACTATTATTGTTAAACGCGCTGTAAATGATTGTTTTTAGCTTTGAAAAGAATATGGACTTAGAAATATCAGCGTCAAGATAGAGCTGTCGGCTCCCGATTCGTGTGCCAAGACCTGCAGAACAGAGAATATCAACATCTGGTTTAAAGATAGCTTCATACGGGAGGCTGCCCTGAATAATGGTATAGAGCGATGAACTTCCGTTTCTCCAAAAAAGGGTTGATAGCCTTGTGTCTGGCTCATAGCTCGAACCAACCGTGTTAATGCCATCATGTGAAATATTGATAACACCAACTTGAAGTCCCTGAACGGAATCTGCAATATTGATAAGTCCGACTTGCACGCCGGAAACTTTATGTGCCTGATTAAAAATTCCTGCTATTTGCACTCCCTGTACATCTTGCGCAATGTTAAAAATGCCGGCAGTCTGTACGCCAGCGCTTCCGCCGCTAATATTAAAAATACCTGCGACTTGTACCGCTTTTCCGGAGTTAGAGGCAATGTTAAATATTCCGGCTGCCTGTGTGCCTGCGAGGCCTTCTGCTAGATTGAATATACCAGCACCCTGGAATCCATATACATGCTGGGCAATGGTAAAAGCACCCGCGCCTTGAAATCCGTATATATCCTGCGCAATGCTAAATACACCAGATGCGGTAAAGCCATACACGTTATTGACAGCACCGCCAATCACAAACCCGCCAAAAGCAACACTGCTGTAGCCTCCCGGAAACTGTATGCCGGGGACAAATCCGATCATAAAGGGCAGAATCAATTCATTGCCGGTTGCAGAAGTATCAGCGCCAGTAAGCTGATTGTCTCCGGAAGCAGAAGAGAATGCTGCAGCATCGGATTGATTAGTACCAGGCTGTGCTGATCCTGATTGGGATGCCTGGTATTTGTCCCGTGCTGTGTTGAGCACGTTCTCTGCACTTGGTTCTTCTTGCGCAAAGAGGGCAAGCGAAGCACAGGCACATATAAGTAATGCCAGTCTTTTCATATACGCTCCTTATTGTGTTAGCATATCCTGAGCGCGTACTGCCGCTCATTTTGGGATATCTCTGAGGAAAAATAATAGCGCAGTATTTGAAAAAAACAACGATAGCGTCAAGAAGGTTGTGAGCAATGATACAGCATGATGGGATAGATATCGGGCTGGTGGGAATTGAACCCACGACCTCTTGGTCCCGAACCAAGCGCGCTAGCCCCTGCGCTACAACCCGATAGACAATTTAGCCAGCCACTAGTGGCTATAGCGGTTATAATAAAAAAGCCCGCTTTTGAAGCAGGCTTTCGGGAGCGACGGGGCTTGAACCCGCGATCTCCGGCTTGACAGGCCAGCGCGATAACCAGCTTCGCTACGCCCCCGTGTCAGTTGACAGTAACGGACTATACCGATTTATCGCACTTTTGTCAAGCATTGTATTACGATGCTTGTGCTTTTTCTACAAGTTTTTTGACAATAAACGTTGCGACATCATCAGCGTAGGTGCCGCGGCCAAAACCAGCATCAAAGCCAAGTTCTACAGCCAGTTTATTGCCAATGCGCGGACCTCCTGCGATGCAGATAAATTTACCGCGCAGGTTTTTTGCCTCGAGCAGTTCTATAAATTCAGTCATATTATGAATGTGCGTATCTTTTTGCGTTACTACCTGGCTTACGAGAATAGCATCGGCTTTTACTTTTACGGCAAAATCGATGAGCTTTTCATTGGGGACCTGTGCGCCAAGATTATATGCTTCAATTTCAGGATAACGCTCAAGTCCATAGTGATGGTTATAGCCTTTCATGTTCATAATTGCGTCTATACCCACCGTATGTGCATCGAAGCCTGTGCATGCTCCAACGACAACAACTTTACGCTTAATGTGCTGCCGGATAAACTCATTGACTTCATCCATGCTCATTGAGGCATCTTTATCGATTTCATCAGCTTCGACAGTATCAAAATCGATTGCAGTTTCGGTTTTTCCGTATACCACATAAAAAGAAAATTCTTCAGAAAGCGGAGCAGAATGCACTACTTCGCAGTCTTTGAAACCCCATGCAAGTACGAGTCTCCGTGCGGCTTCTCTGCCGCGGGCTCCATCCGGCACCGGGAGGGTAAACGAAAGCTGGACTTTGCCATCATCAAGCGTATCACCGTATGTTCTAATAAGTTTCATGCTGATCCTCCCTTATTTAATATTGAGTTCCTGCTTGAGCTGTTTTTCAAAAGGATTAAAGTAATTTGGCCCTTTCTTGATGAGCCCTTCGAATCCTTTGCCGCCATCTTTAGGACGCTTAACATCAGCAAAGAGTCCGCGTTCAATAGCATCAAACAAACCAATTGCCTGAACTTCTTCGAGGAATTTTATCGTTTTATCAAGCACCTCATGCGCACGGCGTACGATAATACCATCTTTTCGGAACTCTACATCATCATAAAAATCTTCGATATTGTTCATGACATATTTTGCATTATCAACAGCTATGTATCTGTCCATCATAAAAGGTGTGTGAATAGCTTCGGTGAGCATGCCCAGGAGATGAATTCCCTGATTGGTTGCTTTTGAAACAAAGTTAAACATGCTGTCCATCACTAAGCCTTTGAATATGTCTCCCGACATGAATTTTGTGGGCGGCATGTATTTAAGCGGATGTTCCGGGAAGATTTCGCGTGCCATTTGAGCCTGCGCAAGCTCATAGAGGAATCCGTTTTTAATGGAAGGATCCATTTCAAATGCGTGTCCCAATCCGAGAAGGCGTGCGGGGAGTCCAGCCATAAATCCAAACTGTTCATTCAAGAGCTGGCTTGCGAGTACGGTATAGGCTTTTTCATAGGCATCGCTCGTGGTAAGGTAGTTGTCTTCTCCGGTGTTGATAATAATACCGGCATACGCATTGATCATGCGGCTGAACTTCTGGTCAACAAAGGTGCGGTACATGTTGATATCGCGGAAGAGAATGCCGTACATTGAGTCATTGAGCATCATGTCGAGCCGTTCAAGGGCGCCCATTGCTGCAATTTCTGGCATACAGAGACCAGACGCATAGTTCGTGAGCATGATATAACGCTTTTCCTGCTCGGTAACTTCATCGAGCGCAGCGCGCATGATGCGGAAGTTTTCCTGTGTTGCATAGGTTCCGCCAAAACCCTCCGTGGTTGCGCCGTACGGAACATAATCGAGGAGGCTTTGCGCGGTAGTGCGGATTACAGCGATAACATCGGCACCCTGTTTGGCTGCAGCTTTAGCTTGTTTAACGTCCTCGTAAATATTGCCCGTTGCAACAATGAGGTAGAGCAGCGGCTTGTTATTGCGGTCATGAAACTCTTCAAGTTTCCTGTCCCGATAGGCGCGGTTATCTTTAATTTTTCCAAGTCCCTGTGCCACTAGCTCGTTGCATTTCGCTTCAATTGCCGAGCGGTCGCTTAAAGGAAGGCTCATTACATTAAAACCTTCAGCAATCTTTTTATTAAGTTCCTGCGTAGAAAGACCCGTTTTGATAAGTGCGTTGATATATCGAATTAGAACACCGTCTTCAAGCAGTGCAGGATCAGCTGATTTTACCTGATCAACAACAAGGTTGGGGACGGGTACTCCATCGGCATTAGCGCCATCGGCTCCCGCAAGGCGGAGTGTTGCACGTTCCACAGTTACCGAACTGTGAGCATCGATAAAGGCTCCTACAGGAGCAGCAATTTGTTTTGCAAGCTGGCGGGCATAATCGATTCTGTCTTTAGGAAGATGCAGTTTGATTCTCATAGTACATCCTTTTTTTAGAGTGAGAATAATACTAAACCTGCAGCTACAGAAACTGCAGGAAGCATCATGTGTAGTTATCTACTCTATAAGAAAATATTGTAATTTGCAAGGGTGCATAGGTTAGATTGTTTTTCTATGCATATTCTCCGCGCACCGGTACATTTTCGATATGGAGATATTTTTCGACTTCCCGTTCTATAAAACGAGCCTGTTCATCGGCAGGGAGCCCTTTAACGAGTTTTATATCCCGACCGCTCTGTGTAATAAGATTAATGTCATACGTAATGCTTGTACCGTTTCGTGTTCGAGATTCCTGCCGCTTTACATAGAGCTGTTTTATATCTGACCTTGGAATAGTTCTGTTGCCCCTCCAGGGAAGGGGATGATGTTTAATGCTGAGGTTTTCCCAATCCACACTGATTGTCGTTTTGTTCACAAAACCGCAGAGCGAGTAGTAGAGTAACCCTATACCAACAGCAACATGAATTAACGGGAACAGGTAGAAAATGAGGAGGAAATGAGTTGCTTCCTCGCCTGGCGCAGAGAATGATGCAAGAATGCTATACCAGAAAACAAGAAATCCGCACCATACGAGCGCAAAAAATGCTGTAAAAATATGCAGCACAGAAAACCATTTTCTTGTAATTTCAAGTCCAGTCCCCGTGTTGTTCATTACGAGGCCGTCCGGCAGTCCTGGATCGAGATAGGTCTGAGTATCATCCATAGTATTTCCTCCTCATACTAATAGCACTGTATTATGAGTGCTTCGCTCTATTTATATAGAGCTGCTAATTAACAGTTAGTGTTGAATCATCTACAAAACCCTGTCCGTTAGTAAATATTTGCACGTAGCGGCAGTTAATCGAAAGTCCCGATACCGAAAAATTGCTCGAGGTTCCGCCAGGTACCTGGAATGTATAGATGGTTGTCCAGTTGCTACCGTCATTTGATATGCGAATCTGCCAGGTGTATGTGATATTTTTTTGTTCCGATGGGCCTGCTACTATGGTGCCAGACAGCGATTGTATTGCTGTTACTGAACCAAGGTCATACGTATGGGTCTGGTGCCAGCCCCAGCTTCTGTTATAGATGGGATACTCTTTTGTGTCTTTAGCGGTCTTAGTAATTTTTGTATACGCCGTTTGATTGGTTTGCGGCGGTACGGGCGGTGTGTAAAAACCAACAATTTCTATGCTTGCGATTGCTCCGCCGACAATGACAAACCCTGAGCCAGTTACTACGCCGCTGGCATCGCCCCGCATGCCGATTCGTACTGTATTGCGTCCGTTGGTGCTGTTAAATGAAAATGTATCGACAATACGGGATGCGTTTTGTGCATTAGCGAGTGTTTCCAGATTGGAGAGCAGGTTTATAGCATCGTAGATCGTGCATAGCTGTTCAAGCGCTTCAATGCCGCCTGCGCCGGCTGCAATTCCAGCTAGTCCTATTACTTTATCGATTACAACGGGACCGGAAAATGCATGGCTAATTGCTCGCTTGTATTCAGTGCCATTATAGTTTCGAACTACATAGAGATCTGCAAAAGAGGCAAGCGCATACGTTGCCGTACCGCCCGTGTAAATAATTCGTGATCGTACAAATACTGCATTGGGGCTGCTGGTATAAAAACTCACACCCATATCGGAGGCAGCAACGCTTCCTCCTGCCCATGCATCGCAGTAGATGCCGAGTGCTCCGCTTGATTTATTGCCCCATGCCTTACCCTTTGAGACGCCAACAGTTTCATGCTGCCAGGGATAGGAAAGTTCATACGGGGCTTTGTAGGCGTAGTACACAGCCTGGCTTTTATCGAGCGTAATATCGATTTTTTTGTCTCCTTCATCAGTAGCAAGCCAGCGGTTGGCATAAAAAACAGCCTGTTCACCGGTGCTACGGTTAAAAACCACAACTGCGCCGAGAAACCATCCAGGCCTATTGTTTTTGTTATCATGTTTTATTTGCAATTTTTGGAGTGTTCCATAATTACTAACAGTTGGAGATGTTAGCCTAAATGTGTCCCAGCTTGAGTTTTCAAATAGGCCATTTGTGGACTCGATGCAGTTTGATTGTGCAAGGCTAATAAAAGCCGATGTCCCTGCTGTCCCATAAAGTTTGATAGATACGTTCGCATCAGTACCGGCGCCATCGACAGATCCAGTTATTACAAGTACATCATAGCCTGCGAAAGTCTGGGCATATACTAAAAAAACTATTGCCGTACAAAGAAGAACTATACAAACTTTTTTTACCATAAAATACCCCCGCATCTAAAATTATAGGTTTGTTGTAAAAAAATCAGCAAGCTTGCACAGTATTAAGTATAATTCACGCCTGGTTGTTATCAAGCGGCAACACTTATTTTAATAAGCATGAAAATACTTGTTTTTTGAGATATAGTTTGACGAGAGAATTTGGCTGTTTTATAATCTACAATTAGTAAAGCAATTTAAACCATGGTGAGGAGGTGTGTATGAAAAAAATAGGTTTATTGGCAATTGTATTAGTTTTTACAAGCATAGCCGTTTTTTTGTATGGACAATTTGTTACGGTTGATCCGCCAAAAACATACGGGAACCCTGACTTGCGGAATATTAAAATTGACTATGTAATACCTGAGCTTTGTGACGGAGGCGGCATCTATAATGATGCGTGGTCATCATCGTTTTTAAAGGCTGAGGGAAAGCCTCCTGCACAGCCTGCGGCTACCGGCGACGAAGAAGCCGATATGGAAGCTCAATATGAGTATGCTTGGGCGCTTGCAAACTGGGCAAGCATGTATTCAGCGCAAAGCCTCAGGGATGATAATCCAGAAACATGCTGGGTAGAGGGAGTTAAAGGGACAGGTATTGGAGAGGTTGTTATAGCACCAATACCAGGACTAAAAAATATTGGAATACGAAATGGTTTTCAGAAAAATACCGATCTCTACACAAAAAACGCCCGGCCAAGAAAAATTAAAGTCTGGCTTTTAGCAGCAGAACGAAAAAACATCGGGGAAGCATTTGATTTTTATATTAACGTTAAAGCATATGCTGTCAGAGAGGTAGAGCTTAAGGATACTATGGGCTGGCAGGAGCTTCCTTTGCCCCAAGCGCCTGGAAATGTCCCTAAAACTCAGGTGTATGGTATGGATGCTAAAGATTTAACCATACGATGGTTTGTTGCAATTCAAATTATCAGTGTCTATCCTGGTTCAAAATGGGAAGACTGCTGTATCAGCGATATTGGGGAAATTAAGTAATTGCTGTTGTTAATGAAAAAAGTTTTAATCATTACTGGTTGATTATCAAGAAATTATAACTTCTGTGACTAAAAATCTGGCTGCCCAACAAACAGGCAGCCAGAATAGTTTGCACTATATTTAACAATATTTATCCAATCATCTGAGCTATATCGTGTTCGGTATTACTGATGGTTCCCAGTCCAAATGTTTTTATAAGGACGTCAGCTACACCTGGAGAAAGGAAAGCGGGTAGAGTAGGTCCAATATGAATATTTTTAAACCCAAGTGCGAGGAGCGCAAGGAGCACTAATACTGCTTTTTGTTCATACCAGGCTATATTAAAAACAATGGGGAGTTCGTTGACATCGGCAAGTGCAAATACTTCTTTAAGTTTGAGTGCCGTTACTGCAAGTGAATATGAATCATTACACTGTCCTGCATCCAGCACACGCGGAATGCCGTCGATATCGCCAAGGTTGAGCTTGTTATAGCGATACTTTGCACATCCTGCAGTTAGTATAACAGTATCTTTTGGGAGCGCCAGAGCAAATTCCTCATAGTATTTTCTGCTCGCCATTCTGCCGTCACAGCCAGCCATAACAACAAATTTTCTTATTTTTCCTGCTTTTATCGCTGAAACTATTTTATCTGCTAATTTCATAACTTGACCATGGGCAAAACCACCAGTAATTGTTCCCGTTTCCAGCTCTGTAGGTGCTTTGCAATTTTTTGCAGCATTGATAATTGGAGTAAAATCTTTATAGCCATTTTGGTCAGCATCAATATGTTTTAGTCCAGGGTAACTCACAATACCTGTTGTGAAAACTCTGTCTTTATATGTATCAGCAGGAGGTACAAGACAGTTTGTTGTCATAAGAATAGGGCCGTTAAATTTTTCGAATTCATCCCTCTGTTTCCACCATGCATTGCCGTAGTTACCGGCAAAGTGTGAATAGTTCTTAAATGCAGGGTAGTAGTGTGCTGGCAGCATTTCGCTATGTGTATAGATATCAATGCCCATATCTTTTGTTTGTTCAAGAAGCATTTCAAGGTCTTTAAGATCGTGACCAGAAATAAGAATTCCAGGCCGATTTCTAACCCCAAGTTCAACAGTGGTTATCTCTGGTTCACCATATGTGCTGGTATTAGCTTTATCGAGCAGTGCCATGGTTTGTACACCCATGGTACCGCACTCAAGTACAAGTGCAGTAAGCTGATCTGCTGTAATAGCTGGATCGGTAGTTGCCGCTAGAGCTTTATGCATAAAGGCAAAGATTGCATCATCGGTATAACCCAGCACCATAGCATGATGGGCATAAGCTGCCATGCCACGGAGGCCAAAAATCAGCAGAGCAATGAGTGATCGGATATCTTCATTATCAATAGCTAAAAACCCTATAGTTTTTGCCTTGCTTGCAAAATCTTGCGGTACAGCACTCCAGAGTGCTGCATCGGTACAGAGCATAGGTTTTTCTCCGCCTTTAGGATCATGAGAGCCACATTCAGCACAAGAAACATCTTCTTTGCCTCCGCGTTTCGTGCGAACGAGATCACGCAGCTTGGTGCGAATTGCAAGTCCTTCTTTAATTGCAGCAATAAACCAATCATCGTCAAAATTAGCATTTGTGATGGAGGCAAACAAGCTGTCTACTACAAAATGATCTGCTTCTGCTGTAGTAAGCCCTAAACTGCGTGCTTCAGTGGCCCAAGCGCCTATGCCCTTGAGTGTATGTGTAAGTAGATCCTGCAAGTCAGCAGTAGAATCCTGCTTGCCGCACACTCCCTTTGCAAGGGAACAGCCTTTCCCCTGCATTGCTTCCTGACATTGATAACAAAACATATTTTCCTCCTTGCTTAATATAGTTTAAGTGAAAATAATTTCACTGTAAAGCCAATTTTATTCCCAGCTTAGTATGCTCCCTTGGATACCAATTGTAACAGTACTAAGCGGTGGTTTCCGTAAGGTTTTATCAAGTGCTTGTTTTACCAGCATTTTAAGACCAGAGCAGCAGGGAACTTCCATAATTGCAATGGTTATTGATGCAATTTCGGATTCATCGATAAGGGCTGCTATTTTGTCGATATAGATTTCTTTATTGGAATCAAGTTTAGGGCATGCTATGATGAGTTTTTTGCCAGCGAGCAGTGCGGGATGAAATGAACCAAAAGTAAAGGCGGTACAATCTGCTGCAATAAGGAGATGCTGGCCTTTGAAAAATGGAGCTCGCGGGTTAATGAGATGCAGCTGTATCGGCCACTGCTCGAGCATGGAACTATATCGATTTTCTGGAGATGTTGCAGTGTCTCCAGCGTGTTGTTGCATCATGTTGTTGAAGGCTCCTTGCCTCAAAGATGAATCTCCCTGAGCCTTAAACGAAAATGACCTGCTGCCTGGGCACCCTCTGTGAGCGGTATGTTGCGTTTCTGCTTCATGCTGAGGAACGGTTTCTTGCTTCGTATGAATTTTATGCTCTGGTTCTGAAAGTAAAGTTTCCATAGTAAAACCTTTTTCCTTTAGTATAGCTAGAGCTTCGTTGTACCAGGCATCCTGACCATGATGCTTAAGGTGATTGAGATGGGAGCGTATTGTGTTAAGTCCTTTCGGTATTATGTTTTCAATAACCTGTCGTTCACTGTATGCTTCTGCTTCGCGCTCGACCTTGTTTATTGCACCCTGGGGACAGTCCCCGATACATGCTCCGAGTCCATCACAGAGTGATTCACCGACAAGCCTCGCTTTGCCATCAATAATCTGCAGCGCGCCTTCTGGGCAGCCTTCGGCACAGAGACCGCACCCGTTGCAGAGATCCTCGTTAATTTCGATTACCGTGCGTTTAGACATAAAACCTCCTTTAAAGAAGTAAAAAGGTATGAAAATACCGAAATATGTATAAAAAATATATGCCACATGCTTTGTTTTCTACTAAGCGGCTGGCGCGATTTATAGGAGAACCGCATATGGTGGAAAATTGTATTCGATAGATGTGCAGTAATCATCCGAATACTCCTGTGTTCTGCATATCTTTTAACGTACGCTTTTCCAGAAACTGTACCATTTTTTTTGATAGAGTCTGAAACTCTTTTCCTAATATGCAATTATTTGGATTACAGGAAATGCTGAACGGACAAAAATCTGAATGCAGCGTTCCATCGATTGTTTCGATAATTGCTCTAATCGAAAGCGTTTCTGGTTTAATAGCAAGAGAAAAACCGCCTGCTGGACCTTTCACTGAAGTAATGTACCCTTTTTTTACGAGTATTTGCATAACTTTAGCAAGGTGATTTTCGCTCGTACCGAGCTTTTCTGCAATTTCTTTTGTCTGGACTCTTTTTTCTGTATGCTGTGCAAGATAGAGCAAGGCATGTATTGCCAGCATGCTTGCATCGCTAATATGTACAATTTTGTTACCATTCATAATGGTATAGTAATACCATTATGCTTAAATGTCAAGAGCTAAATATAAAAAATTGTATTTGTCCAATCATAGTATTACGAGTATACTGTATAGAGCAAGGAGGAAGCATGTATGATTAAAGGCAATACTAAGATTATTGGATTGATAGTGATTGGTATTTTAGTGGTTATTTTTCTTTTTTCGACTATACGAGTAGTAGAACCAGGCAGTGTGCATGTTGTTGTCAGGTTAGGTAAGGTGACTGGCACAATTCTCAGGCCAGGTCTTAATTTTATTATGCCTATAATCGATAAAACGTATATCTATAACACTAAAAAGGTAATCTATGAAACAACAAGCGAAGAGAAGCAGCGGTATTCTAATGCAAACTATAAGGATTACCCCGTAGATACTAACACAAAAGACGGCCAGCAGGTGCTCATATACTATACAATTCGGTTTTCGGTAGATCCTGAGAAGGTAACCTGGGTTGCACAAAATATAGGAAATGAAAATGATTTAGTAGAAAAAATTGTAAAAGCCGATTCAAGAATCTGGGTACGAAACATTCCGCGTGAGTTTGAGGCAGAAATGCTCTACACAGGGAATGTTACAGAAATTCAATCGATTATTGAAAGCAAACTAAGACCGAGTTTTGAAGCAAATGGACTCTTGTTGGATTCAGTGGGCATACGTGAAATTAAATTTACCGATGAATATGTTAAGGCTATTGAAGCAAAGCAGATAGAAGCAGTACGCATTCAGGTTGAGAAGAACAAAGCAGAACAGGCGCGGTATCAGAAAGAAGCGCGTATCATTCAGGCAGAAGGAATGGCAAAGGAACAAGAATTGCTGCGAACATCAATAACCCAGGAGCTCCTCACAAAAATGTGGATAGAAAAGTGGGATGGTAAGCTCCCGACGGTTATGAGCGGCAGCAGTGGAACGATTATGGATTTGTCAAAGTTTATTGGAACAAAATAGATAGGTTTTATTTAATCAATTTGCAGCATAATTTTTATAGCAAGTCCCTGGAAAGCATATCGGTTTTGCAGGGACTTTATAGTAGGCAGTACTTAGATTGATGTGCAATATGCTTTTATTGTGCGGCCATATGCTAAAAGCTTACGGAGCATAATTTTTTCATCGTGGGTTGCTGTTTTTGCAATCTCACGAATAATTCGCCGAAATTTATTATAATCGAGCGCACTTTCGTATGTGGGGCAGAGTATTCTCCCAGCGCAAAATGATTTCCATTTTTTCTGCTCTTCTTCGGTGAGCATCTCGGGCCAGTTTCGTGCAGACAACCGGTACAGCATTTCGGGCATTCGAGGATCTTCCCATGACTGTGAACGATAATTATTTATAACAACATACGGCTCCTCTTCTGTAAGAGCAGAGTGCATTAATTTTAATGCTGATTTATCAGTATTGCTAAAAAAGCCTCCGGAATAAATGGTATAGTCAGGATCTTTTGTTTCAGGTTCATTCCTTACTGGAGAAAATACAGCTATTATCTTTTGTACAAGGTCAGGATTTTGTCTTAGCTTTTTTGTTCTCTCTAAACAAAGATTCTTATCAATATTAAGCCGCTCTGCGCTTTCATCATCTAAAATCTGCCAGGGAGCAAGATAGGGACAGCGGTTGAGCTTTAATTCTACTAGGGGAACTTTAAAATGAGGCGAAAAATAAGGAAAGAGTTCAAGCTGTTCTGAATCAAAACCATTAGTTAGTTTTTGTTCGCGGTATTCCTCGGCACTTTTAAAATATGCAAATCGAATTTCACTTGCTGTCATATCAAAGAGTACATCGATGTCTTCACGAAGATCAACAGCAATGATACTGTCTTTTCGTCCCGGAAGAATCGATAATGGCAGGACAGGTGCTGTACATCCAAACTGGTTAGTATAGGATGCACTGGTGTGGAGAAGAATTTCCTCACCGACAACATTGATGAGCGGACGGAGACTCTCCGTAGTCCGATGATTCCAGTACCAGGAGAATAATTTGGGCTGTACTTGTTTTAATAGCCAGGTGAGTTTTATCGTTGCATCGACATCGTGGAGAGCGTCATGAGCATTTTCATGCGGAATTCCATTTGCGCCTGATAGAGCAGTAAGTTTAAAAGAAGGTTTACCGTTTTCTTTAATTGGCCAGACGAATCCGGAAGGACGCAAATCATGTGCAGCTCGAAAGAGATTTATAACATCCCATCGCGAATTCCCATTTTGCCATTCCCGTTCATAAGGGTCAAGTAAATTCCTATAAAATAAATTTCTTATAAACTCATCATCAAAATGAATATTGTTAAAACCGATGACACATGTATTGGGCTGTGACATTTCTGCATGTATTGTTCGTGCAAACTCATATTCCCGAGCACCTTCGCTCATAACTGTTTGAGGGTCAATGCCATGTACAAGGCATGCACGCGGATCGGGGAGATAATCGGGGCTAAGCTTAGAATAGAGTACTTTGCCAGCAGAAATTGGCTCTAAATCTTCATTGGTTCTTATACATGCAAATTGGGCAATGCGGTCATGAAAGGGATTGCGTCCAAATGTTTCTAAATCATACCAGAGCAATGTTTGCGGCATACGATTGAGTATAGCATAATATGCGGTTCCAATTAAGATAGTTGCTGCGAATAAACGATCATAGATTTTGTGATTTAAAACATTTGCATTTAGCAGAGAGAAAAGTGAGCTCGTTTTTCATACCGATGTCCGCCTCCATGGATCCACACGGTTTCATAGAGAACAATTGTGTTTAGGTTGAACATTATGTCTTCGAACTCTTGTTGAAATATTGAATTGATATTTTGCTGTGTTTTAAAGCGTGCAAGCGTGATGTGCGGCTTAAAGGGTTTAGAATCAAAATTAATTGAAGGTGTCTGTTCAGAAAGTTTGTCTCTGATTGCCTCAGCTATAGTATTAATCTGCTGGTTTTTTTCTATGCCAGCCCATAGAACCGATGCACGGCTACTGTTAGGAAATGCTCCAAGAGTGGTAATACGAGTAGCTTGTGATTTATACTTGCATGCAATATCTTGCAGTATATCAGAAATTACTGGTACAAGATCGGGCTCTGTTTCTCCGAGAAAAGCAATCGTGATATGCAAATCATCGCGCTGCACCCATCTTGCACCTGTACATACATGCTTTAGGTCTTCCATAAGACACATGAGGTGCTCTTTGATGTGTTCAGGAAGTTCGAATGCAATAAATAGTCTCATAATACTAGTATATCATGATATGGTTAACCTTCAAATGAAAAGGAGCGTCAGTGTTAAACTTTATATCGGTTATGTATGTTTTCGGCTAAAAATAACACATGCTATTCCTAATAAAAACGTGATACAGCAATGGTACCATACCCAGGTTGGTATTCCTAGAAAAAGAATCGGTGTTTTTCCATAATTCCAAAAATCTATTCCCATGAATAATAGCGTGAGTGCAACAATAACGGAAACAGGAGTAATGTATTCATTTTTGTACGGAACTATTGTTTGAGACTGCAGCTTAAACGTATTGCTAACCTTTGATGCTGCTTGCGAAATTATAAAACCAATACCGAGTATACTCGTTTGAAGAATTGCATTAAAGAAGACTGCAGGTAAGGGAGGTGTCCATAATTTGAGAGCTTGTAAAACTACGAGCGCCGTTCCAGTACAAAGACTTATCAATGCTGTTAGTTTGCCGGCATGCGGAACATAAATTGCTGCAAACATAATGGGAGCAAGTATTGCATAGCCAGCGAAGGCTGTTCCGGTAAGAAATGACAGGAGTGATGCGGGCGGTTTAAGTGATATAATCCATGATACCAATGCAAAAAGAATTGTTACTACTTTAATAGACAATACCGAGTTCTTTTTTCCTGGCATAAAATCTTCTACAAGTATTGATGAGCAGGATAAAAGCTGGCTGTCCATTGTGGACATGAGCGCTGCAAGAGCTGCTATGGAAAATATTGGTGCCCAGTTTCCTGCAGTAAGTATGGATAATTTAGTAAATATTGTATCACTTGCAGATCTTGTAAGACCCGGTATGAGTATCGCTCCAGCAACTCCGAGACCTGTCATCATAAAAAATATAACGAGTGATGCAAATGGATACATTGTCATACTGGTTAGAATTGCTTTGTCGGTTTTTGCTGCAAAAAATCGTTGTGTCATATGCGGGAACATGGGGTCAGCTAAAAACCATAGTACATAGTATGAGACTAAGGTTACGATCGGCATAGAATTGTTAATACCATTGCGATCTGCTATTCCGGAAGCAGTAATGATATGTATTGTCTGAGCGCCTGATTTTGAAAAGAAGAGAGTGACAATTAAGAATGCAAGACCTGCAAAAAAATAGAGAGCAAAGGCCTGGAGTATATCGGTGCGTACAACAGAGCGCATGCCTCCCCTGACGATATAGAAAGCAATAATAGTAGTCAGTATCAGAGAACAGAGCCAGGCTGGTAAATTGCTCACAGATGCTATCAGTGTGCCAGCAGATCCAATTTGCACAGCGAGGTAGGGAAGCGTGAATACAAGGAGGACAACAGCGTATAGTTTGCCAAGCAGCTTGCTTTGAAACCGATCTTGAATGCATTGCGCTGGAGTAACCCACTCCGATGCAAGCGATAGCCTGCGAAGCGGAATTCCAAAAACTACAAACGATAGTGCCATAAACCCTGTGCCAAAAGCCATTACAGGGAAAAAAGCCCAGCCTATTCGATATCCAGCTCCAGAAACACCAAAAATAGTAAAAGCAGAAAGGTTTGATGCAAGCAGCGTAAAGAAAAGACTAAATCCTCCAAGGGATCGTTCTGCAAGTATAAAAGAATCTGGATTATGCTGAGGTTTTTTTATAAAAGCAAAAAAAATGTTTGCAATAAGAAAAACAAAAATGAAAATAACACTGATGGGCATACCCCCTCCTTTAAGCAAAAAAGGATGGAGGTTCTGGATGGCCTGTGCAGGTACTTTAGTGATTAGGCCTAAGCGAAGTGCCAGGTTTCGCGCATAAACCTCTTGTACGGCTAGGGGCTTCTATACCATAAAGTTCGAGGGAAAAACAAGAGGGTGTTTCTTTGTTATACTATATCCGCATACACATTGTATGATACGGGCACAACTGGCACAGTTTAGTGTCCGTTGTTTGTGTAAAAACTGGAATGTTGATGATTTCCTGCACCAAAGCTTTGAGCCATTTTTCAAAGTTTTCCAGTAAATATTGATCAATAGCAATCTTTTGCTTTTGTACGTTTACGGTAAGCGGTTGAAACTCTTTCCCGCTTTTAAATGAATAAATCATACAAGCGAGCTCTGAATCTTTATCGTGTGGTATTTCATTACTTTTTACAAAGAGCAGTGCATAGCATAAAAGCTGTAAGGCTTGTTTTTTTGAGGGTTGACGTAATGATGCAAATACTTCATCCAAACTGTCTCCAGTTAAATTTACACCTTTTACAGTACCGGTTTTAAAATCAGTGATAACTGGCTGACCTTGTATGGAGTCAATTCTATCAATAGTTCCTTTCATAGTGATTATACTAGTTTCATCTATGGCAAGTTTGTGCAAAAAAGATTTTTCAATAGCGAGTACGGTGAACAGTTCACAGTTGTCATTTGATGTAATATTTTTTGACTGTTGTATACAATCATCAATATACTGTTCTAAAAAATAAACCGCGGCTTTTTTCAAAACATAGTGATTGCCTTGAAATGTAGTATTTGGCAAGAATTCTTTTATAACAGTTTCTACAATATTGCTTATTTGGTCTTTTAGGGACAATAGATCATTATATTTATAGGTTTGTATAGTAAATAATTTTTTTAAGCTTCTATGAAAAATATTTCCAATCATAGCTGCGTTAGGATCTTCCTGCAATTCCTGAACTTCTTTAAGTTTCATTATATATGTATAGTAAAATTTCAGCGAACATTCATTAAAGCAGGCTAACGCACTTGGTGAATATTCGAGTTTAAGCAAAATATGTTTAATTTCATCATTTGATTCTATTGCAATCGCTTTTTTTGTTTGTTTAACCATTGGATATGTAAAAGTTTCTTCGGTAAAAGTGCAGTTGGGATTAGTTTGAGCATATTCATACTTTAATTGATAAATAAACCGGCTTTTCTCACTTTTGCCGAGTGTTTCATTTGCTTCCGAATAAATAAGGTAGACTGTCTCAGCGTGTGAAATGAGTCTATAAAAATGGTAAGCAGTTACTTCCTCGCTGTTAGTTTGCGTGGGAAGTCCAAATTCTTTTCGTAAGCTCTCTGGAATAAACGATTTTCCAGTATTAGAAAATGGCAAATAACCTTCATTGGCTGATAGCATTATCAAAGTAGAAAAATCGAGACACTGCGTTTCAAGCATACCCATAAGCTGGAGCCCTTTGAGAGGTTCTCCCTTAAAAGCAATTGTTTTTGAGAGAAACAGTGTATCTAAAATAGAAAATAAATCACGGATGCTTATTGATAAATTATCTTCATGTAATGCAGTATTGATTTTTCTGATAAGTTCCCATCCAGCATAAACAATTTCGGATTCAAAAATAAGTTTTTGTTCATGCGTGTTATGCAAAATAATCTGAATAATTTTTTCTATTTCATCTAATGCTGTAATTCCTTCATTTGATTGGAAAAAATTGTATAAACAATTAACTGATGTGAAAATATCTATAGGAATATAAGTATAATTATTTTTAATAAATCCATTGAGTGTATTTTTAATATTATTTAATGCTTCTTCGTTGTTATTATATAGCAGTTCTGTGTATGAGTGTTCAAGCAATTCACGAATGCTTAGAGAATCAGCTTCTTTTATTTCATTATCATTGGTTTGCATTGAATTATAGATTTCGAAGAGTATTGATAAAAAGGAATATAATTTTGTTATAATCATTGGTAATCCCATGGTAACGTTGCATTCTTTTACCTTCTCCGGAATTGTATTAAGCATTGGTAAAAGCAAGCTTTCATCGGAAAATACAATGGCAATGGAGGTTGGATCAATTGTTGGATTTCTATTAAACATATCAGCAATAATTGATCCGGCACATTTTACAATGCCAATAGAACCTTGTGTTGAGATTGCATGGATATCAATAGTTTTTTGTGCAAATTGATCCGTAATATCGGGGATTAATTGTTTTTTCCAAAAACTACGATATATGGTTCCTGCTTCTTGCTGCTCGTTTTCTATAAAATATGAATCTAAATCTAAAAAAACTTTAAAGTTTGAGTTAAATCTATCACGAAAAAATGCGAACAGCTGTTTTTCTGATTGCGTCAATGCATACAGGCCTACCCAATAGACAACATCATATGAAAGCGATGCGTGCTGTATTTTTTCTAGCATAGTCCTATACCGTAAACCAGTATATCCAGCTCCAGAAGCTAATAAATCATCTTTTAATGTGTAATATAAAGTATCAAATTGCAACCAGAGCTGCTTAAATCTGTCATACAGGTTAGATGTTAAAGTAATATCATGTATCTTTGCAAATAGGGTTTTTGCATCAACACAGTAGCGGTCGATTTCATCAAAATCGCTCAGTAAGATGTGCGCAAAAGAAAAAAATTCACCAATGGGAAAAATATTTGTACTAGTGTGTTCTGAATTGTTATTTTGTATATGGTTTGTGTAAATATTATATAATTTTAATAAGATATCAACTGTTTCAATAGATTCCAAGCTACTAAAAGCGCTGGCAAACTCTTCCGATGAAAAAATTTCAGGTGCAAAGATTGTTTTTTCAGCTGTTGTTAAAATATAGTGTTTCAAAAATACTCCAGAGCGGATATTAGGCACAATAACTAAAACCGATTTGTTCTCATATAAATCTCTGCATATAGTATCTGCAATAGTTTCAAGAAATCTTTTCATATACATTCCTTATTCGTTAAGTGCAATAATTTTATGTTTTTCTGGCAGCATGATAAATGTTTTTATTTCTGTAAATCCTAATGCACGGTATATATCACTGTATACAGAAAGTTGATCTTTATATTTGGTTTTAATATCGTTTTCTGTTTCATCAGCCTGGAGCCCAGTCTTGTAGTCAATGATTATTGCTTTTGAATTGTCAGCAAAAACACAATCTGGTCGTTTTTCTTCGCCCTTATAGAGCACTCCGCGCTCAAAGTAATGTTTTGGAAATTCTGTCCATCTCCGATTTTGAAATTCATTCCATACCCATTCGGCATTTGCTAAAAGGATTTTTTGTGTTTCATGAGAAAGCTTTGAGTAATATGGTTTTTTAATTGTTTCAGCTATATCGGAAAAAGAATGAACTTCCGAAAGAAATCGATGCATGAGGTTCCCAAAATCTATTTGTTTACGTCTCTCTTGATTGAGCGCAATTGCAATGTTATCAGTACTGGTTTTAATAACTAGCTTTGATTGCCAGGAATTGCTTATAAAAAGATTTTTTAATTGATTCATGCTTTTCTGCAAGTCTTGTTGTGGCAGTTTTTGTCCAGTGTTTTTACAATTACAGTCAGGGAGTGCGCCTATTGCTATGCTTGTTGGAATATCATAGTGCTCGAGTGTTTTGCGTATATAGTGACTCATTGATGGAGCATAAATAATTGATTCAGATAATTTTTTCGGGGGATTTATAGTTTCTTTTACAGGAACAATCATGTAAAGTGCTTGTTTTGCTCGTGTCATAGCAACATAGAGTAAATTAATATTATCAAGTATAGTGTCCGCCTTTGCCTCAAGCACTGGCTTAACAGTTTCTTTGAGCTGTAAAAGATTTCTATGATTTTTGTAAATATAGTTCACTGGTTTGTTTTGGCTCTTATCCTTGACATTTTTGTTATTATTTTTGCGTTTAATAGTAATTGATGAAAAAATTGGTGCTGTTATATATTCATCAGTTTTTATGGTAAAATCAGCATCGGGTATAATTACGACAGGGAATTGCAATCCCTTTGACATGTGTATGGACATAATCTGGACAGCATCAGTTTGTTCGCTTAGAGATAGCAAGAAATTTTCTTTATTAGTATTGTAGTAGCTCAAAAAATTGGAAATCGAATCTTGATTGTTTTTAATAAAAGAAAAGACATAGTCCAGAAAAAATTGTAAATAAATATACTCACTGGCATGTTCTTTAAATTTAAAAATCCGTATGAGCGCTTCAATAAGATTGTATAGGTCAAGACTTTTGAGCGATAGAAAGTTTTCATTAACAATTTTAAATGGTTCAAACCACGTTGATGTTTGAAAACGAGAATATAAATTATACAAAGTAAAAGTTTGTGGGCCAATAGATGAGCGAATCGATTCAATTAGATTTATATTTGATGCATCATTACTGTAATATTGAATGTATAGCTGCATAGCTGTGTAGAGCGATAGAGAATCTTCTGTGTTTGCAAAATAGCTTAAGAGGCATAGCAGGCACTGAACAGCTGGGGAGTTGTACACTGCTAAGGAGTTGTTGTTAATAAAATCTATGCCTTCTTTAAGAAAAGCTTCGGTAATTGGAATGGCTTGTCTGTTTTCTCGTATGAGCACAGC
The DNA here is from genome assembly GCA_964630305.1 of uncultured Treponemataceae bacterium. Taxonomy (GTDB): domain Bacteria; phylum Spirochaetota; class Spirochaetia; order Treponematales; family UBA12059; genus JAKPPT01. The sequence goes on along the minus strand of CAZVTR010000015.1, from coordinate 21,275 downwards.
AATATCTTTTGGTCTATATCCTTTTTGAAATAATTCTTTAATGAACAGCACGCATTTTGATACTGACTCCTGAGGCATTGTTGAACTTTCGCTGTTGTTGTAAGTTTCATAGGCGCTGTTTTCATCATCGGTTTGTGCCGTCTCAGAATTATCTGAAGCAGCTGCATCGCTATTTCGTTGGATAATGTCAATCTTAACAAAACCTTCTTGAGTGTTTAAGTTTGAAGGTTTCTGTTTAAGTTTCTTATAGCTAGCTATGATGTTATCAAATAATTTTTTTGAGGATGAACGTTGGTCTTTTGAGCTATCTTTGAAAGCGATATTGTATGGGTCATTTTCTAAAATAGCTATTAACTTAGAAAAAAAATCGTTATTAAATTCAATAATCTTAGGAAGACTGCGATAATTTGTATCGAGAGATATATGCTCATAATTACTATTATATGACTTGTTTTCCTCGATAAAATCAATTTCGTTAAGCATAATTTTTACATTGCCATTTCTCCAGCGGTAAATAGCTTGTTTGGGGTCTCCAATGATGTAGAAGTCACGATTTTCTGAAATCATGTTATCTTTAAATAAAGCTAAGTTGTTCCATTGCAGCTGACTTGTGTCTTGAAACTCGTCAATGAATAGTCTGTTTATTTCATAGTCAAGTTTTAGAAATATGTAAGGAATATCATTTGCCAAAATATTTTTATTCATAATGCGTGTGAACTCACTGAGCAGTACCGTGTTTTCTTCTTTTGATATGCTTTCGATTTCTTTAAAAACATATTCCATGAGAACAATGATAAAATATGTTTTTAAAATTGCTTGTGCTTCTAGCAGCGCAGAGCCCTTGTTGCCCCAGCCATTACTTCGTGAAACAACACTTAATGGGTCTTTTTTTTGTATTAAATATGTGTTCATAAGGTCTCTGAATATTGCACTAATTTCATCTTCAAGTGTTGCTCTTTCGTTATGTTTAAATTGCCTTTTTATTGGTGTAGTAAGCCGATCAAAGCTGTCCCGTATCAGTTCACTGCTAAAATCAGTATTCGGGTTTGCAAATTTTTGCAAAAGAGTATAATTCCCACAGCCGCTATAATAGAAAATATCTTTATGCAGTATGCTGTACTCAGCAAGAATATTATTGATTGTTTGTAAAAAATCATTAGCTTTTGTGGTTAATTCGTCTTTCATTTTTTTATTTTGTTCAGAACATAGATCATAAAGCGATTTCATATCAAGAGTGTCATACAACGCATCGATAACACCGTAAAACTGTTCATTTGAAAATGATTGTGCCATGTTAATTAAAGTACTTTCCATATTGTATTGATGTTTTTCAAAAATAATATAATTTGCAAATTGCTGTAGTATTTCTGTAAGTTCGGAGTTTTCTGAAACCTGGCCTAATTTTTTTATAATTCGTTTGCATGCCATTGAAATTATTTTGTTTGAATCAAGTGATACCTTATAATTAATGGGAAGTTCTAATTCGTAGGCAATGCTTCTCGCTATTTTTTGAATAAAACTATCGATGGTTGTAATATTAAAAATATAGTAATTGTGCAGAATTGTAGAGAGTATTAAACGGGATTGTTTTTGTATATCGATATTGTTTTTTTTTAATATTGAACACAGATCACCATATTCATTGGGAATGTCATTATCAATAAACCTCCAGAGTGTAGTAATAATTCGTTCTTTCATTTCGGAAGTTGCTTTATTGGTAAATGTAATTGCAACTGAGCTTTCTATTGCCTGTTTTAGTGCTTGAGGCTGTACAGAAAAAAGTTTTTGTAAATACTCATATACCATTTTTGTTGTTTTACCGGATCCAGCTGAAGCCTCATAAATAACATATCCCATAGTTTACTCCAAACAAATCGTATTAACTATAATGACAATGTGAAAATTATATCAGAAAGTCTAAGATAAGAGTTTTGCACTGTCAAGTTTATAAAAAGGGGATGTCCGCTAAGTTTAGAACATCCCCTTCTTTAAGAATAGTTTTCTATCATCTAATGTTATGTTAACTTTTATAGTTGCTTTATTCCCAAATCTTTTTTGGCCAGGGAAGAAAACGAGATTGACGCTGTTTAATTGCCAGCCATGCAAAAACGAGATTGAGAATAAAGCTTACTGAACTAACAACTGTAAGAGCTGTGCTATTATAAGGAATTGCAACAAAATTGCCTGGTGCATCAACAATTGCAGTAAATGACATTACATACAGCATCCACAATCCAAGGGTATAAGCGCGAGCCTGGAGCCATGTGCCTTCATTAAGGAAAAGCCCTGCGACCAATGCTGCAGCAAGTACCGCAATTCCATAGCCTGCATGTATCGGAACGCAGTTATAGATATACGCAAAATTCCAGATAGTGTAATTGCCAATCCAAAACGGTCGAAGATCGTTCCAGATGAGATCTTTACCGCTGCCATTGGATTTTACCTCAATGTTTTCCCAGCCGGATAGTTCGATAATATTAAGCAATCCTGCAAGAGCATTTAGGAGATGATAGATCCCATATTGTGCAAATGTAGAGGGTGCTTGGTTATACCCAAAAACAGCCAGTCCATCTCCAATAAAAAACAATTCAAGATCACGTGCAACAGCTTCCAGGATATTGATTGTGAGAATGCTAAAAATCAGCCATTTTGTTAATTTGGTAAGGCCATGCTTGGTATAGTTGATATATGTGATGAGAAGACACCCGGCGATTACAGAGTACAGCTTTGCCCAGGTGAACCATGTATTTACCGATGAACCTTCGGCTGTGCCATTTTGTTTAATAAGCGTAAAGGAAAGAATTATGGTGAGAACACCATATATTGCAATTGCAACCCATTTTGATTTTCTAATTACCTGATTCGCGAGCAGTAAAACTAAAAAAACACCTACTGCATGGAGCACAGCATTCATACTTTATACCTCCTAATTATTTTTCCTTTTTTTGTAGTGTACTATATTGCAATTGTTTCGTAAAGTAAAAATAGGACACAAAATAATACATTTATAGATAAATTAAGCAGCTTAAACATAGTTTTAATAGAGTTTTATGGTTCTGAGTTGATATGCTAGGTTGATTTTTTTATCAGCATCATTCATTATTACTACTATGATACGGACAATCTTCTTTTTTATTCTTTTTTGGACAACAATGATTATTTGGACTCCTGTTGGTTTTATACTCTTAGTGTTAGATTGGCTTGGTCTTGGAGTGATAGCACGGCCGCTCATTTCTCTCATTGTGCGCGGATGGTGCCATACAATAATCTGGGGTACAGGATGTTCTGTTGAAGTTATTGGAAGAGAGAATATTCCAAAAGAGAAAAAGCTGGTTTTTGTTTCAAATCATGAAGGAGATATGGATTTTGTATTGCTGCTTGCATATGTCCCCCGAACAGTAGGTTTTATCATAAAACATACAGCGCTCTATATGCCTTTTCTCAATATATGGATTGCAGTGCTGGGAGGCGTGTTCATCCATCGCGGCAATATCCGTAAAGCACGAGCATCTATTGAAAAGGGTGCTGAACAGGTAAAAAAAGGGAGAGCGGTCTGTATCTACCCTGAGGGCACACGAAGCAGAGGAAATTTTATGCGAGAGTTTAAGCCAGGAAGTTTTAAGCTGGCAACCATGGCGGAAGCAGTGATTGTACCGGTTACTGTTAATGGTACCTGGCGAGCATGGGAAGCGTATAAACGCATTACACCCTGCAAGGTAAGTATCCAGTTTCACTCGCCAATAGCAACCGCAGGTTTAGATGTTAATGAAAAAAAAGAACTGCCGCACAAAGTGGAAGCTATTATTCGTTCGGGTTTACGAGACCCCGAAGATCAAAAGTGACATATCGTCTTGCTGCGGTACGTTATTTTTATGTAACTCAATTGCTGAAATGATTGAATCTCGCAGGCTTTCTAAAGAATGTGAGTGTTCGTGAATAAGCTTTATAAGATTTTCTTCTCCAAATTCATTGCCAGATTCATCGTGTTGCTCTGGAATTCCATCGGTATAGAGCATGAGTATATCGTTTTTATGAAGCTGAAATGAAAAAACATATGGTCTCATTTCTAATTCAATTCCTATAGGTAAGTTTGCATTTTTTGCCCGTATAGGAAGCACTTTTTTATTTCTTATTAAAAGAGCATGCGAATGACCCATGTCAGCACAAATTATTCGTCTTGTATGTGGATTATATGTCATAAAAAAACCAGTTAAATATTTTTCCATGTGAAATGTAGTGATTATTGCCCTATTGAGGAGCACGATAAGCTCACTGAGACTCTTAGAGTAATCATATGTTAAAAGCATGCCCCAAATCATCGATACAATAACAGATGCAGAAACCCCTTTCCCGGAAACATCGCACAAGCAGGAAAAAATGCAATCATTCGGCAGAGGGTGAATAAAAAATAAATCTCCGCCAATGCCACGCGCTGATTTTGACCATGCATAAATAGAATAACACTTTTTTTCATATTCAGAAAAGGCAAGAAGTCGTTCCTGTAATTTTCCTGCAGTATCTATGTCGTTTTTTGTTATATTAGCAAGGAATTCATTAAGCTCATAGCGTGAAAATATACCTGCAAATCTTTGCTGTTCATCAATTACAGGAATAAATGATGCAGCATTCAGCTCAGGATTTTTTTGCAATTTATCAAAAACAGTAATAAAGTCGGTTCGATAGTCAAATGCTGGTATGCGCTGAACAAATTCCAGTATCGAAGTTCTTCTGAGTACTTCCCTTCCAAAAGGTTTTCCAATGGTGACAAAGAGGGATTCTTTTTCTATAATACCAATGAGTTTATCTTCTGAATCAACAACACCAAACACTGGAATATCAGGATAGTTCTGAAGAGCATCAGCTGTTTCAATTACCTTTGCTGAGCTGTGTACGAACATAGTATGGCGTGCTAATGCCATGATTGAGTTGGAATAAAGCTTAGGCCGTTCTGTTTTATTGTGTACTATAGTATCAATCGTTTTCATACTGTTACTATGCACATATATATGTTAAATAAATATTAAAATTGATATGCAAAATAGTTTTTTAATAAAGAGTACAAAGTATCTTAATAATTACTTGTTTTATTACGCCCATGGAAATTAAAGATTTTATTAACACTGCAACTGGGGTCAGGACACTAGAATTTCATGGAGATCTTGATCTGTTCGCAGCTGTAAAATCAACTGAAAAATTATTGCATGCAATTTCTGATGCTAGGTATCTAGTCCATGTTGATTTGCGGAATGTCAATTATCTTGATAGTTCCGGAGTAGGGACAATTATAAAAGCGCTGCAATTTGCAAAAATAAAAAACATTGCGCTGAGCTTTTCTGGCATACAGGGAACTCCGAGAAAAGTTTTATCAATGGCAAATATTCTGCCTTTACTCCGAGAAATCGATACAGGTGTATAACTATGAAGCAGTTAGTAATTCGCAAGCTCATTGTTGATGAATACAATGAAATATTTGATGCTCAGGGAATGCAGTTTGTTGAATTTCCCAGTTTCTATGAAAATATTAGAGCATACACCGCACAAATCCTGACTACTTGCCCCGATGTTTTTCGAGAAGGAAATCTTTTAGAGCAGCAATTATCTGAAATTATTAAGAATGGCATTAAACATGGCAACAAAAAAAATCCAGAAAAAAAGCTTAAAGTATGGTTTGATTTTAGAAAGCGTGTGCGAGTTATTGTAGAAGATGAGGGAGAAGGTTTTAAGGAACTCGAAGCCTGGAATGAATTTTATAAAAAACGGCAGGAAGCATTATACCGTGAAGATTTTAATACCTTTTTAGAACTAGCAGCGTACAAAGGAGCAAATAGCACCCCAGATGATGGTGGAAACAGTCTCATTGCAGCACTGGAATACTGGAATGGCGGTATGATTTTTAATAATAAAAGAAATAAGGTCGGAGTCATCAGATGGTATACTCATGGGTCGCGCTCATAACAAGTACGTGTGCGAAATTGACTTAATAATAATTAATGATAATGCTCGCCGGATGCGAGTACTTGTTTAATAAAAGTGACGAGCAGATTGAGAGCGTTTTCGTTTGCACCGCCTTCTGGTATAATGATGTCAGCATATTGTTTAGTTGGTTCGATAAAAAGATAATGTCCTGGTCTGACAACATTGAGATATTGGTCAATTACGGATTCCATTGTGCGCCCGCGTTCTTTGATATCACGTGTAAGTCTTCTGATAAACCGTATGTCATCGGGAGTGTCAACAAATATCTTAAGGTCAATAAGATCGCGAATTGTTTTGTCGTAAAAGACCATTATTCCTTCAAAAATAATTAACTTTGCTGGTTTAACATAAATTGTTTTATCAGCGCGTTTATGATGCACAAAATCATAGGTAGGCATTTCAATGCTTTGCATGTTTTTTAGTGCCAGTAAATGCTGAGCAAGCAGTTCATTGTCAAAAGCATCCGGATGGTCAAAGTTGAATGCTGTAATATTTTCATTTGACATATGTTCAGCGGATTTATAGTAATTATCCTGCGGAATAAATACAAAATCCGAAACAAGTTCAGAAATTTTATGAACAATTGTAGTTTTGCCGGATCCGGAGCCCCCGGATATGCCGATAATATGTGCCTGTTCCATGAGTTTGAAGTATACCACACCTCAAAATATTTTTAAAGTCACACTGATTGCATATGATTGGAATTTATGGATAAAGATTGCCGTTATTTATATTAGCAGTGCATTCATTGGCAGTATTAAATTATTTATTTCTATTGCTGAAATTGATTCCATTTATATCACAGCTTTGTATTATGGTACGTACTATATCTTTCTGTAACGCTTCTCTATCAGCTGATGATAATTCTTCCATGTGTTCTAATTCATAGCGAAAAATTTGAGCTGTATTTGGCTGGAGTTTCTCTAAAAAGCTTTCCAATACCAAAGGATGCACTCCCTTGAGAGCCATAGCGAATTTATTAGTAAATTTTTTAACTAATTTCTGAAGAGTAGTGTTGTCAAGCTGCAGAAGATCCTCAAATGAAATAAGGTGTTCAACGAGTATTTTAAAAACTGTTTTATCACATTCTTCTAAATTCCTTAGTATTTGCACTGCGCTTTTAGTGTCAATAATCCTTAACAATTTTATTGCTAATGGGGAACCATGTATAGGTTTATAGTTGTCTTCATTAAATTGGAATGTTCGCTTTAAGTTAGTTTGCAGCAAATCTAAATAGGGTCTAATGTCAAAATAGTATGTTTGGCATAAGTTTTGAATAATCGTAGTCAGTGTTTGAATTGAAAGTGATTTACAAATCTCTTCTTGTTCTTCTTCGCTCAGATGAAGCAGAGCAACAGCCGATAAATCTGCAGGCATAGATTCAAAGGGATTTTTAGTTTCTTCTTGCGTTTCCGGTTTCTGGTTGGGCAGTATTGCATTGAGCAGTTCATGTGCAGAGTTAAATTCCAAAGGTTCATCAGGTAATTGGTTTTTTACTCTTTCAGGAGGCTTTTCGTTATATGTGATTTGACTTTTCATTGTAGATCTCTTTTTGTTTTTAGTTTTATTAGAACCTCCTGTGAACAAATCTTCATCATCACCGAGAAATGATAAAAGCAGCTTCTTCGAAATTAAGGGATGCATTCCTTCAGCAATAAAGATACATCCAGATAAAACTATTAAAGCATGTAATAGTTTTTTACCTTTCCATCCAGACATTATTAGTTTTGTAATACCATAATCGGAAATTATAGTAATATCATAGCTGTCTACCACCATTCCTAATATGCATTTTAAAAATTGATCTTCGCAGGTTTCAATTTCTTCTTCAAGAGAAAGCGTTCCTTCTTTTCGGCTTCTTTCAATATACTTTATCATCAATTGTATTGTTGGTACGACAGTTTGTTTGTCTTTTCGGTTGCAGGATGCTTGCTGCAATAACGTTATAGGAATATCTTTAAGCTGAAACATGCTTGCTCCTTATCAATCACACTAACTGGTGTGGATAACTATAGTATAAAGCATACTATAAAATGATTGCCGGTCAAGGTAAAAATTAGTTCTTATTCCATGTATTATAAAAAACAACTTCATTGAGCGGTTTTCGTTCCCGCGGTGCAGTTTCAGCTGTTTGCTGCCAGGGCTCTAAATTGTCAGCATTACCTTTTTTACCAACAATAATGAGGGTAACAATATCATAATCCTGCGGGATGCTCAGCTTTTGGCGCACTTTTTTAGGAGTAAAGCCGGCAATCGGATGAGCGATATAGCCCAAATGAGTTGCTTGAAGCATTATGTTCATTGCACAAAGCCCAAGATCAAAATGGGCATAATCTCTCCCTTCATCAAGCCTGCAATCATCACAGGGACGTGTTGCGAGTACGAGTATGAGCGGTGCTTTTTTTGCCCATGCATTTCCAGGCGCAAGAGCTTCTTTAACCTGTTCCAAAATTTCTGGTTTAGTTACTGCAATGATTCGCCAGGGTTGATTGTTGTAGCAGGACGGTGCCAATGTACCAGCTGACACAATTTCTTCTATGTCATCGTGAGGTATAGGATCAGAAGCGAGTGCTCGTGCTGCTCTCCGATTCATAATAGCTGACAAAATCATAGGACCTCCTTATTTGAGCTATTTATACGTGCTATGATAAAAGTAATACACAATGAATAAAAAGCAAAACAAAAGTGCTGTAATTTTTATAGTCGGCCCTAATTAAAAAGAGAGTACTATTCGGTAGAATGAACCGTGAGGTTTTTCACCCATCGTTCTTTTTTTAGATACCAATGAGCAATGCTTACTTTAAAAATATCGGTGAGTTTAGAAAGTGCAAATATAAGCACAGGTCCTACAGTGGTATACATGGTAAGCGCCCATGCTGCAGGTATAAAGAGAAACAGACTTACTGTAAAATCTACGTAAAGCCCAAGCGCAGCATCTCCTCCGGCACGCGATATTGAAAACTGTGATGATAACAGCGACCAGAGCGGTATGTAACAGGCGACCACAAAGAGAAGTTCCGCAGTGATACGCTGGGCTTGAGGTGTCAGGTTTGCAAATACGAGCGGAATAATAGCAGTAGCAAGTACAGCTGTGAGACCTATAAAAAAACCAAAGACCACAGCCCCGCTTCGTATCCATACCGAACGTCTCCGCGCTTCTTCGAGCTGGCCTGCGCCAAGTGTGGTTCCAATCGATACGGCTGTCGCAGTTTGGATACCGCTAAAAATTAAAAAGAAAACATTGGCCATGGTCCAGCCTGCCGCCATTCCAGCGACAACTTCTGCACCGCCGCGAGTATTATACAATGCTGTTATAACAGTTTCAGAAATAGACCAGCTTGTTTCCGTGAGCAGCATCATCCATGAACGTTTGAGGATGCGCAGTATCAGACTTTTTTCAATTGCAAAAATATTCGCAAACGGTACAAAAAATGCGGTTTGCTTCTGCCGCGCATATATAAGAAAAGCAAGCATCTCAACGACGCGCGCCAGTATAGTAGCATATGCAGCACCAGTTATTTCTAGCCGAGGAGCTCCAAGATTGCCGTAGATGAGGATCCAGTTACCGATTGTGTTTATAACAGTTGCGATAATAGAAATTACCAATGGAACCGCCGTCTGTCCAATTTCTCTATATGATGATCCTATAGCCGATGCTATTGCCATTGGTATCAGTGTAATAGCCATGAGGCGCATGTAGTGTGCACCATACTCAATAATTGCAGCTTGAGCAGCATTATTCATTGTCATGAGGGCAATTAGCTTTTCCGGGATCAAAAGCAGCAATAAACCATATACAATTGAAATGATAATACCGGCCAGCACTTTGAATCGATACGCTTGCTGCATCCCGGTGTTATTTTTTGCACCATAGTATTGAGCCAGAAATATGCCGCCAGCATTGCCCAGGGTGAATAGTGCAATATAGTAAATAAAATTAACAGCATTGACCACATTGACAGCGCCCATTTTGGCATCGCCAAGACCGGCAACCATGAAGTTATCAATCAGGGAAACGAGACTCATAATGAGCTGCTGCAGCATTACTGGAGCAGCTATTTTTAAAGTTGTGCGGTAATATGAAAAAGGTCCAAAAAGTTTTTGTGCGGTCACACCCCTGTATAGCATGAAAAAGCTATAAAATCAATGTATATTATCAAACTATTGATACTTACTAAATTGATATACTCTAAGCATGGTTTTAGAGCTACTCTTCTTCTGCAATGACTATGAGCTTATCATGCTCTGAAAACTTAATATATTCATGTTTGAGAGGGTTGGTTATTACCCCATAGGCTTGTGCTGGATTATGTGCCTGGCTCGCAAGTCTATAGCCGATAGCCGTTTCACCTTTTCTTAATGCAGCTTCCACGCATGTATAAAAATTAACCTCTCTGGAAATATCAATGTAGTTAGTTATGGGTTTAAGATATACCTCATTGCCTTCTGCATCAAAGAGATCGCTGTATATACCGAGCAAATCTTTATTTTCTGAGAGCTGTGCCATAAGCAGACTGATGAGATGATTGCTGACGACAAAATCATCGACACCAGTTATGGAAGCGAGCTCGCGGTTTCTGACATCGAACATTTCACTGATAATTGAAAATGGCGTATCATCGTGTTCTGCGATATCTCGAAGATGGAGCAAGGTTACGAGCGTTTTAGAATCGGCATGATTAATATCAATGCCGTCATATCCTAATACAATTACATGGTCGTATGAATCGGCATGGATAGAATCAAGGAGTTTCCTGTCACAGGTATCTGCTTCTTTATAGGTAAGTGTCAATCGGTGCAGTTCATGTGAAAGATTTATTACTGTTTTAGAAAATGTTTCAGGACGTGCGCAAAAGGAAGGATCGGCTAAAACCAGCATTGTTGATCCCTCGCTAACATAATTATCGAGCTCTCGTATTATTGTATCGGTGCAGCTATTCCAGCCTAAGAGGAGAAAACTTTCAGGTTTATGGCGAATTGTTATATTTGTGGCATTGAGTGCTTTTTCATCAATAGAATATTTATCTTTAGCAAGAATAATGGTGTCATCATCTTCTGATATTGCAATGATGCGGTCATGTGATTCAATTACTGTGTGTGCCGGCGGGTTGAGCATAATTGATCCATTGTCTTTTTGTATGCCAATTACGCATGAAGAGTCATACGCTAGTACTGCATCCCGGTATGTTTTGCCCGATAGCAGCGGTTCGTTTTGCATATAGATTTCATCGCCTTCAAAATCAAAAAGCTCTGAATAGACACTGGAAAGCCCAACCTGACGTGTTGTTTGTGCTGTGAATCGAGCGATGAGGTCTCCAGAAACTACGGCCTGAACACAATCATGTTTTCCGAGCATTCTCAGGATCTCCTGAGTTTCCTGCTTTTGAATATGGGTAACAATGTGATATGGTTCTCTGCGTCGTTCCGGGTTGTTAGTGATAGCAAGGACAGTTTTTATGACTGATGTATCTGGATCGGTGTCTTCGGGAGGAAGGATAATAATTGATTTAGTTGTGTGAGGATTTGCAATTTCGAGTTCTGCAATATCCATTGGAGATCCTGTCCTGCAGAGAATTTTGGTGCGGTCTTTTTTTGTTATTCGCGTTTTGAGTTCATCTTCCATTTCAACCTTGTCTTTTTCTGCCAGGATCGCAATGACAGCTTTCTTTTGATTTGCATTTGCATATACCAATTCCTGTACAATTGTAAATACTTGCGGGGACCAGCCAAGTATCAGTGTATGACCTTGCTCTAATAGTTTAGATCTGCCTTTGCGAAGTTCCTCAAGCTTGGATTCAAGGCCGGAAGCAAGAATACCAATGAGCGTGCTTACAATGAAAATCCCTCCAATCGTAATTCCCAGCATAATAATGCGAAATCCCCAGCCCTCATCTCCGCCCATTGTTCCAGCATCGAGCGTCCGCATGAGACTCATCCAGAATGCTTCAAAAAATGATATTGTTTGAGGTTCGCCGTCTGAAAGCGGAGCAAGCATTGTTCCGCCAATGGCTACAATGAGCGCTCCCGCCGTAATGAGCAATAAAGAGAGGACACCCAGCGCCGCTATGAGCGCACCCGTCCCTTTAGCCATAATATTATCAAAATGATACCGAATAATATCTTTAACTGATGGTTTAATGGCCATGGTCCACCTCACTGTTAACATTATTTGTAAACTTACTATGTTGAAAAGTATAAAGTCTCTGTTCATTAGTATAGAGCTGCTTCTCTTTTTTTAAAAGTTTTTTAATTTGTAAATTTCTATAGTTTTTTTATGTAAATGGGTATATACTTAAAAAATAATACTATCTATTCACTGCAATTGAAAGAAGTTTTAGTGCATCGAATAGATGCACATTTTTTTTAAGGAGAAACATATGGGTAAATGGAAAAAAGTTTTTTCAGTTTTAACGCTGGTTGCAGTCATTTCACTGCTAGGTTCTTGTTTTTCAATCCCGGGCATAGGAAACCCTATAGCTGATGCTCTGGAAAAGCGCGCCAATGCAGAGGTTGCTTCTGCAGTGGGAATTTCACAGATGACCCGTAAAATGATGTTTACTATGGTGTACACGCAGATATTCTTTATCGGCGGGTTCAATGCAGCTTACTATGACCTAGAAGAAACACAGGGAACAATCTGGCGGCTGGAATCTACAGATGAAGACGGCAAAGTGTCGTTTGTAGAAGCAGAACGCGCATTGCTTAAAAAACTTCCAAATGGAGACAGCTGGTGGTATCTTGCATGGAGGGATGAAGAACAATCATTTGAATTTGAAGTTTTGTTTGATAAGGAATTAAATCCTATCCGCATGAGATACTATAATGAAGATGTAAAACGAGTGGAGGAAGCAAAATTTGATCCTCCTTCAAAAAATGCTGATCCTAAAAAAGAAACAACACCGCCTCCCAAGGCAGAAAGTGCTGAATATAAAACGATGGATGATTTTTATAAATCAACAAAAGCAAAAACAACAAAAGAAACAATTAAAATTACAAGCGGTACCTGGGCATGTACGAGAGTTGAATGGTCCATCTATGATGAGGAAGAAAAGGCAACCTATAACTATGTATGGTGGATAGATACGAAAGCAACAGGCGGTTTGGTTAAATTTGAATGGACCAAGAGCGGCTCTAAAGAAAAGCTTAAGGGTGAACTCGTTTCTATTAAAAAGGGATATACAACTAAATTTAAATCGTTTTAATTGCATAAATAACAAATATATTTAGATGGTTTTATAAAAAGCTGTCCAGTTGGATGTGGGCAGCTTTTTTTATCAGATACTGAATTGCAAATTTTCTTATGATTTGTGGAATAAGAGTGTCTTTATATGCTAAAGTAATAGTATGAAAATTATTATCGTTGGTGCAGGTAAAATTGGCACACATATTGCTCAAGAGTTTATCGAAGAAAACCGCGACGTTGTCCTTATAGAGAAGGATACTGAAATTGCTCGAATTGCCTCAAATAGTCTTGACTGCCTTGTCATAAATGACGATGGAACGAGTGCAGAAGTGCTAAGAAAAGCAGGAATTGCCAAAACAGACTGGTTTCTTGCACTTACAGGATCTGATGAGAGCAACATAGTTTCCTGCGGACTTGTTTCTGCAGAGCATTCTGAGATACGGACTGTAGCACGAGTTAAAAATCCTTTTTATACAACCCTCAATAAAGCTCAAAAAGAAGCTCTCGGACTCGATATTATAATTAATCCGGCAAAAGAAACAGCAGCAGAAATTATACGGATCATTGAAGAAGGATTTGCTGAATCTGTCATACCGCTCCATGAAGGGCAGCTGCAGCTCAGGCTCATCAAAGCGCAAGAATATCCTGGCTTCTGTGGAAAAACATTGCAGGAAATAAAAATGCATACGGGGAAAGATTTTCTCATTGCAGCTGTTGTGAATAGTGGAGATTTTGAAATACCTTCTGGATCGTATACAATTACGGAAGAAGATATGCTGTATGTACTGGGAACTCCTCTTGTGCTCGATGATGTGCTTGGACCAGTGGAAGCACTTAAACAAAAAAGCAGGCGGATCGTGATAATTGGAGCAACTCCTGTAACTGAGCGTATGATTGAAAACTTACTGAGTAATGAAAAGTCAGCATCAATTTATGAAAAAATTAGAGCTGGATTTAAAAAGAAAATAACAATTCAGGTACTAGATGCTTCGAGAGATGCAGGAAAAGCTATTGTAAAAAAATTCCCGGAAGTGGATGCTGCTTATGGTGATTGCTCCGAGGAAGATTTTCTTGAAGAAATGCAGATACAAAAAGCCGATCTGGTAATTACGGCTACCGAATCTCAAACATTCAATATTCTTACTGCCCAGCTTGTTAAATCCCTGGGCGCGAAAAAGGCAATTGCAATTACTTTGAATGACCGTTATCTCAATCTGGCTGGGGAACTCAATGTCGATGCACTAATCAGTGTTAAAAATGCAGCTGCAGCGTCTATTCTTACTTTAATACGGCGAGGCCACATAAAAACAATTCATAGTTTTTATGAATCAGACGCAGAAATTGTTGAGTTAACATTAGATAACACTTCTCATGCAATCGGGAAAAACTTAAAAGAGTTGTCCTTGCCAAGAGGAACATTAGTTGCATTTGTCATTAATAAGCAAACGGTAACTGTGCCAACAGGAGACACAACACTGAATGAAGGTGATACAGTAGCACTTGTTGTAAGAAAAAATGCAATTACAAAATTAGAAGCAGTATTTGGAGGAAGCGTTGGAATTTAAGTATTTGATTCGCGCTTTGTTTGGGCTACTATTGATAGTATCAGCATGTATGATGGCAGTGTTTGCTATTGGCATATTGCTCGGTGAAACAACATGCGCAGTTAAATCGTTTTTAATTCCCTGTATACTGGGAATCTTAATGCTAATTGTACTCTTAGCAACAAAAAAACAAAATGAGAAAGCTGTGCTCTCTCAGCGCATGGGATATCTTTTTGTTACGCTTGCGTGGGTTTTTTCAGCCCTTCTGGGCTCGCTCCCATTTGTGTTTTCCGGAGCTATTCCTTCTTTTATTGATGCTTTTTTTGAAACCATGTCGGGGTTTACAACAACGGGAGCTACAATTCTTACTGATATAGAAGTGCTTCCTAAGTGTATTCTCTTATGGCGAGCAGTAACCCATTGGCTTGGCGGAATGGGTATAGTAGTGTTAACGGTTGCAATATTGCCGCTTCTCGGTATTGGCGGAAGGACACTAATAGAGGCTGAGGCTCCGGGGCCTCAGGTGGATAAATTTACCCCGCGAATTTCAGAAACCGCAAAAATTCTCTGGCTAATTTATTTAGGACTTACTGTAATAGAAATATTACTTCTGGCTTTAGGCGGTATGTCTCTTATCGATGCTGTCACACATGCATTTGCAACAATGGCAACAGGCGGTTTTTCTACCAAAAATTTAAGTGTAGGCGCATACAATTCAGCATATATTGATATTGTAATAACAATTTTTATGCTGTTTGCAGGATTAAATTTTTCACTCTATTGGAAGGTGCTTAAGGGTGACCTTAGGTCATTTTTTAAAGATACAGAAGCTAAAGTTTATCTGCTGATATTTGTAACAGCATCAATACTTATTGCAGTAAATCTTTTACGTGAAGGACAATACACAAACTTTGAGACAGCATGGAGATATGCTTCATTTCAGGCGGCATCAATACTTACCACAACAGGTTTTGTAACAGCTGACTATCTTGCATGGCCAGCACTCGCTCAAACTGTACTTTTTATTTTGATGTTTATTGGCGGATGTTCAGGCTCCACTGGCGGCGGGATAAAGGTTGGGCGAATTGTCACCCTGGTAAAAATGGGATTTACGGAAATGCGGTATTTAATTCAGCCGCGAGGAATTCATGGTATTTTTCTTGATGGAAAGTACCTCAAAAAAAATGTAGTTTATGATATTGCTGCAATGGTATTTTTATATCTCATGAGCATGATTGTTTCTACTTTTGTAGTTTCAACTGGCGGATATGATATCATGACATCGTTAACCGCTACGCTTGCAACGCTTGGAAATATTGGGCCAGGTTTTGCGCTCGTTGGACCGGTATTCAATTACGCATTTTTTCCTGATTATATAAAAGTATGGCTATCATTTATAATGCTTCTCGGAAGACTCGAGATTTATACAGTACTCGTTATTTTTACAAAAAGCTATTGGAAATAAGCGTGTAAAAAGCAAGTGCAGTATAAATTAAACTGTACTTGCTTTTTTAGGATGATGCTATACGATTTTATTCCTTTTTTCGTGTGGAAATTTTAAAAGGAATATACAATGGGCAAAATGCTGTTATACTGGTGATAATAAAAACTATTGCAAGTATGCCAAGAATAATGGCTGCAGTGCCAGTAATTTGGCCAGTGAAATACAGAACAATAATAACAACAGCTAAAATTGCACGAATAACTCTGTCTATAACACCCATATTTGGTTTCATAAGTACCTCCTTACATAAAGTGCTTATAGTTATAATATAATAAAATGACTATATAGAGGCAATTATATTAAACATGTCGGTCGCAGGCTTGCAATAATAGATAATAGCAATTATATGAATTGTGGAGATTGCGGTCATGCAATATTAGTGTAAAGGTAAAATTATTTACCAGAGATGTACGAGCGGTTTATAGATCTTTTAAAATGATAAATTATTTCTGTTTTCTCAGAATTTGAATGGCCGTTTTATTATCTTCGCGTACCCATCGCACATAGAAGGGTCCGTGTGCCTCTTCTCTCTGCCACCATGATTCACGGATAAACCAGTCGAGTGTTTCATACATCGAATTGAGGCCATCCCAGCGGTGCTGAGTAAACAAGTATGTGCCTTGATCGAGTTTCAGCATTGGTGCATTTTGTTTATGCACAGGTAGACTACTAGTACCAAACCGGAGCGGTTCAGGCAAGGGCATAACAGCATGCGGGCCTTGTTCATCGGCAGTTAGAACTGCTGTTTCATTAATTTCTGCAAGGCATTCCGTACCTTCTGACAAGTTTTTCACAAGCTTAGCGACACTATCCCATATAGGAGAGGTGAGATCAGCTGCTATTGAATATTCCAATGGTTTATGAAGATTAAGTTTATAGAGTTCCATGATTCATCCTGAACATTATAATAAAAGGCGGCTTTGCTGCCGCCTTTCCCATGCACAATTTGCAGGTTTATAGATTACTTTCTTAGTAATCCATGCCCATGCCGCCAGGACCCATACCGCCTCCGGCTGGCATTGGTTTTTCCTTTTCAGGTAGATCGGTAATTGCACACTCAGTGGTGAGGAGCAAGCTTGCAACGCTTGCAGCATTCTGGAGTGCTGATCGGGTGACCTTAGCAGGATCGATGATACCAACTTTCATCATATCAACCCATTCGTTCTTAGCAGCATCAAAACCGATACCCTTGCTGCTCTTAGCTTTATCTGCAACAATTGAACCATCTACACCTGCATTCTCTGCAATCTGGCGGATTGGTTCTTCAAGAGCGCGCTTTACAATGTTAAAGCCTACGCGTTCACCTTCATCCAAATCTTTTGTGTTAACGCTATTGAGTGCGAGTGCACTGTTGATAAGTGCCATACCGCCGCCAGGCACAATACCTTCTTCAATTGCAGCGCGGGTAGCAGAGAGTGCATCTTCCACTCTGTGTTTTTTCTCTTTCATTTCAACTTCAGTTGCAGCGCCAACATTGATAACTGCTACGCCGCCAGCGAGTTTTGCGAGGCGCTCCTGAAGTTTTTCGCGGTCATAGTCGCTTGTGGTTTCTTCAATCTGAGCCTTAATTTGAGCTTTGCGATCATCAATATCTTTTTGTTTACCGGCACCATTGATAATGGTTGTGTTATCTTTATCAATCTTAACAGTTTTTGCCTGACCAAGCTGAACAATCTCGGTGTTTTCAAGTTTCATGCCCAATTCATCGCTGATAACTTCACCGCCAGTGAGGATAGCAATGTCTTCGAGCATTGCCTTGCGGCGATCGCCAAAACCAGGAGCTTTGACTGCACAAACCTGAATGGTGCCGCGGATATGGTTCACGATGAGGGTTGCAAGTGCTTCACCGTCTACATCTTCTGCGATAATAACAAGCGGTTTTCCTGCTTGCACAACTTTTTCCAGGATTGGGAGCAGGTCTTTCATTGAAGAAATTTTCTTATCGTGGATGAGAATGTAGGGGTTTTCAAAAACTGTAGTCATGTTTTCGCGGTTGGTAACAAAGTAGGGTGAGAGATAACCGCGGTCAAACTGCATACCTTCAACATATTCGATGGTGGTCTCCATAGTTTTAGCTTCTTCTACAGTGATAACACCATCTTTACCGACTTTTTCCATAGCATCGGCAATTTGCTTGCCAATTTCCATGTCATTGTTAGCAGAAACTGCTGCAACATGAGCAATTTCATCTTTTTCTTTAACTTCTTTTGCAAGTTTGCGGATTTCTGCAACTGAGAGTTCTACTGCTTTATCGATACCGCGCTTAATAGCCATGGGATCGATGCCGGCAGCGACAGCTTTAATGCCTTCTTTAACCATGCTGTAGGCAAGAACTGTTGCGGTGGTAGTACCGTCACCAGCAACATCGTTGGTTTTGGTGGCAACTTCTTTAAGAAGCTGAGCACCCATGTTTTCATACGGATCTTCAAGTTCAACTTCTTTTGCTACTGATACACCGTCTTTGGTGACAGTCGGTGCTCCAAATTTTTTATCGAGGAGCACATTGCGGCCTTTGGGGCCAAGGGTTACTTTTACTGCCCTTGAAATCTGCTCAACACCTGAGAGCAGCTTTTTGCGGGCTTCTTCACTGAACATGAGCTGTTTTGCCATAGCTTTACATCTCCCTTTCTTAAGGTTTACTGAAATGCCGCCTAGCTGTAACACAGTTACATCTGCCGCTTATCTATGGTTTCTGCTCATAGCACGCAGCAGGTTAAAGAATGACTGTAATGCAGTAACAGTCCTAACCATGTTAGAGCGACAGGCGGTTCTAAATGCCACTATTAGTGCAAACGAAGCGTTTGCATACGAAAGATACAAAAAAAATGCGAAATCGGCAAGTATTTTCATGCAAAAGTATAAAAAATGCGATGAAAATCATAAAAATGAGCGGTACAACAGTCAAAATTCCAGTAATGAAAAAAAGAGGCTGTACCGTGTTTCTCAGTACAGCCTCCTTGTTTCAGAAAGCTAAAACAAGTTACCGGTTATAAACCGATTTTTGCATAGAGTGTAAGCATGGGTGGAACATCAATATTTATTTCCGAAGCCACTGACATTAACGTACCAACACCGCGCATCTGGAGTCCAAGTCCCATGCTGATTGAAGGCAGATACAATTCTCCGCCATAAAAATATGTATAACCCATATTAAAAATATCGTATGAGCTATTACTAGATTTAATAAAAGCCATTCCTGCACCAGCAAAGGGAATCAGAGAAATTCCTCCAAGCTTGATAGGAAGCTGCAGTCCGAAGTTTTCCCCGAACACTAATAAGGGGAGTTCCACGGATTCTGTTATTGTTTCGTAGTATGGATATGTAGAAATGGTTTTTGTAATGGTTAAAGTTCTTGTTATAGTATACATGCCAAACGTTAAGCCATAGAAAAAAGTGCTAGGGAAAAAATTAAGCTCTGCATACCAATAGCCATCAGTTTGTGCTGCTCCAATGCCAAAATTTAAAGAGAACATAGGAGCTATAACATTATAGTTTTTATCAAATTTAAGCTTTTCAACGCTTTCAAAACTTGTTATACGCCACTGACCCTGTTCCAGTACCCAGCGTGAAGGTGTTTTTGTTTTTTCCTGTGCAATAGCAATAACACTCTCTTTTTCGGCAAACGTCATGGTTTCAAAATCAGCATTTACTACTTTCGAAGCATTGAGCTGTATGTAGATAAGATAGGCTATTGCAAGACGCATGCCTTCTACTGGTTCCAGAATGAACGCTTTCATAAGAAAGTCTTGCTGAGTGCGGTTCATGCGCTGGTAAGCAACATCGAGAAGCTGTGCACCATAATTAGCAACGAATTCGTAGGAAACAAACTTTGCTAATTTAATAAATGAGTCACCTCTGGCGGCAAGGACAAAATCATCAAGCCTGTCACGGAAGCTCTGCTGTTTGTCTGCTGAGAGCGAAGCTTTATATTCCTTAATAAAATCAAGGATGTATTGGGAAGGAATCGCAAAATTAGTATCCTGCCTGTCAAGAATTTTCCAGGTGTTCATACCAATAATACCATAACCGCCGGGGAGTTTGGCATCTTTAACGAGGAGCGGGCCGCCAGAACTGCCTCCATCAATAGGCGCAGTATGCTGATAGAGTTTAAATAGTGCAGGGTCTGCAAGTTCTTCTACTTTAGCCCGATTGTTTGAAACTGTGCCCTTTGCTAACTGCCAGGAAGGCTTGGAAAGGAGACCTGGGTATCCAGCAGTCCAAATTTC
Source organism: uncultured Treponemataceae bacterium (assembly GCA_964630305.1). GTDB lineage: Bacteria > Spirochaetota > Spirochaetia > Treponematales > UBA12059 > JAKPPT01. The sequence goes on along the minus strand of CAZVTR010000015.1, from coordinate 842 downwards.
ATCGCCATCAGCAGGTGCAGATGTAAGAATGGTGAGTCCATTGGCAAATTTTTTCCTGCTTGATTCAGGTAATGCAATGAGTGCAACATCCAATTTTTCTGAGATTGCAGTTACCGGGCAATTTTCAAACGTGAGCATACTTCCATCTTCTTGCTCAAACTGCAGAGTAACTGTCATGCCATACGAAACTACATGTCGGTTTGTGATTACATAATTATCACCAGTTTCAGGATCTACATATAAAAATCCAGAACCAAAACCGCCTTCTGCCCAGGCTTTAAAGTAATTTCCAATATCTTTTTCACCAGCTCTGATAAATTCATTGCCAAAGTCAAGCAAAAAGTTTCTAGTTTTTTCATGCATTACAGGTTTTACAATAGGAATATATTGCCTGATCTGTGCAAACAATGATATTGTAGCTGTTAATAGACATACTACAACTAAAAGCCTTTTTTTCATTGAGTCTCCTCCATATAAAAAGTGTGTGCATTTGAACAAAAAGAACTATCAATGATGGTGGTAGGATAAAAAACAGTAGTTGCTATTTCGTCCAAAATTTATAAAAATTATTCCATGTATACAAGAAAAGGATGATAATGTCAATGGTGTTAATAACATGAAACATAACACTTATATTTATATAGTGATGCTAATTTGAGAAGGTTGCATACATAGTTAATGTAAACTATACTGAATACAGATTCTTAGCATTGAGGTTACTATGAAACGGATATTTTTACTGGTTACCTGCTGTATATGCATGTGTGTCGCTTGTAAAAAAGAATTTACAGCACTACAGCCTGTTTCGCAAGATTTACCACATATCAATAAAACTGATATAG
>CAZVTR010000014.1:0-49377 GCA_964630305.1 uncultured Treponemataceae bacterium | reverse complement strand
AAAACTTTTCCTTGACAGGTTTCACTGTATGACTTTATTCTAGTAGTTATTGAGTCTCACGAGCTTTTTCTGGAGGCTTAGTACACAGAAAGCCTTGTAAGGCACATTATTACCACTTCCTTAAGGAGTACTATATGATTTTTAGTACAGAGAAAATTAGAAATATTGCTATTACCGGTCATGGAGGTACCGGAAAAACAACGCTTGTCGAACATCTTTTATTTACTGGCGGTGCAATCGCTAAACCAGAACTTGTGGATTCAGGAAGAACTGTCAGTGATTACACTGATGAAGAAATTGAAAAAAAGATATCTATTCATGCATCATTAACGCATATTGTTCAAAATGACACCAAAATAAATATTATCGATACTCCAGGTTCATCTGATTTTGTGGGTGACATGGTCGTTGGTCTACGCGCATGTGAAACCGTTGCATTGCTTATTGACGGCAAAAGCGGTGTGCAAATTGAATCGATAAAAGTGTGGAGGCAATTGCAAGATCGTAACAAACCCCGTTTTATATTTGTCAATAAGCTTGATGAAGAACGCGCATCATTTGAGCATGCTGTTGATGATGTCCATGAAAAATTCAAGGTTACCCCAGTAGCAATAACAATACCAATGGGTGAAGGTCCAAATTATAAAGGTGTAATCGATGTTCTCAATCAAAAAGCATACTTTGTTCCAGCTGGACATGATAAAAAAGAAACAGCACAGGACATACCCGTAGAGTATAAAGACAAAGTAGAAGCAGCTCGTGCCGCCCTCTCTGAAGCCGCTGCAGATGGCGATGACGAACTTATGGAAAAATATTTGAGCGAAGGCGTACTCTCTCAGGAAGAAATACTCAAGGGACTCTGCGAAGCATTTGCAGAAAACCGCACCGTTCCAGCGTTTGCTGGCAGTGCTGTTAAGAATTCAGGAGTGCTCCCATTAATTCTTTTTATTGAAGCAATTGCTCCATCTCCATTGCACTGCATCCCAGAAAAAGCTCTCAAGAATGATAATTCCGAAGCAGAAGTTAAAGTAAATCCCGATGCTCCTTTTGCTGGATTTATCGTTAAAACACAGATAGATCAATTCTCAGGAAAACTCTCATTTGTAAAAGTATTTCAAGGCACATTGACACCTGAAACAGAATACCTTGTTGTGGATGAAGGAAAGAAAGAAAAAGCCAATAAACTTTTCATTTTGCAAGGCAAAAAACTGGAAGAAGTGCCTTCACTTGCAGCAGGTGATATAGGAATACTTGCTAAGAGCCAAATTCTTAAAACAAACTACTCAATCAGCGATCCTGCTAATCCGCTTAAGTTTTTACCGCTTAAGCTGCCTCAGCCAGTTCACGCTGTCGCTATCAGTGCTGCTTCAAAAAAAGATGAAGATAAGCTTTCTGAATTGTTGCATCGCTTTGCTGAAGAAGATTTAACGTTTACCATCAAGTACAACGCAGAAACAAAAGAAACTGTTATTTCCGGCATGGGCGAACAGCAAATAAACATGATACTAGACAAGGTCAAGCATATACAAAAAATGGATATTCAAACCCGCTTGCCTCGTGTTGCATACCGAGAAACTATTACTAAAAAAGCCGGCGGTGAGTATACCCACAAAAAACAAACTGGCGGTCATGGCCAGTACGGTAAAGTAGTGCTCGAAGTTGAACCGCTTGAACGTGGACAATACTATGCGTTTGAAAATAAAGTGTTCGGTGGAGCAATTTCTAAAAACTTTGTACCTGGTATCGAAAAAGGTATACACCAGGCAATGGAACGCGGTGTTGTTGCAGGTTACCCTGTAGTCGATGTCAAAACCAACCTGCTTGATGGCAAAGAACATCCGGTAGATTCATCAGAAATGGCATTTAAGATTGCAGCTCGAGGCGCTTTCCGTGAAGCAACCAAAAATGCATCGCCAGTACTGCTTGAACCAATAATGAATCTTACAGTATTTGTAGAAGAAAAATATCTTGGTGATGTTATGTCTGACCTTTCAGGACGACGCGGGCGAATTTCCGGACAGCAGCCCATTGGAGGCGGAATCATCGAAATTAAAGCCCAAGTTCCGCAGGCAGAACTGCTTCGCTATTCGATTGAACTCAGATCGATGACGAGCGGCACCGGTGCGTTTGAAGTAGAATTTGACCATTATGCTCCGATAACTGGCAAAATTGCCGAGGAAGTCATTAAAGCTGCTGAAGCATTCCGAGAAGCCGAAAAAGAAGAAGAAGAATAAAAGAATTATTGCAACACATGATAAACTTAAAGAACTGCCCGCCTTTGGTCGGGCAGTTCTTTTATTGCAATCTATCGAAGAGAAACTTGCAATCCGTGATCTTTTGCAAGCATATAAAACTTTCGCAGCATAGACTCAGGATATGGCGGGTTTTGCAAAGCCCACAAAGGATTAAGCGTTATATCATTTCGATACTGCTGGAGTCTCAGGGTTTCACCAGGATTAAGAAGCGAAAGAATTGTTTCGAAATTTTCAAGAGTAACAAATTCAGGCGCACAGGTTACTCGAATTTCATATGGTTTTCCGCTTGATCGAATAAACGACAAACTCCCCTCTACAGCTGTAAAACAATCTGGAATATTTGTTATTTTTTTATAAGCACTGCTTTCTGTTTTAATATCGAGCGCAAAAAAATCAATGCTTGACAAGTTTTCGAGCATATGCGGATTACTGCCATTTGTATCAAGTTTTACATGGAGTCCCAGACTATGAAGCTCATCAATCAAGAGATCAAGTCCTTTGATTAGTGTCGGCTCACCACCGGTGAGCACAACACCATCAAGGTTTTTTTTATGACTAGCGATATAGCGCAAAATTTCTTCCAGAGGCCAAAATTCATCCAGCACTCTGCCCTGTGCAAGCTCAGGGTTATGACAGTACGGACAAAAAAAATTGCAGCCCGAAAAAAATATTACCGCAGACACATGACCAGGATAGTCATTGAGCGAAAGCGGTAAAAAGCCTGCAGTAGAATTTGGTATCATACGAGGCTATTGAGATATCGTTCAGCCTCTTTTTTAGTGCAAGCTCTGCCTGCTTCTATACCTGTTTTGGAATAAAAAACAACCGTTGGTGTAGCTTGAACATTATGCTGCAGTGCAAGTTCAAGCCCTTCATCGGTACTGACATCGATAATAGTAGCTTCAAGAGATAAAGCAGCTAAATAATTTTTTACTGGCGGGCAGTTTGGACAATTGGGTTTCACAAAGAGCATATATTTTACTATATCGCTCCCTCGTGCTGTATCATCACGAGCAAAAAGATCTTCCTGTTTGTTCTGGGGACTGACTTCTGTTCGTGCCTGCACTGATGTATTTCCGGACCAAATTGCTTTTACCGTATTCTCCGCTGAGAGGTTATACATTTTTCGCCTGGTATACTCATGCCGTTTTCCGGCATTCCAATTTTTCACTGAGCGGTAATACCCTACAATACGGCTGTAGACTTCGGTTTGAGATCCTTCTACAGTATCAAGCATCTTTTTTAATGCTGCTAACTTTTGTTCAAGTTCATGTTTTTTCACATTAGTTTCCTCTTTAACAGTAAAAGTCATAATTCCCCTCCCAGGATTTTTTAGTTTATTGAATTTCTGCTAATTGCTCTTCTATTGCACGAATTTCATTGAGTAATTTTGCTTGTTTTTCTGCCTTACATTTTGGACAGGTAAAATGTTCACCGGATATATATCCATGTATTGGACATACAGAGAACGTCGGAGAAATTGTAAAATACGGTATCCGATAATTGCTCGCTACTTTGCGTACAAGGTTTCGAAGCGCCTGCCAATCTGTTACCGCTTCTCCAAGGAAAATATGGAAAACCGTACCACCCGTGTATTTTGACTGCAACGCCTCCTGATGATCAAGCGCAGCAAAAAGATCTGTCGTATAATCCGCAGGAAGTTGTGTTGAGTTTGTATAGTATGGTTCTTCAAGCCCTGCAGTAATAATTTCCGGGAAATGTTTTTTATCATGCTTAGCAAGCCGATACGAAGTGCTTTCTGCAGGTGTTGCCTCAAGGTTAAATAAATCGCCCGTTGCCTCTTGATAATCCTGAAGACGATTGCGGAGATGTTCAAGTACTTCAAGTGCAAAACTTTTGCCTTCAGGATCTGCTATGCTTCTATTCAGAAAATTAAGGCAGCACTCATTCATACCCACTATACCGATGGTTGAAAAATGATTATCAAAGCTTTTAAGGTACCGTTTGGTATAGGGGAAAAGTCCTGACTCCATTAATCGTGTACATACCTTTCGTTTAATTACAAGGCTGCGGGCTGCAAGGTCTGTTAAACGGTCAAGCCTTTCAAAAAACTCTGCCTTATTTTTGGATAAGTAGCCAATGCGCGGGAGATTAAGTGTTACAACTCCTATTGAACCAGTAAGTTCGTCTGAACCAAAAAGACCGCCGCCGCGTTTTCTAAGTTCACGTTTATCGAGCTGGAGGCGGCAGCACATGGAGCGAACATCTCCCGGATTTAAATCTGAGTTAATGAAATTCTGAAAATATGGTGTGCCATACTTCCCTGTCATTTCAAAGAGCAGCTTAGCATTTTCAGAATCCCAGGAAAAATCTTCGGTTATGTTATACGTGGGTATTGGATATTGGAAACCCCTGCCTTCTGCATCGCCTTCCAGCATGAGCTCTATAAAAACACGGTTAATGGTATCCATTTCTTTTTGGCAGTCGCCATATGTAAAGTTCTGTTCTTTGCCGCCAATAATTGCCGGTTTTTCGGCCATATCCTCCGGGCAAGTCCAATCGAGCGTAATATTTGTAAATGGAGCCTGACTTCCCCACCGGCTTGGTGTGTTGACACCAAACATAAAGCTTTGTAAACACTGCTTAACTTCTTTATAAGAAAGGTTATCGGCCTTAACGAATGGTGCAAGGTAAGTATCAAAACTGCTAAAAGCCTGAGCACCCGCCCACTCATTCTGGAGTATTCCCAAAAAATTGACCATTTGCTGAACAAGCGTCGAAAGATGCTTTGAAGGCGCGCTTGTAATTTTATCGGGAACACCGCCAAGCCCCTCCTGAATGAGCTGCCGCAATGACCAGCCTGCACAGTATCCGGAAAACATCGATAAATCGTGGATATGGAAATCGGCATTCCGATGGGCTTCTGCTATTTCTTCTGGATAAATATTTTTTAACCAATAATTCGCCGTAATAGTGCCGGAATTATGGAGGATAAGTCCTCCAAGGCTGTAGTTTACATTGGCGTTTTCTTTAACGCGCCAATCCATTTGTCCGAGATAACCATCCATGGTTGCGTTGATATCTACCATGAGGTTTTGTGCATCTCGGATAGCTTGATGCCGCGCACGGTACAAAATATATGCGCGTGCTACGTGCACTTCTTTACATTCAATTAAGGCTTCCTCAACCAAATCCTGGATCTCTTCTACTGCCGGTATTGAATTCGGATGCCTTCCCGCAAGAAGTGTTGTTAACTTTTTTTCGACTAAATCAGTAATTGCATTAATATGATCAGGTTCTGCTGTATTATGGACAGCGAGAAATGCTTTTTCTATTGCTTTATAAATTCTTTCACGATTATAGGGCTCAACAGCTCCATTACGTTTTGCCACATAACGCTGCGGTTTAAATTCATTTTCAAATAATGTCTTCCATTCAGGAAAAATACTTTCACTCATAAACATTCCTTTTTATGATTTAGTTCCTTGTTTGATTGAGTTTTCAATCTCATGAATTGTTTCTACAAATTCAGACAATGTTTCAAATTTTCGATACACACTTGCGAACCGAACATATGCGACCATATCGATAGCATAGAGCCTTGACAGCACCAGTTCTCCCAGACTGGTGCTTGAAATTTCATTATTTCCTTTACTTTGTACCGCTGCTTCATCTTCTATTTCATTGAGAATGTTTTCTATAGTCATTTGAGAAACTGGCCGTTTTTCGAGAGCCCGCCGTAAACCGCGTTCAAGTTTTTCGCGATCAAACGGCTCACGCCGTCCGTCACGCTTAACTACCATGAGCGGTTTTTCTTCAATTTTTTCATAGCTCGTAAACCGGTATCCACAGGACAAACACTCACGCCTCCGGCGAATACTCTCACCATTGGCAAGTGTACGTGAATCAATGACGCGGTCATCGAGCGAAAGACAATGTGGGCATCTCATACAATTCCAAACTTGTATACTTTATTATACCACCTATTGTGGTAACATACTTCTTATACCACTTTATATAGTGGTTTCTGCGTTCTGTCAAGCATTTTTTATTATTACTTGTACTTTGTTTAATTGATTATATTGTTTACATTTACTCATAATTGATGTATGAGCGGCAGTAATTCTTTGATAGACATGAGGATTACCGATGCGCCTGCTTCTGTGAGTTCCTGCACCCCTCTAAACCCCCAGCCAGCGCCAAGCGGTACGATATGCGCATTGCGAGCTGTCTCAATATCGACATTAGAATCTCCAAGCAGGGCAATTTCTGACAGTGCACAGTGAGGGATAAGTTTTTGAATAGCTGCTATGGCCGGTAGTACCGACGCTGGGTGAGGTTTTAACGGTACATGATGCTGCCCACCATAGACTCCGAAAAAATAGGCTCGTATACCAAGCTCATCAATGATCGCTTCCACTGCTTCATGCGGTTTGTTTGATACAACAGCCATTACAACGCCGGCATGCTTCAAAGCATCAAGCGTTTCTAATACACCCGGATACAATGTTGCGGTTCCAATACCCCTCGCTGCGAATATGGAATGAGCTTCTTTATACATGGCATTGGCTAGATCTTTTCTCGTTTCGGGGAGTGCATCATAGACGAGGTTATGGAGCCCCCTCCCCACGAGCCATCGATAATCTTCTTTTCGATGAATCGGGCAGTCAAACTTTCTTAAAAGATCATTCATTACCAGCGTTATATCATCGAGCGTGTTGAGCAATGTTCCATCGAGGTCAAAAAGAATCGCTTTGAGCATAGCCCTATGCTATCAAAAACACTCTAGAAAATCCAGGTTATATTGTATATGCTTGTATACGCATGGTTACTTTTGATGATTTTTATAGCGAATATTTCAAAGAACGCTGGAGTTCCCTCCGCACAGCTTTGCTCGCGCCCCATTTTTCGTTTCCTTTAAAGACAGATAGTACTGAACCTTATTTTATGGATGTAAGTTCCGTGCTTGCCTCACTAATGTTTGCTGAAACATTGAATGCTTACGCCGACATGCTGACACACAACGCTGATTCATCAAAACTCTCCATACTTGATGCATGTTCCGCGCCAGGCGGAAAACTGCTCGTAACTGCACAGCATCTAACAGCGCAGCATGTACCCTTCACGATACTGGCCAACGAATTATCTTCAAACCGAAGGCGAATTTTAGCAGACGTGGTGAAAAAACACTGTAATCCGTCTTTGCAAAGTTCTATTACGATCAGTGGTTTTGATGCAGCACGGGCTGGCAGTAAAAAAACAGAACACAAGCGTTTTCATGGAATTTTACTGGATGTGCCATGCTCAAGCGAACGTCATGTTATTCAAGATGCACAAGCATATGCAAGCTGGACGCCTGCCAGGATAAAAAATCTTTCTCAGCGCCAATGGTCTCTTGTATCAAGTGCTTTTCTGCTTGCAAAAGACAAGGCAGTTATAGCCTATTTTACCTGTGCGATGACTGCTCTGGAAAATGATGCTGTAATTGAGCGCGCATTAAAAAAATACGGCACAGCAATACAAGTGCTTCCTTCACATGAGCTGGCCATTAGTATCATTGCAAATAATTACCTAGCAAGTTTGCATAATGCAGATAAAACTAATACCATGCAGCAACCTTCAATTGACCACATACAATTTGAAGCTACAAAACATGGGATAGCAATCCTACCCGATGTATCTCATGGTGCGGGGCCGCTTTATATTGCACTCCTGCTAAAGCATTGCTAACTAACCCAATTTACTCTGCAGCATCCATATTGTTAAGATCTTCAGGCTTTCCGCCAATCTTTTTGTATTCTTCTTCTTTCTTTGCAATAAGGTTTTCAAGCTCTTGCATTTTTTCCAATAAAGGAACTACCGCAGGATTTCGTTTTGTTACTGACTCTTTTTCCTCTTTTGTAAAAAGCTCGTATACCACAAGTCCGAGCTTATCGCTCTGCTGTTTAAATTGATTTCGTAATTGTGCTATTTCGAATTTAATTACACCCTTCTGCCCTAATTCTTTTGTTTTTTCGCCAAGCTCATTGAGTGCTTTTCCTGATGCCTCAATACTCTTATCCATAAAATCTTTGAGAGAATCCCAGAATGCCATACTTTTCATCCTCCTTGTAGTATCATACTAATATAATACCGTGTATTTTCTAAATTGCCAAACAATTACTGCTTTTGGGTAACCAATTCATGCATGGCAATTCACTATTATGCTAATTTTATGCCTGTTAGAACATTTTGCATTGCATGAAGCATAAAAATTTGCTATGGTTAGTGAGATATCTGGAGGCTCGCACATGCTGAATATTACTTCTGAAATTGGCAAACTAAAGAGAGTTATTCTTCATTCGCTTGGAAAAGAAGTCGAATCAATGAGTCCAAGCACTGCAGAAGAAGCTCTCTATAATGATATTATTCCATTTTATATAGTAAAAAAAGAACATGATGAACTGAGAAGCTTTTTGTCAACCGTTGCTCATGTCTATGAAATACAAACTCTGCTTGCTGAAACACTGCAGGATAAAACAGCACGAGATGAATTTGTTTCTATTTTATGCAACTTTTACCATATTCAGCACAGGATACCTGAACTTCAGGATAAGACCGCCGAAGAACTAGCGCATATTGCAATCGAAGGGCTCCCTGCGGTTCACACTAAGCTTTCTAGTTTTATTAACCACCGACGCTATGATATTCGCCCGTTACCTAACATGTATTTTATGCGGGATGCATCAGTTGTCTATCGAAATGGCTTTATTGCATCGGCAATGAAATATCCTGTAAGGTTACCGGAAGTGCTCATCAACCGATTTGTGTTCACACATCATCCCGATTTTTCAGCAGCTCCCTGCATCCTTGACGGGCCTGGATTTGCAAATGAAAGCTTTTCCATAGAGGGGGGAGATGTTCAGATTCTTGGCAAAAATATTCTTGCAGTTGGAATTTCAGAAAGAACATCTGCAGATGCAGTTGATATGCTTGCAAAAAAAATAGTTGCCTTATGGAAAGAGCCAATAAAAATATTTGCAGTACTGCTTCCCATAGAGCGAGCGATGATCCATTTGGATATGGTGTTTACCATGATTGATGTTGATGCATGCCTGGCATATGAACCTGTAATGCTAAGCCGTCACAGAGCGCGAGTAATCCGCATCGATGTATCGGCGCTGGGAACAACGCATTATACAGAAGAAACATCGCTTTTGGCTGGTCTTAAAAAAGCAGGAATCGACCTTGAGCCAATTCATGCAGGGGGCGATAACAGTATTCAAGCAGAACGAGAACAGTGGCTCTCTGGAGCAAACTCATTTGCGTTTGGACCAGGGAAAATCTTAAAATATTCATGCAACATGCATACTGCAGAAGCATTAGCACAGCACGGTTTTGAAATAAAGCATGCGCGCGATATCATGAACCAAAGCATAGATCCTTTCTCGTATAAAAAACTAGCAGTGCTCTTTGATGGCATTGAGCTTGCGCGAGGAGGCGGCGGAGCTCGCTGTATGACCTGTCCTGTTGAACGCGAAGACATATAAGCATTATGTCTGGCGGCTTTGTACCTTTTATTTCATATGAGGAATTAACTCAAACTCTGCCACTCACCGATGATGACAAGTTATTCATTGAAACATCACGAAAAACCATCGCAGAACATCTGTTTACTGCTTCACAAAAATTTGTTCTCATAATTGGACCATGCTCAGTGCATAACACTGACGCAATGCTCTCGTATGCTTCCTGGCTCAAAAATCTGCAAACTTACTATAGCAACAAAATTTTTTTTATATTGCGTGCCTATGTAGAAAAATCTCGTACAGCTGTTGGCTGGCGCGGCCTCGCTCGTCAGCCTGATCCTCAGCAACCAGAAAACACGTCGCAAGGAATACAGAAAGCGCGAGAACTACTCCTGGCTATTACAAGACTCCGTATACCCTGTGCAGTTGAAATTGTTCATCCCATGCTCTGGTACTATTGGCATGACCTTATTTCATGGGGCAGTATTGGTGCACGAAATATAGAATCGCAGTCAATCCGTGAAATGGCTTCAGCTTTTCCGTTCCCGTGCGGCTTTAAAAATGCACGAAATGGCGATATTGACGCAGCAATTCATGCAATGCTTGTAGCAAAAGCACCAGGGTACACAGTGATGCTTAACGAACAAGGCCAACTTGGAGAACTGCAGACTCTTGGCAATTCTCAGATTCATCTTATTCTCCGAGGGACATACAATCATCCTAATTGGCATAAAACACCACGAATTACAAAAACACTGCACGGTTTGGGTCTTCCTGAAACTATTGTGATTGATACCAGTCACGGAAATTCGAGGAAAAATCCCCTTGCACAATTTGCTGCTATGAAAAGCGCGCTCAAGCTCCGTGCAAAGGGGTATCCTGTAAAAGGTATCATGGTGGAATCATATATAAAACCGGGAAATCAATTATTATCTAAAACTGAAACGCCTGATCCTGAATGCTCCATAACAGATCCTTGTCTCGATCTTGAAGCATCAGAGCGGCTTATCGAGACATTGTATAGGCTCTTATAATCAAGCCTTTATACCACATAATTTTTATCAAACTAGAAATGTATTCAACTAGTATAAATCGATTTTGAATAGATAAAATAATCATTTCCCAAATCGTAATAAGAGGGAATATGCCCTATCTGCTGAAAACCTGACTTTGTAAAAAAATCTTCACGTATCGCCATTTCCTTATTTTGGGAAGTCTCGACACGAATTACCGCATGAGCATGCTTTTTGAGAATCTCATCTTCTAGCTGTTTTAGGAGCGCATCAGCGACCTGCGTATGCTTATAATTCACACCTACGCAAAACGTATGAATATCAAATGAATATTCGGTATTAGGGCTTTGATAGTAGATACAAAAACCAGCAAGCTGCTTTCCATCTCGAATTTCGGTAAGCAGGTATGGATTCCCTGGATTTTGCTTCCATGCCAACAAAGTTTCATGAAGGATATCGAGCTCAATATCTTTAAGTATTTGCAAACCAAGCACAAGATATTCGTATTCGCTAATATCAGCTATTTTTGTCATCCTTTTTTCCTTAAATACTTTTTAGTGTTGTTAATCACTAATCATAAAACTTTTTATTTCCAAAAATGTTTCAAATTTTTGGATTTTTGTATTTAATGCTTTATACTTATAGTAATTGTAATCAAATTTGCATGAAATTCAAGTACTGTTGTTAGAATAAAGATAACAAAACTATATTTTTGTGCTATAAACAAGGTTTTTTAAGCGATAAAGTTATATTTTAGCGTGAGATATCCGAAAATATACAAGAACAATAATGTTTTGTATGACCTAGCAGGACAGGGAACATGAAGAAATATACGTTAGAAAATGGAATCGTTGTAACTTCAGACAAACACTATGGGAAAGCGCGTATAGGAGTTCAAAATAATCTAATCGAAAATACTGTAAAACCAGATATTTCTATTGATTTAAAAGAATCCTATTACATATACCCCGCTCTTATCAATATTCACGACCATATGCGCGGCAACTATCTGCCACGGGTGGGTCCAAAAAACAACCAATACTATACAAACTGGTCGTTCTGGGATGCAGATCTGAAATCATCATCAGTATATGAAGAACGAGCTAATCTCAGCATTGAGCAGATGTATTTTTTGTCTGCCTACAAGAACTTATTTTCTGGTGTTGCAACGGTAAATGATCATTTCCCGCATGAAATTAATGAACCGTTTATTCCGCATCTTCCTATTCGAGTAATTAAAGAATATTCCCTTGCTCATGAATGTTCTTCTTTTGATTTACGATGGGGTAAGGGAATTGAAATTGAACATGCACAGGCAGTAAAAAACAACTGGCCGTTTATCACGCATCTTGAGGAAGGATTTGATCCTGAGTCTCAGGATGGCATTGGTATTCTTGAGCGCCTGAAATGTCTTGATGATCATGACGTTTTTATTCATTGCATTGGTTTCTCGGATGAAGATATTGAAAAAACAGCTAAAGCAGGAGCATCAATATCCTGGTGTCCCGGGTCAAATTTTTTTATGTTTAATGTTACCTGTAAAATAAGAAAAATACTCAAAGCAGGTATTAATGTTGCTATAGGTACCGATTCTACTCACACAGGCAGCCCTAATCTCCTCGAAGAAATGCGATATGCCAGAAAGATGTACCAAACCATGTATGGAGAGGATCTTCCTGCTTCACAGATTTTTAACATGGTTACCCGCAATCCGGCAAAAGCATTTAGGATACAGAACAAAATAGGGAGCCTGACCGAAGGATTCTTAGCTGACATTCTTATAATTCAAGCTAAAGAAACCGATCCCTATGAGAACCTTGTCAAGGCAGAAATGCATGATATTGCATTGCTAACCGTTGGCGGACTTCCTGTTCTTGCCGATAAAGCATTTCATGAACTTATTACCGATTCTAATTATGAGAAGGTTATTCGTAAAAGACGGGAAACATGGGTATATGGAAACCCGCTCACGCTCTATCAATCCGTACGGAAAGCAGTCGGATTTGATAAAAAACTTGTATACATGCCATTTGAATGCTGATTATTCATTTTGCCTATGGAATTCTGATTATTATATGTTACAATGTAATCAGATCAACAATGTGTGATGGGAGTACAATAAAAAATGCCGAAAGCAGCGGTATTTCGCGCCAATTCAGTAATCTACTTTCAGGGCGATATAGAAGAAAAAATCTATGTGCTCCAAAAAGGTAAAGTACAGCTCAGCTATTTGGATATGGAAACAGGAAAAAAAATCAACGAAATTATCCAAACTGGAGAATTTTTCGGAGTTAAAAGCGCATTAGGTCATTATCCGCGTGAAGAAAATGCTGTTGTGCTGGAAGATGCCGCTGTACTCGTGTTTACTGTACCGGAGTTTGAACAATTTGCATCGCAGAATACTCGCATTATTTTAAAAATGCTTAAAGTGTTTTCAAATCAGCTTCGCAGAGTGCATCGTCAGGTAGAAAATCTCCTGCAAAATCCCAGTATGGGCAATGCAGAAAATGGGCTCTTTCGTGTTGGCGAATACTATCTAAAAAACAAAATGTACTCTCAAGCTCGATATGTGTTCTCTCGGTATTTAACCTATTATCCATCAGGAAAACTGGTTGAACAGGCTTCCAGGTATCTTGAAGCTGCAGAACAAACACTTACCCGATACGGAGATGGTAAAGGACCCGCGCTATTTGCAAACATAGATCAAGCTTCACAAGCTGAAAAAGCCGAACCTGATAAACCACAAGCCGCACAGACAGCTTCCCGTGCATCGGTTTCTGACACTGCTGAAAATTCTGCAGTTGCAAAGAAATACTATGATGCTATCAGCCTGCTCAATCAGGGAAAAGCAAAAGAAGCTCTTGCAGCGTTTAAAGCATTAGCAGATCAAGATGACGATCTCGATTTTAAGCAAAAAGCTTTGTTTGATATGGGCAGGTGTCTCTTAGCACTATCACAATGGGAATCGGTCATTAAGCATTATACAGGACTAATACAAAGCATGCCTCGTCACCCTAATATGCCGGATATTCTTTTTTACATGGGGCAGGCATATGAAAAAAAAGGCGAAAAAGACCGTGCGATTGGTTTTTACAAAAAAGTTTTAACTATGGACACCGATGAAGATTCTCCAATACATATTAAATCAAAAAAGGCACTCACTGCATTAGGAGGAGCATAAGCAATGTCTGACTTATCAAACTTTTCACGCTTTGCTCGAACCTTTCAGCCCGGTGAGATAATTTTTTCTGAATATGAACCCGGTGACAGTTTTTATCTCATTCAATCCGGCAAAGTTAAAATAACGAAAATTGTTGGGAATATTGAAAAAAACATTGACATACTGCAGCCTCCAGAAATTTTTGGCGAAATGGCAATACTGGAAGGCGCCCCCCGTTCTGCTACTGCAACCGCAATTGATACTGTTAAAGTACTTGAGTTTAATCGAGCAAACTTTGATATCCTTATGATGGGTAATCCGCAAATTGCACTTCGTCTCCTGCGTCTTTTTGCTAAACGTATCTATGACCAAAAACGCCGGTTCATGCTATTAACCCTCGAAGACCCGCAAGCGCGTGTTGCTGATGTTTTTCTTATGCTCGATGAAACACAAACTGCAATAAATCAGGCAATGTCGCCGGATTTAACCGAGAGCAGAGAGTTTCATATTACGGTAGATGATGTTGCGCATTGGGCAGGAATGTCATCAGCTGATGTCCAAGCGGTGCTCTCACATTTTTCCAATCAGCGCCGCATTGAATTGTATCAAAACCGAATTATCGTAAAAAACATCAATGAATTTGTTCGGTTTGTTAATTCCAGACGCAAGAAAATAGATTAAACGACTAAATACCAAAGCACAAAGCAATGGTGCTCTACTAATCGCATCAATGCACACGCGGCTCATTGAATTTACCATGAAACTATGGTATAGTGTGGTCACTTTGGTGTCATTACTATGACATTGCCGGGATAGCTCACATGGCAGAGCGGCGCACTCGTAATGCGCAGGTACCGGGTTCGATTCCCGGTCTCGGCTCTATTTGCTTGCACTCCTTTTTTTGCATTCTTTATAGACTGACTTTACAATATTTTCTACTTCAGACGTACCTACTAGCCGCATAATTGCTTCTTGTGCAGGAAAATCCTTACGAACAAGTGAGTTATTCCTATGCCGAAGCCTCGTGTACTCCACACCGTCTACAATAACTGAATCAACCGAACAACCGCCGCCAGATTCTAATAATGTCCCATCGGATGAAATAAATGACCATTCCATTGCAAGATTCCCATTCACAATTTCCCACTCATACTTCATGGTATACTCAGTAATATAGGCATAGCCAAGAATTCTAATTACATTTTTATGCCGTGCAGTTAGAGTATTTTCTGTTCTTGAGAGAATTGTTATCTCATCAAGGTATGGCATGAATTTTGGGTATGATTCAAAATCAAGCAGCAATGCAACCATATCTTTTTTTTGTATCGGGTAGGCTATTTCAATATCATGCTTAGTTCGTATCCATTTTTTTGCGTTAATTGTTACAGCATCTTCGATAACAAAATAGTTTTTAAAAAGCTTTTCTGCATCTTTTTTTGAGGTAATAGTAAGCGAAGGCCAAAATTTTTCGAACGCCATCAAAAAAATTGAAGTAAAAAGCAACATTACAAGTAGTACACTTAAACGCTTCATAGTAACTCCATTTTTACAGTATTAAATTGTATATCCTTCAAGCACAGCATCAAGCTCTTGTACTGCATAATAGTTTTTTTGACAAGCTTGAGCAAGAGCATTAAACGATGAAATAATCTCATCAATGCTGTTGAGTATACTTTCATTAACATCAGACATGATTTGTGTAATCTTTTGAAGTTCTTCTAAAGAAGATGAAACTTCTGGTTTCATAGCTTCTACCCGCTGTGTCGCCTTGTCAAGCTCATTTGAAATTTCATTAAGCTTTATAATTTCTTTTATATTTTCTTCTACTCGTGTAATTTCAGATTTTGATGAACTGGTGATTTCTTCCATTTGAACCGTAGTATGCGAGAGTTCCTCTGTGATTGATGCAAATACATGCTTAATTCTTGAATTGAGTTCATCTATCAAACTATTTTTTTCTATAATATCTTTAATAAAACCATCTATCTGGCGTGCTGAATCCGCAGTGGTCTGAGATAGCTTTCGCACTTCATCTGCAACAACTGCAAAACCTTTACCAGCAGCTCCTGCATGCGCAGCCTCAATTGCAGCATTCATTGCAAGCAAATTTGAGCGTTCAGAAATGTCCATAATCATAGTTGCCATTTCTTTAATTTTATTATTTGATTCTATCATTACCCTATTAGCATCAATGAGACTTGCAATACCTTTTTCACCTTCGGCAATATTTTGCGAAAGCTGTTCAAATCGTTTATTGGCTTGCAATGTAAGTATGCCTATATTTTTAAATGACTCTAATAGTGATCGCATCGAAGCAGATGATTGTACAATAAATGCACTTTGCTCTTGTGCCTGACGAATGGTATCACTAATAACCAGTATCATTTTTTCAAAATCATCAATAACATTGTTGATAACCAACACTTCTTTTTCTTGATTATCCTTAACTGAAGAAATCAGCTTAGTAATTTTTTCTGCCTCTTGTTGGCTTTTCTCCACCGTGAGTTTTGTTCCTTTGCTGGTATCGGTTACCATAAGTTCCGATTTATTGATTGCTTTAAATGTTCCCTGCAGATTTTCCAGCATTTTATTCATACCAGATGTCATATATCCAATGTCATCAAAACTTATAATAAATATTCGCTTTGAAAGATCCATGGAACCGCTGCTTAAACTATCAATTTGCTTTTGCAAATGCTTAATATGCGCTTGGTTTTCAATAAGCATCATGCATGCTATCACAACAGTAATACCAAATATTTTTACAGTAAAACCAAGAAAATGCTGTACCGCATAGGAAATAGTAAGATTTTCCGGAGATGAATATTGAATATAATATAAAACTGCTACAAGCATAAATAATATGATTACAACGAGAATTAATATGATAGGTACACCGAGTTTATACAATGTACTTTGCTTTTTATGTGTATCCTTAAAATGAGTAATACCCATACGGAATTTTGCATCAATCCAGGCAAGATTTACCATACGCGCTGTGATAATTCCATTTAAGAATCCAAAACTGCTTGCTAATATAAACCGATACAACCAATAGCTCCAATCAATTTTTGCATGTTGAACAATTTCAAGCAGCAGGTTAAGACCAGCACCAGCAAGATAGGCAAAAAGCCCTACAATAAATAAAAAAACTTCAATAGCTTTAAAAGCTCGTTCTGTCCTAATTTGGAGTTCTGATGTAAGCGTTTGACCTGACAGTACATGTGTTACAGCTCTTGCTATAGGACGGTAAAATAAATACACACAAAATACAGCAATAGGACCAAGCGCATTAACGACAATAATCATTTTTTTCCAGAATTCTTTGCCTGCTTCACTATCTAACATAAATATTGTGGGAAGCAAAAGCGAATATAAAAAAATACTGATATAAATGCTTAAAAAAGTAGCTACAAGCACTTTAATGGTAATTTTACGACTTTCGTTGATAGTTTGTTTCTTTTCCATAATAAAAAAGTATAAGTGTGCTCATTTGTTTTTGCAACCATAAATAGGGAAATTTCTTGATACGAAAGTTTGCAAAAAGAAAAATATTTGCTACAATTGAAGAGTAAACGTAAATATTCACTTCGTAAGGAGCCAATGAACGAGCATGGAAACAATTATTCAGCGAGCGCAAGACTACGTGCAAAAAGAATCTGATGTAATTTTTAAACAAGAAGTTGAAACACTCCTTGCAAAAAAGGACTATAAAGAATTAGAAGACCGTTTTTACCGCAATCTCGAATTTGGAACTGCTGGACTCCGGGGCATAATAGGCGGCGGCTATAACCGGATGAATTCATTAGTGGTTCGGAGAGCTACCCAGGGGCTTTGTGATTATCTCATTAAAACGTTCCCTGGGAAACAGCTTTCTGGCGTTATAGCTTACGATTCACGCCGTTATTCCGCGCAATTTGCGCTGGATACAGCACTCATATTTGCAGCAAACGGCATTAAAGCATATCTCTTTTCTGGCATTCGCCCTACCCCGGTGCTCTCATTTGCGATACAGCACCTCAAAACTGATACAGGAGTCGTAATAACCGCAAGCCATAATCCGCCCGCATATAATGGCTATAAGGCTTACTGGAATGATGGCGCACAAATTATTCCGCCTCATGACAAAGGCATTATTGAATGTGTTAATAGTGTTTCACACATTAAATTTATGAGTAAAGAAGAAGCTCTCCAAAAAGGCTTACTGGTGTATATCGATAAAGCAGTCGATGAAGCCTACAAGACAATGGTAAAACAATATCTCCACCGGAAAGATCTTATTAAAGAATTGGGGAAAAACGCAAAAATAGTATATACGCCCCTCCACGGAACAGGTGCAATGCTCTTTGAAGCCGTAATGTCAGAACTTGGACTTAAGGTAATCACGGTTCCCGAGCAGCGCGAGCCCAATGGAGAGTTTCCCACAGTATCCTACCCTAATCCGGAAGAAGCACCTGCCCTCAAAATGGCAATTGAACTGGGACAAAAAGAACAGGCCGATGTTGTTATGGCTACAGATCCCGATGCCGACAGACTGGGAATTGCTGTTCCTGATGCCCAAGGTAAGTATGTGCTCATAACCGGGAACCAGCTTGGCGCTCTCCATTTAGATTATATCTTATTAACACTCAAAGAACTCGGCAAAATGCCCAAACGACCAGGGTGCATTAAAAGTATCGTTACCACTGATCTTCAAGCAAGAATCGCAGAATATTATGGCGCTGAATGCCGCGAATGCCTCACCGGCTTTAAGTGGATAGCGAGTGTCATGCGCAGCTTTGAACAGGAAGGCATCGATTTTGTATATGGCACCGAAGAAAGTTACGGACATACAATCGAAAAAGAAGTTCAGGATAAAGACGGTATCAGCGCTGCAGCGATAACTGCGGAAATGACTTTATTCTGGCGCAGTAAAGGCAAAAGCTTGCTTGACAGACTCAATGAACTCTATATGCTTCACGGTTACCATGAAGAAAAAGGCATCAATAAGTATTTTGAAGGCTCAAGCGGCATGGACAAAATGAAAACGCTCATGGCAAATTATCGCAGCAAGCAGCCAGAAACACTTGGCGGACTTCGTGTAATAAAAATCCGAGATATAAAAACAGGTGAGGTCTGGGATACGGACAAACCGCAGGTTCGGCACAAACTCGATCTGCCATCGAGTGATGTTATCCAGTGGTATCTTGAGGATGGTACCATGGTAACTGTCCGCCCGAGCGGTACTGAACCTAAAATCAAGTATTATATTTTAGCCCGTGATGCTGCCGGAAAGCCACTTAACGAAGCTCGGGCATCAGTTGCAAGGAAAATTGAAGCAATAGAAAAGGACATTCAGGCAGTGCTTGAGGCACAGTAAATTTGTAGCATAATTATTCACAAAATGTAAAAAGCTCGACATTATTGTCGAGCTTTTTACATTTTTGTCGAGATTTAATAGTTAAAACGGTTCGGACACAATTCTTATGCAATTCACCCTTGCCAACATAATGCGCTAATTCAAGAAAATACAACAACTTGCCGATACTAAAATGAAAAACTGTATTAGCTAATTTTTTATAAGATTGGCACAGTTTTTGCTTGCATAAATACTGAGAAAGTTTTGTAAAATTTGTACAGCTCCGATAAATGCTGTATATTTATAAGTAACCGCAAAAGTCTTAAGTTCATAAAATCTAATCAATAAAGTTGCATAACTCTTTTTTGGGGAGGCTGTATATGCGTACGGCTTGGACAAAGAAACTATTCTCTTTTTTTGCACTCACTATGAGCATTATTCTCATGACCACCTGTGAGTTGCCATTTGGATTGGGCGGTCAAATAGACATGGGTGCACCTCGGCTGGAAATCCGCTCTCCGGATAAAAATGCATATCTTAAAGGCAGCATCACCATATCCGGAACAGCGGAAGACGATACCGGTCTCAATAAAGTACTTATTACGCTCAAAAAACGTTCCGGCGAAGTTGTGCTTGAACAGGAAGTTCCCGTTACTGACAAAACATACTCACTGACGCTTGATACTTCGTCTGGCACCTATGATGGAGAGATTCTGGTAACAGCTAAAGCAACTGACGGTTTTAATAAAAGTGTAGACCAAACAACACCTGTTTTTATTGACAATAAAGCGCCAACTGTATTAGTTACTGCTCCTCTCACCCGTAATTCCGGAACACCACCGCAATATACAAATAGCATTGATATAAAGGGTGAAGTATATGATCAGTCCCCTCTTATTGATGTCAGTGTAACACTCCTTAAACCAGATGGTTCTGTTCTTGCTGGTCCGCAAAAAGCCGATGGTACTAATACTTGGACTACACGATTTAATCTTAAAGATGAAAATACAGGCACAGAATTAATTCCCGGTCTTGTAGATGGCACAGTGTATCGATACAAAGTTGATGTCACTGATGCTGCAGGAAATCAGAATACATACTATTTTCATCGATATGATATCAACCAGCTTAAATTAATTGGAGTACCGTTTCCATCAATGAATGAAATTGGTAAAATTGATCAAGAAGGTATTACGGGTACAGTTTCTGGAATTACACCAACAGCTTTACAAAATGTGCGACTTACAACTATCGCAAATTATGGTGACTTCAAGTATATTGCAGCACCGCAAATAGAATTTCAATTTACAAATATTGGCATTAACAATTCTGCAGATGAAAATATCCTAGCACCAAAATCAAAAATAACCGGTATCATTACACCTCCGCTTAACTCAGGAGCTATAGCTAAGGAAAATGTTAAAGTTGAAATCTATGATTTTTCAGAAAACTTGCTTGTTACACATATTAACTCTGATATTAGTGGTGACAGTGATTTTATTACAGTAAATTCTGTCGGAGATTCTGTAAGTTTTGCCTTTTCATTGGTAAATGGAGCTGGTATTGATTTGCCGCCAGCTCAATATAAATTCATTCTTTATGCTGTAACTGAAAATAATACATCGAGTCATACCAACTTTATTGAATTTACTATAGACGCTGAAGCCCCTCTTTTCGAAGAAACAAACATTGTTGCTGGTGATATATTCCGCAGCGGCGCATTTACTATGAGTTTTAATGGTACTCATAGTACAAATCTTGATAAAATAGAGATCTATCAGGCATTTGGCTCGGATCCTTTTCCAGGTACTCCTAACGAAACTATAACAATCAGCCCTGCAGCTATATCATTTACTGGTAAAGAAAGTGGAAACCTTCCGTATGGTGCAAGTCCTCCTGATGGTCTTTATAATTACCGTGCTGTTCTTTCCACTGTCGGTGGTAAAACTTCTGTGCTGCTCCGTTCTATTGTATATGACAACACCGCTCCTACCGTGGAACTCACAGGCTTTAATAAGTTTGCTACAGCAAACAAAGTAAATAAAACAGTAACCTTCTCAAGCGTTGCCTCTGATGCTAATGGTATTGACGGCGTCAAGTATTTTATAAGCACGAATGGCAGCACAGCGCCAGCCTATAGTGATGGCGTTGGCGGCGATATCGTTGCAGTGTTAGCGAGCCAGAGCATCGACACGACAGCGCTCACCGATCTTGGCACCTACTACCTCTGGATCGTCGCACGCGATAAGGCAGGCAATGAAGGCCACAGTGCTGCAGAGCAGTTCGTAGTAGACCAGAGTACAGATATTCCCGTGGTTACCTTTACCTCGGTAAACCCTGCATATACAGCACAGGGACAGGCAGGAAACAACCTCCTCGTGTCAGGCGGGAAGATCAGCGGCACCGTCACCGATGACGACGGACTTCCTGCTTCCGGAACACTCTACATTGACCTCAACAGCGATAATGACTTTGCAGATCTCAATGAAACCGTATCGCTGACGCTCACCGGAACAGGACTTACCAAGACCTTTGATTATGATGTGAGTGGACTTTCAGACGGTACATACCGGTTTACGATTGATGTTACCGACACGACCGGTGTGCACAATACCGCTATCATGCCAATTTGGTTTGCCTATGACACTGCCGTACCGGCAGTAACCTTTAATCCCAATGCTACAGATAATAACCCAGTTGGACCCTATCGCAATACTGACTTTACCGTACAGGGTACGGTACAGGACGCAAACGGCATCAGCAAGGTTGAGTTTAGCTTTGATAATGGCGGGAACTGGGAAGATCTTGCCATTACAGCAACCCCTGGCGAAAACAAAGCATGGACGCGAGCAATTACGGCAGTAAGCAATAATGGCGCTAAGACGCTCCTTGTGCGCGCTACCGATGCCTTTGGACGCACGAGCATCGCAGGACCGGTTACCGTCACCATCGACACAGGACTCCCCTCAGGCACCATTAACCCCTTTGCAGGCGGTTACTATGCCGATGCGCTCCTTGCAGTCTCCGGTACCGCTTCGGACACGCTCTCCGGCGTTGCAAAAGTAGAATACAGTACCACTTCCAATACCGGTCCCTGGACGCAGCTGACCGGCACCACGACCTGGTTTAAGAACGATATTCCGGCAAGCGGCCTTTCCGAAGGCACAGGTACGGTCTGGATTAAGATTACCGATAATGCTGGAAACGAATCGAACCCTGTCTTAAGTGCTACCTTTACCGTAGACCACAACGCACCGCTCATTACCGTTGACAGTTCCTTTAACGGTGCTGTGTATAAAAATGCAGAGTTCACCATCTTTGGTACCGTAAGCGACACGAACTTAGGTGCGAACCCCATTGCAGTTACCGCAAAGAAAGACGGCGCTAACCACACACTCTCCGGTACCTTTACCTATAACGCAGGCTCCTGGAGTCAGGTAGTCAACATCAGCGGTTCAGGAAGCTATGAAATCACCATTACTGCTACCGATGCTGTTGGCAGACAGAGTGTGGAAAAACGAACCGTGATAGTAGATACTATAAATCCCACCGTCGAACTTACGAGCTTTAACAAATACGCCACCGCAAACAAAGTCAATAAAACAGTAACCTTCTCAAGCGTTGCCTCTGATGCTAATGGTATTGACGGCGTCAAGTATTTTATAAGCACGAATGGCAGCACAGCGCCAGCCTATAGTGATGGCGTTGGCGGCGATATCGTTGCAGTGTTAGCGAGCCAGAGCATCGACACGACAGCGCTCACCGATCTTGGCACCTACTACCTCTGGATCGTCGCACGCGATAAGGCAGGCAATGAAGGCCACAGTGCTGCAGAGCAGTTCGTAGTAGACCAGAGTACAGATATTCCCGTGGTTACCTTTACCTCGGTAAACCCTGCATATACAGCACAGGGACAGGCAGGAAACAACCTCCTCGTGTCAGGCGGGAAGATCAGCGGCACCGTCACCGATGACGACGGACTTCCTGCTTCCGGAACACTCTACATTGACCTCAACAGCGATAATGACTTTGCAG
This sequence comes from uncultured Treponemataceae bacterium, assembly GCA_964630305.1. GTDB lineage: Bacteria > Spirochaetota > Spirochaetia > Treponematales > UBA12059 > JAKPPT01. The sequence continues at coordinate 26,107 of CAZVTR010000014.1, read as the reverse complement.
ATCTCAATGAAACCGTATCGCTGACGCTCACCGGAACAGGACTTACCAAGACCTTTGATTATGATGTGAGTGGACTTTCAGACGGTACATACCGGTTTACGATTGATGTTACCGACACGACCGGTGTGCACAATACCGCTATCATGCCAATTTGGTTTGCCTATGACACTGCCGTACCGGCAGTAACCTTTAATCCCAATGCTACAGATAATAACCCAGTTGGACCCTATCGCAATACTGACTTTACCGTACAGGGTACGGTACAGGACGCAAACGGCATCAGCAAGGTTGAGTTTAGCTTTGATAATGGCGGGAACTGGGAAGATCTTGCCATTACAGCAACCCCTGGCGAAAACAAAGCATGGACGCGAGCAATTACGGCAGTAAGCAATAATGGCGCTAAGACGCTCCTTGTGCGCGCTACCGATGCCTTTGGACGCACGAGCATCGCAGGACCGGTTACCGTCACCATCGACACAGGACTCCCCTCAGGCACCATTAACCCCTTTGCAGGCGGTTACTATGCCGATGCGCTCCTTGCAGTCTCCGGTACCGCTTCGGACACGCTCTCCGGCGTTGCAAAAGTAGAATACAGTACCACTTCCAATACCGGTCCCTGGACGCAGCTGACCGGCACCACGACCTGGTTTAAGAACGATATTCCGGCAAGCGGCCTTTCCGAAGGCACAGGTACGGTCTGGATTAAGATTACCGATAATGCTGGAAACGAATCGAACCCTGTCTTAAGTGCTACCTTTACCGTAGACCACAACGCACCGCTCATTACCGTTGACAGTTCCTTTAACGGTGCTGTGTATAAAAATGCAGAGTTCACCATCTTTGGTACCGTAAGCGACACGAACTTAGGTGCGAACCCCATTGCAGTTACCGCAAAGAAAGACGGCGCTAACCACACACTCTCCGGTACCTTTACCTATAACGCAGGCTCCTGGAGTCAGGTAGTCAACATCAGCGGTTCAGGAAGCTATGAAATCACCATTACTGCTACCGATGCTGTTGGCAGACAGAGTGTGGAAAAACGAACAATTACGGTAGATCAGACTAATCCATCACTCGAAATAACATCGGTACTGCCGCAGCTAACTGGCGGTATCGTTAATGGAAAAATTACGCTCTCAGCAAATGCGAGCGATGCAAACGGTCTCGATGGTGTTAAGTATTTCTTTAGAAACGACGCAAGTACTCCCGATTACACGGATCCGCTTTCAAGCCCGGTGAGCGCCCTTATGAATGCTCCATATTCTGTTGTCATCGATACAACCAATGCAGCGTTTACCAACAACACCACATACACGCTCTGGGTTGTCGCACAGGATCGGGCGGGCAATGTCTCACGAGCTTCAACAACGATTACGATTCAGCAGTCTAGTGATATGCCTCAAGGTACAATCGACAGTCCTGCTAACACTGAACAGATTGGTGCAGACCGCAAAGTCCGCGGAACCTTCCAGGATGATGACGGCGTAGCCCTGAATGGCGCTGTGCTCTATGTCCGTAAACAAGGCGCAGGAAGCTATACTTCTAAACCTATAGCACTCTCGAGTTCTGCAGGACAGCTTGTTGCATGGACTGTTGATATTACCGATGTCCTTACCGCCGGCGGAGACGGCACCTATGAGATGTATCTTGGTGTTACCGATGATGCAACTCGTAAGAGCGGACTTTCTGCCCAGACATATACTACATCGGTACAAACCTTCCTCTATGATGTGAACCCGCCGAGTGTTTCAAGCCTTACCCCTGCTCCATCAAAGACCGCATATAAAGCAGGAGATGCAATTACCTTCTCATGGACCGCAAGCGATGCAGGTTCAGGACTTGCCAGCCAGGCTGCCGATGTTGACGGCAGTACAACAGGACTTGGCTCCATTACAAATCCGAGCGGAAACAACTATCAGGTAGTATATACGGTACCTTCAAGCGGTATCAGCTCTGGTAATAAAACAATAACACTCGTGGTAACAGACGGTGTAGGAAGAACCGCCACTCGAACATACACATTCTTAGTTGATGTTGATGCTCCTGTTGTCGACCCTGCATTCACACTCGACCCGGGATTTGTGGGATCTACTCCTAATGGTACCTTCCTCGTAAAAGGCACCGCAGCTGACAACAGAGGTCTCGATAGAGTAGAAATCAACTTCTCAGGACCTTCCGCAAGCGACGGTTCGAATTGGTGGGTTGCTACATTAGTAAATGGCAACTGGTCATACTCAGTGAACTCAACTACCTATGTAAATACAAGCGGAACCTTAACTATTAAAGTCCGTGCAATAGACCAGGCCGGAAACATAAGCAGTGAACAAACCTTTACCCAAGCTGTTGATCAGGCAGCGGATCTTCCTGTGGTTACCATAATTTCTCCTGTTGATGGCTCGACATACGGTACAACCGTTCAAATTTCTGGTATAGCAAGTGATGATGATAACCTTGCTGGCATTAATCCTATCGCTTCGGATGCAATAGAAGTGCAGTGGAAACCTTCTGCAGGAACCTATACAACCGTTAATCCTACTATCACTGGCACAGGACGAAATGCAAACTGGAATTATGAGCTTTCAGGACTTGCAAGCGGCACGTATGTAGTCCGTGCACGAGCACGTGATGTAAACAATACATGGGGTAACTGGACCAGTGAAGTAACCTTTACCGTAAACGCTGGCGCTCCAAGCCTTACAATTAGTACTTCTGTTCCAGCCTTCCTCAACAACGCATCACTTACACTCAACGGAACTGCATCTGACCCGCAGGGCGTTCAGTATGTGCGTGTCCGCATTAATGGCGGAAGCTGGCAGAACGCCAGTGCAATAAGCGGTACTAACTGGATGGATACCAGTGTTACCTGGCAGATTAACCTCAACCTTGGCTCCGATGGATTTAAGACACTCGAAGTACAGGCTGCTGATGGTGACAGTTATGCAAGCAACCAGCAGCTTTCTACAACACTCGATACAACACCGCCTGACGGTGCATTTGACGCAATGTTCCGCGATCATCCTACCGGCAGTTTCCTTGCTACAAATGCACTCAACAAGGTTGTCCGCATTACCGGTTCTGTAACCGAAGCTAACCTCGCTGATACTAATCCTGTTGAAATATCGATTAACGGCGGAGCATATCAGCCTGTTACAGGCACATTGATCTGGTACTATGTCTGGGATACTTCTGCACTTGCAAACGGTGACTATGAACTCAGATTACGCATTACTGACAAAGCTGGTAATGTTACTACCTCTATTGTCAAAACAGTTACCACAAACCAGGCAGCTGATACTCCTCAGATTACACAGGCATTCGTGTCGGCACCTTCTCCGGCCGATGCCGGAAACAACGTACTCTCAACACTGCTTAAAGTCAGTGGTACTTTAAGCGATGATGATGGCTTTAATACGGGCGCTGTAACTATCCTGCTTGACGGCACACCTCCAAGTATTGGCGCTACAAACACAGCAGGCACAACCGCTACCTGGGAATACACATGGGCAAGTCTCTCTCAAGGTATCCACTACTACACAGTTACCGCAACCGATAAAAACGGAGCAACTGCAAGTATTGGACCTACCTACTTCCTCGTAGACAATGCTAACCCGGTACTCACGGTTTCAAGCCCAACCGCTGGCATAAAAGTCAAAGCGGGAACCCTCACTATTTCGGGCACTGCAACCGATGCAGGCGGCTTTGGAAGTGCACCGCTTGAAATAACCTTGCGGCACAGCAATACCGGCTCACCACTCCATAACACTACATACTATCCAACACTTGCCGGCAATAGCTTTACGCAAAACATTACCATCGATGGCACAACGCTCGATGGTACGCTCTATATCGACTTTACACTTACCGATTTAGCAGGACGCCAGACGACACTCACCCGCGCTGTTACTATTGACACAACACCTCCAGTACTCAACCTCAATAATCCTGCACCTGGCGCTTACATTAATGGCCTTGTCTCGATTACAGGTACTGCAGACGACTTGAACGGACTTGCTGATGTTACGCTCGAAATTCTTGATCCTAGTAACCTCAACCTCGTTAAGGCAAATATAAACCGTTCTGGCAGCACACTCTCAAGCTGGGAATTCCCCTTCACAAGCGATGCGTATGCTACATCGACCTATGCACAGGATATTTCTGGCGGACAGGGTAAACTCTGGAAAATCTGGTTCAAGCTTAAAGCTGTTGATAACGCAGGCAATGAGACTGTGCTCAAGATACCGCCATACGGAGCACTCGATTACCCGTACTTTGTCATTGACCTCGATGGTGATAAACCGTCCATCTCAATGACTCAGCCTAAAAACGGTGACACAATTGGCGGTTTTGTGACCATGTTTGGTACAGCCACCGATGATGATGGCCCGGTCATGCAGGTAGAAGTGCAGATTGACTTTAACGGCGACTTTGATTTTGCAGACAGCCGCGATATTGACAATGACAGCACGATACAGCTTGGCACAGACCAAAATATTTTTGGAAACATTGTGCGAATTGGTGATGCAGCTCACAAATGGGAAGATGAAAGCGCCTGGTATGTTGTTAACGTTACTAACAATTCATGGACACTCGAAATTAACTCAAACGGTGAACTCTATAAAACCAACACAGGCGGCGATGGCAATATCCGCATACGAGTACGCAGCCGCGATATGTTTGGAACAGCGAGCGAATACATTGAACGCACTATTACACTCGATGAAACCTTCCCGCGCATTGAAAATGTAAGCCCGAATGATCAGAGCTATCAATCTGCGACGTTCAACATGTATGCTGAGTTCAGGGACAATATCAACCTCAACCTGAGCAGTAACTCACAAATTAGAATTAACATCAATAAAACTGGATATCAGACGCTGACTCCAGGTCCAAACTCAGGTCCAGGACACCCCTATGCACTTATTGCAAATGGTACGGGCTATGACCTCACCTACCCTGTTGATACCTCAGTATACTTCCCTGGGACATCTGGTATACTCTACCTTGATCTCTACGTTAAAGATGAATCTAACTATACTAACCAGCGATCATACACATTCTACATAGACAACCAGATACCGAATGCAAGCTGGTCAGACAGAGCCGGTGCACCGGATGGCAATGGCATCCGCAATGGGCAAATAAATCTTAATGGAACGACTCCTATATCATTTGTCGAAGGCAACCTTTCTGATAGCGGTACCGTTTCCGGCATTAGTCACGTCGAAGTGTACTTTGTTAAAGCTGGCACTGTGCGGCGCATTCAAGGCGCAAGCGGACAGCTCACTCCAACAACAACAGAAACCACATCTGTTGATATTTATGATGAAGGTACTGGCACCTGGTCATCGAGCAATGAAGTGACACCATTCGTTAATTGGAATGACAGCGGCTATGGAGACAATTATGTCATCAAGATTGACCGCCCAACCGAAATGAGCAGTATCACAACCGGCGCAGATGCAGACGGCGACGGCTACTTTGAATTTATTGGAATCGATGGCGGTGCGCAGCGCTGGCGTGCATACTTTAACAGCCAGTATCTCCCTGACGGTCAGATTGATATACACTATGTCGTGTACGACTTAGCAGGGAACCGCATCCACAAAGTACGCCGCGGCTTTATCGCGAACTCCGGTCCGGCAGTAAACCGCATACGTATTGGTTCTGACTACAATGGCAATACAGTTATTGCAGATGTTTCCGGATCGGTCACTGAAATTCTCGATTACTACTATCCTGCAAACAGCATCGACCGCTATACATCGAATCAGCCGGTCAAAATTAAAAACGGTCGGCTCTACTTTAATGTACAGTCAAGCGATCCTAACGGAACGATCGCAAGCACCGTTATTAACATAATTCCGCCAAGCCCTGGTTCACGAGGACTCCTCACAAGCTTTGGCGGAGCATCGGGCGGCAATGTAGAAACTAATCCATCCAGTCCGCTCACTATAACTATTGGCTCCGCCCAGTTCCCGACTGCCGGCGATTATACGCTGGAAGTCGTTGTCAAGGACAATGATAATATACCGACCAAACAGACTATGGTTATCCGTGTGCTTGATACTGCAGATACTACAAAGCCAATAATCACTCCAACTACGCTGACTCAGGCTAATGGTATCCCGACAAGTGGCTCTACTAAACTTGGGCACATGGAACTCCAGGCTGACAACCCCACTGCATGGAACACAATTAAGGCAGCCTATGGCAATGACGATGACCCCAAAGTGTCAGGAGAAATTTACCTCCGCGGTACCATCACCGACAACAACCGCATTACGAGCCTCGATATTACCGGTGACGGACTCGGCACCAATGTAGTTATTGCCAACTGGGACGGAACACAGCTCGTGAGTGCAAACAGCAGGTTAACGATTGAATCACAGGCTTTAACCGAAGACGGCCATACAGTGACCTTTGTTTACCGCTGGGATACATCTACAGTTACAAATGTCGCAGGACTAAACAAAACAATCGCATTCCGTGCGACCGATGGAAGCACCAATAACTCCGACCCCCATAGCACGCTCCAGTTTGATGTGGTGCCGTATATAACGCGAATTGAACGCAATGTAGGTGCTGCGAATACATTTAGGACAAAATATGGTAAGTATATTTTGCGTGAAGGTGAAGCAAATTCTAAGGTATACGGTTTTAACCTGGCTAAGACAGGAACATTCTGGTTAAGAATTTACAACACAGCTGACACTCAAAACGATGATATCGGCGGAGCAAATTATACCGCAGCTGCTGATTATACCTTCTTAACGCTCACAAATACTGCAGCTATACAGCACTCAGGTTGGTTAAGAATAGCAGTCAATAATCTTATTACAATAAACAACATCAACGATAACTCGCTTGTCTACAATAAAGAAGATGATGGCAATGGATTAAGCTCAACCTTATGGAATGATGATAGATATATCCAGCTATGGGAATACCAGGGCGGATTTGATCAAAGCTTAAACTCAGTACACCCTGCAATGGAAGCTAATCGCAGTACCTGGCAGTTATGGGCAAGCTGGTCATATTATGCTACAGCTAGTACCTATACAGCTGCATTAGGACCAACTGTCGCTCGTACGACTGTATTTAGTACATATGATCCCTCAGAATGGACCGATATTACCGTAGATTCAAGTGGTGTCCGACGAATTGTTTACCTGCAAAACTATTATAACGGAGGTAATACGTGGGGATATCTGAATGTTTGGCAATCAGGTGGCCAAAATGCTAATGTTGAACACTTAGGAGACGATACTGCTGCTGCACCAAATTACTCTGATGGTATGGATGAGCAGCTCTATCAATTCCAAAATCCGCGTATTGCATATGATCCTGTTAATAATAGAAATTATGTGTCGTACTACGATGCTTACTCACTTACGCTTAAATATGCAATAACTACTGGTAATACTAGAACCTTTACCGCAGACAATGGGCATCAAACCGATGGCGCGATTGTTGTAGATGGTGTTGAAGATACTACTTCACCTCCAACGACCACCGGTGCTGATGTAGGTCTCTGGTCTAGCATTGCAGTGGACAGCTTTGGCGGAACCGATGCAACAACAGTTCGTCCAGTTATCATGTACTATGATACAACTAATTCAACTCTTAAGATTGCCCGCGGTAATGTTGCGCAACCTAATGGCACAGCACAATGGACAATAAGCAATGTATTCCGCGCAGATGATCCTAACCGAACCGATGTAGGCTACTACGTAACTATGAAGATGGATACTTCTGGAAATCTTCATGCTGTTGCTTACAGAATATCCACTGGTGATTTAATATATCTGTATGCACCAAATGTTGATGGAACTGGAAGCTATACATTTAATTACTCTGAAATTGTTGATAGCAATGGAGCCGTTGGTGCTTGGTGTGATATCGATCTTGTTGGCACAACACCATACATATCATATTTAACTGCAGGTGGTATTGGAACATTCCAAGGTCTTAAATTTGCTTATAAGACTGGCGGCAACTGGGAATATGGGGTAGTTGCTACTAATTCTATTGTAAAAGACGGGAGAACAAGTATTGTCGCACGTCCAACATCTGCTGCATGGGTTAATGCTACCCAGGGTAAGGTTGCAATAGCATATGTGAGCGGCAACTTTGATCTTGTAATACTCGAAGATGAAGAATAAATAAAAAAACAATTATGAAAAAAAATGGGGATGTCCTAATCTTATTGGACATCCCTTTTTTTATCGTTTTATATAATCCTAAATAATCAGTGGACATATTTTATATTACTTAAAACTCGACTATTTCGCAACAAAATGCAGATTAGTCTTGACTTTTCTGCAATCGCATACCGCAGAGCAAATTACTCTGATTTATCACACTACCCCATGAACGTGTTGTCGCAATGTACTATACTACTACTATGACAAATTGCGATCTTATAGAAACTGTGCGTCGCCGCGCAGCTTCCTATCTTGATTCGAGTCCTCGGTCCGAAACAGTGCTTGAAGCAATGGAGCGGATTGATAGAGCCTGTTTTGTTCCTCATGAATACAAAGCATGGGCATATATCGATGAGCCTGTGCCAATAGGATTTGGCCAGACATGCAGTCAGCCCAGCATGGTAGCCTTTATGCTGGATAAGCTCGAATTAGAGCGGGGGCAAAAGGTTCTGGAAATAGGAACAGGCTGCGGTTATGCGGCAGCAATTGCAGTTGAACTCATAAAACCCGATGGTTTTTACTGGGGCATTGAAGTTATTCCTGAACTTGCAGACAGCGCACGGCGAAATCTTGCTTCTTTAAAAGATTATGTTTCAATACTCTGCTGTAATGGTGCGGAAGGGTTGCCAGCAGAAGCACCGTTTCATCGCATTTTGGTTTCGGCAGGAGTGCCGCATGGCTTTAATCCAGACACACTGCTTAAGCAATTGCTGCAAGGAGGGATCCTGCTTTATCCAGAAGCACATGGCTCACTCTATAAACTGACCAAAACAGCCCATGGCATTACCAGAGAAAGCTGGTACGGCGTTGCCTTTGTTCCCCTCGTTAGTACTGCTGTGCGCTAAACCGAACAATTTTATGTAAATATTATTTTACAAAAGCTACTTCCTGTATTTAAACACATGCACCGATTCAACAGTCACAAATCCTTCACTTACCGCCTCATCGATAAACGGAATGATTTTTTCCAGGTTCTCGGGAGTATCAATAAGTTCTACTATGACCGGGAGATCCGAAGAGAGTTCCAAAATTGCATTTGTTTTGAGCCGCCTATCGAGCCCGTACCCCATAAGGCCGCGGTATGCTGTAGCACTGGCAAGTCCTAGCTCGTTTGCTTTATTGATTATCGCTTCGAACAAAGGCCTGTGCTTATACATATCGTGTTCATTAATAAATATTCTCATCAATTTATCATCTTCTTCACTATGCATGTGTTAACCCCCTGTATACAATTTGAACACCTTGAAAGGCTATCATCCCGAGGACTACCATGAGCAATCCTAAAACATCATGCACAACAACATCGAGCAAACCGCGGACATACTGCTTTTCGCGCAAGAGTACAACTGATTCCAATGCAAACGTTGAAAAGGTCGTAAAACCGCCTAAAAACCCTGTAGTCAATAAGAGACGCGTTGTTGGCCGCACTTCAAACACCGAAAATGCTTCAAACAGAAACCCAATTAAAAACGAACCGATGAGATTGACAGCAATTGTGCCGGCTGGAATATAGTTTGTGCTATGCTCCGATAAATATTTAGCCAGCACATAGCGGCAAACAGCACCTGCTCCGCCGCCAAGCGCTACTACAAGTATATTCATACATTAACTTATATACTACTATTAAAAACCGCTCAAGCCATGCAGCAAATTTGGCAACAATACTTTGTTTATTAGCACAAATGAGTTTATTGCTTTTTAGCTCAATTTTGCTATAATTAGAATATGCGTAAACAGATAATTCGTGCATTTTTTTTATCGATGATTTGTGTATTGATAGTTCTTACTGGCGCTTGCAGTGCCTCAACTACAAAATCTATTTCTCTATCTAAAGCACGAACACAATACACCTACAATCAGCCTATTATGACCATGCTTCAGCTTGCATCTGATGTTAAACAATTTTGTGTGTCTGAATACGGCATAACAGTGCCAGAAAATCTACTGCAATTTTTACCGGGCACTGCGGATGCGCTTGCATGGCAGCTCACAGCTATTAATCAGCTTTCACTTAAACCTGTTTTTGAACGGATATATTATTCAAAAAGTGATGCTATCAAAAAAAAGGACGAACTTGAAAAACAAGAAAAAGCTGTCTGGCTTGCTCCGGTAAATCCGCTTACACTCGGCGGTAAACCTGCTCCGCTTTTGGAAACCTGGGCTCAGTGGAATTATGAAAGAATAACCGAGCGCGTCATGCAAGTGATATTTTATTATCAATTTGTAAAAGCGCTCAAACGGGCTGACAGCGAAGAATTAACACGCTTTCTTGCCGAAAAGGCAACCGAAGAATTCCTCCGAAAAAAATTAAACCCTGCTTCTCCTGTTTTAGCTCGCTATATTTCCGAACAGCGCGATGCGCGCACATTCGAGAGCCTTTTCCCCGATTTTGTCGAACGCATAAATAATTTATATACCAACAAAGACCCGGCACTCGATACCGATGCCATTCAAAAAACCCGCACAATGCTCATGAACACCTGGCTTGCTAACTATCGGCAGAATTATGCTAACCGGTTCTTAACGAATATCTATGCTCAATTTGGTAATTCGTTGCCATCCGATGCAGAGCTTGCAGCTTACTCATATAAGTTTAAGAATTGGAAAAAATATATGGATTTATTTACTCAAGCCCAAGAAAAAGTATCACAAATGCTTATACTGCTTAAAAATACTCGATAACACTACTCAGAATATATGCTGCGATAACGATTTTTAGCAGATTTTTTCGATTACAACCCAGAGAAACTAAAAGGAACTTGTTTATTTTCTATACTGTGCTATACTGATATTCACGACAAACCTGTCGAAATTTATTATTTTGTCGATAATTACACAGATAGGCATATGCAGTGCCTATATACTCGATGCAAACCATTGTGTTTATCTTTTTTGAGAAGCATGGTTGAGCATCCAGAGCTTTGAGGAGAACCTTGTATGTCCATCAGAAAACACTTTATTCTTATCGCAATTATAAGTATTATGCTTGTGACGCTCACAACTTCCTGTAATAGCCCCTTATTTGGACTAGGCGGCAGGGTTGACACTGCTGTACCAGGTATTAAAATTGAGACTGTTGACGAAGGTACCGGTGCCCGCGCTTTGCAAAACGGTGATTATGTACGCGGTAATATCATTCTAAGAGGAACCGCTACCGATGATATTGCTGTTGACACTGTCACACTGCAATTTCAAGAGGGTTCCTCTAACAATATTATCCCTGGAACAGTTTCTGGGACAACATGGACAGCTACCATTGATACAACGCAATACATAGACGGTCCTAAAGACTTTATTGTAACCGTTAAAGACAGTGCTGGAAAAACAACAGAAACCCGTTTTGTGATTTATTTTGATAACAGGGCACCAGTTGTCATGTTTTCGCTCATCGTGAGTGAGGGTGATTATTCGAATACCCCGCTTTGGGGAAATATTACTATCAAAGGCTCAGCTGCAGACCAATTCAGCATCAGGAAGGTGCGTGTCTATATTTATCGGAAATCCGACAATACCTTAGTTTATGCCTCACCTGATGACGCATCTATAGGTACTAACTCCTTCTCCCTAACATTAGCTCCAGCTGCGTATGGAAACCTTGGCAACATGGCACCGGAAGAAGCTTATTTTGCGGTTAAAGCATGGGATCGCTCAGGTAACGAAAGCACCTGGTTCTACCTGTCAAGCCTCATTACCGCACTGGATCCGAGAGGTCTTACCATCGAAGACATCATGGCACTGGAAAATGGCACAGAAACAGAAGTTAATACAATAGACCTAAACGAGCTCACGAGTACCAGGCGTTATGCACCAGGACTCGGCTTTCCCGATACCCAAACTGTTTACTATACCTGTGACCAGTCTGCCAACCTGCCCATTGTTACTATTACCAACCCAGAACAAGGAAAAACAGCCAGCGAAAATACTATATCGAAAAATGCCAAAGCGAGCGGTGTTGTGCAAGATGCTAATGGGGTAGCTCTCATTGAATTAAAGTTCCGCAAAGAAACCAGCCCAGGTGTTTATGTGGAATCTGCATGGTATTCTGATGCCAACATTGGTATACCCGGTGACGATATTGATGTCAGTGGAAATGGTCAAGTTGTAAACTGGACATCAAAAACCCTGTACGGCAATTATCTTGTTAATGGTTCCGCTTTAGATGTGGGTGTATATGAACTATGCATCCGCGCAACCGATGCAGACAATAATCCGCGTACCAGCAACTGGGTTCCCTTTACCATAGATGCGGATGCTCCCGATATCAGCATTACCACCCCGACCGCTGGAGCATACTTGACAGGAGACCCTGTTGTCATATCCGGCGAAGCTCATGCATATAATACATCCAAAATTAACACTGTCGAAATTTACATCGATGCTACTAACGGATGGAAACCTGCAACTACGCTTGTCGGTGCAGGTACTGAGAATGCGACTTGGACCTATAATATTACCCAGGCTATGTTTCCTACTGACGGTCTTTTTACCGTAAAGGCACGTGTAAAAGATACGCCAACAAACAAAGAAGCACTCTTTAACATTGTCATCACCATTGATAGGACTAATCCCTCCGGTCTCTCGATATCGAGCCCAAGCTCAGGCTCGAGCATCAATGGCTACAAAACCTTCCGCGGTACCGCAAATGATAATATTCTTCTTGATAAGATCTACCTTGTCTTTGAGAAAAATGGCGAAGAAATCCTCCTCGATGATACCTATAGCTGGTCATACAGCATGGATGTTAACACATTAGCCAATAACACCTATGGATACGATATGGGCAACAATATCTACAGAGTTCCCATACGGCTAAAAGCTGTGGACAAAGCAGGAAACATTACGTTGACAACCAGTATGGGTGGTAATCCCAACAGCCCTGCTTCCGGCTCTTACTACATTGACGCAGACCCAGACGGAGACCGCCCTACCATTACTCAGGTGCTTTCACCGGGTAACTATGGAAATACATATGGCTCTGCTTACCAAATACCGGGATCTATCAAAGTACAGGGTATCGCTTCTGATGATGACGCCGTACACCATGTGGAAATGGCGCTCATGGCTATTTTTGATGACTCAACCGAGTATTACTGCCAGCAGCTCACTGGAACTCCTGGTTCAATTACCCTGACAACAGCACCAACATGGATAACAATAGATGGAACAAGTCTCTGGTATAAGATATTGAATAATAATGGTGAATTATATGACCTCTCGAATGCAACAGCAAATCCCATAGACAAACATAGCGGGAATTTTAAAATCAAACTCCGTGCAGTTGATACCAAAGATAATGTCAACCCTGATGTCACCGGTAATGAAGTCGAGCTCTATGTCCGTTTTGATAACACACTGCCTTCGGTCACTGGAATAACTCCAGAAGAAAATACTGTACAGCGAGGAACGTTTACCTTCCAATTTACTGCTCAGGATAATATTCAGGTAAACTCTGCACAGATTAGCTATAATAATGGAGGAACCTATACTCCGATAAGCATAACACCGGCGGCTTCTATTCCTATTTCTTTAAATATTGATACAACCACAGTAAACAGCGGACAATTCAACAACAGTGCAGGTACTTTGAATCTACGCATCAAACTGACTGATGACACCAATAATATCAGCGAGCGCAATATCAAATATCTCATTGACAACATTGCACCTACTGCAGCGCTCACTACAAACGTTACCGACCTCAATAATAAAATGATTGATTACACTACAAACCTTGCTAATATCCTTGGCACAGCAAACGATACTGGTGCAGTTAAGGGCGTGAGTAAGGTGGAGGTCTGGTTTGAGCGCTCTGGTTCACAGATTTTCCCGGCATCGGGCCATGTTATAATTGACCGCAACGAGAATTATAATGACAGCGCAGGAGACGGTGATGGCTACCCCGAAAGCTTCACCCAAAACTCTGGCGGCTGGCAGTGGGGCTTCCGCTTCAATTCCTCGCTTATTTCTGACGGAGATATAACCGTTCACTATAAAGTATTTGATGAAGCCGGTAACAGCTATGAATACACTGCACCGGGAGCCATTAAAAACAATAAACCGCACCTTTCAGCGATTCAGCTTGAAACCGACCGCAACGGCGACGGAGACACCACAGATGATGAAGAGCGAATCCGTCTTGAACGGCAAACCGATATCAATGGTGAATACACAAATACCTGGAAACGCTTTGTGCTTGACGCAGCAGGGGCGAAAAAAGACGCCGGTGCTGTTTTTGACATGGCAACCAGCGCCTTGACCGTTATGAACTCCCGCTTTACCACACGCTTCGAAGTCGCTAGCGGCAATGGCGTTAAGTATTACTGTGCGCTTGCTCCGAATGGAACCACAGAGCTCTTAAGCTGGGATACAACAGCTTTTTATACTATAACAAATTTTGGAACAGGTGGCTGGGTTGAAAACTCAAACAACACGCTGAGCATACAAATCCGCGACAGTGCAGTTGGAACACCGTTCTACACTGCAACACAAACGTTTGTAGTGTATGTTGACAATGTTGACAACACACCACCTACAGCAAGCTTAAACCAGCTTTCTGCAACCGATGTTAAAGATTATGATGTGAATAATAAAGCTTCCTGGAAAGGCCACATAGAACCATGGAACCAGAGCCCCTGGGATAACCAGGATGCTGGTTTTAATAAGACTAATGATAATTTTGGCAATGATGCCGATGTGAGCGGCACAATTATATTCTCGGGCACTGCATGGGATGATCAGCGTATCCAGAATTTCTACATGTGGATAGATTTAAATGGAAACAGCAGCGTTGACGCTAGCGAGGAACAGCTTGTAGCAGCATACAGCAGCTCAGTGCTGGTGCCGCAAGCTAATACATTGGGCATCTGGTCCGCAACTTCACAGACACTCAATGCCAGCGGCCACTCGGTTAGCTGGAAATTCGAGTGGGACAGCGCAAATGTAGCCAATGTAGCAAGAAGCAATGTCCGAGTCCGCGTCCGAGTTACTGACTTTGGCGCTAATAATTCATCACAGCTTCCATCAGCACCAACCGACAGTACAAGCCTCGCTGGCGGATTTAACATTATGAAAGTGGATGTAGTGCCGTATATTACAGAAGTAACAACATTACTTAATACTCTTCTGGGTAGCGATTACAATAGAAGTGCTGATGGAAAGTACACTGTATGGATTAAATCAACAGGAACTGCAAGCTATGAAACGGTTACTGTAAAAGGATTTAATCTTGCACCGGCAACATTAAGCGGAGCATCAAGTGACATCCGCATTTCAAAAGATCCCGATGCGTATGATGCTACCTATACAACCAAACAGGGAACTGGTTTACCAGCAACTATAGTAACAGCCAATACTGAATTAACCGTAACCATGCAGACAACCGGAAGCGGGTATTTGACAATCATTGCAAACAATATACCAAGCCTTAACAACATTAATAGCAATGACCTCTCTTCTAATAGACCTGATTCCCCGTTGTTGCAGACAGCGCTTACTGATGACAGATACTTTGCTGTATGGGATTATAATCCGTTAAGGCTTAATGCTTCTGCGCCTCGTGCTAAAAATGCAGTATACCCCTCTATGGCTATGAACGGGAATACACCACAATTTGCTTATGTAAACAACTCTGAAGGTTATGGACTTGCAGAATTTTGGGATGGAAGTACAGAAATAAAAATCTATGAAAACTGGGATTTATTTACCTTTACCTCACTAGCCCTTAATTCTAATAATAATCGTGCAGCTCTGTATGATATTAATGTTGTCCAACAAGGGACTGATTTTATTGGTGATAAAGGTGGAATAATAGTAAACTTATACTATAATCCACCAAACACAACCTGGAATGGTACTACTTATTACTATCGAGATTATAATGTATGGCTGGATAACCTTTATAAATCTGGAAACCTAGCCGTCCTAGATAGGTATCAATATCCAAATATAAAACTTGTTGGCACCAGTGCATTGAGTCATGTGTTTTATTCTACCTATGATTCCATCGATGATAGAATCATTTTCCGTTACTTTAAAACTGGAACAAACCAAACGAGCGTGGGGGGAGGTGTTCCTGCTAATGCAACAAAGGTAACTGATTCAGCAACAAATCTCTATGTGAATAACACTGAAATTGTACAACGTAATGAGAATGCGACATGGCCTACGTATGTTGATAATAGTGGTACAAATAATACAAGATTTGGCCAAAATAATAATTCAGGCAACACTAACACAGGTCAGTATATAGCAACCGGTACAAATGTCGGTATTTATTCCGCAGTTGCAGGCGTAAGCACGGGACCCAGTACTGCAAGAGCTGTTCTAATTTACTATTCGGGAACAACACTCTATTACATGTATGCTACTAATGATGCCAATACAACATGGTCATCTCCAGTTGCATTAGATACAAATTGCGGCGGAGCTTTTGTTTCAGCAGTAGTCGATAAGGATAACCATGTACATATTGCATACCAGGACTCGTTCAATGGAGATGTTATTTATATCTATATTCCAACATATAATGATCCCGCTACAAGAAAGCGCGTTGTTGTAGATTCATACCTGACTGTTGGTGAAAAGCTTACACTTACTGTTCCATCAAATAGCAATACTCCCTATATCTCCTATAGAGGCGTAGGTAATACAGCAAAAATTGCCTGGTATAAAGGTACTCCTGATGTTAATACACTTACTGATGGAGTAACCAGTTCAGGCAAACTAAACGGAAATTGGGAAGTCCAAATTCTTCCTTACAGAATAATTGACAGCGATACTAACAGATTTAACGTTGGTGTTGGAACAAATGGTTTACCTGTTGTTGGATACTGCAACAATGTTCCTGGTGCAAAGGGTCTTGAATACCTGACAGCACTTGCTGAACTCTCTAATTAATAACTGTACCTTAAAAAACCAGGCTGCTTTTTTGGGCAGCCTGGTTTTTTATTTTTTCATAATGCTGGGGTAAGCAAATTTATTAATTTACTTGTCCCCTCTCCTCTATCTCCACACAAACCAAACAAACAAACTTGCTGCGGCAGTGCTAATCACGGTAAAAGGTACACCAATTTTAATCCAATCAATAAATTTCATAGGATAGCTATTCTTTTTGCAAATTCCCATTGCAACAATGTTAGCTGATGCACCAAAGGGTGTTAGATTACCACCCAAACAGGATCCTATGAGTAGTGCAAACATGTAGAGTTCCGGCTTGAGTCCTAATTCTCTAGTAAGCTCTGCTGCTACAGGAAGCATTACGAGGATATAAGGAACATTGTCGATAAAGCCAGACAGCAAAACGCTAATCGCAAGAATGAGTAAAAATCCCAGAAAGATATTGCCGCCAATCCAATGTTGGAGGAGATCGGCAAGGTCTTTGAGTATGCCTGTATGCTCAACCGTGCCTATAACAATAAAAATTCCAATGAGGAACAAAATTGTTTCCCAGTCCAGGTTTTTTATTATTTCGCGTACATCATGATGCGTCTTTTTTTGATGCACGAGGTACCAGATGATACCGGCTAAGCCTAAAAGCATGCACCAGGCACCAGCCGCAAACGATACGCCGCCTGCAAAAAATGATATGACGGCAAGCCCAGCAATGAGCAAAACTAAGAGCACAGTCGGAAACCACGAAACAACCGGCTCCTTATCAAGTTCTATTTTTTTAACATCAATTTTTCTAAAATACAAATAAAGGAAGGCAGTGCCGGCAAACATACCAATCTGTACTGCAAAAAAGATTGAGGGTTTCCCTGCATACCAGAAAAAATCGTTAAACGAATAGTGAGCATAGTTTGCAAAGATCATCGAAGGCGGATCTCCAACGAGCGTTGCCGTCCCCTGCAAGTTTGCCATAACAGCAAGCCCTACCATAAAATACATCGGAGTCATTTTGAGTTTTTTGCTGAGCGCAAGCGCAATCGGAGCCATTACGAGCACCGTAGCGACATTCTCTACAAACGCAGACAGTATACCTGTCAGCATGAGTATCCAGACAATACCCAGTCCTACATTCGGGCTTTTTTCTATGACGATGTCAGCGATATATGCTGGTACTTTCGAATAAATGAAAAATTCAGCGATAATTAAGCTGCCGATATAGATGAGCATAATGTTCCAATTGATATAGACAGTAAAGGCATCAACAAATCCTGCAGCTCCCGATACTATCGCAATGAGTGCAGCGCCGAGCGCAATAAACGATTTTTTTGAAGGAAACGCAATGATGAGGCCATACATTACAACAGTAAGCCCGATAATAAATAATTTCATTAATGCTCCTCTCTTTCAAAAAGAGTTATTTTGTAACTCATAGTATATACAAAAAATCTATTTTTAACCAGCCCGCAAGTATTGCAGAAGTAATAAAAAAGCACAGAGATACGTACATCTCTGTGCCGATTGCAAATATAAAACTTTGCAGCGTGGCTATATACCCAGATATGCCTCTTTTACTTTTGGGTTTGCGGCAATATCGCAGGCTGGGCCATGGAACGGTATGGTTCCGACTTCGAGCACATAAGCATAGTCTGATATTTCGAGTGCCTGCTTTGCGTTCTGCTCAACCAGCAATACCGTTGCGCCTCTGTTTCGGATTTTGATGATTGTTGCAAAAATTTCATCAACCAAAAGGGGTGAAAGCCCCATGGATGGCTCATCAAAGAGGATAAAGTCTCCCCCGGTAACAATCGCGCGCCCCACAGCAAGCATCTGCTGTTCACCGCCAGAAAGTGTTCCGCCAAGCTGATTTCTTCTGTCCTTAAGGCGCGGGAACAGCTCGTACACCTCTTCTACCCGCTCTTTAAATACTTTCTTGTTTTTCACGGTCCAGGCTGCCATTTCCAGATTTTCATACACGGTAAGTGTTGCAAAAATCTTTCTGCCCTCAGGAACATGATTCATTCCAAGCTTCACAAGCTCGTGCGCAGGCATATTTCGTATTTCTTTGCCATTCAGCTTGATACTGCCTGCTTGTGACTTAATGAGCCCGGATATGCTCCTCAGTGTGGTAGATTTTCCAGCACCATTTGAGCCAATGAGCGTAACAATCTTGTTTCGGGGGACTTCAAAGCTTATGCCTTTAAGCGCTTTAATTTGTCCATAGGATACCTGCAAATTTTCTACTACGAGCATTTCCCTTCCTCCTTACCAAGATATGCCTCAATGACACGAGGATTATTAGCGACTTCTACAGGCTTACCTTCCGCAATGGTTTCTCCAAAATCGATAACCTTTATATATTCACAGATCCCCATCACAACTTTCATATGGTGCTCGATAAGCAATATTGTTATTTTAAAATTATCGCGAATGAAGTGTATGAGGTCCATGAGTTCGCCAATTTCTGCTGGGTTCATGCCTGCTGCAGGTTCATCGAGGAGCAATACCGATGGGTGTGTCGCAAGCGCCCGAGCAATTTCAAGCTTGCGCAATTTCCCATACGGAAGGCTCTTTGCCTGTTCATGCATAACATCGTCAAGTTTAATTAACTTGAGGAGATCAATTGCCTCATCCGTAATTTGCTTTTCGGCTTTAATATAGCTTCTGGTTCTAAAAATAGAATCAAACAAATTAGTATGCACTAAATCCGATGATTCTTTGTGCTTCCTGTTGCCGGTATGCTTTGATTTTCCGACTGTATAATGACGTGCAATTCGTATATTATCGAGCACAGAGAGCGAACCAAATATACGCAAATTCTGGAATGTTCGTGCAACTCCCATATGCACAATCTGATATGGTTTTTTCCCAAGGATGCTTTCATTCATGAGTTTAATAGAGCCTTCGGTCGGGGTATAGATACCGGTAATGAGGTTAAAAATTGTTGTCTTACCAGCTCCGTTTGGACCGATAAGACCGTAGAGCGCGCCATCAGGGAGTTCAAGGTTAAAATTGCTGACAGCTTTTAATCCGCCAAAATAGTGAGTAACTTTTTCTAAACTAAGCATGCTGTCCATGGTTTTCCTCCTCCTCCGGCACTAACAGTTTCATTTCACGCATTCCCATGAGCCCTTCGGTTCTAAACAGCATAATGATAATAAGCAGTATTGAGTATACAACCATGCGCCACTCATCACCAATCTTAATATGGATAGCTTCGCCAAAAGCCGGCAAAGCTGTTCGTAAACCTTCAGATAAAAAGGTAAGTGCAAATGCTGCGATGATAGATCCTGTGATGCTGCCCATGCCTCCTGCATATACCATAATGAGCACCAATATTGAATATAAGAATCCGTACTGCGTCGGGTGCGCAATCTGCAAAAGGTGTGCTTGAAGC
Organism: uncultured Treponemataceae bacterium; assembly: GCA_964630305.1. GTDB lineage: Bacteria > Spirochaetota > Spirochaetia > Treponematales > UBA12059 > JAKPPT01. The sequence goes on along the minus strand of CAZVTR010000014.1, from coordinate 5,623 downwards.
CCGCCTGCAATTCCTGCAAAAAAAGCGCCAATGGTAAATGCAGTAATTTTATACCGAACCGTATTTACACCAACAAGCTCAGAAGCCAATTCATTTTCGCGGATAGAAAGCAGCGCTCTCCCGTGTGTAGAGAACACGAGATTACGGATTGCAATTACCGATAAGAGCGTTACCACAAAGATTATTCCGAGGTTTGAGAACTTTGGAATACCAAGCAGTCCGCGCGGACCGCCCACATAATCGATGTTATTAAAAATTGTTCGAATGATTTCGCCAAACCCAAGCGTCATAATTGCAAGATAATCGCCTTTAAGCCTGAGTGACGGGAAGCCAATGAGAAACCCTATCCCAGCAGCAACTATTCCGCCAAGCAAAAGGGCAAGTAAAAAAACCATATAACCATTAACATTGATGAGATCTGAATATGGAAGCTGCGGCGTTACTTTGGTTATAAGCGTTGTTATTGTTGCAGAAGTATATGCTCCTACTGCTGCAAATCCCATGTGGCCAATGGAAAATTGTCCGGTAAAACCATTTATCAGGTTAAGTGAAACCGCAAGTATTACATTAATGAGCGATATATTGATAATTTGCACGATATAGTCAGTAAAAATGCCTGCTTTGTTAAAAAATAATACTAGTAGGAGTATCCCAAATGCGCCTAAAACGAATAGTAACATTCGCCTGCTAATAAAAACTATCTTTTTTCCCATGCTGTACTCCTTAAATCTTATCTGCGGTTTTTTCGCCAAGTATTCCCTGAGGTCGTATGAGCAATACCACAATGAGAATAGCAAAAGCGATACCTTCGCCAATTAGCGAATTAGCCGCGGTAGCGTACGTTTCGGCAATGCCCATAATATAGCTTCCAAGCATTGCTCCGGGAATATTGCCAATGCCTCCAAGCACAGCAGCAATAAATGCCTTAAGACCTGGTAGGATGCCCATGTATGGGAAAATTCGCGGATAAGTCAGGCCAGAAAGAAGTCCGGCAACACCGGCAAATGAACCGCCGATTAAAAATGTTACTCCAATAATTGTTTCTATATTTATACCCATAAGCTTTGCAGCTTCTTTATCCTGTGAAACTGCACGCATTGCTTTTCCAACTTTAGAAAACTTAACAAGCAAGGTCAAAACAATCATGAGTGTAGCAGCTACAACCACATCAATAATCACATAGTTTGAAACACTTGCCGTTCCAATTTTTATAATGGTTTTTGGAAATACTTCCGGGAATCCCCTAAATGATGGCCCGATTGCCGGAAAGGCAGAAAAGAAATATTCAATAAACATTGAAACACCAATTGCAGTAATAAGTGACGAAAGACGGGGTTTATCTCTCAAAGGTTTATATGCAACTCTATTTGCTGTAACCGCAGCTAAACCGCCCGCGAGCATTGCACCGCCAAGCACGAGCAGAAATAGAACAAGATAATTTGCACCAGGTTCTCCAGCACCAAAAAGTCTCCCCAATGCATAGTATAATCCATAGGAAGCATACGCACCTATCATAAAAAAATCACCGTGGGCAAAATTTATTAAGCGGACAATACCATATACCATAGTATATCCAAGCGCTATGAGCGCATAAATACTGCCCAGTTGTATTCCATTCAACAATTGCTGAAAGAATGTACTCATCTAGTACTCCTCAGTAAAAAGTAATATAAAGCAGAAACAAAAAGAGGCTGCCAGGTTGTCTGACAGCCCCTTTACCATACACGATTTAGCTTGTCAGCTAGAAATCGATTTACGGATTAACCGTTGTCTGGTAAACTTGCTGTCCGTCTTTAATTGCAATAATGACAGCCGATTTAATTGGATTCCTATTCTTATCAAAGGTGATAATACCGGAAACAACTTGAATATTAGTTGCCATGAGTGCAGCTCTAATTTTTTCGGGATCGGTGCTTCCAGCTCGTTTAATTGCATCGAGCATGATAACCATAGCATCATATGCAAGCGCTGCAAGAGCATCGGGAGTCTTTCCGAATTTTGCCTGGTATTTCTGAACAAACTGCTGTACCTGAGGACTCGGATCATCTTTTGAGAAGTGGTTGGTAAAGTAACCATTCTCAACAGCATTGCCGCCAATCTTTACAAGATCAGGTGAATCCCAGCCGTCGCCGCCTACGAGAGGACCTGTATAGCCAAGTTCGCGTGCCTGTTTTGCAATAAGTGCAACATCGTTGTAGTAGTCAGAAATATAAATTACATCGGGTTTTGCAGCTAAAATTTTTGTAAGCTGTGCTTTAAAATCTGTAGCGCCGGTAGCATGAGCTTCAAAAGCAACAATTTTTCCGCCAAGTTCAATAAATTTATCGCGGAAGAATTCGGAAAGTCCTTTAGTATAGTCATTACCAACGTCAAAAATACAAGCAGCGGTGCGTGCATTGAGGTTCTCATATGCAAATTTTGCGCCTACTGTTCCCTGGAATGGATCAATAAAGCATGCTCTGAAAATGAAGTCGCCTACTTCGGTTACTTTGGGGTTTGTTGATGTCGGAGAAATCATCGGAACTTTGTTAGCCTGACTGATAGGAGCACCAGCAAGTGAACACTTGCTCATGACGGTACCAACAATAGCAGTTACCTTGTCCTGGCTGATAAGTTTGGTCCAGACAGTAGCAGCTTCGGTTGGATCTCCTTTATCATCCTGATAAATCAGTTTGATCTGGTTTCCGAGAAGCCCGCCAGCTTTGTTCCACTCTTCGACTGCAAGCTCACAACCTTCCTTGGTTGACTGACCAAATGTTGCAGCTTCACCTGAAACAGGACCAACACCGCCAATTTTAATCTCTGTTGTTTTTTGTGCACAACCTGCCAGGATAAGACTGACTGACAATACTGCCAGCAGTACTGCAATTAAATTTTTCTTCATAGTTAAACTCCTCCTGTTCTGTTCTATGAATCCTACTAGCAGTATAAACGAGGCAGGTGAGTTGTCAAGTGTTTTATTTGCTGAACTGCACTATATTGTGTTTTTATGTAGACTTTAGTTTTTTTAGCATAGCGTCTGCAAGCTCATCGTGAGGATCGAGTTCTAAAACCGTTCTGAAAAAACCGCACGCTTCATCAATATTATTCATTTTTTGAGCAAGCACGCCAAGATTTGATATAATTTTTGTATTCTCTGGCTCGAGCTTCAGTGCAAGTTCAAGTTTTTTTCTGCTTTCGGTATAATCACCTAATTCCATTGCGCAAATACTGTACTCATTGTACACATCGACCATTGCTCCGCCCAGTTCAATTGCTTTTGCAAGCGCTTGCTTTCCAGCATCATAGTTTCCCAGCCGGCGGTATGCCCAGCCTAATAAAAACCATGCATTCCAGACTCCTGGTTCGTGTTCTAAAAATTGGTTTATCAGCTCAATACCTTTTTCTTCCCGTCCCATTTTTATTGCATCATAGGCTTCCTTAAAAAGGTCATCATCAGCAGTGCGTTCAGCTAATTTTGCTAGAGCATTTTTAGCTTTTTCTTTTTTTTCTTCATTATCAGTAAGCTGTACAAATGTAGTAAAAAGGCTTTTTGCCCGTTCAAAGTTGCTCTGGCCAGCATAAAAATATGCTGCATTAAAAAACGCATCAGGGAAAGCTGGTTCCCACTGCAAGAGCCGTTCATACGCATCATGTGCGTAATCGGCATATTGAGCACTTAATTCCTGATTATCAGCTTTCGCATAATGTTCCGACCACGCTTCATAGAGCACGGCTAAATTAAGTACATGCCTTGCTTCTAAAGGTTCATAACCGGCTAGCGCTTTGAAGATGTTTTCTGCTATACCATAATTTCCATCTCGGGCCTGCAGTATTCCCTCATTGGTAAGATCTCTAGCTATATCAGGATAGAGAGCTTGCACTAGTTTTCTAAAATATGCACTGTTGGGATGATCTGGCTGTACTGCCAAAACACGAAGAATACCGGATGTAAGCGATTCCGGCTTGAGCATTGTCACATCAAATTCTTTGGCTGACCCTAATTCTACTGGGATTGGGACATCAGGTAGCAATACAGCTTCACCAACTGTAAATTGCTTTGGAAGCTGTATAAAAACAATAGATTCCGGAATTGCATCTCGATTTGATTGTTGCATCATGGTACTAGCACCTTGTATATAATAATGTAAAAGTATACTATATGAAGACTGGCTAGTTTATGCAAGTATCAGCGTAATTACTTGCTATTGACAGATTTATGTGAGTATAGTATTTTCTTGTGAGGCTTTTTCAAAACAATTTTCAGGGGTATCCGTACTGCTGTGCTCTTATGAAATACTCACAGTGGGTTTTGTAAAAAGCACAGGCAAGAGTTTCTTGTAGGCAAATTTATAATAAAGGAGTGCGGTATGGGTCAGATAAGCAAAAACGCTCGTACTACAGTAGCTACGCATAAATTTTTCTGTCCGTGTGGCGGAGAGGTTAAAATGAAAACCATTGTTGAAAATGGCAAAGTAAAGAATGTAGCTGAGTGCGAAAAGTGCAAGCGCGTTGAGCGCCGCCCCAGTGATTTTAACTAACTAGCAATTGTTTACTATTTACGGATAATCGGCAGGATATCCTGTCTTCTACTGCCGTAAGGACTCAATCCTGTATGGCATATATTGTATGGAGGGTGACTTGGCTTCAAAAAATCTTTCAGCGGAAAAACGGCATCGCCAGAGCGAACGGCGCAGAATTCAGAATAAAAGCGTTAAATCTGCACTGCGGACCTGTGCAAAAAAATTAGTTACTGCAGTTCACGACAAAGATAAAACTGCTGCAGAAACCTATATGCGCGAGCTTACCAAGCAGTATGACACTGCTGCTCGTAAAGGTATTATCAAGCTTAATACCGCAGCACGCAAGAAATCACGCATGCAGAAGCTTGTTAACACATTAATGGCTTAATTTCTTTTTGAAAAATTCCGGCATAAGTATAGTGCCGGAATTCTTTTTATCTATGGCTTCTGGAGTATCTATGTCAAAAGTAACTAAAGCAGAGCTCATTGATAATCTCTTGGATAAAACAAATCTTAGCCGCAAGGATATTCATGAGTTTATCGATTTATTTATAGAAGCATTAAAAAACGCACTTTGCGAAGGACATTCAATTGAACTGCGAGGTTTTGGAACTTTTGAAATACGAAAACGTAAAGGACGCTCCAAGGCTCGAAATCCTAAAACCGGTGAAATGATATCGGTTAAAGACCATGGCGTAGCAATTTTCCGTCCAGGCAAAGAATTAAAACAAAAAACCTGGAACATCTTACCAGACAAACTGGACGATGACCAGGAAGACTAACCGGCTTTTTACTGATTTTGTTCTTGTTATTCTAGCATCAGGAAGCTGGATACTCTCATTTCCTGTTGCACAATTAAAGGGGTTTGTTCTCGCTCCCTTTGTCTTTCAGCTACTAGCGTATTTCCTGATAAAAAACCGCCTACTGCACACTGCAATCCTGTATTTTGCAAGCATCAGTCTGTTAGTAACAGCAATCGGTGCACACTGGCTCAGCAATGTGCATGGCATCGCACTAGTAATCGCTGTATGCTATAAAATGCTGGTCATACTGGTCATACCACTCGGATCAAGACTTATACAAAAAATTAAACACCGTATGCTGCGGATTACCTACTGGGC
>CAZVTR010000013.1:23065-53794 GCA_964630305.1 uncultured Treponemataceae bacterium | reverse complement strand
CTTTCTGGGCTGCCTAAAGCCCAGGGGGGTACCATGTGTGTTTAACGACCAAATTGTATTTTATTTAATAAAACTATATTTTCCAGTAAGACTTCTCTCTTTGATAAAAAAGCAAGTAGTAAGATTTTAAAACAAATGTTGCATCATTTAGTATGTTGTGGTGTATACATTAAAAAAGGCTGCTCAACAACAGGAGCAGCCTTTTTCAAGTAGTAACTAGTTATTTTCTAAAAATAAACTTCCAGTTATGGATGCCGAGCGGGTTCGGATACCAGCCGCCCCATTTTTTAAGATCGATAAGATCGATGTTGACATAGTGGTAGAGCGGAATAACGGCCTGTTCCTGTGTTACGAGGATTTCTTCTGCCTGCTGGAGTACTTTCATACGATCCGGACCTGCTTTCATGGTAGCTGCTTTTCTTACAAGCTCATCGTATTTTGCATTTTTGAAGAGTCCGTCATTGAGGCCAGAATCAGAAAGGAACATGTCAAGGAATGTATTAGGATCGAGGTAATCGCCAACCCAGCCCGCGCGGCAGAAATCGAAATCATGAGAGTTTTGTCGTGTATCGAGGAAGGTTTTCCATTCCTGGTTAACGAGTGCAACTTCAATGTTAAGATATTTTTTCCATTGTTCCTGTGCCCATTCAGCTATTTTTTTATGACCTTCGCTTGTGTTATAGAGCAATACCATTTTGGGGAAGCCTTGGCCATTGGGGAATCCTGCATCTGCAAGGAGTTTTTGTGCAGCTTGTACATTAAATGGATTTCCTTTAGCTGGTGTATATCCTGCCATCGGTGGTACCATTGCCAATGTTGGTTGTTGTCCACCTTTAGTTACTTTAGTAACAAGTTCATTGCGATCAAGCACCATAGCGAGTGCCTTTCGCACACGAACATCGTCAAAAGGCTTACGTGTAACATTAAAAATGTAATAGTAGGTAGCAACTTGTGGATTTACCTGATAGTCAGCACGAACTCGTGCTTCATCAATCATATCGAGTGGCACGCCAGTGTTCCAGTCTATCTCTCCATTTTTAAACATATTATATGCTGTGTTATTATCATCAATAGGAAGGAACACAATTGATTCAAGTTTTACATTTTTTGCATCCCAGTATGTGGGATTTTTTATAACAACAAGTCGTTCTTTGGGTCGCCACTCTTTAAGTTTAAATGGACCGTTAACAACGATTTTATCAGGTTTAATCCAATCTGGACCATATTTCTCAATTACATGCATAGGAAGGATTGCAAATGCATAATGTGCCATCATATCAACAGCATAGGGCATCGGACCGATAAGCTCAACTTCAAATGTGTAATCATCCACTGCTTTAATGCCAACTGCTTCAGGTCCTGCTTTACCAGCATTATAAGCTTCTGCACCTTTTACAGCCATAGTAACCATATAAGCATATTCAGCACCAGTTTCTGGAGCGAGAGTCCTGAGCCAGCTTTTTACTACAGTTTGTGCAGTGATGGGAGTACCGTCTGACCATTTGGTTTTGCGGAGTTTGAACGTGATTTTTGTACCATCAGGGCTTACGGTCCATTTTTCTGCGACACCAGGAGCAGCAAGGCATGTTTTAGGGTCATTTATGACTAGACCTTCAAACAGGGCCATGTAGATTCTGTGTTCCGGTACACCAGAGACCAGCGATGGATCCAGAGTCTGAGGCTCTGCACCATTGTTTATGATGAATTCGTTTTTTTTACCCTGCCCAACTACAATGAGTGTTGTAAGCAGGATAGCCAGACAAATAAGTATAATTTTCTTCATTGTCTACCTCCAGTTGTTATTGTACATCGGAAGAAGAAAAATGCAAGAATTTTTTTAGCGAAATAAAAAGAGGGCAGGAAAACCTGCCCTCTTTGTTATTCGAAATATTTATCTGGAATAATTATTTTTTATAAATAAACTTCCAGTTGTGGATTCCGAGCGGGTTCGGGAACCAGCCGCCCCACTTTGAAAGATCGATAAGATCGATATTAACATAGTGGTAGAGCGGGATAACGTGCTGATCCTGAGTTACCATAATCTCTTCTGCCTGCTGGAGTACTTTGAGACGATCGGTTCCGGCTGGCATTGTAGCAGCTTTTCTGACAAGTTCATCAAACTGAGGATTATTGTAGAGACCATCATTCAAACCTGATGTTGAGAGGAACATATCAAGGAAGGTGTTCGGATCGAGGTAATCTCCTACCCAGCCAGCGCGGCAGAAATCGAAATCGTGTGATTTCTGGCGTGTGTCGAGGAAGGTCTTCCATTCCTGGTTAACGAGTGCTACCTCGATATTGAGGTATTTTTTCCATTGCTCTTGTGCCCATTCAGCAATTTTCTTGTGACCTTCGCTGGTGTTATAGAGCAGAACAACTTTGGGGAATCCCTTGCCGTTCGGATAACCAGCTTCAGCAAGTAGTTTTTGAGCTTCAGCTACATTGAATGGGTTGCCGGCAGCGGGGGTGTAGCCTTCCATGGGCGGGACCATGGCATAGGTTGGCATCTGTCCGCCTTTGGTTACTTTAGTAACAAGTTCCTGGCGGTCGAGCGCCATAGCAAGTGCTTTGCGGACACGGACATCGGTAAACGGTTTCCGGGTCATGTTGAAAATATAGTAATAGGTTGCAACTTGCGGTGCTACCTGGTAATCGGGGCGTACGCGAGCTTCATCAATCATGTCGAGCGGAACACCGGTATTCCAGTCCATTTCACCGTTCTTGTACATATTGTATGCGGTGTTGTTGTCATCGATGGGCAGGAACTTAATTTTATTAAGCTTTACGTTCTTAGCATCCCAGTATTTGGGGTTTTTAACAACGGTAAGATATTCTTTGGGTTTCCATTCTTCGAGCTTAAACGGACCGTTGGTTACAATATTTTCGGGTTTAATCCAGTTTTCGCCGAATTTTTCGATAACATGCATCGGAAGCACTGCATAAGCATAATGTGCCATCATATCAACTGCATAGGGCATTGGGCCGACGAGATCAACCTGGAGCGTATAATCATCGAGTGCTTTAATTGCAACAGCTTCGGGACCAGCTTTTCCAGTGTTATAATCTTCTGCACCTTTCACTACCATAGTGATCATGTATGCATATTCAGCACCAGTTTCTGGAGCAAGGGTTCTGAGCCAGCTCTTTACAAATGTTTGAGCGGTAACAGGAGTACCATCTGACCAGACTGATTTTCTGAGTTTGAAAGTAATGGTTGTTCCTTCATTGCTAACAGTCCAGCTTTCTGCTAATCCAGGTGCTGCTAGTGATGTTTTAGGATCATTGATTACAAGACCTTCAAACAAAGCCATGTAAATCCGGTGTTCGGGAACGCCAGAAATCTTTGAGGGATCGAGTGTTTGCGGTTCAGTACCATTATTGATAATGAACTCACCACCTTTACCAGCCTGGCCGCAGCTTACTGTGAGTGACAGAATGAGTGCGACAAGGAGTAAACTGGAAAAGATTCTCTTCATAAAGTTTCCTCCATAATTATGAAAAACTTTTAAGCCATGTATATAACACAGCTGTATTGTGAACTATTTTAGACCGCTTTTGAATTATATGCAAGTAAAAAAACTACTTTTATAGTATCATTTTATATGTTAAAATATGTTATATAATGTTAGTGTGCTATGTTGATTTTGGTAAATAAATAATCTGTATATTGTTATCTATAAAGAAGTAAAATTAAATCTATGCCTTGCGAATGTATAGCGGAATATTTGCTCGTTCTTGTGCATCAATAAACAATGTAATCCTCCATGTTGTTTCGTAATCAAATTTTAGATTCATTAGGTTAAGTGTCAAATTAGTACAGACAGAATCACTATTCATTGCAGAAATTGTAATGCTCGATTGGAACGGCGGTACAAGTTCATGGTTTTGTGTGTCTTTTATTTCGATTCGCACATCATGTTTGCCTTGTTCAAAGATTGTATAGCGAATACGAATGGCAATAGAGAGCAGGGGGTGGACGGCAGGAAAGTTTTTAACAGAGATAGAATCAAATACACCAACAAGAGTTAATTTACCCATCATGTCCTGTGCAAAATCACATATACTAAAAAGCTCAACAGTCATTGCATGTCCCTACTCAATAATTTCAAAATTTTTTAGTACAACCTCATCTATCTTTCCAAGGTATAACAAGTTGTTCAATGAATCTTTTAGTCCCTGGCTCATGAGGGGAGCAAGTTCTTGCTGGGTGCCAGAACCAGCAGTTTGCTGAATATATGATTCAGCTAATGCTTTGAGCCGATTTTTCTTTAAAGATACTTCATCGAGAAAGTCTTTTTCCGGCTTTTCGATTAGAAGTTCTAATGTAATGACTACGATTCGTTTAGATTTTTGAGCAAAGTGAGTGCGGATTGTCCCGAGTGAAATTATTTTAGTGTTTTCTGTTTTATTGTTTGTCTCGATAGATTGTTTTTTAAACGGGAGCAGTATGGTTGGAATTAAAAATAGGAGCAACACCAGTAAAATTATCACGCCAAAGAGAATTTTCTCTAGTTTTGACCAGTTTTGTAAAAATGGTAACTGCATAGTAATACTGGTATAATATGCCTATGAAGAAAGTTGTGCAATAACAGTGAAGAAAAATAGATAAAAACTACTGATTTGACACCATATACTGCTTTGTGTTTTCATACTGCTGATATTTTTGCAGAGCCGCGTGATGGTGCGCTCTACAAGAAAGATAAGCTGTTTATAGTCATCGTGTTCAATGAGCCATGCGAGTTTGGGGTGAGAGAAATAAAAATGCTTGACATTCCCCCCCCCCCCCAAGTGTACATTAAAGTATATCATATAACCGGTTAATATGATAAAAACACTAATTTAAAGGAGTAATATATGGATTTCTTAGTAGATCCCATGGATGCTAATCCGATGGATGGATGTTTTTGTAATGAAGGCTATACGTCTGACTGCAACTGTTATAAAGGAACATATTCAATAGAATGTCGGTGGAATTATAAACCTTGTGGCTGTTTTCAAGGTGGTAAAGTTTGTGTGCACACAATTTGTAAAGAAAATTGCAATATAAAACTTTGCAGACATATTCTTTTTAAAGAAAATAATTAAATCCTTTATGCAGTAGAGTTGATTTTTACTCTACTGCATAATATTAATGTATCTTAATAATTGTTTAAATAATTTAAAGTATATATATTGTTTTCTGCTAAAGAGGTTTCAATGAAAAAGTGGATGTTCATACTGTTAGCTACATGTCTTCATGCTTCTTGCCATTTAGAAAATAAAGCGCTTGTAATACTTGATGATGATGCTATTCTACGCAAATGCTTTGCTGGGCCAACAAATAATATTGTTGTGAATATAAACTCATATTTACAGGATTATATAGAATACTATTATAATCGCAGTGAAAAAATCAAAAACACTCCTATTTTTATTGCAGAAAAAAAAGCAATTGTAGAAGAGAATAATTATTATATTAATATGACTTCAAATATATTTAATATTTTACGGCGCGATTATATTAGTTATTTCTATTTTGGCGGTGATAAAGTGTTTATGAGTGCTTATCTGGATTTAATTGAAAGAATAGGTGGGTATGACACAAAGATAAGTGATAGTAAATTTGTAATGTTATTGAGCGAAACGTTATCTAAAATTATTAAAGATGGACATTTCTTAATCAATGATACAAGTCTTTTAAATCCTGATTTGCAGTACTACTGGAATAGAGAGCTTTATTTTTATCCTCTATGTGGGAATAAGTGGGCAATAAAAAATGAAAGTGGTTTTTTTGAGATTATCGATTTTGGGAAAAATATTCAAAAAGAATATTCACTTGTTCCAACAATTTGTGAAGATGGTTCAATAGCATGGATCTCGTGTGTAAGATCTAATGCAAGACCAAGCAGTAAAGATGTGCCAATCAAAATAAATGGTAGAAAAAAAATTATAGTTCTGGGTTATTCTTTAATGTATTATTCAAAAATAGAAAGGCCATTGGTCTCTTATACATCGTCGGGGATTCCAATTTTATTTTTTGATCAAATGATCGAAGAGAGAGAAGACTGTTTTATTAAAACTGCGAGAGAAGTTAAGTCAAAAAATGTAATTATAATTGACTTAACAATGAACCCTGGCGGCTTGTCAAGAATTGTAGAAGATTGGGTTTCTGTATATTTTGATAGTACTACACCTGTAGGCTTTCTTTATACTGTTTTTGAGCCGGGAGGAATGGTAGAGCCAAAAACTTTTAAAGATATACTAATGCGAAAATTAAATGCAAAACACCAGGAATATAATCTATACAATATTTCATATAAAATGAAGCTGATTGACGATGAAAGACTTCATTTTGTTTGCATTTCTCCAAAAACTGCGTCTGCGGCAGAACTATTGGTTTCGGCGATGAAAGGCTCTGAGAATACGATATGTGTTGGCATTCCCTCTTCGGGGGCCATTATGCATGACAGTGGTTTTATAGGGTATTTTGGGAAGAACCGTGAGATAAAAATAAATATTCCACTTGCAAGAAATTATCTTTTACAAAATATCCAGGAACTTCAGGGGATTATTCCCGATTTTTATGTCAACCCTACAAGAGCTGCAGAATATGTTGATATGTTTATACAACATTATGGAATTAATAAAATAAAACACATATTCGATGAATTATACAGGATAAAAACACCATATCTGCACAACCTTATGGTGGAATAAAGCACTATAAAAAGTAAATAAATTATTATAAGTAGAAGGAGATAGAGATGGTACCATCGAAATACAATTTTTTTGTTGAGCAGGAAAATGGACAGTACCTTGCATATAATGCAAGAACCAATGCTCTTGTTATGTTGGATAAGGCACGGTATGAAGCTTTCAAGGACTTTAGTCGTGGTAAAATCGGTGAAGATAAATTACCTGATAAAAATGATTGGTTGCGTGGTGGATTTTTAGTAGAAGATCCTACTTATGAAAAGCATTCATTGCGATTTGGATTGTGGAAATCAAGATTTGATACACGTTCTTATTCATTAACGATAGCACCTACTCTTGCCTGTAATTTTAAATGTGTGTACTGCTATGAAAAGTCAGCAGAGATATCAAAGTCCATGGATGAAAAGGTACAGTCTGCTATTATTAAGAATTTAGAGGTGAAACTTCCTACAATAAATAAGTACTCGGTAACATGGTATGGTGGTGAGCCGTTGCTTTGCATGGATGTTATTAGAAATTTAAGTAAATCATTTATAGAAAAATGTAATGAAGCTAAAGTAGAGTATGGTGCTTTTATTGTAAGTAACGGGTATCTTCTTACTCCTGAAGTTGCTACCGAGTTGGTTGATCTTAAAGTTGGTGGTGTTCAAATAACCATTGATGGTACAAGGACAATTCACAATAGTAGACGTCCGCTGGCTGGAGGAGCACCAACATTTGATATTATTCTAAATAACATAAGTAAATCATCTGAGATAATCCCAATAGTGATACGCATAAATATTGATAAAAAAAATTACAAACACAACGATGAACTATTAAGAGAGTTAAAAGAAAAAAAGCTGCATAATAAAGTTTCAATATATTTAGGTTGGGTAGAACCTTCCAATAATTGCTATTCTGCATCTACATGTATGAGTAATGGAGAGTTTTCTGAAGAAAAGCTTCGGTTTGCTGCAAAGCTTATTGAATTAGGTTTCAATTATGACGCAATGTTTGATTATCCGTCTCTGCATTTTAATGCATGTGGTGCTGATATGATCTCCTCCACTGTAATTGCACCAAATGGGGATACCTACGCATGTTGGAGCGATATCGGTATTGTAGAATATCGTATGGGTTCCATACTTGATTCTAGTGTAACGGTAAACAGAAAGCGTTTTTACGATTATATGTTGTATGATCCGATAAACGATCCTGAATGCATGGATTGTGTGTACTTGCCTATTTGCATGGGCGGTTGCCCCAAAAGACGTATCGATAAAAACGCAGAGCGTTGTGTCCATGTAAAGTCTAATCTTCAGAAATATCTCCAAAATTCCGCGAAGTTAATTCTAGAGCAGAGGGCAAAGACAAAAGCAGAAAACAGTGCAGCTGATGGTTGCGAAACATGTGCTTCCTATAATGGTGATGAAAAGCAAGCTATATCAGCAGAAAGTAGAGCGTAAACGTTACGAATACTTTGGTTACTCCCGACTGCTTTTTTTCTCAGTTTGCAAGTAGAGTGCATGCCAGGCAATATCTGGAAAAGTATGTGTATAGCATACCGGACTGGAATGCATGGTATGCAATCTATGAATCATATCAAAAAAATAAGCGCATCCATGAGGATGTTGAAATCCATTTGGATTATGTTCGGACATATACAAAAGAGTGGTTCATGCATGGGGGTTCTCCAATAATTATGACAATTCTTGGAATGAAAACCTGTCAAGGATATTGCGAGTTTGATACTACATCTTCTGTTGTCTATATCGACATTGCATGGTTTTTGAATAGTCAGGAAAAGATTCACTTGCTCCGTAATGTCGCACTCCATGAGTTGGTGCATGCAGCACGGTTTCAGTCTGGTGTCTTGAGAATGACCAAAACACTCAAAGATTTTTTTGTTGAGGAAGGACTTGCTGAATATGTTGCCACGTCGATAACAGGGTATGATTTGATCTCATTAACCCAAGCGGAATTGAATGAAACTAAACTTAATACAGACATGGTTAATCACATTATACAATTTTGGGACAAAGATAATTATGATATAATAAGCAAATTATTTATAACTGGCGATGAGGATGCTAATATAATGCCAGGTACTGGATATAGGGTTGCTTCAGATATTGTTAGAGCGTGGATTGCTGACGAGAATCTATCTATAGAAAACGTTCTGTGCATGGGTACAGATCAATTATCTGAAATATTATATACAAGAATTAGGATGTTATGAGTACTGTAACAAAGATTATTAAGCAAGAAACTATTAAGCGATTATGGTTTATTGCATTAGGTTTTGTTTTTGTTGAATTAGGCGCAGCTCTTTCACTTTTATCACCACTATTAACACGAACCGTAATCGATGAGATAATACCACATGCTGATTTGCAACGGCTATTGCAGATTGCAGGTTTGTATTTTCTAGTGTTTGTCGGTTCTCAACTTACAGGAATACTGCAGTCATATATTTTTACCGCGGTAAGCCATAGAATTATTATATCAGTTCGTTCAAAGATACTAGTATCAGCTTTGTCGAATTTTAGGGGCTCGGCACGGCGAATAGATCCGGGTGATGCCTTAACCCGCTTAACTTCGGATTTGCCGGAAGCTGCCTCCTTTATCACAACTATTATTGTAGAGGCCATAGACCGCTTCTCAATGCTGATAATTGCCTCAACAATACTGTTCACCATGGATGTGCGGCTAGCATTGATAATTATTGCTGGCATTCCTTTCATGATAATCACCAATGAGCTCTTCCTGAAAAAAAACAAAGCGTATGCCAAGGAATTAAAAAGTGTACAGTCAAATCTCGCGAATTCCGTAACCGAGAGCTGGCATTTTAGGCAGCAGTTGTTTTTTTATAGGGCTTTTACCTATTCGCTAGGCAGGGTGAACAAAGATCAGGAATCCTTATATCAAAAGAATATTTCGTATTTCAAATTTCAATCATTGACCGGTTTACTGCAGTCCTTTATTGGATTTTTGCCGCCCTTTTTAGTGTTGTTTCTTGGAGCACAATGGGTAATCGGCGGGACCCTCACCATCGGCTCTATAGTAGCGGTCATGTCATATATGGGACGGATTTACAGTCCTATACAGAGTATTGCCTCGTTCCGGAATCGCTATCAATCATACCGCGTCGCAATCGATAGGCTCGAGGTTCTTAGTGGAGTTTCGGATAACAACAAAAGCATAATCACTGAAAATAGGAAATCCGGTTCTGAATTACAAGAGACACAGGGAACAGGTATCCAAATCAATAATATGTCGTTTACCTACAGAGATCCTGAGAGCACAACGCAAGTATTCAAGGACATCTCGTTTACAATAAGGGATAATGGTATTTATAGAATAAAGGGTGATAACGGTGCTGGTAAATCTACTTTAATTGCCCTCCTGCTTGGTGCTCTAGAACCAGAAAGTGGTAAAATACTTGTGAATGGTAAAACACCGCATGCCATGACCGATGAAGAAGTCCGACAAACAATATGTGTTGTTCCTCAGCATGATGCAGTATTTACTGATACTTTATGCAATAATATACAGCTTGGCATATATGAAAAACCAATTGCTCGCAATGATGATCTTGTAACTGCAGAATTATGGAGAGACTCGCATACAAAAATAACGGATAGTGAGATGATTTCTTTTAATGCGCTTTCTGGTGGACAGCGAAAACTGATAGCCTTAAAACGTGCAGCTTTGTCTAAGGCAACTATAGTTATACTTGATGAACCTTTTGGACCTTTGGATTATAAATCAAGGAATATACTTATTAAATGGGTTGAAAAGCAAGCTCAAAATCGGATAATAATTATCATCGATCATGGTAAAGTTATTGAAAATTCAAAATTGGCGGATAAACTTATTACGATAGAGCTATCTTCGCAATAAATGTTTTACTGATTCGACACCATATACTGCTTTGTGTTTTCATACTGATGATATTTTTTACAGAGCCGCGTGATGGTGCGCTCTAAAAGAAATATAAGCTGTTTATAATCATCGTGATCAATGAGCCAGGCGGGCTTGGGGTGAGAGCTGGTAAATGACGACAATCTTTTCAGAAAGCAGGGGAGTGCAGTTCCTAAGTTTTCTATAAAGCAGAAGGTGCCTCTTTTAGATGCGACGAGCATTTTTGCATTGAGTAATTGCTCGTATTGTGCATGCTGAGGGATAACGAGCAGTGGTTTGCCAAGGACGAGTGCTTCTGAAATAGTCTGATGTCCTGCAGTGGTGATAACGCCGCTGCAGGACGCGAGTGCGCGGTCAAAGCCGCCTTCTGACCGGGGAAATAGTTCATATTGCAGGCCAGGCTGTGATTCAAGAACAGGTACTATTTTTTTTCGTGCTTTGCCTTTGACATTTACTACAATTTTACCATTCGCAGAGTGCTCTTCTACGAGAAGACTTTTCCTGATGATTGGGCCAGCATCGCCGCCAAAAAAAGAAACATAGATACGTCTGTCTGCCGGACCTTCGAGCAGTCGGGCGGCAAGTGCGGTAAACCAGCTCCTCGGATCCCATGAAATAAAGCGACGCACAATGCCAGGGTGGTTGAGCTGGATTACCGGTATCCCTGCAAGCTTTGCGGCACGGGGAAGTAGTGGGTCAAAATCAGAAATGATGAGATCGATATCGAGCTCTCTGAGCATGCGCGCAAGCTTTATGACTGCACGCAGACATTGGGGGATGCGGCGCATGTTTGTAATGAGTGTCTTCCAGAACAGAATAGTGTTATCTTTTTTTTCAAACTCAAGGCAGGGGATGGTTATGAGCGGGACAGACCCCAATCGTTCTTGTATAAAGTCTTGAACCGGGACAGGTATAAACAGGGTTACGGTATGATGTTCGCTCAGCGCAGGATAGAGTGCTGCAACTCGTGCTGCATGGCCAAAACCTTCTCCGGCACAGGAATATGCTATGTTCATGGAATAGCCTCCCTGTGCAAAGTGTGTACGAGGAGCGTTAATGTATTGTGAGGTTTTAATTAACTATTTATTAAAAGCTGATGTTCACTGTCATTACTTTCCTGGTGCTGCTAAGTATGTGAATAATGATTGTATAAAACATATAAGTTTTCACATATTATGCAGCGCCAGAGAGTTACTTTTAATTAATTTTGGTACGGTCCTAATGCCCATGGAGCATCAGCAGGTCTTACATTGTTTTCCAGATCAATAATCAGGTAGGGATATGGAGAAAGTAAAGTAGAGTTGAGTCCCCATGATGCAGGAAGTGTTGTTGTTTTAAGCCCTCTGAGCGCGCCTGCTGGTTTCCAATTGTTTGCAAAAAATTGTGCAAATGATGTGGGGTGAGTGTACGTGACAAATAAGCTGGAAATATCGTAAGAAAGAGGTACAAGTGCAGTTCCTGATAGTGGTTTATAGCTAAGTGATGCTACATCATATGCATCCTGGACTGGTCCGATAAATGCACAATCAAGCAGATTGGGGGGTAACACATCAGTCATGCGATACAGAGGTGTCGGGATAATTTCATTATAGCTGCTGTTATTGGTAATAAAAACAGAGCTAGCTATTGTAGCGCTGATCGTGCTCTGTTGCTCATACGCAGCCGCTACTGCGCTGCTGCTTGCGGTTTCAAAATAGCCTGCATCAATAATGGAACCTGCAAGTATAAGAGATGCAGCTCCATAGCTATAATTTCCAAGTGCAGTCATCCAAACGCTGCCGCTAGTTCCTGTATAACTGATATACCCTGCGCTTAGTATTGAGGAAGTAATGTAAACATTGCTGTAATCTCCAAATATACAAGCTTGTGTGCGCGGTGATATTAGATTACTGTTAATGACGCCGCCCCAAATGAAACTTGAGGCTATAATCGCATCAGTATAAGAATCATTACCAACATTAATATCAATAGCAGAAGTTTGCAGACTTAAATTGATACTTGATGCTTGCAGTGAACGTATGGTGCCTCCATCAACTGTACTGCGCAAAACTGTTAGCACTACAGGTGATTGGATTTTTATTGCAGATAGCGTAATATTATTATTACCCAAGCTTGTAACAGTTCCGCCGCTCACTGTGCTGTTGTAAATAAATATAGTCCCATTACTACTTAGACTTGCATTAAGGGCTATGCATTCAAGGTTTGATGTAACTGTTTGTGACGTAACGCCTACAATCTCACAGTTGAGGATAGAGAGACTTCCCATACCATTGTATACAATAGCGGTTGCAAGTTCATTAGGATAATCTGTGCGCACCGTGAGGCCGTCGAGAACATTGGTAGCAACTGAACTGTTGAGAGTTATTGCAGGGACATTGGTTTGTGTTGTAAACACACTAGTGCGGGGGGTGCGTTTTTTCCAGTTTGATGAATCAAAACCTCCCAAAAGCCATTGTTCACCATTAATATTAATAGCACTGTATGTGCCCTGCCCAAGAAAAAAAGCTGCATTTGGTCTATCATTTATGTTTGCGGAAAATCCTGAGAGATTAAAAGGATTATTGCTTGTACCGCTTCCATTTGTTGCAGCTTGCGGATTTACAAAATAGGCATCCTTTATAGTTAGGTCAACCTGCATGCCAGAAGGATTTGGCGGGTAGCCGTCCGACCGAATATAGGCGAGTGCTATGTAGACAATGGTTTCTGAACCAGTAAAATCAAATACAGCCCAGCCATCGGCTTTGCTTTCGGTTATTATAGTTTCAAGAGGTTCCCAGTTTTCATTGTACACACCCATCCAAATACTGCCCCTGCCATATGTTTCTGCCTTAAGCATTTGTGTAAGCCAGATCATGTTAAAGTTGTCGTGGTAATAGCGGTAGAATCGTGCTTTTCCAAATGGAATATTGACCCCGCCAACGCCTACTGGGTAATTAACAACGGGATCAACGGGTTTCATAATGGCGCGTATGCTGTTTCGTCCTGGGTTAAGTGTTACTGTGCTTGTCCAGCTAGTAATCGGTGTTTCTTCATAATCAAGCGCTTCGAGAGTTATTGTGAGGGGTTCATAAGCGGGAAGCCCCGTAAGCAGCGTAGTGGATGTAAGTACCGGTACTTTAATTGTTTTTGAATACTGTTCGCCAGTGATTGTGGCACGTATTGTAAGGGTATTTGGTGTAATTGCTTTCGTTCCAGACACAAATGCTCTATCATCCTGACTTATCTGCGGTATAACGCCGCCCAGAGCAATTTCGATGTCTGCTTTGCCTGAACGAATAATAGGAGCACTGCAGCTTACTAGCAATATAGCAATGATAGTTGTAAATACCACTTTTTTCATAAAAACCTCCTTGGTTAAAACCAGGAAACACAATTGATACATATAGTATAGCACAATGCAGTGTAAAAAACTGTGTTTTCATAATGATTTTACAGAACGAGCAAAAATGGCTTTAAAACAACTCATACATTAAAATTGCACCAGCTGCAGCTACATTGAGCGAATCGGTGCTGTTATGCATCGGAATTGCAGCTTTATAGTGTACGCTTGCTATGAGATTATCCGGGAGTCCCCATCCTTCATTCCCCAGGATGAGCCAGATTGGCTTTGTGAGTTTTGTTGCTGCAGTGTTTGTTTTAGCGCACGGTTCGAGCAAAAGCTTACTGTTTCGGCTGGGTGATGGAGCAGTTGTATTCGCAGATACAGGGCATGCCGCTATGAGGATTGCGTTTGCAAGCCCAGCATATACACAGAGTGCAGCAGCATTTTGTACAAGAAAAATCGGCATAGAAAAAGCACAACCCATGCTGGTTCGCAGTGCCTTGCGGCAGAATGGGTCTGCAGAGCCTGGTCCAAGGATTATTGCACGAGCCCCCAATGCCGATGCAGAACGAATGAGTGTCCCTAGATTGTCCGGATCGGTCACCTGCCAGAGTACCAGTACGTTTCCAGTGAGCGTATGCAATGCCTCGGGCGATATGGAACGTGCGGGACTTGTATCAGGTTCCTTTAGTTCTGGAATGGCTGGCCGGCGGGCAATAGCAAGCGCGCCGCGGTGGAAGTCAAAACCAGCAAGTCTTTCAATTTCAGCATGCGGTTTTCCAATGATAGGGACAGACCTGCCTGCAGGGTAGCCATTGCATAGAGCCTGGTACTCCGAGAGCCGTATTTCTGTACATAGCAGCGCTTCAAGTTCAATATTGTTCTGTAACGCTTTTTCGATGACAATGCGCCCTTCACAGACACAACGTCCTTCATGTGCATACGTTCGATCTCGAATGTTGGAAAACAGTTTGAGTATATTCTCATTTGCATCTGCTGACATGATAGTGCTCTCGAAAACACAATACACTATAGCTCGAAGCGTGTCATCACAAGAAAGGAAACTCAGTATATTAGCAATTGAAGGTAATAATTATTATATTCTTCAATAATGAGGAATTTGAATACTTTACTTTTTATTCAAAACTTGCTATGGTATGTACACTTCTTTTGAAGTGCCAGGCGCCGTACCCAAGTGGTAAGGGAGAGGTCTGCAAAACCTTTATGCATCGGTTCAAATCCGATCGGCGCCTCTCTGTTTATTGAGAATAAACCAGGTTGGTAGCAAGTCGGTGCCCCGCAGCCGGGGTCCGATCGGCGCCTCTCTGTTTATTGAGAATAAACCAGGCTGGAAGCAAGTCGGTGCCCCGCAGCCGGGGTCCGATCGGCGCCTCTCTGTTCACTATAAACCCTGCCCTCAATATTAAATAAATTAATTTTGTGATCTTCTCTTTCCTGTGATATACTAAGAGCTAGTTTCAAGCATAAACATCCCATCAGCAAAATATAATCTCTAATTTAAGGAAGAAATTATGAAAAAGCTAACTGTTTTAGTGTGTTCGGTTTTACTTTTTGTATCATGTGTCAGCCAGCCTGCAGTTCCCTCCGCAGCTCATTCTGAAGAAAATGTGGTGATACCAACACTATCAGAATCGGAAGCCAGTGAGCTTGTTAATAGTTTGCTCATGACAATTGATAAGCTCATAAAAACTCACGCTCGGGATAAAGGGCTCAAAGAGGTCTGGAATCGGGTTGCTAAAGAAATCACCAGAGGGAGAATTGGGTTTTCAATTGATCTGGCGTCTAATGAAATTTTATCGGGTGCAATGTTCTTTATTAAAACTGATAACTCTGTAGGAATATCATTGTCTAATGGTGTGTTATCAATCTACAAGGTGCGACCATCGCTTGCCATGGCAATACTGATTCATGAATTCACTCATTTTTATTCATACCTGATAACAGGGCATAATAAATTCATTGAACTAGGTCAGGATAGAATGGAACGAAACTGGTTTGAGGCAGATGCTATTCATATGGAGGCTGTTTTTATTGAACAGTGTCTTGAACCAGTATACAAATTGACTCCGTTTGAAACGTTTGTGCTGAGAAGTTGGCAGGAAGATAATATTGATTCCGCAACAATTCTGATGACCCGTGAAAGCTCTGAAACTATCTTAGTGTTTTATGATATAACCGATGCATGGCGTAACAGCAAAAGTAATCGTGAAAACACAATGCAAAAAGCGAATGAGCATGTTCTCCGTTATATCAAAACATATAATGCCGAAAAACCTAATACCGTTACCTGGGCAATGAGCGTGATTGCGCTTGAATCGTGCAAGTACTATTTTGAGCGGCTTATCTATACGATACAGGCACAACAGAAATCTGGTAAGACTGTGCAAACAATTGAAGCATTTTTGGCTATGTATCCTGAGAGCAGAGAAATTTTTAAGCTGCTATCATTAGTGGTACAAGATGAATATAAAAAAGCAGATGCTATACTTGATGCTTTTATTAAAGATTGGGAGTTAGATCATAAAAAGCTTATTCAGATTCCGCACAAACAAGCAGCATAGTGTAGTGATAAAGCGATAATAATTATCGACTCATGTAAAAAAAATCAGTATAATACATGCGTATAGTTACAGGGAGTTGCTATGTACAATGTAGGTATTGCTTATCTCTTATGGTTTCTATCTGGTTTTGGAGCGTTAGGGTTTCATCGCTTTTATTTGGGTAAAATCCCAACCGGGCTGCTCTGGATGTTTACAGGCGGACTTGGAATGGTTGGTTCACTTTACGACTTTTTTACGCTTCCTTCCCAGGTTAATGCTGCAAATTTTAAGCTTATTCAGCAAAAGCAACTGCAAAACAGTATGTATGGAATGCAAATGCAGAAAGCAAACTTACCAACTCCAGAAACTATTACTTTGCGCCTTGCAAAAGCCAACAATGGCACAGTAACTCCGAGTCTCCTTGCAATGGAAGCAAATATCGATATTGATAGAGCTAAAGAGGTGCTTGAAAAACTTGTTGCCAAACATGTTGCGGAAATTAGAGTGACCCGTACAGGGACAATCTGCTACTGCTTCCCTGAATTTATTAAAGATGAATCACAATTTGAACAAATATAACTAAACAATAGTATAAGTAAACAATAGAGCCCAGGCTGGGTTTAATTTACCATCGAGAGTGGCTGGCGTGTTGCTTCTACTGCATCGCGCCATAGGCTCGATTCCGGCTCAACTTTATTGCGCTCTGCTATGGCAATTTGCGTAGGAATATGCACAAATTCGTTGTTGACCATGCCAATAATGATTTTTGTCTTTCCTGCCATAGCTGCATGCACTGCATTGCTCCCCAAACGATCACAGTACACCGAGTCGCTGGGAGTAGCGGGCGATGACCGAATAATGTAGCTTGGATCGATGTATTTCATGTTTATTTCGATATTTTTTTGCTTAAAATATGCTGTGATTGCATCCTTGAGATACAAGCCGATATCTCCGAGCTTTTTATTGCCCGATGCATCGGTTCCTTCTGCGTGTACAAACTTTTGTCCTGCTCCCTCGGCAACAACAATTACTGCATGGTTCCGTTCTTTGAGCCGTTGTTCCAGGTGCACAAAAAGCCCGTTAGGTCCTTCCAGGTCAAAATCGACTTCCGGTATGAGTACAAAATTCACCTCATGCACCGCGAGTACTGTATGCACCGCTATGAAACCTGATTCCCGTCCCATAAGTTTTACAAGACCGATTCCGTTTATCGATGAATGTGCTTCGGTATGAGCGGCAGTTACCGCCATGCTTGCTTGAGCAACTGCGGTATCAAATCCAAAGCTCCGGTCAACGTACAAAAGGTCATTATCAATAGTTTTTGGAATACCTATCACGGATATTTTAAGATTGCGGCGTTCAATTTCATCGGCAAGGGCAAGTGAGCCTTTTTGTGTGCCGTCTCCCCCTATGGTAAAGAGCATATTGATATTGAGTCGTTCGAGCGAATCTACAATATCAGCAGTGCGTTCTCCGCCTCCGCGTGATGAGCCCAGTATAGTGCCGCCAAGCTTGTGAATATCATCAACGATATCGGGATCAAGGGGCTTAATGTCGTATCCATACTCTGGGAGCAGCCCTCGATATCCAAACTGGATGCCGCTAATACGCCGCACCCCATATCGGTACCATAAACAGCGCACCACGGACCGGATAACATCATTTAGTCCCGGGCACAGTCCGCCGCAGGTAACAATTGCAGCATGCACATGCTGTGGCGCAAAGTATATTTTTTCCCTGGGGCCTGCTTTTTCAAAAAACTGTGTTGGATCAGCAATAGCACTGAGATCGGCATGAACGTTATACCGCACGAGATCACTGTCGCGTATATAATTAGCTATTCTATCACCCACAACATTTGAGAGTTTAATTGGCGATTGCAATGTGCACTTTCCAAGTGAAGGTATAGTAAAATCTGACATAAGCAAGCCTCCATTCTGTTATCATAATTTTAGCAAAAAGCAGCATATCTGCATAGCAATATACTGTAATTTTAGATACATAGCTTTCATAGCCTATGTGAACAAAGTTTTTAACATACAGCTTTGATTATTGCCTTAATTTTCTGTCCTTGCTACAATACACGCATGAGTGATGTACATTTAATTCCAGTTGATGAAGATATACTCGATACCATATTAGCTGATGATGTTGAATTTCATGGGGTACTTCAGTTTAAGTATCCGCTTATGATTAAGGGTGTTATGAGCGGTACAATAGAAAGTTCAAGCGATTTATATATAGATGAAAAGGCTAAGGTAGAGGCAAATATTACTGCACGAAATGTTACGGTGCGTGGTTACCTCAAAGGAAATATCCGTGCTTCCGGGAAAGTGGAGTTATTTGCCTGTGCTGAAGTTCATGGTGATATAACTGCAAAAGAAATAGCCATTGAACCAGGGTGTAAATTTAATGGTATCTGTCTCATGAATCATCATGCGTAAGAGTTTCGTTACACTAATTGTATTTGCAGTGCTAGTAACAACTGCTGCGGCTCAAATAAAACCGGATGCATTAAAGTTATACCGTGAAGGTAAATATGAAGAAGCACGCCAGGTCTGCCTCTTAGAGCTTGAGCATAATCCTAACAATATGGACTCGTATGTTGTGCTCTGCTGGTCACTCATTGCGTTGAAGCGATGGGGCGATGCTGAACTCTATGCTAAAAAGGCTCTTGCTATTCGTAATGATCCTCGTGTTATAGAAATTTTAGGGGAAGCAGCATTTTATATGGGCAAAAATAAGGAAGCGTTAGACTATTTTACGCAATATATCAATCTTTTACCTGACGGTTCGCGCATTGGTGTTGTGTATTATTTTATTGCGGAAATCTATATTAGACAGGAAAAGCTGCAGCATGCCAGCATTTCTATGAGTACAGCTCTCTTGTACGATGCAGGCAACGTGCTCTGGTGGACGCGGCTTGGCTACATATATGAGCGCTTAAAGGATTATCAGAATGCAGTAATGGCGTATTCTAAGGCTCTTGAGCTCAATCCTCTCTATGCCGATGCCAAGCAGGGGAAAGATCGCATACTGGCATTGCTCCGTGAATAACATGCTCAGGCTGGCATGTAAGACATTGGGCTGCAAGCTCAATCAAATTGAAACTGAAAATATTGCAAACTCCTTTGTGCAAGCAGGCAGTGAACTTGTATCCTGGAATGATAGAGCAGATGTGTATCTCATAAACACCTGCACGGTAACCTCAAAGGCAGAACAGAAGGCGCGAAGAGAAATTCGGCTTGTTCTTTTTAAAAATCCGCAAGCAGTCATGCTTATTACTGGCTGCTATGCAGAACTTGATGCTGATACACTGGATTTTGGCCCTCGGGCAATTGTCATTCCTGGAAGTAAAAAAAATATTATTGCAAAGCTCGCGGCGGAATTAGTGACAGCTGTACTCGATCATGAAGATTTAGGTGAAGTTATTCATCGATATACATTTAAAGGAGAGTCTGACCCGTTTTTTTTCAGTTTTCCGCATAAGCTCATTCACACACGACCGTTTTTAAAAATACAAGACGGCTGTTCTCGGCGCTGCGCGTACTGCCGCGTTTGCATTGCTCGCGGGAAACCGCAGAGTCTTGATACAAAGCTCGTATTGGAGCGTGTGCAGCAGTATGAGGCGCTTGGCGCGCCAGAAGTCGTATTAACTGGCGTTAATTTGAGCCTCTATTATTCTAATGACATGAACTTTGAATCATTGCTTGCTTTTCTTATTGATAATACTAAAGCTATTAAGTTCAGGCTTTCTTCCTGGGAACCGAACCGTGTGAGCGATGCTTTCCTCGAAATATTCAGTCACCCCCGTGTACAGCCGCATTTGCATCTTTCTATACAATCGGGCTCTGATGCTGTTCTCTCACGTATGAATCGTCCTTATACAAAAGCTGCGGTACTAGAAGCCGTTGAACGCTTAAGAAAAGTACGTAATACATTTTTCCTTGGGGCAGATTTTATTACCGGTTTTCCAGGAGAAACCGATGCTGATTTTCATGAAAGTCTTACGCTCATTCATGAGCTTGCGATAGGAGGAGTCCATGCGTTTACATTTTCTCCGCGGCCTGGAACGCCTGCATACAGTATGAAGCCCAAAATACCGGAACGTATCGCGGTAGCGCGAACAGAAGCGCTCATTAGAGCTGGCACTGAAGAGCGCATGAAGTATATCAAGCAGACTATAGGTGTAAAAACAGAAATAATCTTAGAAAATTTTGATGAGGGAGACTATATGACCGGGATAACAGCAGATTATCTGCGGGTATATCTTCCCAGAACAAGCAGTAATGCTCAGGTTCAAGTTGCAGAAGGGTTGATTAAAGCTTTAAGTGACAGTTCTTTAGCGAACTTATTTGATGTGGAAGCAGAATTGCTCGAAACTTGAAATAAACCATGAATGCGTTAGACTTAAAACTGTGGGGTACCATGAAACGACTAGTTGTTATTTTGCTAATTATTGTACTTTGTTCGCTCACATTTGCGCAGGAGCAGCTGCCGCTCCTCTCTCCGCGTACACTAGCGCTTTCTGCAAGCTACACAGGCGCAACAACCCTGCAAAACTTTACCGGGAATCAGGCTTTGTATACCGTATCTTCAGGGCCTCTGTTCCAGATTTTTTTTACCTCCTGGCTGTATTGCAATCCACTTACGACCGATGTATCTGCTCTTTTTGCCGCTGATCAAAACAATCAAACCTCTGAAGCTTTGAGTGCACAGCTTGCAGCTCATGGTTTTGGCGCGGGGTTCGATGCTGGTTTTGGCTGGTCGGGAAAAGGTATGGGGCTTGGTATTGAGTTCACCGTAGACCAATACACAAAAACCGTAGCTGTTGGTGAAATGCAAGGGCTTATACACGGTAAACTGTCGGTCATAATTGGTTATGGTTTCAAAATCATTACTACCGATAGTGTTTCTTTGCTGCTTGGCGCAGATGTCCGTCCTTACATACGGTTTGTGGGACAGTCGAATGAAAGTGATATTGCTTCACTTGTTGCAATGATTTCAGGCAGAGCAATGGAACCTTTTATGAATATTCCAGTGTATGCTGGCGCGAGTGCAGAACTCAATGCAGGGGCATTGCTTGTGTTAGGCAAAGCAGTATCGATAGGACTTACTGCTCATGGCCTTACGCCGCAACAAACCTATCAGAGTACAGCAATAGGTAATCTTCTAAATTCTTTTAGTGCAGAACAGGCTGCTGGACAACAAGTGTACATGAACATTCCTAATATTGCCGTGGGAACATCAGTACATATACTGCCGCTTTTTGGTATTGATGGTTCAGCAGATATTGTTTTATCAGCAGAACTCAATGACAGTATCAGTGCATTACAGAACCTAGAAACTTTTTTTTCTTATACAGGAATTGGGCTTTCCGTATCGCTAGTGAATGGAATCATACAGGGTGCGATTGGCTATAAAAATACTGCATTGTCATGTGGTGTAGCAATTCGGGCATGGTTTGTTACTCTCGAAGCCTTGTTATTTGCTGATTATGATGACACTCATGTTACAAAACAGGGATTTTCGTTGGGTATGATAATTCGTTTCTAATATATATGGCTTAAAACAAGCTGAAGTTTTTATATAAAATGTGCCGATATTCAAGGAGGTATATTGTATGATAAGGAAATTGATCATTGTTTTATTTGTTCTCCCTATAATCGGTATGACAGCGTGTGAAAATATGTTTTCCACAAGCTTAGCTGCATGGGCGGCTCGTCCAAATTATGGTGATCTTTCAAAATTATCATATGCTGATGCATCGATATTGCTCGAAAATGCTCTTGCAAATAATAATAGAACGCTTGCGCAGAGTCTTGTTCCTGTGTTTGCAAATTTTTTTAAAAACGCACAAAGTACCGATGCTGATTATACGAGAAAAGGGAACCAATTATTTGATGTATTGTTGTTAGCGAGTAACTTAACAACAGCATATAATACTTTGTTTGTAAGTTTTATGAACAGTTCAGAGCTAGGTGAGGAATTTTTAACTACCATAGCAGAGGATTTACAGGGCTTAATAGTATGGAATGATGCTTATTCAGAAGCAATGACACTTTGTTTAGTGCAAGATATCTACAATAGTCTTGATGCAAATGCTTTAGCGTTAGCTGGTTTCGCATTAGCAATTGATGTCGGAGAGGATTTAAATCTTAATATACTTGATCCGGCATCTATTACTGACCCAGATGATATACAGCGTTTAGAGGACTCCGCCCAATTTCAGGTTGTGCTGACAATCATTGATATACTTTCCGGGGTGAATACAGAAACATATCCACTTGTTGGCGCTTTTTCCCCATTGTTTGACGGTATTTCAGACCTAATGAATCCATGAGGTACATATGAATAAAAAACTATTGGCCATAAGTTTAGTATTTCTGGTTGTGACAGCGGTATGTGCGCAAACAACTGCGTTTACAACCTATTTGCCTGCAGAAAGTGCGAGTAATGGCGGCCCATATGCATCAAAATCAAGCACTATAGAATTACTTATTCAAAATCCAGCAATGTTTGCAGCTTCACAAGTCTTGATGCAGTTCGCTGATGTTAGCTTGCTTATGAATGGTGCAGGTTTGTCGTTATTTTCTTCCTTTCTCACCGGAACGCTTGACTTTTCTAACCTAGGGCTTTTACTTTCAAATCTTTTTGACGAACAGGGACGAGCTTTCGTTCTCATTGATATAGCTGGACCAATTAATTTTGCATATTCAGGCAAGGGAATAGGTTTTGGTATTTATAATCAAACTGCAGTAAACATCAATGTTGGCTCAGTGTACTATGCAAGTTTTTCAGCTCGTGAAGATATTTTTATTACTGGCGGAGTAGCTTATCGCGGCGATATTGGCTCTGGGTGGTGGTACTCAGGAGGGCTTAAAGTAAAAGGACTTTTAAGAACAGAACTCTATTATGAAGATTCGGTACTCAATTTTATGACTGTTTTGGGAACACCCGATGCTTTTAATACGGCAATACCATTTATGTTAACAACCGGTATCGGGTTTGATGCTGGCATTCAGGTAGGATTGTTTGATGTTCTTACGTTTGGAATCAATTGCGACGATGCTTTTTCAACATTATTTACAACTGAATATTCAAACCTATCAGGGTTCTTTCAGGATCCTGTTACTAATAAAGTTGTTTCATATGCAATGATTCCCCTTCCTGATCTCAAAGCAAGTATCACTGCATATCCGTTTTTAAATTTTATGGAGCAGCACGGTCTCAGATGGGGATTATCAGTAGGTTATTCAAATATTCTCGATCTTTTTTTGCCGCTTTCCAGAAATCCTATCCTGTTTTTAAGCGGCTGTACCGAATTTACTATTCTCGAACGATTAAAGATCTCAGTAGGTGTGCACGAAGCTTTACTTTCAGCAGGGATTATGCTGGATCTCGATACTTTGTATGTTTCTACAGCGGTCTTTGGCCGAGAATTAGGTATTGAACCAGGTGAGCGACCTGTTTATATGATTATGATCAGTGTATCTGTTAAGCGATAATGTGACTAAATTCCCAAAAAATAGTAATGAAAATAGCTCAAATAGGTTGACAATTTTATCATTTTTATATATGGTAATCCACGTTCTCAATGAAGAACGATGGGCTGCTAGCTCAGTAGGTAGAGCAACGCCCTTTTAAGGCGTGGGTCACTGGTTCGAATCCAGTGCAGCTCAAAGAAATGGGGTGCTATGAGCACCCCATTTCTATTTGTATAGCTGCTTGTTTGGTACGCTAGTATTGTTTTGTGAGTGTTTTGCTGAATAACGCAGTGCCATGCTCATCGATAAATGTACAGCGCAAGCCTTCAACTGTGCGTTCTACCAGCAAAAATCCAAAAATGTTACGTCTAAAGAACTGAGAACCTTTTGTAATGTATGTTGGTTTGGGGTCAGGTTTCCCGCCCATAGCGCCAATAACTACCCAGTTGGTGCCACTGTGCTCAATCCATTCCATATAGTGGTTATGCCCTGAGACTACTAGATCGGCTCTATCTTTGAAGAGCGGTGCTATTTGAGTTAGGTTTCCTTTGTTGTCGTACCATGCGCCACCCGACCAAAAATCATAGTAACCGGATGCATAGAAGAAACTATGGGTAAGAATAACTATAAAATGATTCTTTGGTATGTCGGAAAGTGTTTTTTGCAGCCATAATTTCTGCTTTGCATCGAAATCACTATAGCTCCAGGGAAGATATAGACCAATAAAATGTACATCATGTATCTGCAATTTCCAGTAGGGAACTGGCTGGAATGCTATATTTTGCGGTTTCATAATATAACGAAACCAATTTGCTAAACCATTGCCATAGATATCATGATTGCCAGCTAAACCAAAAATAATGAGGTTCGGTGCATTATTTTTCATGATAGATTCTGCTGCTTCCCATGCTTTGCTGTTACCGCCCCAATCGACATAGTCTCCCAGTATGATGAGTCCTTGTAAATATCTTTGCTGGGACCAGGTATCACATAGCCTGAGTATGTTAGCGCTTGCAGTAGTGTTAGATGTTTTTGAAGCAAAGTGAGGATCGCTTGAAATTGCAATGGTCATCGTGTTTCTTTGTGCTAAAGCTTGGGCTGTAGTCGGAGTTAAAATCTCTGATTGTTCATAGTGTGATTGTGGTGGCGACAGTGGCATTTCGGTATCTTGTTTTTTAGGGGTCAGACATGAGAAAATGACAAGTAATATACTGACAACCGAATAGTATACTAATCTTTTCATATATTCGTGAACATTAGTTCTCTTCATATAACAAGTATAATCAAAATAATAAATAATTTAAGATTCTGCACTCATAATAAATTTTTGACTCTATGATGGTTATACACTATAATACCTGTAGCTGGGGTGCTATTAAAAGCACATTCAATCTATGGAAAAAAGTCTTGCTCTAACAATCAGTATTTCTCTTTTCTTATTCGCAGGCTTAAATGTTTATTTAAGCGCTTTATCCGCTGTTAGGAGGACTACCCGGGGAGCTATCGAATTTTCTTTTTTATTGCTAGCTGTTGCTTTGTATTGCGGGGGATATGCACTTGAATTACTTCAAACCGAGCTAGATCCTGTGCTTGATGTTATACTTCGCTTTGAATATATCGGCATTACAACAATTCCCTTTCTTATTTTTATTTTTGCGTATCGGTACACAACTGGCAAGGTACTTCAGCCAGCTGTGTTTGTTATGCTCATTGCTATTTCAGTATTTTTTTACATTCTTGTCTGGACTGTACGGAGCCACACTTTTTTTTATATTCATCCCCGCATGGAGCAGCATGAAGGGCTCTATGTGTTAGTCTTTGAGAGAGGCATTTTTTATTATGCTCAGCTTGTATATCAGCAAATCTTATCGATAGTGAGTGTTCTTATTTTAGTTCGATATGCATTTACATCGCATTCAAGATTGCGTAGACAAGCTTGGGTAATTGTGATAGGAACGCTCTTCCCATTATTTGGAGTAGTGAGCTATGCACTTAATTTATTTCCAATCAGACTAGATGTAACGCCATTCTTTTTATCGGGTACAATTATTTTCCTTTCTGTGGGAATTTTTAGATTTGGCCTTTTTGAAGTAGTATCAACAGCGCGCAGTCTTGCAGTTGATTCATTGAATGATGCTTTTCTTGTGCTGGATAAATCATTTCAGGTAAAAGATGTAAATGCAGCAGTGCATAAAATACCTGGATTACCGTACATGGTACCTGGGATATATCTTCCAGAAGAACATCCGTTTACTGTGTTACTTGAAGAAACATTAAAAACAAAAGAAGGTGAGTTTTTATATACAACCTATGATATGCACAATACTCCGCATTATTACCGAGCAAAAATTTTTTCAGTTTCTACAGAAATGGATCACTACGGTTATGCATTGTTGATAAGCGATGAAACAATTCAGCGTCAGCTTATGCAAAAACTGGAAACTCAAGCTGCTGTTGATGAGCTTACACAAGCTCTTAATAGGAGATCATTTATCGATTTTGGATTTAGGGAACTAGATCGTTGTAGGATCAATAAACAACCGTTCGGACTTATCATTATTGATCTGGATAACTTTAAGGAAATTAATGATACCATGGGACATCTCATGGGAGATTTTGTTCTTAAAACTGTTGCAAAGCGTTTTATGCAGGAACTCCGTGCGATTGACCTTTTAGCACGCTATGGTGGAGATGAATTTGCAGTAATCTTACCTGGTTCTAACCTTGCTAATACACTAAAAGTAGCTGGCCGTTTGCGTCATGTGTTGCGAAATGATGCAGTAAAATATGATAATAATTCTGTACGTATTGGTGCAAGTTTTGGTGTAACAGCAATAGAACATAATGGTGATAACGATCAGCCTGTTTCCTTAATTGAGCTATTTAAACAAGCTGACAGTGCATTATATGAAGCAAAAGACAAAGGTAAAGATTTGATTATGGCTTATTCTGGAAGCCGTGCATGATGTTTTTGATATGTTCCAAACCATTAATGCGAGGATAGGCAGGTAGTTTTTTTGCAAAGGCACTCAGAGGCTTTTGCGTGTTACCAAATTCTGACCATTCGGTAAGGCTCATATCAAGAATTGTATCCCAGGGATTAGCGTAGTTTGAGTGTTCAAAATCCAGATCATTATCGGCAAAGTTTGTATAACGCTGTCTAGGCTTAAGCCATGAGCAATTGCCTACAGTATAATTTGAGTATAAAGTTGAGTGTTTTGTCAGCACAAACCGATGCCAAAATGCGCTCGTAATTAGCCCATAGGCAAAGAGAGCGCGTACAATTTCGGCAGAATCTGCAATGCTCTGATGCGTTTGACCGGGAAAACCATACATGAGATATGCATGCACTAGAATTCCGGCTGAGCGCAAGTTGTATAGAGTACGTATCAGTTCATCAAGCGAAAAGCCTTTTTGAGTCATGAGAAGGCCGTTTCCAGTTGCAATTTCAATGCCGCCTGATACAGCGATAAGACCTCGTTCAGCACAATAGTTGCAGAGTTCATGTGTCCAGCTGCGATCGAATCGTATATTTCCCCAAAAGGTATAACGGCATTGGTTTTGTTCATTGAATTCTGCAAAGCGTTTCACTAGTGCTGGCGGCATAGCTTCATCGGTAAAATGTATGCCTGTTATTCCAGTGTTTTGTTCAGCATCTTTAATTGCCAGGAAAAGACTTTTGGTGTCTGAAGGTATATAATTTTTAACATAATCCAGCGATGTGTCACAAAAAGCACAGCGGTGCCAGTAACAGCCATACGCAAGGCGGTATTTGAGCCAGAGAGTTTCATTCCATAAACGATGCATAGGATTCTGGCTGTCCGCAATGCTCAAATAGTGTTTCGGTTCAAGTTCTTTGAACCGAGGGTGTATGGTTTTAATGGCTTCCCGTTCCAGAGAATCGTATACAGGTGCCGTATTTTGTGTAAGTGTTGATGGAACAAGCGTGCTTGCGTCTAACGATTTAGTTAAATAAATGAGCCGTGAATTATCTAGACCTATAGTGCTTTTTGTGTTTGCTTTTGCAGCTACAACATCAAGTACTGATTGCAGCGCTCCAAATCCGGCATCAAAGGCAAGATAGTCTGCATAGGTAAATATGCCAGTGTGCTGTATTGAACGCAGTTCTGTAGAAACATAACCGCCGCCGAGCACCGTAACAACACGGTGGCCAAACATGCTTTTAAGAATTTTGCAGGCATAGAGCCCGGGGACAAGGGTCCCGGGGAACGGAAGTGAAATACCAGCTATAATTATCTGAGTATCGGTGATCAGAGACTCAAGCGAGCTGCAGTGTTTTTCGAGTAGTGGTTTATAAAATAGGGGTAAAAGTGTACTGGTTTCAAGCTGCGATTCAATTTGTGAGAAGTCATGTATAGAGCTCTGTATTTTGCTCCCATATTGGATTAGGTTAAAATGAGGATCAACAGCGTATCGAATGAAGTCTGCAAGGTCGTTGAGCATTGCGGTTGCAATTGCATAGGCATCATCTCGTGTGAGCGAGTTGTTTTGTACAAGCGGTTTTGTCCGCCAGCCTTGAGGAATGCCGTGATGGAGACACAGACGTGTCCCAAACGAAGGGTTTTGATTCTGTAAAAATTTGATAACTGAATCTATTGCAGCGCAGTAAGCGTCTTGATTGTCTAAAAAGTGTTTTACTTGTCTTTCGGTTTCTTTGTTTGGATGTTTTTTGCCTTTTAGATTTTTTTCTGCCAGCGAAAAAATTGCACGAAGTCCATTAGAGGAAAAAATCGATTCAATGCATGCTATAGAATCATCATGAACAGCATAGGAATATCCATACTGTGATGCATATTCAGCTAAGTACCAAACAGCAGGGTAGGGAGCGGATAGCTGTGTAAAAGGAGGCTGAATGAACAGGCAAAAGGGCTTATCCATATACTGGTTTGTTATTCTTGAGCTTTTGGATGTTCAGCATTGTCTAATTTTTTTTGATCGGTATTAGCATCATTTGTTTGAGTATGGCGAACAGAAACTACTGCTTGAGGCTTTGATGATACTTTCTTATGCTCATGTGACTGCTCGTGGTTTTTTTTGATACGAACGATATGCTTTTTATTCTGTGCTGTTGGAGAAGAGGGGTTGTCTTCATCGAGAACAGTTTTGCGGGGTATTCTTTTGGGATATTGTGATGGTTTGATGGTTTTCATGGTTTCTGCCGCTTTATTGAGCTGGCTCAAAAACTCATCAAGATTTTCTTTAAAAACTACTACTGAATGCCGTTCGTAGGTGTTGAGTTCATTTTCCTTGCTTTCCACAATGGTAAGAAATAAATCACCCAGTCGGTTTTCTTTTACATTAAAAAAATAGGTACGCTCATCGCAAACCAGTTTGAGAGAAAACAATTCTCCTCGTATACCCATACACCTTCCCTTATTTTAAAGTCACTGTACCATTTCACCGTATTGAAATCAAGTACTACTAAAAAAAATCTTCATTATTGTAGCTTCTCTGCCGATAGTAACAAAGGAATGCCAGGCTTGTGGAGGTAAGCATGAATACCGATCTTATTCATTATTTTATTAGTTGTGTCGTTAAAGAATCCAGTGCGCTTGCTGAGTTTATTACAGCACAGTCTGATATGCGTACCGCTATTTTTGACAGGGATTGGCTTTTACTGCAGGAAGCATATGAAAAAGCATCACGGTGTGCAGAGACTGTAAATATATGCGAAAAAAATCGATGCCAGGCATGGGAACGATTATGCAATGCCTTTGGATTACCTGGTACAGCTACCAGGCAGGAACTCTTAGCCTGTATTCCGGAACCATATAACGCAATGATTCGTGATGCAGTGCTCAATATTAAAATAATGGCAACACGGGCAAAAATTGAAAATGATACACTCAGAGCCTTTGCTCAGAGTTCATCGGAATCGATAGGGGCAATTATGCATGAACTTTTCCCTGAGCAAAAAGGGAAACTGTATGGAAAGAAGGGTACTCTCCGCCATGCCGAAGCCATGCCGATTGTTATTGACACATCGCTCTAACTGAGAGCTGGAGGAATCTATGATATCAACCTTTATAGGAATCGAAATTGGAAAGCGCGGCCTCATCAGCCAGCAGCAGGGACTTGTTACCATTGGCCACAACCTTACCAATGCTTCGACAGAAGGCTATTCCCGCCAGCGGGTGGAAATAGGCACCATGTCTCCGCTCTACATGCCGCATCTCAACCGAGAAGAGACACCTGGTCAGATTGGTCAGGGTCCCCTCATCCTCCGTATTTCCCGCGCGAGGGACACGCTGCTTGATCAGCGTATTGTTGCTCAAATGGGAGATTTGGGATACTGGAATACCAGAAATAAATATATTTTGATGCTCGAACAAATTTACAATGAACCATCAGAGGTTTCTGTCCGGACACAGATGGACAAGTTTTGGGACTCCTGGCAGGAACTTTCACTGCATCCTGCGGAACTTCCTCAGCGGGAAGCTGTTGTCCAGCGCGCAAAAACCCTGCTCGATTCTATTCATACCCGATACCAGCGGCTTGCTTCGACCCGTGATATGACAGAGCAGGATATTCAAATGACTGTCAAACAGGTCAATACTTATATAAGGCAAATTGCTGCACTAAATGAAGAAATTGTCAAAGTGGAAGCCATGGGGGACAATCCTAATGATCTCTATGACAGACGAGATCTCCTCGTGGAAAAACTTGGACAGCTTGTGCCGGTTACTACAGACAATCGAGATCCTAACGAGTTTATGGTTCATGTTGACGGACATGTGCT
>CAZVTR010000013.1:18757-22965 GCA_964630305.1 uncultured Treponemataceae bacterium | reverse complement strand
AATAAACTCAATGCGCAGGATCAGGTAGGTATTGCGGGCGTCATCCGGCTTGCTGGAGCACAGGGACCAATTACTATCGAGTATAAACCTACCGATACTGTTGGCGACATTATCAGCAGAATCAATAATTCCGGTTCCGAGGTTACTGCTCGGCTTACGTTTGATGGCAGGCTAGAACTTCGAGGGACAGTAAGTGACAATCTTGCAAATCCCGATTTTGTGATTCGATCAGTGGAAGACAGCGGTGAGTTTTTAGTAGGCTATGCTGGTATTCTCAATGCAAGCGGAGCTGAAGGTGCCTTTTCCTGGGAACGCGCAGATGCTGCTACGCTGCTCCGCGATGGGTCATCGTTTGGGGTTGCTCCTATTGCGCATCCTGCAGGCTGGATCGAGATAACTAAGGAGATTAAGGGCGATATAACTAATGTTGCTGCTGGTTTTGGAGTAAACGGCAGGCCTGCGGAAGTTGGAAATGGTGATGCCGCGCTGGCTATAGCTAAACTGCGTTCAAGTACCGTTATGGTTGGCCAGCAGGGAACCTTTGATGAATATTTTGCGTATGCAGTGGGCCGTATCGGACTTAAGGGCGAGCAGGCTGATAGAATGGGAGAAACACAGGCGCGTATTGTGAAAAATCTTACTGATATGCGGGATTCGATTTCTGGAGTCAATATCGATGAAGAGCTTTCCAATATGATTAAGTTTCAGCACGGCTATGCAGCTGCAGCGAAGTTCATTCAGCACTTTGATCAAATGCTCGATACGATTATCAACCGCATGGGTGTCTAAACTGCGTAAAGGAGACTGAACATGAGACGGGTAAGCACAAACATGATGAATGATGATATGCGTTTCTGGCTGGCACGTAAGGAAGATGCTATGACAAGTATGTCCAATAAAATTGCGCGCCAGGAACGGCTTGAAAATTTAAGAGATGATCCTATGGCTGCGGCTCATGCTGTACGATATGATTCGTTTGTTTTCCGGCTTAACCGGTACGAAAAAAATGTTCAGTATGCTCAAGACCGTGCACGCATTGTTGAAGGTTACATGCGGCAGACTCAGGAGATCATGCAGCGCATTCGTGAACTTGCTGTGACTGGAGCAAACGGAACCTTTACCAAGCACGATACTCAGGCAATGGCAGAAGAAGTCGATCAGCTTTTGGCAGAGCTTGTGCAGATTGCTAATGCACGCGGTCCCGATGGTGATTTTATTTTTGCAGGAGATAAATCCAGAACAGAGCCCTGGCGCACTGTTATGGGTAAAACAGCAGAAGCTGGACACAGTGTGGTTTCACAGGTGCTCTATATGGGAGGAATTGCAAGCCCCAGAGCAGAAATAACCGAAAATGCTTACATCGATATGAATATACCAGGGGACAGTGTGTTCTGGGCAGAGCGTCAGCGTGTTGCAGGCAGTGTCAATGCTTCGAATTTTCGCGCTTTGGAAAGCTCATCAATATTTATTAACGGACAGGAGATAGCGATTAAGCCAGGCGATACGGTTCATGCAATTATTGCAAAAATTAATGATTCGGGAGCCGCTGTCAAAGCAAGTCTTGATCCGTCTAATACAACGCTCGTGCTTGAAGGAACAGAATCCAGGCGAATACAATTAGACGAAAACGGCACTGTGCTCCGCGACTTAGGTATTCTATCAGGGTCAGGTGTGCCGAATGATTATGCGGTAACAGCGCGAGTTTCCGGTGGTTCCCTGTTTGATGTAGTAATGAATCTCCGAAATGCACTCTATACCGGGAATCAGGCAGAAATAAGCGGACGAGCGCTCGGCGCTATTGACGCTGCAATGGATAATATGAACAGACGGCTTGCGCAGATTGGTTCTGT
This sequence comes from uncultured Treponemataceae bacterium, assembly GCA_964630305.1. Taxonomy (GTDB): domain Bacteria; phylum Spirochaetota; class Spirochaetia; order Treponematales; family UBA12059; genus JAKPPT01. Next base: position 21,115 of record CAZVTR010000013.1, on the reverse strand, counting down.
TATGGAGCGGCTTGAGAGCACAGCATTGAGGCTTAATAAAGAAATCCCCGATGTCACTAAGCTCCTTGCCGATGAAAAAGACCTTGATATAACGCAGGCAATCACCGAATATAAAATGATGGAATATGCTCATGAAGCATCACTGCGTATGGCAGGCAAAGTACTACCGCAGACATTGCTTGACTTCTTGCGCTAGTGCGATGATCGGTACTGCCTGCTATGGTATGCGTGAATAGTAAGGGTAACCTTTATAAGCAGGATGAGTGGTTGTTCTATTTGAATACAGCAGAATACTTGCTATAATTATTTTACATCGATTGGGGGAGCTATGCTTACAATACAAACAAAAACAATGGGAGAAATTGCAATAGATGAACGGCAGGTTATTACGTTTCCTGCAGGTTTAATAGGGTTTGAAGATTTTACAAAATATGCCTTACTGGATGCGCCTCAAAAGCCTTATTTTTATCTGCAATCGCTGCAAACACCGGATCTCAATTTTATTTTACTGGATCCTTTTCTGTTTAGACCAGATTATACTATCGATGCGCCTGATGAATATACAACGCAGCTTGGCATAAAGACACCAGAGGATGCTCTTGTGCTCGTGCTCGTTACAGTTCCGCCTGGAGGCGGGTCGGTTACTGCAAATCTTATGGGGCCATTGCTCATTTCACGCACAACACGGCTTGGCGTACAACTTGTGCTTGCAGATCCTCGCTGGAGTGTCAAGCATGATATTCTTGCAGAACTTGCTGCTGCTAAAAAGGAATAACCATGCTGATACTTTCGCGAAAAATTAATGAAAAGCTCCAAATAGGGGACCAGATAACCATTACTATCATCGAAGTAAAGGGTGATCAGGTTAAGCTTGGCATTGAAGCTCCTTCCGATGTCAAGGTTTTCCGCAGAGAACTCTATGATGCTATTCAAGAGCAGAACAGGCTTGCTGCAGCATCGGGTGGTATACAGCTTCCTTCCATCGATATTGCACATAAAAAGTAAAACGATTACTATTACCTCACTGCAATGCAGGGAGGTACTATGAGCATCAGCATTCATCCAGGAACTTCCATGTATATGGGAGATCCTGATAAAAATCCGCTTGAGAAAAAGCCTACTCCAGAAGAAGCCGCTACATTTTTTAATTCACTGATTTTATCAGCATCAGGGTGGCGGGGTGTATTTGGCCGGCACGATGATGACATGGAAATTTCTCTGACGCCGAGTGCTGTTTATATTGCCGGAAGAATGGCGCATGTGTTTGCAAATTTTCTGCAGCAGCACTATCCTGGCGAAGCTGTACATATAATGCTTGGGATCGATACGCGGCCCACTGGACCGGCTTTAGCCGATGCTATGATACGAGTATTTCTTGCACGAGGCATTACGGTACACTATGGATTTATTATGAGCGCGCCAGAAATTATGGCAGCGGTATACATGCACAGCGCGAAACATGCTGCACAAGGTAGGGTGGTTGCGTATAGTCTGGACTATGAGGGATACAATGGCAGTACTGCGGAAGCAGCAGCACCATACCAGAAGCTACATGGATTTTGCTATATTTCGGCAAGCCATAATCCGCCGGGGCATAATGGAATTAAGTTTGGGCTGTGTGACGGAGGAGTGCTCTCGCCTGATATTGCAAAACAGCTTATCGCAGAACTTAAAAAAGATGCTTGTACTCAAGCCGATATAGATTATATTGCTTCACTCATGACTGCGCTTGACCCTGCTCTTGTGAGTGCGGTATTTACTGCAGCGCCGCATGTCAAGCGGCAGGCGCTTTCAGATTACCTCTTATTTTCACGGGAAGTCTTTACCAATGTACCCCTGGAGCGGCAGCAGGAGCAGGAAGCAGTTTTTAATGCATATGCTGATGAAATAGAAAACTATGATGTAGGCATTATTGCTGAGCTCAACGGATCTTCAAGAAGTCTTTCGATTGATGAAAATTTTATCACAAGCATTGGAGCCTCATATCTGCCGTTTAACAATGTGCCTGGGCATTTTGTCCACAGAATAGTTCCGGAAGGCGAATCACTCACAGACTGTGCAGAACTTTTAGCGAGGGAACATGAACATGACGATACCATCCTCATGGGATATGTCCCTGACTGTGACGGCGATCGGGGGAATATAGTTATTTGGGATGAAGAACAGCAAAAACCGAGGCCGCTTGAAGCGCAGGAGTCATTCGCACTCACTGTGTTATCTGAGCTTGCATCTGCGCAGCCAGGAAAAAAGCTTGCGGTAGTATGTAATGATGCGACAAGCCTCAGAATCGAAGCAATTGCAGAGGTTTTTGGCGCAACAGTGTTCCGCACCGAAACAGGAGAAGCCAATGTAGTTAGC
>CAZVTR010000013.1:0-18657 GCA_964630305.1 uncultured Treponemataceae bacterium | reverse complement strand
TGCCCGCATGGACTACCACGAGTGTTTTTGAAACCAGAGCAGCGCTCACTATAAAGCATAAACCTCCTGTTGAACTTAAACAGCAGTTTTTCTTAAAACTTCCGCAATTCTGCAAAACTGTAGAGAATATACTGGCAAGTCAGTTTAGCAGCATAACCTATGATGTCTTACAGAGTTCAGGCATGATGGAACTTCCAATTACCGCACAAAATGAAATTGGAAGAGGCGGGCTCAAGCTCTTACTAAAAAGTGGCACTGCGCCAGTTGGTTTTATATGGATGCGAGAATCCGGAACCGAACCGCTCTTTAGAATCATGGTAGATATTCAGGGGCACAATCCCGGCATAGAGTCTGAACTTTTAGCTTTATTGACGCATACATTGCAAACTATTGATGGTACATTGAGTTAGACTTTGTTCCTCTCAATTGGACTGCTCAAAAAAAGCCCTGCGGGAATGGAGGCAAACCGCAGGGCAGCAGAGAACTTTCGGCGTTTCTGTTATGTAAGAATTATGCACATTGTTACAGAAACGACCCTCATAGTATCAGTACTCATTTTAATTAGGCTTTACGCTTCCGCGAAACAACATCAAAAATGACAGCTCCAACGAGTACAAGACCGCGGATAATGTACTGCATGGAGATGTCTGTCCCCATTAAGTTCATACCGTTCATGAGGGACATGTATACTAGTGCACCAATGAGTGAGCCAGTGATAGAACCTATACCGCCCGATGCTGATACTCCGCCAATATAGCAAGCTGCTATAGCATCTAGTTCAAAGAGTGTCCCTGCCTGCGGTGTTGCCGATTTAAGACGAGCTGTAAACAGTATGCCGGAGAGTGCAGAGAGAAAACCCATAGAGCCAAATACAAATAGTGTTATTTTTTTTACATTAATACCGGAAAGCTCGGCTGCTTCTGGATTTCCGCCGACTGCAAATATGTGTCTGCCCAGCATTGTTTTGCGTGCAATAAAATCATAGACGATCACGACTGCCATCATAATTACAAATGTCCAGGAAAGACCATTGTACCCAGCAAGAATAAACGTAATGTATGCTATTACAAGTGCAATAAAAAGCAGTTTTAATAAGAAGAGCGGTTTTGTAAGCACTACAAAGTTGTACTGTATTTTTCTTGTTCGGCTTCTGATCTCAGAAACTATAAAAGCGAGTATAGTGACTAACCCAATAATTAGTGTGGTTTTGTGATATTGCGGCAAAACGGGCAGCCATGAGAAAAGATCAGGAATGAAGCCATTTCCCAGAGCATTAAATGTTTCATCGGGAATAATTATAGTTCCAGTCGCTGCAGTAGAAAGCATGAGGGCACCGCGGTAAACAAGCCAGCCTGCCAGTGAAGATACAAATGCCGGTATTCCTAAAAGAGCAACAGGAAGTCCTGTAATCAGACCGCAGACAATACCCAGAACCAAAACGATCGGTATAGTTACCCAAACCGAAACATGAAACTGTGTCAATAAAATTGCAGTTACAGCACCTAAAAACCCTGACAGGAATCCTACCGAAAGATCGATATGCCGTATGACAATTATAAGCGTCATTCCGGTAGCAAGTACAGCAATATAACCAGTTTGATTTAGAAGATTTGCAATGTTCCGTGAGGACATAAAATTCCCCCCGGTTAAAATAGAGAAAATAATCATAATGAAAACTAAAGCAATATACATTGCATAATCACGAATATTCTTTTTTATTACAGCCTTAAAATCTTCAATAATCATCAATACCCCCTTTGTTCACAATGTTGCCAGTTCCATGACTCGTTCTTGTGTTGCCTCATGGCGTGTAAGTTCGCCAGTTATTTTCCCTCCGGCTACGACATATACACGATCGCTCATACCCAGTACTTCCGGCAGTTCTGATGAGATCATCAATATGCTCATGCCCTGTGCGACTAGATGATTCATCAATGTGTAGATTTCAAATTTTGCACCGACATCGATACCGCGTGTCGGTTCATCAAGAATAAGAATCTTTGGTTCAACAAACAGCCATTTTGCGATAGAGACCTTTTGCTGATTGCCTCCTGATAGATTCAGTACCAGCTGTTCAATGCCAGGAGTTTTAATTGTCAAAGACTTTACATACTCATTAGCCTGAACAATTTCTTCTTCTGCTTTAATAATGCCAACGGCAGTGCATATTTTTTTAAGATTTGCGAGCAGAATGTTATCTTTTATTGTCTGAATAAGAATAAGACCGTTTTTCTTTCTGTCTTCTGATGCATAGGCGATGCCATGTTTAATAGCATCGTGCGGATGATTAAACTGCTGAGTTTTGCCATTTACGAATATTTCACCTGAAACTATGTAGCCATCTGGATTTCCAAATATACTTCGGGCAAGCTCCGTTCTGCCTGATCCGACTAGACCTGCTAAACCAACGATTTCACCCTTGTTAATTCTCAGTGAGATGTTTTGAAGGATTTTTCTTCCTGTTTTAGGATCAATTCCAGACCAGTTTTTTATTTCAAGAACAGTTTCATTAATTGGTTCATGCGAACGCGGCGGATATATGTTTTCAATAGAACGTCCAACCATGTGTTTAATCAAAAGCTGTTCTGTAGCTTCTTTTTTATCGAGCGTGCAAATAGTTTGGCCATCGCGCAGCACAGTAATGGTGTCCGCTATAGCCATAACCTCTTTTAGTTTATGGGATATCATAATACAGGTTACACCCTGGCTTTTTAGTTCCCGTATTATGTTAAGTAAATTTTCACAGTCATTTTCATTGAGAGCTGCTGTTGGTTCATCAAGTATGAGGAGTTTTGCTTTTCGGCTTAAGGCTTTTGCAATTTCAACAAGCTGTTGTTTTCCTATGCCAAGTTCCTTTATTTTTTCTGTAGGCTTTACTGTAAGATGTACCATTTCTAAAAGCTGTTCAGTTTTTTTTATCATTTCGGGGATATCTATCTGAATACCTTTTTTTATTTCATGTCCAAGTAATATGTTTTCATAGATCATCATTTCTGGAACCAGAGCTAATTCCTGGTAAATAATTCCGATACCTGCTTTTTCACTGTCATGAATATGTGAAAACCTAGTTTCTTTGCCATCAAATATTATAGACCCCTCAAACTGCCCATGAGGATAGACGCCGCTCAGAATTTTCATAAGAGTAGATTTACCAGCACCATTTTCTCCAACTAGACAGTGTATTTCTCCTTTTTTGACAGAAAAAGTGACATTATTAAGTGCAAGAACACCTGGGAAGCGTTTTGTGATGTTTTTCATTTCAAGCATATATGTGCTCATGTCATCTGCTCCTTTTTATAAAAAACGGGTGTCTGCGAAAAACAGGCACCCGTTACCTTACAATGAACTCTAATTGTTAAGTCCAGTAAATTTATCGCTTGGCCAGTATCCTGAATCAATAATTTCTTTCTTCACATTGTCTTTTGTTACAACGACAATTGCAGTGGGCTTAGCTGGTACATCTTTTTTACCATTATTATAAGTAGTGGTAACAGGAGGATTTGAACCTTTCATGTATGCAATTGCTGCGTTGATTGCATCCTGTACGAGCGTGCGTACATCTTTGAGCACTGTCATTGACTGCTTGCCATCAATGATGTATTGAATTGATGCAATTTCAGCATCTTGGCCAGTTATAAAATATTTAGTTACAGCTTTATCAGCAGCAAAAGCATCAGCAATTGCTCGTGCTGTTCCGTCATTGGGAGCGCAGATATACACGGTGCCTTTTGCATCTTTTCCGACTGCGGTAAGATTTGCTTCTGCCTTGCTCTTTGCATCATTGAAATTCCAGTTGGTTGTAACCTGACCAATGATTTGAGCCATTTCATCACGAGTAAGTGATGCTTTGTTCATGAGAGCTACTGCCTTATCAGAATTGCGAACTACAAATGTACCATCAGCAATTTTGGGCTGCAATCTGCTCCATGCGCCTTCAAAGAAAATAAATGCATTGTTGTCACTGGCAGCTCCCGCGTACAGGTACAGATTGTTTCCCTTAGAGCCTTGCGGAACTTGTGCAATGAGATAGTCTCCCCATGCGGCACCAACTTGGAAGCTATCAAATGTTACGTAGTAATCCACTGATGTAGTGTCCCTAATTAAGCGGTCATAGGAGATTACTTTTACACCTGCTTTATTAGCTAAATCGGCTGCAGCTGCTGCAGCAGTTCCGTCATGCGGGCAGATTATGAGAACTTTAATGCCCTCGGCTATTAGAGCTTCGACATTTGCTTTTTCTTTAGCTGAATCACCCTGGCTGAACAAGACTTTTGCAGAAAAACCTGCATTCTGCAATGATTCCATAAATCGAGTTTGATCCTGGATCCAGCGTGGCTCATCTTTAGTAGGCAGTACAATACCAACTTGTGTTGCTGCTTTTTTCTGGCAGCCAGTAAACAGTACTGATAGTAGTACTACGCTAATGAGCAGTGTCATAATAATGCGAACTGCTTTCATACATTTCCTCCTGTTTTAGAAGTTAAAATCAGGTATTAACCTGTTTGAGCATTCTGTGCTTACTAGATTGATAAGATATATCTTGCACATAGTGCTCTGTTATGTGCATTGTTGCACTGTATATAGGAGGTATGCAGCAGGAAAGAAATCACAAACCAATGGATTTTTTTTGCATCTATGTGGAATATTGGATTTTGAAGCAGGTTAGTAAAAAATTTGCATAAACAATGTTAAAAAAATGCTATACAGATAAGAATAGCGGTCATAGAGCTTTTACTTTTTTACTCTACTTACTAGTATTCCGGTACACCTCAGTGGAACTATGAAAACCGTCACGAATAACTGTTTCTTCAAGCGTAGCCGCAGTAACTACTATGGGAGACAATTTGATATAGGGTACGGAATACGTACCATCTGAAATAAAGGACTCAGCTGGTAATTTTTCCTTACGTGCGAGCATTAAGGCAAAGCCAGCCGCTTTAAGAGCGAGAAGCTGGACCGGTTTATAAATAGTCGCAAATTGTGTATGCTCAGCAACACGCTGACATGCAGACAGCTCAGCATCTTGCCCTAGTACAAGAGTGTTTTCAAGGATGCGGTTTTCTGAGAGTATTGCAATCACAGTTTCTGCAAGCATATCGTTCCCGCAAAGCACAACATCGATATGATTATTTTGTGCAATTAGTGCTTCAAACCGAGGACGAACAGCTTCGCTTGACCATTCGTCTGGCCATATTTCTCCTTCAAGAGTTATGTCGCCGCGTGCAATTGCAGGCTGCAGTATTTTCATAAAACCCGTGTTAATCATAAATGCATTGTTGTCATTAATAGCACCGTTTACAATAATATATGTCCCTTTCGGCTTTGCTCGTAATGCTGTATCAGCCATGAGGGCTCCGACTTGTTCGTTATCAAAGGATATATATACATCTACATTTGCATTAGAAACCAGTCTGTCATAGCTAATGATCGGGATTCGTTTTCGTTTTACATATTTTATAACATCGGTTAGCTTTTTAGCATCATTAGGTACGACGATAAGCACATCGATTCCTAGTGAGGCGAGCTCTTTAATCTGTGCAATTTGAGTTTCTGCATTTTGATTAGCAATTCTTATTATTATGTCCATATCAAGATCATCAGCTGCTTTTGATAAACTTTCTAGATCCCTCTGCCATCGTTCTACAACAAGCGAGTCGAGTGAAAATCCAATAACAAATCGTTTGTTTTGTTCTTTATTACCATTACATGAAAATAGTAGTAAGAGGGTGATTAATAAATAATTTGTGTTTCTAATCTTCATGGTTAAGCTCCTTTTCTTGATATTCCAGTGGAGTTAATCCAGTATAGCTTTTGAATGCTCTTGAGAAATAATTCGGATCTTGATACCCGCATTGGATACTTACTTCTTTAATAGATAAAGACTGGTTTTTAAGAAGATGTTTAGCATGTTCAAGACGTGTTTCTGTAAGTGTTCGGGCAAATCCTTTACCAAGCTCCTCTTTCATTGCGCGGGAAAGATGTGCTGGTGACACTGAAAGCGCTTCGGCAGCACTTTCTAGGCTGATTAATTCCGTATAGTGTGAATGTATATAGTAAAGAACTTGTGTGATAAGCGGAGAGTTAATTTTATTTTGAGTTGAGCTAATGAGTTTATTTAACAAAGCAAGCAACGAGATGAGAGCTTCTTTTTTATAACCTTCATCCCACACTAAGTGAAATGATTTTATCGAATTCATTGTGAGTATACCGGTATGTTGTATTGTTTGTATTGTAGAAAGGCACACAGCCATACCAATAATTTTATACAGTAGTGCGTCAGAAAAATAGAATAGTGAATCTGTTTCATAGGAAAGTATGACTTCGATACTATCTTGCATTAGTTTTATAGCCTTATGGTATTTCCCTTCAGCTATAGCCTGATAAAAATCATTTAATGAAAAATCTGATGCTTGTAAAGGTTTTTGCTCGAAAAAATTGGTATAATACATTGAAAATAATTTTTCTTTTGCAAAATTCCATGACAAGCTAATATCATGGAAGTTCTCCGGTGTCCCCGAAAATAGTAGAATGTTATTAGTAGTTATTTGCAGTTTAAATTCTTCTGAAAGCATGCTGGTGAAATCTAAAATTTCGTTTTCAGATTTTTCTTTGAGCGGCAGCAATATTATGCAGCAGCCCATAAATAAAAAAGAACTATGCAGCGCATTTGTTTTAAAATGAATAAAATTGGTTAGGCTTGTTAATAAATTGTGTGAAGGTTCTGCAGAACTAATTTTAATGAGTACAATACAAGCAAAATTTTTTGTAATATGAACTGAGTTTTTGAAATTATAAATATGTTCTTTTGTGAGTGTGTTATTAACTAAATTATAAAAAAATATTTCTTGCATATATACAGCATGCAATTTTTCTTTTTCTGCAAATTCTAATTCTTTTTCTTTTAAATAGCGGAGTTTTTCAATGTGCAAGGATGCGGTGTTTAATGCAAGCTCAAGGCGCTCTTTGGAAACAGGTTTAAGTATATAGTCACAAACTCCCAATGCTAATGCTTCCTGTGCAATTTCAAATTTTTCAAATGCTGTAATGAGAACAAATGCACTGGTAATGCCATGTTTAGAAATAGTTCGTATTGCTTCTATACCATTGATGCCTGGCATATTAACATCAATAAGAATAATATCAGGTAGATGTTTTTCAGCAAGGTCAATAGTTTCGCGTCCATTGTGAGCTTCTGCAATTATTGTGTACTGATCATAAAAATATTTATTAATAATAAGTTTGAGACCATTGATAATTGGCTGTTCATCATCAGCAATAAGAATATGCTTCATTGAGTTTCCTCTATTGGTATACTTATAGTTATAGTTGTTCCTTCACCGATGTTTGAGTCTATAGAAACGTTGCCTTTTCCGCTTGTTGCAAGTTCAATTCTTCGTATAACATTTGTTAGACCTATTCCTTTTTCTGGCTCTGCAAGAGAAAGGATTCGGTGCTGTTCATCTTTATCCATGCCGATTCCATTATCCTGTACAGAAAAAATGATTATATTGTTTTTCATTTCAACAGCAATATAAACCGATCCTTCTTGTTCTTTTTCCTTAAGGCCGTGGCTTATTGCATTTTCGATGAGGGGCTGGAGGATAAGTGCAGGGACTTCATAACAAAATGCTTTTTCATCAATAGCAAAGGTAAAATTAAATCGGTTGCCAAAACGTGCTTCTAACAGCCAGACATATTTTTTTGCGCAGTCTACTTCTTCGGAAACGAGTACAAGCCGGTTCGCTGGTTTTAGAGCATATCTAATAAATTCAGCAAGCTTTTGCAAAAACTCTGCAGTTTTTTCGTCATGTTCTGTAAGAGCTAGCTGCCATCCGGCAGAAAGAGTGTTGTAAAGGAAGTGAGGATTAATTTGTGTTTGCAATGCTAAAAGTTCTGAGTCTTTTAACTTATGCTGAAATTCAAGCATTTCCATTTTTTGCACTAGAATTTGTTGCTCTAATTCAGATTTTTTTTGTATGGCATCAAATGCTTCTTTAATACTTTTTTGCATTTTCACAAATGCAGTATATAGCGTTCCAATTTCATCATCATGTGCATATTGTGGAATAGCGTGAATAAAATTTCCCATTTCAAGTTCACGAGCAGAGTTTGCAAGGAGCGTAATTGGAACTGTAATAGCAAAGGAATATCGATAAATAATTATTATGCTTAGTACAAATGCAATAGCTATAAGCGTAAAGTTCATAAAAACAACTTTTCCAAATTTTTCTTTAAAAAAATCAAAAGCATCAAGGCTCCTATTCATGTTTTCAAGATGAAGCGTATCGAGAATTGCATGTGCTGACTCGACAAGTGTTGTTGCTTTCTCAAATTCAGCTGTATAGACTGGAATGTTTCTTCCTCGTTTTGCATTGACTGCATTAGCGGCAGTTTTAAGATAATGTGTTAGTATCCAGTAAAGATTTCGTTCCATTAATAGCAATTTATCAGTGTATATTCTGCTGTTAAGTGATTGGGTTACACTTTCTAGTGTGCTTGACCATTTGATATATTCTTTGAGCGATTCAGAACTTTTGAAAGTTAAATATGTTTCAAGATATTTATGGGTATTGTCAAGACTGTCACGAATTGATTTTAATGCATTATTGTTCTTTAATAACAGTCCAATCCCGCGTGTTAATTGAAGCGATAAAATGCTGGTGAAAGCTGTTGTGGTAATTAGGATAATTAGAATTAAAAGTGAATTTAAAGTTATTCTGTTTCTTATTTTTGCTTTCATGTTATTTTTTTCCTGTGGTTTTTATAATTGGTTTAATTGATAATTGAACTGGTTTGCCTGTTTTCTGTATCTGCTGCATAATCAATTCTTGCGATGCTTTGCCGATTGCATCTGCATCACGTACAATGATAGCTTTAAAAACCCCCTTCTCTAATAACCGCAAAATTTCTGAATTTTCATCTGAGCCGATTAAGAGAATTTTACCTACCATGCCTTTATCAATTACAAGTTGTGCAGTATTCATGCTTATGTGTGCAGTGGAACAAATAATTACATTTACTTCTGGTTTGTCGTGAAATAATGTGAATCCAGCTTCTTCTCCTTGAAGTGCCGGATCTCCTTCATAAATAACTGCTGATAATTGCCCTTTCCCAAGTTCAAGCAATGCAGTTTTTGCACCGTTTAAAAATGAAGCTGAATCAACAGTGTCTGTTGTGGCATAAGGCACTATAATTCCAATTCGTGCAGAATTTCCTAAAACACCAAGGGCTTCCTGTATAGCATATTTCCCTTGAATGTAAGAGTCAGAGGATACAACATAAAAAGGTTCAGCTGTGGAAGAATAATTCATTGATATAGCAGTAAAGGGGACAGAAGCTTGTTCGGCTCTTTGGGCATAAGAATAAATATGATCTGACTGACTAAAAAACATGATAATTCCATCTACCTGCGCATTGAGTACTACATTGAAAAGTTCTTCTGCTTTTGAGGAAACAGCAGAATCATTTGTTGATTTTGGCTGAGCATAGAAAAGGAATTCTACAGCTCCATTGTTGCTAGTAACAGCTTTTTCGATACTCGTTTTGAGTTGCTGAATAAATGGATCATTAGATTCAGGAAGCAGTACAGCTATATGATAGAGCATGGGATACGTATTTGCTGGTTTAAAGAGTGTTTGTATCTCTGATTGGCTTTGATATACAAGCAGCAATGAGTAACAGGCAAAAAACAAAAATAAAATGCTGAGAAACATTATAAGCGCAATAGAAAGCCATTTTTTATGCATACTAACATTCTAGCATATTCTAATTGCTAAAATCCATGAAAAATTGTTGCCAATTTACAAAAGCTGGTATACACTAAAATCCCGTATATGCCATTTTTGATTGTATGGACAAATACGGGCCTGCTTTGAGTAAAGCAGGGTAACTGTATGCATACAGCAAGGAGGTATGTATGAAACGAAACAGGCTAATTATCAGCTTACTAGCTTTAGCAGCTGCTCTCATGCTTGTTTTTGGTGCATGTGTGTCAACTACTAAAACCACACAAGAAGGTCCAATCGAACTCGTATTTATTGAAACAAGTGATGTTCATGGTGCTATTTTCCCCTACAACTTCATAACTGGGAAACCCATGGATTCTTCAATGGCACAGGTAATGACCTTTGTTAAGCAAAAACGTGCAGAGGGTGCTGAAGTAATTCTTATGGACAATGGAGATTCACTCCAGGGGCAGCCTACAGTATACTACTATAATTTTGAAAAAACTAAGGCAACGCATATCTGGGCAGATGTACTCAACTACATGAGGTATGATGTCGTTACTGTGGGTAACCATGATATTGAAGCTGGGCATGCAGTGTATGACAAGCTGGTAAAAGAATTTAAGATGCCTTATATCTGTGCAAATATTGTTGATGAAAAAACAAGAGAACCATATTTTAAGCCCTATACTGTAATTATCCGAAAAGGCATCAAAATTGCTATTCTGGGACTTACTGAACCAGGTATTACTACTCAGCTTCCGTATCAGCTTTGGAAGGGACTTGATATAGAAGATATGGTCGATACTGCAAAAAAATGGATTCCAATTATCCAGCAAAAAGAAAAACCCGATCTCATTGTTGGTCTCTTTCATGCAGGTGTCGATTATACATACGGCGGAGCTAAAGCCGATGATAAGCGCAATGAGAGCGCGAGCCAGCTTGTAGCAGAACGCGTGCCTGGTTTTGATGTTATTTTTGTTGGTCATGATCATGCAGGTTGGGATGGCGATGGTTGGGACCCTGTAGCAAAGAAAAAAGTTGCAGTCAAAGGTCCGGATGGCAGAATTGTTCCCATATACGGACCTACTGCTAATGCTACAAATGTAGCCCGTGTAATCGTAACCATGGAAAAAGATAAGGCAACCGGTACTTGGAAAAAGAGTTTTTCAGGTGTACTTGTACCGATGAAAGATTATAAACCGGATGCAGAGTTCATGGCTAAATTTGAGGGTGCTAAGCAAGAGCTCATTACCTGGGTAGATAGGCCAATAGGCAAAATGGAAGGTAAGGTTACTTCCGAAGACGCACTTTTTGGCGATTCAGCATTTGTTGATCTGATACACAGAATTCAGCTTGAAATTTGTAATGACCCGACAACTGGTATGAAACCGGCTCAAATTTCTATTGCAGCTCCGCTTGATCAGTATGCATATCTGCCTACTTCTGCAGATGGAACTATACGCGTACGTGATATGTTCAACTTGTATAAGTATGAAAACTTCCTATATACCATGGATCTTACAGGCAAGCAGATTAAAGATTTCATGGAATATAATTACGCGATGTGGATGAACCAGATGACAGGTCCGGATGATCACCTCATCAATTTTGCAAAAGATAAAGACGGTAATTTTGTATTCAATGCCCGCTATAATAATTATGATACCGTAACGCGCCCGTACAATTACGACAGTTTCGCTGGTATAAAATATACTGTTGATGTTTCAAAACCTGCGGGACAGCGGGTTACTATTATCAGCTTGTCAAATGGAGAGGCTTTTGATCTCAATAAAACATATTCAGTAGCAATTAACAGCTATCGTGGATCTGGTGGTGGTCAGCATCTTATTAAAGGCGCAGGAATAAGTGCTGATGTTCTAAAGAAGATGACATTGGTTACTTCCTCAACCACAAAAGATCTTCGCTATTACATGCTCAAGTGGTTTGAAAAACAGAGCGGTGTCATTAAACTAGAAAAAGATAATAACTGGAAAGTGATTCCGGAAGAATGGGCTCAAAAAGGACGTGAAAAGAGCTATCCGTTCCTGTATCCGCCCGCAAAATAATTTTAAGCAAAAATAATTAAATAGCGTGAGAAGAGGCTGTGCCAGATTGATTTATCTGGCCAGCCTTTTTTATCAATTAGCTTACAGTTAAATAATTTTTTCCTGAATGTTTGCTGGTATAAAGCAATTTGTCGGCGCGTTCAATGAGTGTTTCAATTGTGTCGTTTTCTCTAATAATGGTCGCTCCCAGAGATATTGTTACACCAATATTTGTTAACTCATGAACATAGTATGAATTTTCTATAAGCATGCGAATCCTGTTAGCTGTTTCAGAGAGTGAATTGATTGTAATATTATGAAGTATTAACCCAAATTCGTCTCCGCCCCATCTGGCTGCTGTATCAAATACTCTTGTGATATTTTGTAGTGTCGATGCTACATATGTTAATACTTGATCACCAGCTGCGTGGCCATAGGTGTCATTGATGGTTTTAAAATTGTCTATGTCTAAAAAGATGAATCCAAAAGGTATCCGATAGCGTTTAATTTCTTCAAAGGCTGCATGCAGTTGTTGTTCTAAGTACCTCCGGTTAGGAATATGGGTGAGAGCATCAATGAGTGCTAATTGTTCCATTGCTTTAAGTTTTTCTTCGATGTTTTTCTGTTTGCTGTAATCAGAAAAAAGTTCGACCGCTCCAATGATAGACCCCTGATTATCATAGAGTGGCCGTATCTTGACCGTTACAGGTACCCGTTGGCCATTCTTATGGTGCAGGTAAACATTAGCTTCTTGAGGCTGTGATTGCTGGATTGCTAAGGCAAGCGGACATAGTGAAAGACATAGCTTGTTTCCATTATCATCGATATGGGTGAGTATGTTATCGGAGCATCGTTTTCCAATAACTTCTTCTGCAGAAAACCCGGTAATGGATTCTGCGGCTTTATTCCAGAATGTAATTGTTCTATTGATATCGGTAATATAAAGACCATCATAGAGGGCATCAAGGATATTATTATAGGAAACTTCGGAAATATTCATACTGTGTACTCCTTTTTTTTATTAATAAGTTTAGACCATTACAGCCATACATGCAAGCATGTTGATTACTGACTTTTTTATAACAATGTGCTAGAGTTACAAAAAACCAATAAAAGGAGACACTATGACTGGTTTGGAGGAACGTTTTTCGCAGTTGGGGGTTAAGATTCCTGATGTAATGCTACCAGCATCAGGAATTGATATGACACGTTGGGCAGTTGTAGCCTGTGATCAGTATTCCAGTGAACCTGAGTACTGGGAGGAAGTTAAGGCTTATGTAGGCAATCATCCCAGCACGTATAACCTAATTTATCCTGAGTGCTATCTTGAAGCAGAAGATAAACCGCAGCGCATAGCCAGAATTCAAAAAGCAATGCACGAGTATCTAGGAGAGGGTATAGTCCAGAATATTGGCAAAGGTTTTATTTTAGTAGAGCGCTATACACCATTTGAAAAATATCCCCGCAAAGGGCTTATTTTTGCAGTAGATCTGGAAGCATATCAGTTTGGCCAGAACGTTACTTCAATGGTTAGACCGACAGAAGGTACAATCCTGGAACGGCTTCCTCCGCGCATGGAAATACGGCGCGGTGCACCGCTCGAATTACCTCATATTATGCTTCTTATTGATGATCCTGATCGTACTGTCATCGAGCCACTCTATGCGCGTATGTCAGAATTCAAAACACTGTATGATTTTGACCTCATGCAAAAAGCAGGCCATATTAAAGGCGTTCATATTACTGATGAACGTTCACTGACAGCTATTGCCGATGCTCTCGAAAACTTACAGCGTGCCTTTACAAAAAAGTACGGCAGTAAAGCACCGCTTTTGTTTGCAGTAGGTGACGGTAACCATTCACTTGCTACCGCAAAGCAGATATGGGAAGAAATTAAAAAAGCAAACAGCGGCAATGCTGGAATTATGAATCATCCTGCGCGCTACGCACTTGTTGAGCTTGTCAATATCTATGACGAGGGACTCCCATTCCATCCTATTCACCGGGTGCTTTTTAAGGCCGATAAAGCATTAATCGAAAAAGCTCTCAGAGAAGCAGGAGCAGAAATAGAACCAATGTCTTTTACAGAAGCTGTAAAACGCACCGATGAGATTAACACCACTGAACATCGGTTTGTGCTTATTCATGAGACAGGCACAAGCCTCATCCGTTTTAGTAAACCGCAAGCAGTACTTGCGACTTCAACCATACAGTCTGTGCTCGATGCCTATCTTAAAGCACATCCAGAATCAGGCATAGACTATATCCATGGAACCGAAAGCCTTGA
Source organism: uncultured Treponemataceae bacterium (assembly GCA_964630305.1). Classification (GTDB taxonomy): domain Bacteria; phylum Spirochaetota; class Spirochaetia; order Treponematales; family UBA12059; genus JAKPPT01. The sequence goes on along the minus strand of CAZVTR010000013.1, from coordinate 4,597 downwards.
ACAGCTTGCAAAAAAGCCGGGCAATGTAGGTTTATACCTCCCCCCGGTGCGTAAAGATACTTTCTTTAATTACATAATCGAACATGGCGTTATGCCACGGAAAACATTCTCAATGGGAGAAGCTCCGGAAAAACGTTTCTATATCGAAGCACGAAAGATTGTGTAATCCGAGCAAGCCAGCTGGCACGAGCCAGACTGGCTTTTTTTGTGATTTATATGATGATTTATATAGAGGTCTGTCCCTTTTGGTCCCTCGGTGATAAAATTACTATGTGTAAGCTGCTTTCATTACTAAAAACATCTGGGAGGTTAGCGCTATGAAAAAATATTTTGGTATGCTTTTAGTTCTTGCAGTAGGGTTTAGTTTATATGCGCAAGATTGGACTCTAAAAGACATGGGAGTCGGACTTGTTATTGAGGATGCAGAGTATGATTCGGTGCTTAAGATTGCCCAGCGAGGAACGGTGTGGGATCTAAAAGAGCTCTATGAGCAAGGCGCATTAGCCGGAAAGTATAAGGGGAACCAGCGTTTTGCTGCATGGATACAAGGGCCTGTTCAACAAAATCCTGTCTGGTACTATTCGTATACTATTACCTATCCGGATGGCAAAACGCAATCGTTTGGGAGATCTGGTTTTTATAGAGGCGGCCATGGCGTTTTTGCAATTCCTGTTGGTTCTTATACTGAAGGTATATGGAAAATTGAATTTAGTATCTGGAATAAGAATACCAACGAAACTCGAACAGTCGGTACAATTCAATTTACAACAACATGGGGTAAACCTACCACTGGAAATTGGAAACTGATCGATGCTGGAGTAGGCTTATTTGATCAGACAAACTATGATACTAAATTAGTAATTGTAAACCGAGGGAACCGCTGGTCTCAAAAGTGGCTCTATGAGCAGGGTTATTTTGCGAACCGTACAATTACATTTGGAACATGGTTTCAAGGTCCTCCCGTATCAGCCTTTACCGATTCCAATGGTCAGCCTATCTGGCTTTATAGCATCAAATTAACCTACCCGGACGGGAAAGTCTTTGAGTTTGGTCCATCACATTTTTATGAACCAGGTTTTGCAATTAATTTCTTAAATGTAGCCGGTTCTGCTTTAGGTGTGTATACACTTGATTATTATCTTGTGAGAAGAGGAACTCAAGAGCGCATATTTATAACGCAAGTACAGTTTATGCTCATAGAGTAGCTGTTTATCATAGTAATACATGTTTAGTTTGTAAATTGTAAGATAGCAGATATTTTTATCATACTCTTTACCCAAACTAATTTTGATTATAGAGTAGTATATATGATTTCGTTGTTCATACGCATATTTTGGAAAATAAGAGGTATTACTGTATTTGGGCTTGTTGGTGAGAGCGGAACTGGAAAAAGTTTTAGAGCCAAGCTCGTTGCCCAAAAGTATGGTATCGAATACATTATTGATGATGGTGTTTTAATAGTTAATGATGCTATTGTAGCCGGAAAATCTGCAAAGCGTGAGAAAAGCTATATGGCAGCAGTTAAAACTGCATTGTTTCATGATAAAGAACATCGTGATGAAGTTGCCCGCTATCTTCAGCATCACTCCTGGCGCAATATTCTCATTCTAGGCACATCAGAACGCATGGTAAAAAAAATTGCAGAACGGCTGCAGATTCCTAATCCATCAAAAATTATACGCATTGAGGATATCGCTTCAAAAGAAGATATTGAAATGGCAAAACAATCCCGTAAAATCGAGGGGAAGCATGTAATACCTGTCCCTGCAATTGAGATTAAACGGAGCTATCCTCAGATTTTTTATGATTCCATTCGTGTCTTTTTTCAAAAACGATTTGGTAAAACAATTACTCCTCCCAAAACATATGAGAAAGCAGTTGTGCGGCCGGAGTTTTCCAAACGCGGACGTGTAGCAATTTCGGAGTCAGCACTTTCTCAAATGGTAATCCACTGTGTCGATGAATATGATGAGTCGATTCGCATTCAAAAAATCAGCATACGCTCGGATTCACAGGGATACCGATTAACTGTGGTTATCGAAATGCCTTTCGGTAAACAGCTTGCTGGTAACATACACGGGCTTCAGCAATACATCATTGATAATATCGAGCGCTATACTGGGATTCTCATCGAAGAAGTCAATATTATTATAGAAAGTATTAATCGGCAATAAATTATATAAGGTTTTTACACAAAAAGATTTGTTTTTTGCTAAATACGCCGATAATTGTATTGTATAATTGTTCTTAAATAGTGGAGGTTTCCATGAAAAAAATATTCCTTTGTTTTGGAATACTCGTAATGCTTGCTGCGGGTGTATCTGCTCAGGCTACTTTTGTTAGTGCAACTACTACACATTATACAGTCTGGGTAACAGGTGATAATCAGACAGCCAATGCACTTGCTGAACGACTGGAAAAGCTTTTTGAGCTTTTCAATTCATATTTTCGATTTGACCCGGCGCTGCTAAAAGGTCCGCTTACCGTCCGTATGTTTGCCGATAAAACAGCATTTGATGCATATGTACAGAAAGTAACCGGTCAGTCTAAAGAGGATTTTGTGTATATTCACTATCCTACAGTAGAGCGTTCTGAACTGGTTATTTTTTCTAAAGCGGATGCTCAGGATTTTGATGCCTCGCTAGCACACCAGGCATTTGTTCAGTTTATCAAAGCCTTTGTTGCAGAACCGCCCGTTTGGATACGCGAAGGTTTTGCAGTATACTTTGAACGAGTACTCTGGGATCCGGCTACAAAAACATTATCGTTTATGGAAAATGATTCATGGCTGGAAACGATAAAAATTTTACAAACACAAAACAAGCTAGTTCCAATTGAAAAACTGCTTTCCATGAATACAGAAGAAGCAACCTTGAGCATCGATGTGTTTTATCCGCAGTCATGGGCGTTTATATCTTTTCTTTTGAACTCTGAGAAGCCTGTATATCAGCGTTTTATGTGGGATGTAATTGCATCACTCCGTGCAAATCCTTCTGACAAAGATATGCCGGCAAAAATAAAGAACTATTTTGTTGCCTGGTACAATAAAAACGATGCAGACCTTGATTTTGCTGGCTATATCAAAAATCAAAAAACCTTTGCTGAGTACATAACCGAAGGTGTTCAAGCCTATACAGATAAGAACTATGATGTGGCTTTAACATACTTTTTAAGCGCAGTTAAAAAGAATCCAGATAACTATATTGCTCATTATTACCTTGGCCTCATTGCCTATGCAAAGAACGATTATGCGCGCGCAGAAGAGTACTATAAGACAGCACTCGCACTCGGAGCTGATCAGGCAATAACCTACTATGCACTTGGCATCAATGCGTTTGCATCAAAGCGTTTTGAAGATGCAAAGACATACCTTAATAAAGCTGCAGAGATAGCTCCTGATAAGTATACAGATAAAGTGAAAGAATTGCTTGCACGCATTGAAGCAGGAGGTTGATGCAATAATATTGTTTTAGCTTACTGATAAAATATTGTGCAAGAAATAAAAAACAGGCTGTCGATACTACTTACGACAACCTGTTTTTTTTGTGTGCCTAGCAGGGCGCACATTTTTTGAGTGTTTCTATAAGAGTCCAAGACCGCGTGCTGCATTTTGAGCACAGCGTCTTTTGAGCTCTTCAATTGAGTGTATAGAGCGAAATGCTGTATGATCGCTGACAATTAGTTTATCAGAACCAAGTTTTGTTAGTATCGAAGTAGGCGGTTCTGATTCAAACACATCAAGTCCTGCTCCTTCTACAATACCTTTTTCAATAGCACCATGCAGTGCATCAAAATCAATTAAGCCACCGCGAGCTGTATTAATGATAAAAACGCCGTGTTTCATGAGCGAAAATGCCTGCTTGTCAAGCATGTGGTAGGTTTCTGGGGACAGACCTGTATGTAAACTAATAATGGTACTCTGCTTTAGCACTGTTTCAAGTGATACAAAACGCAGGGGCACATGAAAATATTGAGCCAAGTTACATATAGTATCGGTTACTGGTTTTTGTTTTAATTCAGTCACCTGATTTTGTAAGGTATCGTTGGAAGTATAAGCAGTCTCAACGTGTCCAACATGTCTCGAGTAAACAAGAATTTCAGCTGGATTAAATGCAAGACAGCGTGCAATAACAGCTCGAGCTGTATTTCCATAGCCAATAATACCGATGGTCTGTCCCCTTAGTACGTATTGCGGTTCAGGAAGATCCCATAGACCCGTTTTTACAGCGGTTGACCGATTGGGGATACCTCGGAGCAGGGCAAGCATGAGTGCTAGAGTGTGTTCTGCCACTTCATCAGTGCAATAATCAGGGACATTCAGTACAGAGATGCCTTTGCTTTGGGCATAGGCAACATCAATGTTGTCTAATCCGACTCCATATCGGGAAATTACTTTGAGGCGGGGGAGCGCATCAATAACTGTTTTAGTTACTTTTGCCAGATTGATGAGCAATGCATCTGCATCGTGAGCACTTTTGACAAGCGCATGTTCATCTATTTCTTCAGGAAGCAATGTTACTGATGAAGATATTTGATTCGATTGATTCGAGGTCTGTCCCCATTGATTTTCATGTAGGTTTTGCTGGCTATGAGGACT
>CAZVTR010000012.1:41824-54112 GCA_964630305.1 uncultured Treponemataceae bacterium | reverse complement strand
ATTACTAGGTTTATTTGCGGGCATCGTAATAGGAAGCGGGCTTTCAAAGATCCAGGTTTCACCCAGCACATTCCATGCCATGCCAAATGTAAGCGGCTGTGCAGGGAAAGGCATGCCGGATATAGGAGTTAAACTTCCAAGCGTCCATACTTTGACAAGTGGGGACAGTCCTGAAACAAAAACCAGATAATGCTGGCTGAGCATAAGGAGCCCGTTGGTAGCAGCTTCGCGAGCACGCAGGCTTCCCCACTGGATATCCAAAAATTGTTCGTTGTTTATAAGCAGCCCATCGAGATTTGCAGTTAGCTGGGGATTGGCAGCAAGGTGCAGGAGTTTGAACTGCTCAAGTAGTTCCATATATTGTGCCGATTTCATGATATGAAATAGTATCAGGGTTTATAGTGTTATACAAGTGTTAGAGAGGAATACTAGCTGTTAAAACTGCATTATAATTCGTAAATTTCTCACACTTGGTACTAGTATTCTATCTCTTCTAGTTTTTTTTCAATATTAAGAAAAACTTTAACTAAAATTGGATCAAATTGAGTCCCGCTGCACTTTTTTATTTCGTTTACAGCTTCTGCATGGCTTTGCGGTATATTGTATGAGCGTGTTGCTCGCATAGCGTCATAGGTATCAGCAATACTAACAATACGAGCAGGGAGCGGGATTTCTGAACCTTTAAGCCCTTTAGGATAACCTTTCCCATCCCACCGTTCATGGTGGTATAAACAAATAGTGTAAGGAACCATTAAAAAATCGATATATTGTGAAAATGAAGGATCGTTTTGAAATAGATTCATGATTCTTTTGATATATGCTGCGCCGGCAATGGTGTGTCCCTGTACTGTGGCATACTCTGCAAATGTCAAACCTTGGGTTTTTTCAATGAGGTCTTTGGGAATCCGAACTTTTCCGATATCGTGCAGTATTGAAGTATAAGCAATATCTTTGAGGTATTGTTCTATCTGGTATGGCGCTTTTTTGACTATATTAAGCCTGAGACATTCTTCAGCCATATAAGAGGTAATAAGTCGTATATGCTGAAGGTGAATTGAGGTTTCTCTATTATGTTCTTCTACTAGTGAACAGACAAGCGAGATAAGCATGATTTTTTGCGCTTCAATAGTTTTTTGCGCCTGCTGTAATTGTAGATTTGCCAGGGATAATGATTCAATGAGCTTATCGGTTTTTTGATAGTATGAAAGCTCTATTTCTGGGCTGATATCCCTCACTGAGAGAAAATAGATAAAGAGCTTTTTCTGCTTATTATAAACCCGCTTGCCAGATATACCAAAATGAAGAAATGGGTGAACCGTTATTCCTTCTTCATTGTTTTCTCTGTCTTCTGCTAATTGTCCTGTGTTCAGCAAAACAGGAAAATGGAATTCTGGAATGGGCACTTCATCAAGCTTTGTAAAATCATTAGGAAGATATTTTTCAAACAGCAGATCAATATAGAATGATGATGCAAATTCCATCTGAGTCATTTCAATGGTATCAAGCAGGTTTTTATCAATATTAATGATTCTATGTCGGTGATCGAGAATGAGGGGATATTTTTCCTTAATGGTTTGCTGTAATAAATTACGAGTTTGATATTCTGCTTTTTTAAGGGTTTTATTGTGGTAATGCTTTAATTTTACATAGTTGTTATATAAGCGGCGGTTAAGCTGTTTGGCTTTTTTTGCGTATGCTAGAGCATGTTGATATTTCAGTAAAAGCTTTTTATATTTTATTTCAGCATTACTCAACGCTTTTTCCCTAATACAATATTTTTGTTTATAGTTATATTGTATAATATACAGATTAAACATTCAATAAAAAATAAGGGCATGTTCGCTGTTGTGTTTTTATTTTAACGCATGTATAATTTTAATATGGCTAGAATGCCTTTTCGGCAGTACTGTAATCGGCAATCTTTCTCTGTTTAGTTTTAATTAAAAACGGAGTGTAATATGTCTGACGATATTGATCCTGAAATTGCTGCGCTTATTGGCGGTGCAATAGAAGAATATGCTCCTAAAGGAAAGCCTGGCTCAAAACAACCAGGCAGCTCTCCGCCCAAGCCAACATTTGACACATTGTTTGGTAATGCCAGTGTAACAATAGATAAAGGTGTAAAAGGCGAATTTGAGGTAGATTTATCGAAGAAAACTTTTGAACCGGTAACAAAGTTCGAAGAAGCTAAGCCTAATACATATTTTGATGATCCGCAATATTATCAAAAAGTACTCACCAACGAAGGGGAAGAGGCACAAAGATTTCATGATGCGCTGAGAAAATTTCTTCAGACTACAGATCCTAAAGATAAAACAGTATTCAGGCAGCAGGTAATAGTAACTTTCTGGAATCTCGCTCAAAAAATGGTGCCCAAGCTAGCGGCATCATCGGTTCCGCTTGCAAAACAGCTGTTTTTCCGCTTTGGAATGGCGCTTCCAACCATGCTCGCAGATGAGCAGCGGCAGATGTTTGCAAAGATTATTTATAAAAAAGAACGATCGGATCCAGTATATTATCTTGATGAGTGGCTGAGGAATGTTGCTTTGGGGCATATATCGTGCAGCAGTACCGATGAGGTTCAAATTCGACAGAGCGATGAACGAACGAGATTGCTCAGTCTCTTACAGAAAGCACAAGGAAAGCGCGATACAGCTGAAGCTGTTCTTAAGGCTCGCGCAGATGAACGGAAAACGCTGGAACAGCAATTAAAAGATAGGGTAGAAGTCTTATGTGAACATGGAAATTTTGAGGGATTTCTACATATTCCAGCACCATACACAGAAGGTCAACGCAAAACCATGAGCGAAATTATGGAGCTGCTCAGAAAACTCCAGGCTACCGATAAGGAACTTGTACGATCTGCAGAAACGTTTACCGAAGCAGATAATGATGTCGAAAAAATCAATGAAAAAATCTGTTCTCTTGGTGCTGAAAATAATAAAGCAAATCTTGAAAATTTGATGCAGGAATTTAGTACCATTCGACAGATGCATAAAATGTGTGTTGGACGTCAGGGAAATCATTTTCCTGTGCTTTATAAGGATTATTTCCATTTACGGTTTAATGAAATAGGTACCCGAGAAAATGTTATCGAAGCATTGCGATGGCTTGAGAGCATTGATGCTGAAGTATTTTACCGTCCTTATAAAAACACGATGAACAGAATTGAGCCATATGTGGTTTTACTTCCCAATTATGGCGACTTTGGATTTTGCTGGGAACCATTTGATAAATACAACCGCCATACAAGCCGCGCACGATTAGCAATTCCGATGTATACCCGAAATTTGAAACTAGCCGTAGTATATGCTGCTGCAGATATGCGCTGGCAAAGCGCTAAAGAACGAGCTTCTCATTACTGGATGGAAGAAGGTCTAACTGGCAATTACTATCAGTGGTTTACTTCGCAAAAGATGAAAGGTGATGTTAAGTTATATTTTATTCAGGATTATATAAGCTGGGTAATGAAAGAAAGTGACGGTATGCAAAAATTGGATAAGGAGCTTCGCGGTATTTTCTGGCGCTATATACCGTTTACACAGAAAATTAAAGAAAATTTGAGAGATAGGAGCCTGACATATAAGGAACTTTATCAGCGTGATATCAATCGTTCGCTTTCAGATGGCTATTAAAAGTTTTCTGCTTGAGCAGTATCGCTAGTCTTAACTGGTGAAAATCGATTTACTATAAAAACACCTGATATGGCAAGCGCGCCGCCGATATATTGAATAAGTGTTATCTTTTCTTTTAGAAACACAAAGGCTCCCAGTACGGATATTACCGGTATGAGATTAATAAAGATATTCGTAATTGGTGTTCCAAGCAGCGATAGGCTTTCGATATAAAAAAAATATCCTAAAGCAGAACCAAACACAGCAAGAAACAAAACATTGAGAACTACAAAAATAGACATATTAGACCAGAGAGGATGCTCTGATGCTAAAAATGGAATAAAGCCTATTGCACCAAATATGCTGTGCCAAAAAGTCGTTTCTAGTGCAGAGTATTTCTTCTCTAGCTTGTGCGCGGTGAAACTGTAGAGCACCCAGGCTAATGCAGCTCCTCCCATAAAAAGGTATCCCGCGATATTTCCGCTAAATTTAAATGATTCAATTACCATAATGGTAACGCCGATTGTAGAAAGGACTGCGCCTGAAATAAGCATAATCGAAATTCTGGCTTTTTGGATAATACTGTCGATGATGACAGTAATAACCGGAATAGTACCCACAACAATAGAAGCCTCAGATGCACTCAGGTACTTAATACCATTATTTTCAAATAGAAAATAAAGAGTAACACCAACGATTCCTGTGCCAGCCATAGGCACTATATCGGTTTTGTTTAGTCGTGGTTTTTTTCTTGAAAAAATCAGCATAAAAAAAATCATTATGCTTGCTATACAAAACCGGATAAAACCAAGCCAAATGGGCGGTATAACATGTATTATAGCTTTTATGCTTATGAATGTGAGTCCCCAAACAATGCAGGTAAAGGTAAGCAAAATCGTAGCAGTAGCACGAGTACGAATCATGCTGGGATATTACTGCAGAAGCATAGTGCTAGTAAAGTGCTAACCGTACGAGGAGATAACGGAAATTGTGTGGGATTAGTAAAAATTGTTTTGTTCTACTTAGATATTTGCATTATATTGTACACAGAGCTTGTTAAGGAGGTGATTGTATGAGTGAAGTACTTATCGATGCACTAAAAAAAGGCATAAAAGGAGAAATGGACAGCATTACCTTGTATCAAGAAGCAGCAGGCAGAACTCAACATGCTGAGGTAAAGGAGTTTTTTCTGGAAATGGCAGAAGAAGAAAAGCGCCATTATAATTGGCTTGTTTCCTATTATAAAAAACTGCATGATGGAGTATCGCCTGCTAGTTTAAAAAATGTTGCTCAAATTACAGAACGTTCACCAATTATTACAGACCAGATAGTTAAGCGTATTGCAGAGAGTCAGTATGTAACAACAGCGCTAGCATCAGCGGTGCTACTTGAGGCTACAGCTCTGCGCTTTTATGCTGATAGTGCAGAAAAAACGATTTATCCAGAGCTGCAGTCTTTTTTCTCAATGCTCTCAGAGTGGGAAAGAAAGCATTACAATAATCTTATTGCGATGCAGGAACAGACCGAACGGTTTTGGTTTGATTTGCAACGATTCGAGCCTTTCTAGTACTTGTGCTGTAATAATCGACAACAGGATCAATATAGTTTTTAAGATCATGTTGTATAAGTTCTCCAATAGTTGTGTAATTACCTGTAATAAGATCAGCTAGATACGCCATAAAACCATCTTTCCCTTTTACTGCAATAAGATGCTTTGCCATATCCAAACATGTTTGATAGATGCGAGCAGGTTTATCCGGCTCATGGTATGAGAGTGCTATATATTCTTCTTCCTTTTTAATTGCATCAGAATTTTCATTGGTGTAGTAATCTGAGGGGAGATTGGCGATTATTTCGAGTGCCTCGTCTAGTGTTTTACCATTATTAAAAACCTGTTTTATGTGTTGAGCTGATATAGCCGCCATTTCTTCAATCATCATCCATGCAGTATATGCATAAAAATCCCAGTTGCTGTCAATGCGCAGCTGTTTTCTGGCAGAATCCGGCATATTATAGCTTATTATTCCAAATGTATAGGCATAGAGTAAATCCGGTTCAAGATTCTCTGTGCTAGAAAAGAAAATATAACGGCCGTCTGCACTGGTATAGCTATGACTAATGAGACTGTCAAAAAAAACACTCATCCGTGCTTTTTGTAAGAGCTGAAAATCGCCGCCCGGTTTATCTTTAAGATATTTTTCAATATGGGGATCATCCAGTGCAATCGTAGAGTAAAAATTATCAACAAAAAAAATAACCTCGGGATAATATAATTTATTTTTCTCTTTAATAATATTTGACAGTTTTGCTTTTTCTAAAAAGTCATTAATAACGGCCTTCCATGATGTTCGAAACAATGTGTTTTCTTTTTTAGGTACATATTTATCAATGAAAATAAGTGTGCTGCCATCCTGGTAGACGCTGAACTTACTCGTATTTCTATCGAGCCGGTAATAGATAATAAATGCAATAAATGCAATGCCAAAAATGATTACTAAAGCCTTCCAGATACCATCTTTGATTTTATTAGCTGTATAGCCATCCATAGAAATATGCTCCTCTTCTACTAATTGTTAGTTTGCGTAACAAATATTGATGATTTTAACACTATCCTTAGCAATTGTTTTAGTCAATTGGCTGTTATAGAGAAGAGTGTCCCTATAATCTATTTTCAATTTTTACATAACATAAGAAGAGTGTCCCTATGAATCACCTATGAATCAATTTAATTGACCTTTTAATAGTTTTTGATTAGTGTAATAACATATATAGGATGCAAGGAGATTGTATGGGGCTTCGCATTTTTAATACTATGGGCAGAGAATTACAGGATTTTGAACCACTGCAGGGAAAAAAGGTTGGTATGTATGGATGCGGACCAACAGTATATACGTATGCGCATATTGGCAATTTACGGGCATATGTTTTTCAGGATATCCTGGTGCGAACGCTGGGCTGGCTTGGTTATGATGTTACTCATGTTATGAATATAACCGATGTAGGCCATCTCTCTGGTGATGATGATACAGGTGAAGACAAAATGGTAAAATCTGCACAGGAACGCGGAAAATCCGTACTTGAAATCGCAGAGTTTTACACACAGGCTTTTTTTAATGATACAGAACGCCTCAATATCAATCGGCCTACGGTAGTTTGCAAGGCAACTGAACATATTGCTGATATGATTCACCTCATTGAACGCATTGAGAAAAATGGCTATACCTATTTTGCCGGCGGCAATTTATATTTTGATGTAACCAAGTTCCCTAACTATGGTAAATTGGCGCGTATTAAGCTTGAAGACCTGCAGGCTGGTGCTCGCGTTGATATTGATGAAAATAAGCGTAATCCGTATGATTTTGTGCTTTGGTTTACCAAAAGCAAATTTGAAAATCAAGCGCTTGTCTGGGACAGTCCATGGGGCAGGGGATACCCCGGGTGGCATATCGAATGTTCTGCAATGAGCATGAAGTATCTTGGCGAACAGTTTGAAATACACACGGGCGGGATTGATCATATTCCTATACATCACACCAATGAAATTGCTCAAAGTGAATCTGCTACAGGGAAACAATGGGTTAAATATTGGATGCACAATGAGTTTTTGATTCTTGATAAAGAAAAAATGAGCAAGTCTTCAGGCAAATTCCTGACGCTCCAGACCCTTGTTGATGCAGGTTATGATCCGTTAGATTACCGCTATTTTCTTTTAAGCGGTCATTATCGTTCCCAGCTTCAATTTAATTATGATGCGCTCAATACCAGCCGGGCATCAAGAAAGAGCCTCATGGAAAAAATTTGGAGCTTGCGCGAAAAAGCAGAGTCTAAAGCGCTTACAGTGACCAGTCCTGGAGTTGCTAGTCATCTTAATGCTTTCAAATCAGCTATGGAAGATGATCTCAACACACCGCGGGCACTAGCTGAAGTGTATATGGTGTTAAAAGATGCATCGCTTTCTGCGGAAGAAATGCTTAGCCTGATTGCGGAGTTTGATAAAGTATTAGGACTGCGCTTGCTAGAAGAAGAAAAAAAAGAGACTGCTCTACCGGCTGATATTGTTGCAAAAGTGGAACAGCTCATTCAGGAACGTACTGAGGCTAAAAAGAATAAAGATTGGGCTCGAGCTGATGCTATACGTGTGGAACTGCTTGCTATGAATATCGTGCTTGAAGATACCAAAGAAGGGACAAAATGGAAGCGACAATGATTAGGGACACTCTAGTGAGCATAAAGTTCGTAACATTTTTTAGAAAAGAGTGTTTACTCTAATGAGCGTGGATAGTTCACTGTTTAATGATCTCTATACCGCAATGTATATCCCACTGTTTCGTATTGTAAAACGAATCACGGGAAACGATGACGCATCAGAGGAGATTGTTCAGGATACTTTTATCAAGGTGCTGGATTATTGGAACAAATTTGAAACAACTGATGATGCTCGATACTGGCTCATCAGAGTTGCACAAAATGCAGCCATCAATTGGGCAAAACGATCCACTAAGGAACACAAGCTATACCAGAGGGTTTTTTCAGAACAGCACACAGCAATGGATGGTCCTGAACAAACACAGCTTAAGACAGAAACCGAACAGCTTGTTCAGAAAGCGCTAGAGCTGCTTCCAGAAAAGTTCAAGCGAGTTCTGGTTTTAAAAGAGTATGGTGAACTTGATTATAAAGAAATAGGCAAGGTGCTTGGAATCACTGAAGGAAATGTTAAAGTACGGGTATTTAGAGCTCGTGAAGCACTTGCAAAAGCTTTAAAGGAGCTTGGCTATGAAGTGTCCTGATAAAGAACTGCTGTCTGCTTTTTTTGACAATGAGGTACCTTCTCCATATAAAGAAGAATTGGAGGCTCACATAAGAACATGTGAGCATTGCAGTTCTATTTTACACACATACACAGCAATTCATGAGCAGTTGCTTGATTTACAGAGAATTGAACCTGTCCCCGAAGTAAATGAAGGTGTAAAGGAGTTTTGTGAGAAAAAACTAAAAACAATGCCGTCTGCACCTCGTATTCAGGTTTCATGGCCAGTGCTGGCTGCTGTGGCTGCCTTTGTGCTTTTTGTCGGTATAGGACTCAGTGTTGTGTTATTTACAAATCGAACTAAAGAGACGATGGCTGAAGTCAAACCCTCTGCAACAGTTTCACAGTATTCTTTGTCTGAGGTGGTTGAATATCTTTCTAAACAGCAAAACAGCCGTACTATAGAAATCCCAGGACAGCTTTTAATTGAAACTAGCGTTCAGCCAACGATTATACGGGAAGCTGATTTTAATCGGAGCGGCAAGTAATGCACAGCATTCTGAGAAAATTCTGTTTTATCATATGTATGGGCTTCGCAGTTTGTGCTTTTGCTCAGAATGTTGAAGACCAGTTGTTTGATTTGCCGCCTGTTGATACTCAATTATCTGAAAACCTATATAGTGAGCTTTTTGTTGTATTTATTAGAACTACCTTACAGCGCCCAAATGGGGAGGCACCCTGGCAGCGACATGATGTTCATTATACACTTAACAACACTCAGCTTTCATTAAATTTTATTAACAGCGACGCTATGGCTATTCAAATAAGCGTTACGCCGCAAAAGCGCACAAAAGATTCACTGTTGATTTTAGTGAGCTGGCAAGTATGGTTTAAAACCCAGGCAAACAGGGTCCAATATATGAATGCTGCAAATTTTTACACAATTAAACCCGGAGAAAGGATTATCTTCTATCCTTTTGGTGCTAAAAAGGGTCATCAGCCTATTATTATTGAAATACTTGTAGATACCTATGAACATGCTCGTGAACAGGGCGGTATTAAAGTGAGGAAACTTTTTTAAAGATTCGAATATTACAAGCAGATTTGTAGTAATTGTAAGTTCTTATATAATATGATACACACTATAGCATGCAGCAAGCAGCAGTGAAACGAAATCTTATAATCATTGGAATTATTGTACTCATAATGATACTCGTTGGTATCAGTATTCGTTCTTTGTTTATTCGTAAACCTCTAATAGAAACTATACTTCCAGTTACTGCAGGAACAGGCGATATAATAACAATTTATGGCAGCAATTTTGGTAAGCTGTCAGGTGACGCTCGAGTCGAATTTAATTGTATCCCAGTTCAGAGAACTGCATATTTAGAATGGAAAGACAATAGTATACGGTTAACTGTGCCTTTGCTTGATAAAACACCAATTATTAAAGTTCGTACGAGTGCCGGACACTATTCAAACGGTAAAATAATAGCATGTAAAGATAAGCTTCCTGGTTTTCCTAATGAAATTTCAGAACAATCTGTCGGTCCTGTGATTGTCAGCATCGATGTAAAAGACGCTGTCACAGGCGGATTACTGATAATTAAAGGTTATAACTTTGGCATAAATCGCGGTACATCAGAAGTAATATTTACTGCACAGACTGTAGCAAGCGCTATTGATGGAACTGGATTAAGTGAATCGATTGTTGCAGATAATGATGAAGACTATACATCCTGGTCTGATAAAGAAATTCAGATGCGTATTCCAGATGGTGCAGTTTCAGGTCCTTTGTGGGTAAAAACATTGCAAGGACAGAGTAAGCCTCAATTTTTACAATTACAGAACATTGCAAAAAAGCGTTTTATTACAAAGAGAACCTATGCATTAGAGTCTTTTACCAGTATTTCAAAAATAAAAGCAAAACCAGGAGGTTTGCTCTATATTTGGCGCAAAATGCCTGTTTCTACAGATACACAGCGAAATATTAAAATACTGGAATCAAGTTCACAGCCTTTGTATGCTGATAAACAGGTTACATGTTTTTTAATTCAAAATCCAGAAACTTTTGCTGACTACACAATTGTGCAAAAATATCTGGTACAGAGTATTAGCTATACAGTTGAACTCAATCCCGATGAAATACAGCTTCCCAAGACAGGTTTGCCGGCGCTCTACACTAAGTATACTTCAAGTACAGAACTTGTTCCCGCTGATGATGGGACGATACAAGAGTTTGCAAAGACCAGTGTGCAGTATGAAAAAAATCCATATCGACGAGCATTGCTTGTATTGAATGCACTCAGAAAAGTATATACGGTTCAGCCTAAAAAAGGTGATACTCCTAGTGCTGCGCTTCGGGCAAAAAGCGGCAGCATAAGATCCTTGGTATTGATTTATACAGCAGCGTTACGCAGTTTAGGGATACCTGCACGACCTGTTGCAGGTATCATTATAGATGATAATAAAAAAGCACATGAACACTACTGGTGTGAATTTTTTATTTATGGAGCAGGGTGGATACCGGTTGACCCTGCACTTTATATGGATGCAGTAACATTTGAACTAACGAATCCATTCCCAAGTTCAGATAAGTATTTTGGTTCCCTGGACGATCGTCATATTGCTTTTTCTCTGGATAGCTATAAAGTCTCAAGATTGCTCCCTGATGGTAAAACCTCACGTTCAGATAAAGAATTTTCCTTTATTGATATCAATGAAGAATATAGCTATGAAATTCAAGCTTACACGAGCTTCTGGAGTGATATCGAAGTAACAGGAATTTACTAGCAAACCGCACCCTATCTATGGGCAAATTTTGAAATACTGCAGAGCTTTTACAAAAACAAGGCTTTTTGTTATACTACCATTAAAAGGATAAAAGGAGGAATACATGTCTATATTGGAAAAATCTGATCCTGAATTGTTTTCAGCAATGAACCAAGAAGCAGATAGGCAGAGAAACAATCTGGAACTTATTGCAAGTGAAAATTATACGAGCCGTGCTGTCATGGAAGCTGTAGGCTCTGTTTTGACAAACAAGTATGCTGAAGGTTACCCTGGAAAGCGGTATTATGGCGGCTGTGAGTTTGTTGATATTTCTGAAAACCTTGCTCGAGAACGAGCCAAACAGCTCTTTAATGCTGATTATGCAAACGTTCAGCCTCATTCTGGTTCCCAGGCTAATATGGGTGTATATTTTGCTGCACTAAAACCTGGTGATACCATTATGGGCATGGATCTTGCGCATGGCGGGCACTTGACTCATGGCGCACCAGTTTCCTTTTCTGGCAAACTTTATAATGTAGTGCGATACGGAGTGAACAAAGATACAGAATGCATCGATTACGATGAGGTTGCTCGCCTTGCTCGTGAATGTAAACCCAAAATGATTGTCGCAGGAGCTTCTGCGTATGCTCGCATAATCGATTTTGAAAAGTTCAGAAAGATTGCTGATGAAGTTGGTGCATATCTCATGGTCGATATGGCGCATATCGCTGGACTTGTGGCTGCAGGCCTGCATCCGAGTCCCATTCGTATAGCGGATTTTACAACAACAACGACACATAAGACTTTACGTGGTCCGCGCGGCGGCGCTGTTTTTATTGGAATTGATAAAGAAAATAATCAGGGTATTATGACACCCAAAGGGGACAGACCTAAGCTCTGGTCAGAAATACTCGATGGCACGATATTCCCAGGGATTCAGGGAGGACCGCTCTGCCATGTGATTGCTGGTAAAGCTGTAGCCTTCAAGGAGGCACTCTCTGATGAGTATAAAGCATACATGAAGCAGGTAGTTATCAATGCAAAAGTACTTGCGCAGGCACTTGCTGATGGCGGCGCACGTATCGTTTCTGGAGGCACTGATAATCATCTCATGCTTGTCGATCTTACTCCGTTGGGGATTACGGGCAAAGAAGC
>CAZVTR010000012.1:34890-41724 GCA_964630305.1 uncultured Treponemataceae bacterium | reverse complement strand
GATATTGGTGAATACTACGTAAAGCAAAGTCAGTTTAATCAAGCATTCTATGCTTATTATCAGTATTTAAAATTATGTCCATCAGGTGCAAATGCTCAAATGGCTAAAGAGCGTATGGTAAAAATTAAACAATTTGCAAAGGCAGTTTATCTTGATGGATCAACTGAGGAATTCAACCGCTTCTACCCGAAAGATACAGTTGTATTCTGCGAAGGAATGCCAGGAACAGAGCTCTATATCATTCAAAAAGGTTCTATTAAAATCACGAAGATTGTAGAAAATACCGAAGTGCTTCTTGCTGTTTTAAAACCCGGAGATATTTTTGGAGAAATGGCATTACTGGAAAATAAACCTCGTTCTGCTACTGCAATTGCATATGAGGATACCTATTTGCTCACAGTCAATAAAGACAATTTTGAACGGATGGTACAAACACAGCCTCAAATTGTTACCAAACTCACACAATTGCTTGCTGAACGTATTTGGTTTATTTATAAACAGCTTGCAAATACATTAATTAGCGATCCCCTTGGAAGAATGTATGATGCTCTCCTGATGCAGCTAGAAAAGAATAAAGTTCCAATCAAGGAAGGTGCTGCCTATACGTTTGATTTTGGTCCTAAAGAACTCATAAATCTTGTTGGGTTTCCCATGAATACCGGCAGTGCAGTAGTGCAGCAGTTGCTGCAAAATAAACAGTTTCGAATTGTTGATAACAAGATTATGGTTAACGATATGATGGAAATAGTTAAACAGGCTGAGTATTATAAGAAGATGCAGAAACTTGAACGAGCTCGTGGAAAATAGTCATTGCATATTTGCAAAAATCATAGTCGGCTGTGAGATTATAAGCTATCATGGAACCATTCAGTGAGTATTTTGGCCGCAAGGGAATACAGGAATGGAATATCCTGCCTGATAGCGCTATAGAAAATATTTTTACATATACAAATGAAATACCCTTAGCAGGATATAAACTGGAACAAATAACAGGCATTGCTGTTCTTTTACCTTATCGGATTAACACGAGTGCTGATACAACGACGCTTCACAATACAGTAACCATTGGATCTTTTGCTGCATATAATTATTACCATTTTCTTGTTAGGATATTGCAAGAGCTTTCAGCGGATATTCGTTCTGAATTTGGTTTGCTGCGGAAAGATATTCGGATATCTGTAAATTCCCAATTGCCTGAAAAAGCAAGTGCTGTGCTTGCTCACCTTGGGTGGATAGGAAAATCAGGATTGCTTGTTAATCCTGTTTATGGTTCTGCAGTGTTAATAGGTCTGCTGCTTTTTCCTAAAATTGATGAGGTATACCACCTGCTCTTGAGTGAAACAGTGTCCAAATACCTCACAAACGAGCCACTATGCGGTTTATGCACGGCTTGCATTGATGCTTGCCCAACTCGTGCGCTTGATAATGGATTTTGTAAAGAATTGTGCCTGCAGTACTGGATGAGCAGAGGAGATATGCCGGACAATCTCAAAGTGCATAGAGGAAATCGTCTCTACGGCTGTGATGTTTGCATCAAAGAGTGTCCCTATACCCAACGAGCGCAGGATAATGATAGAATAGAAAACCAATTGAAACAACAGGGACACTCTATTGAGCTTTTTAATTATATCGAATCGCAATTAATCGAAACAGAAAAGCGTCCAGGGCACTATTTGCCACTAGAGAAACTGGTTGATATGTCAATTTCTGAGCTTAAAGGGTATTTTAAAGGGACAGCATTAGGCTTTAGCTGGATACCTCTAGAGGATTTTAAACTGTATGCACGCTATCTTATCGAAAAAAATACGAAAGGATGCAAAAATGATTAGTTCAGCGCTGCTTTTAGAACGTTCCAGGCTTGTGACAAAGGTTAGGCAGTTTTTTCTTGACCGAAACTATGTAGAATTAGATACACCTCTTCTATCGCCAGCTCCAATACCTGAGTCTTGCCTCGAAGTTTTTGAAACAGAATATATAAATCCATTTTATGGCAATCGAAAGCTATGGCTCTTGCCATCTCCAGAGGTGTGGATAAAGCAATTTATTGCAAAAGAAAAGTGCAGCGTTTTCGAGCTATGTAAAGCTTTTCGCAATGCAGAATCTATAGGGACACTTCATAGCCCAGAATTTACCATGCTTGAATATTATACCGTAAATGCTACAGCAAGAGACTCGATTGGAATTACTGAAGCATTATTCGATACTTGCTGCACGAGGGACACTCCTCGCTATGCAAAACCTCCGTTTAGAATTATGACAATGCAGGAAGCTTGCTTGGAATTTGCGCATTTAGATTTAATCAAGTTACAGAATAGGGACACTCTACGAGAAGCATTATCAGGAAAAGGGCTTATCGTAAACAAAGAAGCATCATGGGAAGATTTATTTAATCAAGCATTTGTTCAATGGGTTGAGCCTGAGCTGCCCAAAGACCGTCCTTTAGTGCTTATTGAATATCCAGCACAAATTGAATGTTTGGCTCGCAATATTCCTGGAACACCATGGAAGGACCGATGGGAATTGTATGTTAATGGAATTGAGCTTTTAAATTGCTATACGGAATCTGCAACCAAAGAGGCAGTGCTTGCAAGCATGAAAAAAGAAGCATTAAAAAAACAAGCTCAGCTAGTCCCCCATGCAGTAAATTATGATTATGCTGAACTTTTTGATGATTTTCCGCTCTGTTCTGGTGTCGCAATGGGCTTTGAACGTTTTGTTATGGCTATGAATGGTTTAACTGATATTCGCAATGTACTTCCATTCCCTTATATGCATGATTGGTATGCTGAAAAAGTATAAACTGGCAATTGCATATTGCAAATGCCAGTTTTTCAAAAATCTAAAGAACCTAGAGTGTCCCTATTGAAACAAATTTTTCAATAATTAAGCCTTCCTCAGCGCTATTTCCCATGATTCCTCACCGGCTTCAACTGCAGTCATCGATGATTCTTTTGCCCAGTCTACTGTTGTGGCCAGCGTCTCGGATGCAATGAGATCTTTAAACTTATCAAAACCTCGCTTTAGTGTTTCCGAGCCATAAACATTTAAGTGTATTCTATCACTTACAGCTAAACCTGATTCTTTACGAAGATTCTGAATACCTCGAATTAAATCTCTCACATTGCCTTCATCAAAAAGTTCTTCTGTTATATCAGTATTGAGTGCTACAGTGAGACTTTCCTCGTTGATAACTTTAAGGTTTGCCTTTTCAATGCGGTTTATAATAACTTTTTCCGTGGTAAGAGGGACACTCTTTCCTGCCACATCAATTACGAGCGTATTTCCTTCTAATAGACTCATAATCTCCTTGTTGCCTAATTTTTCGATAATTGCAGCTGCAGTGTTCATGTCTTTACCTAATTCTTTGCCAAGAACTCTAAAGTTAGCTTTAGCGCTGTACTCGACAAGTTGTTCTTCGTCTTCTCTGAAGACAACCTCTTTAACGTTGAGTTCTTCTTTAATAATTTCCAGCATTTCTATGAGGCTTGCTTTTTCTTCATTATTTTTTGTTACAAGCTGAACTTCTTTAAGCGGCTGTCGAATTTTAATATTGTGTTGATAGCGGAGAGCTCTACCCATAGCTACAGCATGACGAACGTAGGCCATTTTGGTTTCGAGTTCTGTATCGATGAATGATTCATCAACCTCAGGCCATGATGATAGGTGAATGCTTTTTGTAGAACCTGCTGGTCGGATGTTTTGCCAGATTTTTTCTGTTACGAAAGGAGCAAATGGTGCCAGACAATGTATTAGCCTTAATAAGACTCTATAGAGAGCTGCATAAGCCTCAAGTTTATCTGAATCATTTTCGCTTCTCCAGAAACGTCGCCTTGATCTGCGGATGAACCAGTTATTGAGTGCGTCGATAAAATTGATAATCGGAGTTATGGCTTTTTGCATATCATAAGCCTCTAATGCATCAGTAACATCGCGAACCATGCTTTCACACAAAGAAAGTATCCAGCGATCGAGAGGATTAGTCGCTTCAGGTTTTGCCTCTGGCGGGGACACTCTATCAAGGTTGATATAGGTAACAAAAAAGCTATAAGCGCTCCACAATGGCAGAATGAGGTTTTTTAATACTTCACGCACGCCCTCGTCAGAATAGCAAAGGTCATCGGCACGAGTTACAGCTGAATTCATGAGGAAAAGTCGCAGCGCATCTGCACCAAATTCCTGCATTACTTTCATGGGATCAGTGTAGTTTCTAAGGCTTTTGCTCATCTTTTTACCATCGCTAGCTAAGACAAGACCATTGACCACGCAAGCTTTGAAAGCAGGTTTATCAAATAGTGCGGCTGCGAGTATGGTTAGTGTGTAAAACCACCCTCGGGTCTGATCAAGTCCCTCTGCAATGAAATCTGCTGGGAAGTGTTCTTCAAAATGTTTTTTATTTTCAAACGGATAGTGAACCTGAGCATAAGGCATTGAACCGGATTCGAACCAGCAATCAAGTACCTCTGGAATACGTTTCATTGTTCCGCCACAAGAACATTTCCATGTATATTCATCGACAAAGTGCTTGTGAAGGTCAGGGACACTCTTTCCTGTTTTTTTTGTAAGTTCATCTCGTGAGCCCAGACATTCTGTTTTGCCACACGCATCACATTTCCAGATGGGGAGAGGGTTTCCCCAATATCGATTTCGGCTAATAGCCCAATCTCGAGCATTTTCCAGCCATTTACCAAAACGGCCGTTTTTGATGTGCGCTGGCATCCAATAGATTTTTTGATTTGCTTTTAGCATTTTTTCTTTGATAGGATCAATTTTCACAAACCAGCTGGATACAGCTCGATAAATGAGCGGACTGGAACAGCGCCAGCAGTGCGGATATGCATGCAAATACTGTTCACGTTTTACTAATTTTTTTTCATTTTTAAGGCGTTCTATTATTAATTTATCAGTGTCTTTGACAAATGTTCCTTGGTAATCAGGGATTTCTGCTGTAAATTGGCATTCTGCATCAACAGGGCATACTGTAGGAATACCGGTAGCTTTCAGCACATTGTAGTCATCTTCTCCAAAACCGGGTGCTATGTGAACTATCCCTGTACCATCTTCAGTGGTAACGAAGTCAGCGGTTCGTACCATAAATGCGCCCTTTTTTACATATTCAGCAAAATAGGGGAAAAGGGGTTCGTATTGAATACCTTCAAGTGCGCTTCCTTTAAACCGCTCTAGAATTGTAGGCAATGCATCAGCTTTATAGTAAGCAGTCAGGCGTGATTCAGCTAGAATATAACGTTCGGTACCATCTTGTACGAGTACATAATCAATTTCTGGACCTACCGCAAGAGCAAGGTTAGATGGAAGCGTCCAAGGTGTTGTAGTCCATGCAAGTATATATGTTGAGCCATCAGTGATTGAACTATTATGCAAGAGTGTCCCTGAAGTATCTGTATTCTTATTTGATGGTTTACTATCAACATGTGCAACGGCTGTAATCTTAAATCTAACAGTTATTGCAGGATCATGAACATCTTTATAACCACCAAGTTGAAGTTCATGATTTGAGAGTACTGTGGAGCAGCGTGGACAGTATGGCAGTATGTAGTGTCCTTCATATATCAGATTTTTATCCCATAGTTGTTTTACCACCCACCAGATTGATTCCATATAGTCCGGGTCCATGGTTTTATAGTCGTGATCAAAATCAACCCAGCGGCCAGCTCGTGTCATAATTGTACGCCACTCTTTGGTATAACGTAATACGATCGAACGACATGCTTCGTTAAATTTCGCAATGCCATAATCTTCTATTTGTTTTTTCCCGGAAATACCTAATTCCTTTTCCATCTCATATTCTACAGGAAGACCATGACAATCCCAGCCAAAACGGCGTTCGACTTTGAAGCCTTTCATTGTTTTATAGCGGGGGATACTGTCCTTTATTGTTCCCGGCACAAAATGCCCAAAATGTGGCAATCCTGTTGCAAAGGGAGGCCCGTCATAAAATACAAATTCTGGAGAACCCTCACGTTCATTTATTGAATTTTGGAAAACTTTATGCTCTTCCCAAAATTTAAGGATTTCTTCTTCCATTTTAGGGAAATTTATTTTTGGATCCACGGATTCAAACATAGCTACTCCTATTTTGGTATCTTTTGAGGCACTTTAGCATAATTGCAAGTAATTGCAAGAGTGTCCCTCTAATACCTCTGATAAACTAATGTTTTCATAAGCTTTACTTGATTTTAGAAACCAAATTATCTATTAGACTCAAAACTCTCGTTTGAAAAAGCAATTACCTAGTTGAACTATAATGGCTGTTAGAAATGCCTTGATATAATGCCTTTCAACAAGAGTGTCCCTAATCTAATAGATACTCGCTCATTTTACAAAAAATAAACAAATTATTCTATAACTTATGTAATTAAGACCAAAAAAAATTGAAATATCAAAATATCAGTCTAAGCTTAAATCGTATCGGTGATTTTTTTGCTACGAGCATTTCATATGTATCCTCGAAATTATCTGCACTAGATATTATTTTACAATTTTTAAATAATTAATTGAGCTTTAACTAACTAATTTAAACGTAACATTTTAAAAATTTAGGTTTGCCTTGCATGCAAAATGGCATACAACTGTGTTTAATTAAATAGAAACCATCATATTTCAGGAGGATTAAATGCGAAGTCCTAGAAAACTTATACCAGGAGGAACATATCATGTCACTGCACGAATTAATAACCAAGAGTTTCGGCTAAGTAGTACTTTTTGCAAAAACCTTTTTCTAGGGATTCTTATGCATCTTCAAGCAGAAATGGGATTTAAGATTGAGCATTTTTCTATCATGGATAATCATTTTCATCTCATTATTAAAACATTAGA
>CAZVTR010000012.1:0-34790 GCA_964630305.1 uncultured Treponemataceae bacterium | reverse complement strand
ATATTTGTCATTCACCCATTTAGGAGATGAAAAAAATACAGTTCTTGCATGCCTTTTTCTAAAAAACTTATTTATTTTCTTTTTATACTAAATGATATAGAGAAAAGTTAAAAAATAGCACAACCTGAGTAACATAAGGGACACTCATTGACTTATTAATTATTGTAATCAATCGCAATATAAGGTATTTCTTTTTCAATTTTTTTAGATTAAAATTAAAACATGACTAAACCAATCGAAAGGAATTTTCTTGAGGAATTACTCCATTCCTTACATGGATATCTTTTTGCCTTAGATAAAGATGAGCATATAATAGCAGTTTTACCAGATAGTCAATATGAAAAATTTAAAAATAAAACATTACATGATATTTCTTGTAATATTACTACAGGGACACTCCATGAACACGCTGCTTTAAAACAACTTTTCCCAGATGCTGACAAAATAGTTTTATATAGTTCCGTAGAAGAAAAACTTAATTTGCTTAAAAAAGCGTATAAACGGTCAAAAAAAGTAATCAAAAAGGAACGAATAAAGTTTCAGGAAGCATTGTATGGTTTAGAACGCCGCAATAAACAATCAATTCGAGAAATGAATTTGGCAGTAGAAATGCAGAAAAGTATGTTACCGCGTTCATATCCCGACACTTCATTCTTTTCTTGCACTCATCGCTATATTCCAATGGCGATGGTCGGAGGTGATTATTTTGACATTTTTCAGATTGATGAATACCAGTTTGGTATTATGATTAGCGATGTATCAGGACATGGAATCGCACCAGCATTTATAACCGCCATGATAAAGAGTACCTTTGATTATTTAAAAACTAAACATACACATCCTTCAAAAGTAATACGAAGTCTCAATGAAGAATTTTCAAAAGTAATAACTACAAACCATTATGTTACTGCCTTTTATGGCATACTTGATTTTAAAAATTATTCAATAGAATTTTGCAATGCAGGTCATCCTGGCCAACTCATTGCGCACGTTGATGGTTCATTTACAGAAATGAAGACTCTCGGCAATCCAATCATAGGATTAATGGACGATTTTAACTACAGGGACACTCTTGCAGAATTCCATCCAGGAGACATCTTTTGTTTTTTTACCGATGGGATAATCGAATCACGGGGTGCGCATGAAAAAATGTTTGGTATCGATGGCATAAAGCAGGTTTTGCTTGAAAATTCAAGTCTGTCACTTGATACTATAGCGGACACAATACTAACCGAGCTCATCCAGTTTATGGAAAATCCGGTTTTTGAAGATGATATAACTCTGTTTTTATTAGGTACAGATAGTGAAATGCATTAATATGCTCATCAGCAAATGAAGCTATAGAGCAAGCATCGATACCATTGAATAAAAATATCAATTTCAAGTATAGTATAAGCCCAATGGCTATAAAACTAGTTGCAATTGATCTTGATGATACTCTGCTTAATCCGGATAGATCGATATCTCCGGTAAATCGGCTTACTATAATTCGTACTATCAATGCTGGAGTAATGGTTGTACTTGCTTCGGGCAGGACTATTCAATCGATGCGCCCCTATGCTGAGGAACTAGGAATGATTGGCAGGAAATTTCCTATTATCTGCATGAATGGGGCAGAAATCCGGGATATAGACAGTAAGACGATCATAGAGCGGCATGCTTTTACGCCTGAACAAGTTAAAATATGTGTAAATGCAGTTATGTCTGTTGGGTTGCCAGCGCAAGTGTATGAAGATGATTGTATTATTGTAACAGAAAAAAATGATTGGACTAATAAAGATACTGCGCTTACAGGATTACCAAACCGATTGCAAAATTATAATGGCGAATTGTGGGCTGAAAACAGAAGTAAAATATTAACATGTGGTGAACCAGAATTATTAAAAAAGGTGATGACTGTATTAAAAAGACAGTTGGATGGTATTGCTCATTTAATCTTGTCCAAACCATATTTTTTAGAACTTCTACCACTTGGTGCAGATAAAGGTACAGCGCTCTCTTGGGTTGCAGCAAAATACGGCTTTAGACAGGAAGAAACTATGGCTATAGGGGATTCCTGGAATGATCTTGGCATGATTTCTTGGGCAGGAATAGGATGCGCTCCGAATGATGCAAACCCTGATGTATTAGCTCAAGCTGATTATATAGCAAAAAATAATCATTATGATGGGGCTGTGGCAGAATTATTAAAGCATTTTATTTTGGATTCAATATAACCGAAAATTATATGGGGATTCTTACCCTGAAAAAGTGTGATGGAGGAAAAAATGTCACAAGACTTAAAAGAAGCTGGAGTCAAACGGTGCTACGCATGTATTCAATGGGAAGGTCAGCGCACATATTATCCGGAAAAGAAGCAGATTAAAGTTGATGTAAAACGAGAAGGTAATTGTCTTATGCTTCATAAAAAGACAAAAGGTGACAGTAGTTGTGAGCATTTTTTTGCATTAAAATAGCCTTTGCTATTTTTAATAGAGCACGTTTAGCTTTAAAAGCTCCTAATCATTTTGTATCAAGTTTTTATATTAGGAGCTTTTAAATATCAATTTCAGTTATAAAATAAATCAGATACTAAAAAATAGTGTATTAAGAAGCTGATAGCTTAAAAATAATTATAAAGTTTAAATCTAGTTTCTTCGGCAACACTGGTTTGCAATATTACAATTTGCGCATATTTTCTTAAAATATAATAAAACTTCAGATTGATCTGGATTATACTGTTTTTTGTAGGTAAAATATAGTACACTAGTGATTGAATTAAGTGAATATTATACTGCGAGGCTGATGTGTGTTAAGAAACATCGATTTCCCCTTGAAGATTAATTCAATTTCTGCACGGGTCTTTCTTATTGCTATTATCCTCATGATTGTATTGATTTTTATTATTTCACTCGCAACATATTATCTGCAGTATCAGTCTACATTGAAAAGTCTTCAAAATGAAACGATACAAATAAAAGATCGTATCGCAAATGCTATACTTGAACCAGTGTGGATTTTTTCATATAGCCTTGTCGATTCAATAATGCGGACAGAAATAGTTGATCGTCGTATTCAATATATTATTCTATGGGATGAACAGGGGAATGTTTTTTGGGGATTAGAAAGGCTTTCTGATGGAAATATTAAACAATTCAATGTTAAATCACAGGAGCGTCCTCTCAGTAAAGGTGACAAAACTGTGTTTGTTGAACTAAAAAAAGAAGGCTATAGGCTTGGTATCCTTGAAATAGGTTTTAGTTATGCAACTGTTTTTGCAAAGCTCAAAGATGATATGTTTTTTACATTTTTGGGTATTGTCGGTATTACACTTATTGAATTGTTGGTATTATTGTTTTATTTAAGAAGAATAGTAATTAAACCTATTCTATATATCAGCACTATTGTTAATAGCTTTAGGGAAAAACATTTTGATGTCCGTATTACTCGTATTGAAAATCGTGCCGATGAAATAGGCATTCTTTCAAGAACATTTAATGAAATGGCGGAGCTTATAGAACAGTATTCAAGCGAACTTGAATCCATAGTAAAAGAACGCACTGCAAGGCTCATTGAAGCAGAGAAGCTCGCTGTTTTAGGCAGTCTTACAGCAGGGGTGGCACATGAAGTAAACACTCCGGTTGGGGTCAGCTTAACGGCTGCAACTCATCTCATGGAACGTCTTGAAACAATTCAAAAGCTTTCAAATGAATCAAAGTTGACTCGTTCCGATTTTGAACGATTTCTTAATGATGCTGGTGAAACAATCGGCATTCTAATAACTAATCTGCATCGAGCATCTGATTTTGTACAGTCATTTAAACAGATAGCAGTAGATCAAAATAAAGATGATTTACGGACAATCAATGTCAGAGAGTACATTGGAGAAATCATATTTAGTCTGAGGCCAAAGCTTAAGAAAACTCCGCATACAATTAACCTTGAAGTGCCTGCTGATTTGTTTTGGACTGGCTATCCAGGTATGCTTTCTCAAATTATTACAAATCTTTTAATAAATGCCTTGATACATGCGTATCCAGATGGTCAGGCTGGTGAAATTTCTATACGAGCGTATGTACAAAATAACAAACTTATATTACAATTTGCAGATGATGGCTGCGGTATACCAGAAGAAGATGTAAAAAAGATATTTGAACCGTTTTATACCACTAAGCGTGATAGCGGTGGAAGCGGTTTAGGTTTATATATTATTAATAATATTGTTTCGCGGCTTGGCGGAAGTATTTCTGTTACAAGTAAAATAAAGTCAGGTACAACATTTACAATTGAATTGCCGCTTGTCGTTACAGAATTGGATGGAGATAGTAATGAACACGCAGAATGATTCCATGATGTTTGCAGATGAATCTTGTAAAGATCTGCCTGTAACACAAGGTCTCTGGAAAGTATTAATTGTCGATGATGAAGAAGAAGTTCATCATGTAACAAAGCTTGTGTTAAGCGATTTTTTGTTTAATAATCGAAAACTTGAGTTTTTATCAGCATATTCTGAAGCAGAAGCCAGAAATTTACTTAATCGGCACAACGATATTGCAGTTGTACTACTCGATGTGGTGATGGAGCGCGATGACTCTGGTCTTAAGCTCGTTCGTTATATTCGAGAAGATCTAAAAAATCATCTGGTGCGCATTATTCTTCGCACTGGACAGCCTGGACGTGCACCGGAAGCCAATGTCATTTTGGAATACGATATCAATGATTATAAAGAAAAAACAGAACTTACCGCACAAAAGCTTTTTACTACAATGGTAGCAACTATTCGGTCATACCGTGATATTGTAACTATCGATAGAAGCCGCAAAGGTCTAGAAAAAATTATCAAAGCATCGAGCCGAATTTTTGAGATACAGTCACTTAAAAAATTTGCTTCTGGAGTTCTGGAACAACTCTGCAGTCTCCTTAATATGGACAACGATGCAATCTACTCTACTATTGGCGGTATCACTGCTGCTCGTGAAGATGACGGTTTTACCATTTTAGCTGCTACAGGAATCTATCAGCATGGTATAGGGAAACGTATCGAAGAAGTACTCCCAGAACCAGCGCAAAAGCTAATCTATAGTGCATATAGAAGCCATGAATCACTCTATCAATCTAACATGTATGCGGGATATATTGAAACAAAATCAGGAAGCCAAAATATCTTATACCTAGATGGATGTTTCAATTTGAATGAGTTGGATCTGGAGCTTATTCGTATATACTGTGTAAACGTCGCAATTGCATTTGAAAATATCTATCTCAACCAAGAAATAGAAGAAAATCATCAAGAATTAATATTTACCCTCGGTGATATTATAGAGCGGCGGTCTCAGGAAACAGGAAATCATGTAAAACGTGTTGCTGAGTATGCAAGACTATTAGCAGAATTAGCAGGACTTGATGAAGTAGAGAGTGAAATGATTTTTGTTGCCAGTGCGGTTCATGATATTGGGAAAATTGCAATACCTGATATGGTACTCAATAAAGCAGGCAGGCTTGATAATGCAGAATTTGAAGAGATGAAGCGGCATACAAGTTATGGTGCTGAGATGATGAAATTTTCCCGCCGGAAACTATTCAAGCTTGCGTTAACTATAGCTGAGCAGCACCATGAACATTGGGATGGTTCTGGGTATCCAAAAGGTCTTAAAGGTGAGGAAATTGATAAAGCTGCGCGAATTGTCGCAATTGCTGATGTGTTTGATGCTCTGACATCGAATAGAGTATATCGCTCAGCATGGGAAGTAAAAGATGCATTGCTGTATATAAAAGATAACATGGGGAAACAATTTGATCCTGAATTGACTCACATGTTTTTAGAAAATATTGATCAATTTCTAAAAATTCGAGAAGCGTTCCCTAATTAAATTATCAGAGAGAGTGAGGATTTTATGAAAGCATTAATACTCGGCGGTGCTGGCTATATTGGAAGTCATGTATGTCTCGAGTTTCTAACCGCGGGACATGAAGTAACCGTGTTTGATAATCTTTCTTCTGGAACAAAAGACAATATTTTTCCCCAAGAACGGTTTGTTGAAGGCGATATCATGGATTATGATGCGCTTTCTAAGGAAATGCGCAATGGCTATGATGTCGTTGTACATCTCGCAGCTTTTAAGGCTGCTGGGGAATCAATGCTAGTGCCTGAAAAATATGCTTCTAATAATATTGCAGGTACTATCAATGTGCTCAATGCGATGGTGGCACATGGAGTAAAGTATTTTGTGTTTTCAAGTTCAGCAGCTGTGTATGGTGAGCCATCATATCTGCCGATTGATGAAAAGCACCCAACTAATCCAGAAAATTTTTATGGTTTTACAAAGTTAGAGATCGAACGGATTCTATCCTGGTATGATAAATTAAAAGGAATACGGTATGCCGCATTGCGGTACTTTAATGCAGCTGGTTATGACCCAGAGGGGCGAATCCGCGGACTCGAAAAAAATCCAGCTAATCTGCTTCCTGTCATTATGGAAGTAGCAATAGGCAAGCGAAAAGAATTACAGATTTTTGGCAACGATTATCCGACTAAAGATGGAACCGGTATTCGTGACTATGTCCATGTTTCAGATTTAGCGGTTGGTCATGTTGCTGCATTAGACTATATGAAAAAAAATGATGCTAGCCTCATTGTTAATTTAGGCTCAGAAGAAGGCATATCAGTGCTAGAGATTCTTGAACAAGCACGGCGTATTACCGGTAAACCAATACCTGCAGTAATTACTGCAAGACGACCCGGGGATCCGGCAAAACTGGTTGCTGGATCTCAGCTAGCGCAGAAACTCCTGGGATGGAAGGCTCGCTATTCTGATGTAGAAACACTGGTGAAAACTAGTTGGAATGTCTATCTGCCTCACTCTAAATAAAGTGAGATATAGCTTATGGTTGAAAAAAGGACACTCTTATGGAACTTCTTGAAAAAATGATGCAGTTTATTGATAAAAGCGATAGCACTATCATCGAGCTTGAAACACTTTTGACATCATTCCCAGCAATAGCGCCAGAATCGGGCGGTGACGGGGAGTGGCTCAAAGTATCAGCACTCGAACAGTGGCTCAGAGAGCATGGAATTACAAATATTGAGCATTTTGATGCACCTGATACAAGAGTTTCCCATGGCAAGCGGCCAAATCTCGTAGTAACTATTCCTGGTAAAAAACATAATAAACGTCTGTGGATTATGGCACATACTGATGTTGTTCCAGCTGGAGAGATTTCCCAATGGAAGCAGGATCCGTTTAAAGTACTCGTTGAGGGAGACAAAATCATAGGCCGAGGGGTTGAAGATAACCAGCAGGGGCTGGTTTCATCAGTAATTGCTGCGTTGGCATTGCAGCAGCACGGTATTACACCAGAGCATGATGTAAAACTCTTATTTGTTGCCGATGAGGAAGTTGGTTCTGTTTATGGAATAGACTGGCTTTTAAAAAATACTGATATCTTTGTTCCCGATGATATGTTTATAATACCCGATGGCGGTAAAGCCGATAGTTCTGAAATCGAAGTTGCAGAAAAAAATATATGCTGGATTAAAGTAACAACAAAAGGCAAGCAGTGCCATGCTTCCAAGCCAGATGATGGAAAGAATGCTTTCCTCGCAAACTGTGAGTTTGCTTTGTTACTCAATTCAATGGAGAATACAGTATTTACGGAACGAAATCCGCTATTTGATCCTCCTCGTTCTACACTTGTGCCAACAAAGAAAGATCCCAATGTTCCAAACATCAATACGGTACCAGGAGAGGATGTCTTTTATGCCGATCTCCGAATGCTCCCTTGTTACACTATCGAAGCTACTCTTGCAGCATTACATGAGCATAAAGCACAAGTTGAAAAAAAATATGGTGTAACAATCGCAGTAGAAGCAGTCATGAGCAATGAAAGTCCGCCTACGCCGGAAAATGCAGAGGTAGTACAGCTCTTAAAAAAATCAATCAAGAAGATTTACAATATCGATGCCCGTGCAATAGGCATTGGAGGCGGAACTGTTGGAGCTTACCTTCGGGCTAAAGGGTATCAGTGCGTTGTGTGGAGTACCCAAGATGAAACAATGCATGCGCCAAATGAATATGCAAAAATTAGCAATATAAAAGGTGACGCTAAAGTTTTTGCAGATTTGATGATGACACCGCGCTAATTGTTTGAAACTTATTTGCCGTAAACTATAACGACTTTCCCGTTTTCGATAAGTTTACGGTTGTTTTCATTAAGAATAATTTTAAGAGCATCTTGTTTTGTAATGATAATATCGCTTCGCTTTGTCCCAAAAATTTTGTAAGCAAGGATTCTAAGCGGATCCTGACCTGTTCTCAAAATTAGTTCAGGACTGTTTACATCCTGTGCCCAGCCGCAAATACCTGAAGTTTTTAGTATTTCTGGATTAACGCGGTTCCTTTCTAGAATTAACTGCATAGATTCATCATATATTCTTGGGAACAGTGAAGGTTCGAGCTTCCCTGTTTCAAACTCTCCCTGAATTGGATAGTTTCCTTTTACATAAATAAGAATTCCGCTGTAGGTGCGTGTTGGTTCATAATCTAGTGTAACAGGGAGTTCCAGTGCTTTTGTGTGTTTAATATACAGACTTGCCAGTTTTATGAGATCATATGTAATCTCCATATTTAAATAAGCAAGATCACTGCTGAGTGATGATGAAACTTGAGTCCACGAACTAAGGTATGCTTCAATATCTGCAGCACGTATAGTCTGATCGTTTAATGTGTCAAGAACGGTACGGTATGAATCGAATGTGATGTTAAGCACAGCATCGCGGCATAATAAAGGAAGCTGTGTTTTCATATACAACTCGGCATCGGTCCTGCCAGCTGGTATTTTAAATCCAGCACGCTGAATATTGAGACGAGCCTGTACAATAATTTTTTGCCGGTTCCAGTCAACAGAAGTTGTGAGCGTTATAGGTATATCAGGGGCTGAGATTCCTGAACTGGATACCAAGAGGAGCAGTATAAGTGTTGCAGCAAGCTGTTTCATATGATACTTCATGGCTGTACTGTATTAACTATCGGTACTTTCAGGGTCATTCCTTCACGCAAAATCGAATTTAATGTAAGACCATTTTTTTCTGCAAGGATTTCTGGTGATACGTTGAATAAAAGTGCTATTTGCCAAAGAGTGTCCCCTTTTTTAACGACATAGGTTCCGGAAAAATCAGCAGGCGCTTCGGCTTGTTTTTCGTTGACGAAAGGCTTTTTATCTTTAAGTGCTGGTATTACCAAAACCTGCCCAATTTGAATCCTATCTGGTTTTAAGCCGGGATTTAATCGTACAATCATGTCTATGCTAACTTCATAGTGTCTTGCAATAGCCAATAGTGTGTCCCCCGAGCTAACTTTATGCATGTATACCTTTATAAGTTTCCCCTGGGCCTGTTCAAGGGTTTTTTTAACCTGTTCTGCATGTTCTAAAGGGACTTTTAACGCATAATGGTTGTCTGGCGGTGTAACATTGTATTTTAGCTCTGGATTCCCCTGCCGTAATACCGTAACATTGATACCGCAAGCATCAGCTAACATTGTAATATCAACAGAAAACGGGAGCGGTATGCTCACCCATTGCTGGAGTTGGTTCCATGGCGGTTCAAATCCAAAGCGGCGTGCATTAGTAGCAACGGTAATGAGTGCCAGCAATTTGGGTACATAATGAGCGGTTTCTTTTGGTAATACGCCTAATTTTTTTAATTCCCAAAAATCTTTAGTACCGCCTTTTTTTATGGCTCTATCCATAGCTCCTGCACCGCAATTGTATGCAGCGAGTGCAAGAAACCAGTCTCCAAAATAGGAATAGTTCCATTGTAATTTTTTTAACGCAGCGTCGGTAGCTTTAATAAAGTCTCTCCGCTCATCAACCCACTCATTAATGTGGATGTTATAGCCGCCTATGCTATTCTTCATAAACTGCCACAAACCCATGGCTCCTGAACGTGATACTGCCATAGGATTAAATTCTGATTCAATAAATGGTAGAAAAAATAATTCTTCTGGAAGCTGATAGTAGAAAATTCGCTCACGTATATAGGATGCATATGGCAGTGATCGTTTATAAATTGCACTAATCCATTCCATACCGCCCTTACTGGAGTATGCAGTAAGATAACTTTGGTAGAGAGGATCATCAGCAGGAAAATCTTTTGAAAAAATTGAATGCTGCGCTGCTTGTTGTGATTCTTCATGAAAAGATTCATTGAGGGTGCGAAGCGGCTCTACTATTTTTGATACATCTTGATATGAGGATTGATTTACCTGACTATCAGGGTAGATACTGGCAATCGCTTGAACTTGTACCTGAGCCTCCAGCAAAACTGGAAAGAATAGTATGTATAGTAGAAATGTATACGGAACTAGTTTGTTTGCACCTTGTCGCCAAAGAATATGCCTGCCCATTCCCATTTGTTGTGTGCCTCCGGATTAAAAGGACAATGTATTTTGCGAAAGTAGAGAATCCACGTTGGACTTTGAAGCGACCAACCCCTTGTTTTTAAGTACACTTCGTTATTGGTGGAATAAGGTTCAATGGTATCGTTATAGAATATTCTTCCATTAGTCATAAATGGTGAGAAATCAAAAAGCACATGACTGTTTCCCTCAAAGTTTTCCTGATACCAGTCCATTGCAAAAAATCCTACTTTTGCTTTGAGACGTGCCAGACCGCGAGCGCTTCCTGCCCGTAGCGCTGCTTTAATATCTTCAAGCAAATCATCAAGGGAGTTATAGCCCCAATCAATAGTTGCCTCACTCAGACTAATGTAGTTACGAGCATGAACCAGGGCATCAGGATAGCCAGGGATGATAGAGCCATCATAAGCAGCGGTAAACTGGCGATATGCATCAATTGCCTTATCCCATAAACCTAGCTTCTCGTAATCCATCCCGAGCAGGAAATACTGTGCTGAACTGCTGATCTTTTCTGCAAAGTGTGTAATGAGATCGTGCCGATATTCAGCAGTAAGATTAGGATTTGTTTCGATAGCGAGCAGATGGATGAGA
This sequence comes from uncultured Treponemataceae bacterium, assembly GCA_964630305.1. Classification (GTDB taxonomy): domain Bacteria; phylum Spirochaetota; class Spirochaetia; order Treponematales; family UBA12059; genus JAKPPT01. The sequence goes on along the minus strand of CAZVTR010000012.1, from coordinate 23,805 downwards.
CTTCTGTAATGAATCGATTCTCCGTTTTCTACAATGTCGGGGAAATTCCTTACAATCCTGTGAAAGTATATGGCTGCAAGTTTTGGATATCCCATCTGCATGTATAATGATGCTATGGTAAATGCATGATACGCATTATAAATATCATCTGGAGTTTGTGCTAAAACTTCTTGAAGAAAACAGATGAGCTTTTCAGATTCGCCTCGTGAAGAAAGTTCACTGGATATTGCTTGGATTATCGAAAATCGTTCAATTTCGTCATATTTTCCGGAATTATACATAGCAAGCAGCTCATTCAAATAGCTAGCATTACTAGCGGATACTTTATAGTAGCTGTATCCAGTTGAGCATGCCAGGAGAATGATGATTGAAACTGAGAAAATTAAAGCTATACTATTTCTTAATCGCTGCTGCATTGCTAAAATTATCTACCTCAATTATCGGTGTGTAAAAGCATAATAGCACAAGGATATAGTGCTCTTTCAATAGTGTAAATACCATGAATTGTAATAGTTACTGTAATAAATTTAAATCAAGTTTAGCAGGCAGGCTGGTAGTATTATTGCTTTAAGGTATGCTATAATCATCCATATGAAAAATATGAAACTTCAGACAGGTTGGAGGCTCTTTTTAGCGCTCGTACTATTTATAGCCGGGGTGCATTTTCTCCTTATTTCTCGGGGAATTTATCCAGAAAAGTTTTGGTTTGCTTCGCTGCTTTCTCTCTTAGGTTTACTGCTGCTTTTTTTTGTATATATAAAGAATTTGAAATCAAAATATATGTTTATAGCAGTACTGTTGATGCTTTCTGGACTTTTAGTCACTATAACAGCTTCTTTTAGAATGCCAATTCAAAAATTTTGGCCGATATTTATGATTATATTTGGTCTATCACTCTTTATTGCAGGTTGTTATAAAACGAGGAAAGCTGTCAGTAATTTTCTGGTCGTATCAGTATTGTTTATTAGTTTAGGCGGCTTTTTTTGTATCTTTTCATTTGGGTATAGCTCGATGAGGCTGCGCACATTTCTTTTTTACTGGTGGCCAGCAGTGTTTTTTGTTGGAGGATTGCTGCTTCTTGCGTTATATTTAGTAGGTAGATCACAGGAAAGCGCAAAAAAGCAATGACGTATAGTTACAGAGTAACAGTATATTTTCTCGCAGCATTGCTTATTGGCAGTCTATTATTTGCCTGTGTGTCGACACAGCCTATACAGGTCAAGAATGGAACCGAAACAGCACTCCCTGTTGTTCAGAAATCTTTTCCTATGCCATCTCCTTTAGAGCTTTTATTAATTCGTGGCGGTCCGCAGGATTTGCTTAAGGCAAAAGATATATGTGACAATGATAGTACTCTACCGGAAAATAAAAAACAATTTTATCGCTGGTTAATTCTTGAGTTAGCGCGGCTTATCTATCCTGACATTTCTGGTACTGAAACCAGTGCATATCCAATTGCTTCAGATGATATCATAGCGAAACACTTTGTTGATGCGCGAAATGGAATTCTTATTGAATTGCAGGAAACTGCAAGTCCGCTCGATTATATTGTCTCAATGACAGGCATATTTAGACAACGTTCCACTGCTATTTTAAACCATGTTGAACGCCTTGCGCTTCAGTTTAGAAAATTTGGGTTAGAGTCGGTTATTGTTTCCTTAATAGAGGGAATTATTTACGAGCAGAGGAAAAATTATTCTGATAGCCTCAAGCAATATTCGGAAGCATATGAAATGGATGAACAGTGTTATCCTGCTTTGTATGGCAGCATGCGTATGTTGCTCGAAGTAAATCAGCCTGAGGTAGTTTTACAGCTCCTCGATAAAGCGCAGTATGAATTTAAAAACTCACTTGAAGGAAAACGATATAGAGCAATTGCTCTGTTTGTTCTCGGCAGATACAATGAAGCAGATCCGCTCATAGCAGAAGTTCTCAGAGTAAATACGTTTGATAATAAATTTATATTAATGAAAGCTAGGATTCAAATTGAAGCGGGTAATTACCGTGAAGCTAGTACATTACTTTCTGCTTATAGTAAAGTTAATCAGCCTAATGCGGAATATTACTTTTTACAGGCACGAATAACCGCAGAGTTTATGCGAAATGCCAACGAAGCAAAATCGATTCTTCGATCTGCGCTTGTTCAATATCCAGATAATTTTGATCTTTTAGTGTATTTTGCCGATTTGCTTTCCACTGGTATGCCTGAAGAGCAAAATGAAGCATTGGTGTATGCTCAGAAACTGATTGAAAAAAATTCTAATAATAGGCGAGTAGTTAAAATAATGCTGACATTGCAGCTTAATCGGAGTAATTATGTTGATGCGCTTTTGTATGCTGACAAACTGCTTGCGGTTACATCGGGTTTTGGAGATTATGAATTAATTATCAAAGCATATCGTTCTGCTGGAAAAATTGATGCAGCTGAACGGCTAACTGATACCTGGTTGGCAGCCGAACCGGATTCAGAAATAGCATCTTTATTTAAAATATATATAATGATTGATAAAAAAATTGATAAGCAGCTAATTTTGGATCAAATAAACCGACTGCTCCAGCAAAAAAATAAAACATCTCTGTACAGAAGCAATTTGTATGTCTTACAGTCGCAATTTTTAAATAGTATTGATGATAAAATAAACGCGCTTCGTCTTGCATTGGTGGAAAATAATACCAATATTAATGCTTTACTTGCATTGTATGATATTTACTTTGCGCAAAAAGATTACCAGAGAGCTCGCTTTTATCTGCTGCAGGCTTACTCGCTGTCCCCTGATTCTGCTGAAGTAACAGTTCGGCGAGAAAAAATAGGACAGGTAGGGTTCAAAGTTCCATAATGATATTATAATTCATTGCAATCAAGCACTTTCTCATTTATACTGTGTGTATGATATATGCGGATTCATTAAATGAAATGGTACAGGTGTTGAGGGGAGACCTCGCAGAACGAATTCATTTTGGCAGTGCTTGTCTTGTCGATAGTGACGGTGCTGTTATACAATCGGTCGGAAATTATAATTATATAACATATTCAAGATCTACCTCAAAGCCGTTTCAAGCGCTTGAGGTTATTCTTTCAGGTGCTTATAATCGCTTTAACTTCACTCAAGAAGAATTAGCGCTCATGTGCTCATCTCATTTTGGCGAGGAACAGCATATCAGAGTGCTTGAATCAATACTTAGTAAAATAGGTATTACAGAAAGTGCACTGCAGTGCCCTGTGACCTATTCAAGAAATGCAGCTGTTAGGACAGAGCAGCTAAAAAAAGGTTTATCCCCGCGCCGGGCATATTCAGATTGTTCTGGAAAACATGCAGGAATGATAGCCTCCTGTGTAGCTAATGGCTGGGATTATTCAGAGTATTTAAACAAGGATCATCCTTTACAGAAACGTACAGCTGAACTATTACGCTATGTGTATGACACTCCGGCAGACAATTTTTTTATTGGTGTTGATGGTTGCGGTGTGCCGGTATTCTCTGCTTCAGTGAAAAATATGGCACAAGCATATTGTCATTTAATTGTTGGCTCTGGCACTGGGTATCAGCAGATTGATGATGCGCTCTGTGTGCTCAGTGATGCTATGATGGCATATCCAGATATGCTGGCAGGTACTCATGGCCTCTGCAGTATTCTCACAGGATATCTTGCGCCACATGGAGTGGCTAAGGTTGGAGCAGATGGTGTGTACTGTGCGGGATTCATTGTCAACGGCAGAGCATATGGGTTAGCAATAAAAATTGCTGATGGCAACTATGATGCCAGTGAGTTTGCTGTATGTGCAATTTTAGAAAAGCTTGGTTTGTTTTCTAAACCTATGCCGGAAGAACTTAAAACTATTTCTGAGCGCAAACTATTAAATGAGCATAGAATCCCAGTTGGTAATTTTGTATTAACATGCGCTGATCAATTTTACTGCATAAAATAACTGGACAACTCTAATGCTATTAAAATAGTGAGTGTGCAATATAAAAAAGCAGCTACTTTACTATTCTCATTGCTTTTTAGGCAGCATAGTCACATGTTTGGCATCGTTGTCAATTTCATATTTGCAGATAGTTGTATGTCTGCCTTTTGCCTTTCCATAACCTGCAACAAACTCTTCCAGTGAGAGTTCTTGTTCGGGGTATGGAGGAAAAAGGCTGCATTGTAAAGCAAATGCAATACTGTGCGGCATACCATCTGATCCAAATAATAGATCTTTTCCTGGTGTGAATCCATACTTATCAATTAAAGTGCGGAACGGATTATTATACTTTCGATAGTAATCTGATAACCGGTCAGCATATATGACCGAATCGTCGTTAAAATTTGGCTGCATAGAAAGCGTTATACCAAGGTCTCGGCATTCTGCCATTTGCGCTTCAGTAATGAATTGAATATGTTCCATCTGGATGTATGGGAAAGAGTGTCCCTGCAGTAAGAGTTTTTTAATACAGGTTAAAAATTGATTGATTGCTCGTTCGCCAATTGCATGCACTGCAATACCCGTGTTCAAGGGAATCAATTCCATGAGCAGTGCTTCGAGTTCACTGTCGGTGTAGGTAAGTATGCCCTTTGTGCCGTTAGGCCAGGTGTCTGAAATAGCTGCACTCATCGCCCCAATTGAGCCGTCAAGAAACAGCTTAATTCCCATGCAGAGACTTTGTGTTTGAGGCTGCATCGCTTTATAGACAGCCGGGCTTGCCCAAAATCCGATTCTGTCAGAAAGTCCGGAAAATGCAACAATATCTGCTAAACCTGGAGTGCAAATTGCCATATCGTCAGTAGAACCAATGCCTTGCTGCTCAAGCATCGTAAGCAGGCTGCTAAAATCATTTTTGGTTGCACTGCCAAAGGCGCAATAGGCAGCAAAAATTTCGGGTACGTGAATTTCCTGCCATCGCGCATCATCGGCATGTTCGGCAACATCCGGAAGCAGCTCTCTGATAATCGGTATAGCTTTATCAGACAGGAAAAAGCCATGCAGACTGAAATTTATAAGCAAAACAGGTGGGAGGATCGAACGTTCCTGATTAGTAAAGGTTAATTCTGTCGTGCGCCAACCGCGAATTACTGTAAGATAATCAGACGGGAGGCTCATGAGAAACTCTATGCTTTGCTTGCGGGTAAGGTTGGAGATGTCAGGTATTCCAGCAAGAACTGCATACAGTGAAGCATGACTATGGTTGTCATGGAGGAGCGGCAACTCTATTACTTGTTTAGATTTCATATAGCAACTATACCTGCTCTGGTTTGTATGTGCAAGAGAAAGGTTTGCTTGTTTGTGAGTATATACCTTGTTTTTATCTTTAATTCAAATAATTCGAAGAGTGTCCCTATATTCCTCATATTTACTAATCTCTTTGAAAAAGATCACGCGTGTATACTTTGTGTTTTACATCATCTAGTTCCGGATACAATCGGTTTGAAACGATAATATCTGCATCATTTTTAAACTGTTCGAGGTTTTTATAGACTGGAGACCGAAAGAAGCTGGTTTCCTGCAGAGCGGGCTCGTATACAATCACAGGAATGCCTTTAGCTTTAATTCGTTTCATAATGCCCTGGACAGCACTTGAGCGGAAATTGTCAGACCCGGCTTTCATGGTTAAACGGTATATGCCGACCGTATCTGGATTTTTAGCAAGAATCCGCTCAGCAATGAAATCTTTTCGTGTGGTATTTGAATTGACGATAGCTTTTATGAGCCTATTAGGTACTTTTTGATAGTTAGCAAGCAGCTGCTTTGTGTCTTTGGGAAGACAGTAGCCACCGTAGCCAAAACTCGGATTATTGTAAAAATTACCAATACGCGGATCTAAACATACGCCTTCTATAATTTTTTTTGTTTGTAAACCATGGGATTCTGCGTAGGTGTCTAATTCGTTAAAATAGGCGATTCGCATTGCAAGGTAGGTGTTCGAAAATAGTTTAACAGCCTCGGCTTCTGCTGGTTCCATTAAGAGAACCGGTACATCGTTTTTTTCTGCTGCATCTTGCATGATGCCTGCGAAGAATTTGCCTCTTTCACTTGTGTCCCCGACAATGATTCGTGAAGGATGGAGATTGTCATAGAGCGCATGTCCTTCGCGTAAAAATTCAGGGGAAAACATGATGTTTCTAGTGCTGTGTTTTATTCGCATTAATTCTGTGAAACCGACAGGAACTGTTGATTTAATAACAATGGTGGCTGATGAGTTATTATTGATAATTTGTTCAATAACACGCTCAACAGTATCGGTATTAAAGTAGCACGTTACTGGATCATAGTCGGTTGGAGTTGCTATAATTACGAAATCGGTATTTTCAAAAACAAATGAGGGATCGGTACTTGCGGTCAGATCCAGCTTGCCGCCAGAAAGAACTGTTTCCAGTTCAGGATCTGTTATCGGGCTCTTGCGTCGATTGACGAGCTCTACCCGCCTTGGGTTTATATCTAAAGCTCGAACGTGATGCCTCCGTGCAAGAAGTACTGCATTCGCTAAACCCACATACCCCAAGCCTGCAACTGCAATGTGCATACCTGCCCCTCCGATGACAAATTTAAGGGACACTCTTTAAAATAGTGTTATAATTGTTTTAAAAATTGATGTTTTGAGTGCTTAGAGCGAAGGTGTTTATAAAGTAAAGGTATTGTTTGGGCATAATTCTCTATGAGTTAGCCCGATATATTGACAAAATCAGCCTTCACTGCTATTGTAGCACCACAAAAATGCCCTTGTAGCTCAGTTGGCAGAGCACATCCATGGTAAGGATGTGGTCAGCGGTTCGATTCCGCTCGAGGGCTTTTTATTTTTGAACACTTTGCAAAGTGGTTGGAGTAAGTATGGCGAGTAAAAAGAAGCAAAATAAGGAAATCATTGCTTTGGCTTGTACTGAATGCAAGCGGAGAAATTATACCACTACAAAAAACCGCAAGCTTCAGGAAAAAATCGAGCTTATGAAGTATTGCAAATGGGATAAAAAGCATACGCTTCATAAGGAAACAAAAGTAAAATAAGGCCGTAAAGGCTTTATTATAGGTCAGTAGCTCAGTTGGTAGAGCATCGGTCTCCAAAACCGAGGGTCGAGGGTTCGAGCCCTTCCTGGCCTGGTAGCTTAAAGTGCGTGAGCGAGGTAGAAAATGAAGAAGCTGGTTCAGTTTATTAAAGACAGTATTGCAGAGCTTCGCAAAGTTGTCTGGCCAACTAAAGAAAATGCAATTTCTTCTGTAAAAGTGGTTATTATTTCCACTATCCTGGTTGCGCTGTTTCTCGGGCTCATAGATTTTCTGTGTGTTCGAGGAATTGATCTTATATTGTAAGGCGGCAGGCAGCAATGGCACGAGCCTGGTATGTACTCCATGTGTATTCGGGGTATGAAAATAAAATAGAAAAAGCTATTCGCAGTATGCTTGAGCAGGGGGAGCTGAACCCTGCTGTTGTTTTTGATGTGAAAGTTCCCAGCGAAGAGGTATCGGAACTTAAAAACGGGAAAAAGAGTACGGTCAATAAGAAGATTCTTCCGGGATACATTCTTGTTGAAATGGATCTCCCTGATGTAACCTGGAAAGAAACCTGTAATGCAATCCGTAAAATTAATGGTGTGACTGGTTTTGTTGGCTCAACTGCGCACAAAAAACCTGTACCGATAAGCACCGAAGAAGCGCGTCAGCTCTTGCAAAAAAGCGGTGAGCTTAAGGGTGAGAAAATTCTCAGAGTTAAACATGCGTACTCGCAGGGCGATACCGTAAAAATCATATCTGGACCGTTTGAAACATTTACTGGCGTAGTGGAAGAGGTGCTTCCGGATAAAAATAAACTCAAAGTTACCGTGGGTATCTTTGGCCGTTCTACACCCATAGAAGTTGAAGTAACCCAGGTAGAAAAAGTATAGCGAACAGCAGTGCGCAAGCACTTCTCATACATATAGAGATGGATGTAATTCCGCTCCAAAGATGGGAGCCTGATGTGTATGTCAGGCGCTAACCCGTATGTGTGCATGCGGGGCCTGCGGCCGTAGTGTCTGCGGGTTATACCACAAAAGGAGTCCGTTATGGCAAAGAAAGTTGTCTCTGCGGTTATTAAACTGCAGTGCCCGGCAGGAAAGGCGAATCCTGCTCCTCCCGTTGGACCGGCGCTTGGTCCTCACGGTGTAAGCGCTCCTCAGTTTTGTCAGCAATTCAATGACAAAACCAAAAACATGGAGCCTGGCCTTATCATTCCAGTGATTATCACGGTATATAAGGACAAGTCATTTTCATTTATCCTCAAGAGTCCTCCCGCTTCTGTGTTGATCAAAAAAGCGATTGGTCTTGATAAGGGATCACCTGTCCCGCACAAGCAGAAAGTTGGGAAAATCAGCCATGCAAAGATTACCGAAATCGCAAAGCTGAAAATGAATGATCTCTCGGCTCGCAGTCTGCCTGCAGCAGAAAAAATCATCGCCGGTACAGCGCGAAGCATGGGCGTGGAAGTGGAGTGGTAATATGAAGCATGGTAAAAAATATAGAGAAGCAGCCAAAAAAGTTGATCCTGCTAAAGTGTATCAGCTTGATGAAGCATGCAAGCTCATTAAAGAGCTTAAAGTAGCTAAGTTTGATGAAACAGTAGAAGCTCATGTTCGGCTTAATCTTAAAAAGAGCCAGACTGTTCGTGATACGCTAACACTGCCGCATCAGTTTCGCCCTGAAAAACGTGTAGTCGTTTTCTGCAAAGGCGATAAAGAAAAAGAAGCTCAGGAAGCTGGCGCTATTGCCTATGGAGCAGATGAGCTCATCGAAAAAGTAAAAGGCGGCTGGCTGGACTTTGATATTGCTATTGCTACACCGGATATGATGAAAGATGTCGGTAAGCTCGGTATGATTCTTGGACGCAAAGGTCTTATGCCTAACCCCAAAACTGGTACAGTTACCTTTGATGTTAAGAATGCTATCAATGAACTCAAAAAGGGACGAACTGAATTCCGTTCAGATAAAACAAACATTGTTCATCTTCCTGTTGCAAAAATGTCAATGACAGCTGAACAGATTGCAGAAAATGTCAGAACACTGCTGCATGAAATTGAGCGCAAGCGACCGTCGGATGTAAAAGGTGATTTTGTGCTGTCTGTGTATATTGCAGGTACTATGACGCCAAGTGTTCATATTGCAGCTGAAAATGCAGGAGGTAAGTAATGGCTTTACGCGGAAAGAAAGTACAGCAGACAAAGGTTGATGCCATTGCAGCCGTTAAGGAAAAAATTGGTTCAGCCAAGGATTTTATTTTTACCGATTATCGCGGTATGACTGTAGAACAGATTACTGTTCTGCGTGATAAGCTTCGTGAAAAGAATGCTGAGTATCATGTTATCAAAAATAATTTTGCCCGTATCGCATTTGAGCAGAGCAATATTGCTCATGCAGAAACCATGCTGCTGGGTCCAACAGCAATCGCTTTTATCCGTGACGATGCAAACGAAATCGCAAAAATATTTGTTGACTATGCAAAAGAGTCACCGGTAAAGCTCAAGGGCGGTATTGTTGACAATACCTTCTTTGATGAAAAACAGATCGATGCATTCTCTAAACTGCCTGGAAGAAAACAGCTCATTGCAATGCTCATGAGCACCATGAATGCTCCGCTCCAGAACTTTGTGTATGCACTCAATGGTGTTACAACAAAGCTTGTACGCACATTGCAGGCTGTTGCTGATAAAAAGGCAGGTAACTAGTTTTATTGTAATAAAACGGTCAGGCTTCTGTAGCTGTCGTCCTGTCCGTTTATTATAAAGGCATAAGCCGCTGCCCCGTTGAGGCCTGAATTAAGGAATACAGATTCTGTATTGCAGTAAAAAATTATAAGGAGAAGATAATATGGCAGCTTTAACAACAGATCAGATTCTTGATGCAATCGCAAACATGACCGTGCTTGAGGTTTCCGAGCTTGTAAAAGCTATGGAAGAAAAATTTGGTGTAACCGCTGCTGCTCCTGTAGCAGTTGCTGCTATGCCCGGTGCTGCTGCTGGCGGTGCTGCTGCTGCTGAAGAAAAAACAGAGTTTACTGTAATTCTCAAAGCAGGTACCCCTGCAGATAAGAAAATTGCGGTCATTAAAGAAGTCAGAACCATTACCGGTCTCGGACTTAAAGAAGCTAAAGACCTTGTCGAAGCAGGTGATAAACCACTTAAAGAAAATGTTTCCAAGGATGAAGCTGAAAAAATCAAGAAACAGATCACCGAAGCTGGTGGTGCTGTTGAGATTAAATAAGGTTGTTTTTACAGCAATACGATTCACTCTCTGTAAGACCTTATCAAAGAGGGTACTGGGATATATATCCCGGTACCTTTTCGTGCAGAATAACAGAATTGCAATAAAAAATAGTGTTTTACGGTTTTATTGTTAGTATTTAGCAGAGCGGATACAGAACGGCCCACTGTGGTTGTTCATAGGAGGAACATGCATGTCCATTACAGGTTCAGCCATTGAGCGGAAATATGTCGGAAAAGACTACCAGGATGTACTCGAAATACCCAATCTTATTGAGATACAGCTTGCAAGTTATGAAAGATTTCTACAGGCTGAAAAAGTTCTAAATGGGGAAAAGCCTGAAGTTCAGGGGCTTGAAGAAGTATTTAGAACAACATTTCCAATTGAAAGTTCTAATGGGGAAATGTTGTTGGAATATGACGGCTATCAGCTGGATATGTCAGCGATTAAATATTCAGAATATGAATGCAGACAAAAGGGACTTACGTATGCTGTCCCATTAAAAGCTAGAATTAACCTCGTGTTTCAGAAGACAGGAGAGATTCGCCAGAAAGATATTTATTTTGGCGATATTCCTTTAATGACAGACCGTGGTACATTCATTATAAATGGTGCTGAACGTGTCGTCGTTTCACAAATTCACCGATCACCAGGCGTAATCTTTAGCTATGAGAAAGGTGTATTGAGCACTCGGATTATTCCCTATCGCGGTTCATGGCTTGAATTTGAAATTGATTCAAAAAAAGATTTAATTTATGTGAAGATCGATCGCAAGAAAAAAATACTGGGTACCATGTTCTTGCGCGCTATTGGATTAAATTCTCGCGAAGAAATAATCCAGGCTTTTTACAAGACCAAAGATATTTCTTTCAAAACCGAAAAGGGCAGAAATCAAGCGGTAAATTGTGTGCTTGCGAAATCTGTTTATGCAGAACAAGATGGAAAGCAGGTTAAGCTATTCCGTGCCGGCGACAAACTGCATCTCCATGAAATTGATGAAATAATTCAGCTTGGCATTAAGTCTATTACTGTTATCGATTTTGGTGATGATGCAAATCAGGAACAGCAGGAAATTATTCTTAACTGTTTTATCCGTGAAGACATGAAGCTCAATAAAGAAGAACAGGATCAGGATGAGCCTTCAAAGAACGATGCGCTTTCCGCTGTTTACTCTGCAATTCAACCTGGTGAGCCAATAACGTTTGAGGCAGCTGAAAAAGACCTCCATTCACTGTTTTTTTCAAATCGCCGCTATGATCTTGGCAAGGTTGGCCGCTATAAGCTCAATAAAAAATATAATTATCCAGTACCAATAAAAGAACAAACCCTTACACTTGAAGACATAATCGAAACAATGAAATATATCATCAGCATTTACTATGGTGAAAATAATGTTGACGATATTGACCATCTTGGTAACCGGCGAGTTCGTTCTGTTGGAGAGCTTTTAGCAAATGAGATAAAAAAAGGTTTTGCCCGTATGGAGCGTATTGCTCGTGAGCGAATGAATATCAAAGAGATTGAGACCATTCGTCCGCAAGACCTCATCTCCATTAAGCCGATTACTGCAATTATTAAAGAATTTTTTGGTTCAAGTCAGCTATCGCAGTTCATGGATCAGGTAAATCCGCTGGCTGAACTTACTCATAAGCGAAGGCTTAGCGCTCTGGGTTCAGGCGGTCTTTCGCGTGAACGCGCAGGCTTTGAAGTTCGCGACGTCCACTACACACACTATGGCCGTATGTGTCCTATTGAAACTCCGGAAGGTCAAAACATTGGTCTTATTGTTTCACTTGCAACATACACCAAAGTCAATGAGTACGGCTTCCTTGAAACTCCCTATCGCAAAGTAGAAAACGGCAAGGCTACTGATATAGTCGAATATCTTTCACCAATGGATGAAGATCGCTACTACATTGGTCAGGCTGGTGTCCGCATGGACAAGAACGGGCGCTTCCTCGATGATGCAGTTCCCTACCGGCACCAGGGAGATTATGCGACACGAAGCCCCAAAGAAATCCAGTATATGGATGTTTCGCCAAAACAGATTATCTCTGTGTCTGCTTCACTCATTCCGTTCCTGGAACACGATGACGCTAACCGCGCACTCATGGGTTCAAACATGCAGCGCCAGGCAGTGCCGCTTGTATTTACTGAACCGCCGCGTGTCGGTACCGGAATGGAACAAAAGGTCGCATACGACTCAGGAGTGTTGGTTAAAGCTAAGCGTGATGGCAAGGTTGTATATGTAGACAGTACCAAAATACTTATCCATCCAGATGGCAAAGGCAAGGATGTTGTTGATGAGTATATTCTCATTAAATATCAGCGCACTAACCAGGATACCTGCTACAATCAGCGTCCTATCGTTTCTCATGGAGAGAAGGTTGTTAAAGGACAGGTAATAGCCGATGGCCCGGCAACTAAAAACGGAGAGCTCGCTCTCGGCAAAAATATTCTTGCGGGTTTTGTACCCTGGAATGGTTATAACTATGAGGATGCTATTCTCATTTCAGAGCGTGTCGTGCGTGATGATTTGTTTACCTCCATTCATATAAAAGAATATATTATAGAAGTACGTGAAACCAAATTGGGACCTGAACGCATCACACGGGATATTCCTAACGTAAGTGAAAAAATGCTCGAAAACCTTGATTCAGAAGGCATTGTACGACTTGGTGCTAAAGTTCGTTCAGGCGATATTCTCGTTGGCAAAGTAACGCCAAAAAGCGAAACTGATACAAGCCCGGAATTCAAACTGCTCAATTCTATCTTTGGTGAGAAAGCTAAGGATGTACGCGATAATTCGCTCAGAGTGCCGCATGGCATTGAAGGAACGGTAATCGATATTCAGCGGCTCAAGCGCTCAAATAATGATGACCTGCTTCCTGGTGTTGAAGAAGTTGTCAAGGTGCTCATTGCAGCTAAACGCAAACTCAAAGAGGGCGACAAGATGGCAGGTCGTCATGGTAACAAAGGTATTGTTGCCCGTGTTCTGCCCATAGAAGAAATGCCCTATCTCGATGATGGTACTCCGCTCGATATCTGTCTCAATCCGCTCGGTGTTCCAAGCCGAATGAATATCGGTCAGATTATGGAAACAGAGCTTGGCTGGGCTGCATCTACCTTGAATGAGTGGTATAGCTCGCCTGTATTCCAGTCACCGAGTCAGGAAATGATAGAAAGCAAGCTCAAAGAAGCAGGGCTTCCTGTTGCTTGTAAGACAAAGGTTCGTGACGGCAAAACTGGTGAATATTTCCAGAATCCGGTTATGGTTGGTGTCATTTACTTTATGAAGCTGTCGCACCTTGTTGACGATAAGATGCATGCACGGTCAACAGGTCCATACTCACTCGTAACACAGCAGCCACTGGGCGGTAAGGCTCAGTTTGGCGGCCAGCGCCTCGGAGAAATGGAGGTGTGGGCACTTGAAGCATATGGTGCTGCTAATACACTCCAAGAGCTTCTTACCATCAAGTCAGATGATATGACAGGCCGTACAAAGGTGTATGAGTCAATTGTCAAAGGAGAACCGCATACTGCAGCAGGTATACCTGAGGCATTCAATGTTATGGTTCAAGAGCTTCGCGGTTTGGGTCTTGATCTTAAGATATTTGATAACCGCGGTAAACAGATACCGTTAACCGAGCGGGATGAAGATATAATCAATAAGCAGGGCAGTAACTTCTAGTCTGCCTTGAGTGCAAAACTGATTGTACGGAGAGTACAGATGGTGTTTTGAGGCTGTTAAACAGCCGCATTCTGGAGACGGTGCATACCGTTTCTGTAGTATAAGGGAGCGATACATGAGGGACATTCAGGATTTCGATAGTATCATGATACGGCTTGCCAGCCCGGAAATGATTAGGAGCTGGAGCTACGGTGAAGTTAAGAAACCAGAGACAATTAACTATCGAACACTGCGACCCGAACGGGATGGCCTTTTTTGTGAACGCATTTTTGGTACCACAAAAGAGTGGGAATGTTTTTGCGGAAAGTTTAAGTCAATTCGATATAAAGGTGTTATTTGTGATCGGTGCGGTGTTGAAGTAACTCACTTTAAAGTGCGCCGTGAACGTATGGGACACATAGAATTAGCAAGTCCTGTATCTCATATTTGGTTTTATCGTTCTGTGCCGAGCCGCATGGGACTCATTCTCGACTTAACTGTGGCAGCGCTGCGGTCTGTCCTGTATTATGAGAAATACATTGTGATAGATCCGGGTGACACAGAGCTTAAGAAGAAGCAGCTCCTTACAGAAGAAGAGTACTATGAAGCACAAGAGCGTTACAGCGGTTCGTTTACTGCCGGAATGGGCGCTGAGGCTATTCGTCAGCTGTTAAAAGAAATTAACTTAAACGATTTAGCTGCTGAACTTCGCGCGAAAATGCTTGAAAAAGGAGCAAAGAGCGATAAGCGTCTCCTTAAACGCATCGAGATTGTTGAAAATTTCAGAAATTCCGGGAACCGCCCTGAGTGGATGATTCTGGATGTTATTCCAGTTATTCCACCCGATCTCCGGCCTATGGTGCAGCTTGATGGAGGAAGGTTTGCAACGAGTGATCTTAATGACCTCTATCGCAGGGTAATTAACCGAAGCAATCGGTTGCGAAAGCTTATCAACTTAAATGCGCCTGACATTATTATTAGAAACGAAAAACGCATGCTTCAGGAAGCTGTTGATGCACTCTTTGACAACAGTAAGCGAAAGCGCACAACAACAAAATCCTCCAATAATAAGCCGCTAAAATCACTTTCTGACATGTTAAAAGGTAAACAGGGACGGTTCCGCCAGAACCTTCTTGGTAAGCGTGTGGACTATTCAGGACGTTCTGTAATTGTCGTGGGACCAGAGCTTAAAATGCACCAGTGCGGTCTCCCAACGAAAATGGCTTTAGAGCTCTTCAAACCTTTTATCATGAAGAAGCTCGTTGAGAAGGATGTCGTATACAACATCAAGAAAGCAAAAATGCTTGTAGAGCAGGAAACACCGGAAGTGTTTGCTGTGCTCGATGAGGTAGTTCGCGAACATCCCGTTATGCTTAACCGCGCACCGACACTGCACCGCCTTGGTATTCAGGCATTTGAGCCGGTTCTCGTAGAAGGTAAAGCGATAAAACTGCATCCGCTTGTGTGTAAGGCATTTAATGCAGACTTTGATGGTGATCAGATGGCAGTGCATGTGCCTTTGAGCGTAGCTGCGCAGGCTGAATGCTGGACATTGATGCTTTCAAGCCGCAATTTGCTTGACCCTGCAAGCGGTAAGACGATTGTATATCCTTCACAGGATATGGTTCTTGGTATCTACTACCTCATGAAAGAAAAACACGGAGCAAAGGGAGAAGGAAAATATTTTTCTTCTGCAGAGGAAGCATATAAAGCGTGTGAAGCAGGAAGCTGTGATTGGGAGGCGCTTGTAAAAGTTAAAGTTCAAAAAGGTCCGGTGTGGAAAAAATACGCCACAGAAGATGATGCTTTTACACAGGGCAAGTACATAGAGACAACACCTGCGCGCTTACTCTTTAATGAAGCTATGCCACCGCAGATACCCTATATCAACTACTCGATGGTAGATAAGGATATTCGTAACCTCATTGAGTGGGTATATAAAAATGAGGGGCCGTATATCACTGTTGTCATGCTTGATGCTATTAAAGATATGGGATTCAAGTATTCCACATTCTTTGGTGCAACAATCGGCATGGATGACATTATTATCCCGGAAGAAAAACATAAGTTTATAGAAGAAGCGAATAAAAAGGTAGAGAGCATACAAAAACAGTATATTGCCGGTCACATTACTCAGGAAGAGCGGTATAACCAGGTAGTTGAAGTGTGGTCTAAAACTAATGAAGAAGTTACTGCCGCAATGATGAAAGTTCTCGAGAAGGACAGAGGCGGTTTTAACAATATTTACATGATGGCGCATTCAGGTGCACGCGGTTCCAAAAACCAGATCAGACAGCTTGCAGGTATGCGCGGTCTTATGGCGAAACCGGGTGGTGACATTATTGAGCTACCAATTCGTTCTAACTTTAAAGAAGGACTTTCGGTTATCGAGTTCTTTATTTCAACGAATGGTGCTCGAAAAGGTCTTGCCGATACCGCACTCAAAACAGCTGACGCTGGTTACTTAACACGTCGTCTCGTTGATATTGCACAAGATGTTGTTATAACAGAAGATGATTGCGGTACAATCCGCGGTATAGCTCAGACAGCAATTAAGAATGGAGAAGATATTGTAGAGCCGCTCCGTGAGCGTATTGTTGGACGATACTCACTTGAGCGCGTGCATCATCCAATTACCGGTGAAATACTGCTCGATGTTAACCAGGAAATTACTGAAGAAAAAGCAATTCAGATTGAAGAAGCTGGTATCGAAAAAGTATATATTCGCACCGTGCTGACCTGTGAGGCTAAGCATGGCCTGTGCCGCAAGTGCTATGGCCGAAATCTTGCAACCGGCAGGCCGGTAGACATTGGTGAAGCTGTTGGTATTATTGCTGCTCAGTCAATCGGACAGCCTGGTACTCAGCTCACGATGCGTACCTTCCATATTGGTGGTGCTGCAACTAAGGTATCAGAAGAAAATAGAATTGTTCTGAAATATCCTGTGTATCTCAACAGGCTTGAAGGTAGTTTTGTTAAACTTGATACTGGCAATTTACTCTTTACGAGAAAAGGCTATGCATATATAGCTAAAATCTTCCATCAGCTGGAAATTAAGCCAGGAGATAAACTCCATGTTGAAGACGGGAAGCGAATTCTTAAAGGTGATTTGCTTATTACGAGAGCTTCTGGTGAAGAAATCTACTCACAGGATATAGCATTTGTAAAGATTATTGATTCAACCTTGATTACAATAGCTCAAGAATCCAGAATCGAAATTCGCAACGGATCAGAAGTGTTCTTCAAAGATGGCGATATCGTCGGAGCAAATGTAACGTTTGCCACCTTCGATCCATTCAGTGATCCTATTATTGCTGAATATGACGGATATGTACGCTATGAGGATATTATTTCCGGTTCTACCTTGAAAGAAGAAATCAACGAAGAAACGGGCAATGTAGAAAAGAAAATTGCGGATTACTCGGGCGAAAAAGATTCAAAACAGCCTCGTATCGTAATTACCGACGAAGATGGTAATGAAATTATTACCTATCTCCTTCCGGGCGGTGCATACCTCAACGTTGATGACGGCGCGAAAATAAAAGCCGGAAAAATTATTGCGAAAACGCTTAAAGAAAGTGCACGTGCAATGGATATCGTAGGTGGTCTTCCGCGCGTCGGAGAGCTTTTTGAAGCACGCAAGCCAAAATCGTCGGCTGTGCTCGCAACCGTGAGCGGAACTGTTGCGGTAAAAGGTATTGTTAAGGGTAAGCGTCTTATTGTTATAAAAGATATTTTCGGAAAAGAGTATAAGCACCTCGTACCGGTAGGCAAGCGGCTCCTCGTTCGTGATGGCGATAATATCGAGGTTGGAGAAAAACTTTGCAGCGGCAATGCAGATCCGCATGACATACTGCTCATTCTTGGCGAACAAGCTTGTCAGCAGTTTATTATGGATGAAATCCAAAGTGTATACCGCCAGCAGGGTGTAACGATTAACGATAAACATATCGGTGTTATTGTACGTCAGATGCTCCGCAAAGTAGAAATTGCATATCCTGGCGATACCCGGTTTATTTATGGACAGCAGGTAGATCGCTTCAAGTTCTACGAAGAAAACAAACATGTTATTGCTCAGGGAGGACAGCCCGCTGTTGCAATTCCAATACTGATGGGTATAACACGGGCATCGTTAAAAATTGATTCCTTTATTTCTGCAGCATCATTCCAGGAAACAACCAAGGTGTTGACTGATGCTGCAATAGCAGGTGCCGTAGATCCGCTGCGCGGTCTTAAGGAAAATGTTGCTATCGGTCATCTTATACCAGCAGGTACTGGTATTAAGTACTATAAGACGCTCAAGCTCTCTGATGGCGTCCATGAAAACCTTGATGCGTATGTTGAGGAGATGGCAGAGAAACGTCGCAAAGAAGAAGAACAGCAGCGCGCGCTTGCTTACCAAAAAGAAAGCAATCCGGAACATGAAAAGATTTATGAAGAAGAAACTTCATTTGAGAATGATGAAGGATTTTCTGAAGTGGATGATTTAGATGATGATGAATAGCAGTATGGTACTTTTGTCATTGAGTTTATATACTCATTGACAAAAGTACCTATAAAATTTTATGCTATGCAATCAATATTGTAGTTTAGGGTTTCGTGTACCAAATAAACCTGAATAATGCTGATATTCAGGAATACTTAGGAGATGATGGTTTCATGCCAACAATTAATCAATTAGTGCGCAAGGGCAGAAAGCAATCTGTTTGGAAAACAAAGAGCCCTGCGCTCCAGGAATGCCCCCAGAGAAGGGGTGTATGTACTCGCGTTATGACCGTAACGCCAAAAAAGCCGAACTCGGCATTGCGGAAAGTTGCACGTGTCCGCCTTTCAAACAAAATAGAGATTACTGCGTATATTCCCGGTATCGGGCATAATCTGCAGGAACACTCAGTCGTTTTAGTACGCGGCGGTCGTGTAAAGGATCTTCCTGGTGTACGCTACCATATTATTCGAGGAACTAAGGATACGCATGGGGTAGCAGACAGGAAGCAGGGTCGTTCTAAGTACGGCGCAAAGAGACCAAAGGCATAATGGAGCGGTAATATGGGAAGAAAAAAGAAATCGATTGACCGTGGCCATCAGCCGGATATTAAGTACAACAGTGTGCTGGTTACCCGATTCATTTGTCGCATGATGTGGGAGGGTAAAAAAACTGTGTGCCGCGCTCTCATGTATGATGCATTGGATCAGTTACAGCAAAAAACTAATACTCCTGCACTTGAAGCGTTTGTAAAAGCACTTGAAAACGTAAAACCAGCCGTAGAAGTAAAATCACGGCGAGTTGGCGGTGCAACCTATCAGGTGCCAATGGAAATTCGCGAGTCACGCCGTGAAGCGCTTGCAATGCGCTGGATAATTACAGCCGCCCGATCACGCAGCGGTAAATCCATGGCAGAAAGACTCTCTGCTGAACTTATTGACGCATTTAACAATACAGGTACTGCTGTTAAGAAGCGTGAGGATACGCATCGAATGGCAGAAGCTAATAAGGCATTTGCACACTACCGCTGGTAATACAGGGTGGTTTCCGGGTACGAAACCAATTCGTTTCCCGGTTAATATATAAAGAAGCGTACAAGCTTCGTATGAAAAGTTATTTAGGAGGATACGAATGGCTAAAGAGAAATTCGAGCGTACCAAACCACACATGAACGTAGGTACGATCGGACACATTGACCACGGAAAGACAACGTTGAGTGCAGCTATCACAATGTACTGCGCCAAAAAATATGGCGACAAGGCACTCAAATATGAAGACATTGACAATGCTCCAGAGGAAAAAGCACGCGGTATTACCATTAATACCCGACACCTTGAGTATCAGTCAGAAAAACGGCACTATGCACATATCGACTGCCCGGGCCACGCAGACTACATCAAGAACATGATTACCGGTGCTGCTCAGATGGACGGTGCTATTCTTGTAGTATCAGCACCAGACTCAGTTATGCCTCAGACTCGCGAGCACGTTCTTCTTGCACGTCAGGTAGGCGTACCTTCAATGGTAGTATTCCTCAATAAGATTGACCTTCTTGAAGATGCTGAACTTGTTGAACTTGTTGAGCAGGAAGTTCGCGATCTTCTCAATTTCTACGGCTTCCCCGGCGATGAAGTGCCCATAATTAAAGGTTCAGCATTCAAAGCAATGTCAGAACCCGATAACGCAGAAGCAACCAAATGCATCCAGGAACTGCTTGATGCAATGGATGCTTATTTCAAAGATCCTGAACGTGTAACCGATAAGCCCTTCCTCATGCCGATTGAGGACGTGTTCTCAATTTCTGGTCGCGGTACTGTTGTTACCGGTAAAGTTGATCGCGGTGTTATTAAAGTAAACGATGAAGTTGAAATCGTTGGTATCCGCCCAACCAAGAAAACCGTTGCAACCGGTGTCGAAATGTTCCAGAAAATCCTCGACGAAGGTATTGCTGGCGATAATATCGGTGTGCTGCTCCGCGGTATCGATAAAAAAGAAGTTGAACGCGGACAGGTTCTTGCAAAACCCGGAACCATTACTCCTCATACTAAGTTCAAAGGACAGATTTACGTTCTTTCAAAGGATGAAGGCGGACGCCACTCACCATTCCATTCCGGTTACCGCCCGCAGTTCTATTTCAGAACAACTGATATCACAGGTACTGTAACGCTTCCAGCTGGTACTGAAATCGTTATGCCCGGTGACAATACCGAAATTCAGGTTGAACTTATCTATCCTGTCGCAATGGAAAAAGGACTCAAATTCGCTATCCGCGAAGGCGGCCGAACCGTTGCTTCCGGTCAGGTTACCGAAATCATCGAATAACCTGAGCTGTATTCGAAATATGAGGCTGCCTTCGGGCAGCCTTTTTTTGTGCGCACTGCATAGCATGCAATATACGGCTTACTATGTTTGACTATAGGCAACTATGGGGACACTTTAGGGACACACTATGCGTTTATAAATTATTGTGCAATTGATTTTTGTTAGAAAAAAATATACAGTAACACAACAGTGCTGTGGTAAAGAAACAGCAGTATTTTCGTACAGGTAGTGATGGAGGAACTATGAAGTCAATTGAACTTCCAAAGGCTTATGACCCAAAAACATTTGAAGAAGCAATTTATAAGCGATGGCTTGATAATCGCTGTTTTATGCCAATTCAAAAGCAGGGTGTAAAGCCTTTTGTCATTGTAATTCCTCCGCCTAATGTCACAGGCGTACTCCATATGGGGCACGGTCTTAATAATTCGCTTCAAGATATTCTTATACGGTACCATCGTATGAGAGGAGAACCGACACTCTGGGTCCCAGGTGCAGATCACGCTGGTATAGCGACGCAGCACGTTGTTGAAAAAAAACTTCGTGCACAAGGTATTGATAAACGAGCAATAGGTCGCGAAGCCTTTATCAAAGAAACCTGGAAAGTAAAAGAGGAGCATCATGCAATTATCAAAAAACAGCTCCAGAAACTAGGATCATCGTGTGATTGGTCACGGGAGCGATTTACGCTCGATGAGGGTCTATCAAAAGCAGTTCGTGAAGTTTTTGTTTCTTTGTACGAAAAGGGCTATATCTATCGCGGTAAATACTTAGTTAACTGGTGTCCCTCATGCGGGACAGCTCTCGCTGATGATGAAGTTGAACATGACGATGAGCAGGGCGCCCTGCACTATATTAAGTATCCATTTGCAGATGGCAGCGGCCATATTGAAATAGCAACAACACGTCCTGAAACCATGCTCGGGGATACCGCTGTAGCCTGTAACCCGGAGGATGAACGGTACAAACATCTTGTGGGCAAACAGCTTGTGCTGCCTTTAACGGGGAGAACAATTCCGCTCATAGCCGATAGCTATGTTGATAGGGAATTTGGCACAGGGCTTGTAAAAATTACGCCGGCTCATGATCCAAATGACTTTGAAGTGGGAAATAGACATAACTTAGAGAAAATAAATATTCTAACTCCTGATGGCAGACTCAATGACAATGTGCCTGAAAAATATCGGGGAATGACTGCAAAAGACGGCAGAAAAGCTGTTATTGAAGATCTGCAAGCACAAGGCTTGTATATAGAAGCAAAGCCAATCACACACTCAGTGGGGCACTGTTACCGCTGTCATACTGTTGTTGAGCCGTATCTTTCCGAGCAGTGGTTTGTAAAGATGAAGCCGCTCGCAGAAAAAGCGCTTGCAGCCTGGCGTGAAGGATCTATTCGTTTTTTTCCTGAGCGCTGGGAGCACACCTATGAAAACTGGCTTGTGAATATCAGGGACTGGTGTATCAGCCGGCAGCTCTGGTGGGGTCACAGAATACCGGTGTGGTATTGCGATCACTGCGGCGAAGTAATTGTTTCCCGCGAAGAACCATTAACCTGTCCCCGCTGTAAATCTCCGGAACTCAGACAAGACGAAGATGTGCTCGATACCTGGTTTAGCTCGTGGCTCTGGCCGTTTAGCGTGTTTGGCTGGCCGCAGGAAACATCAGATTTGCGGCACTTCTATCCGACTTCAACGTTAGTAACAGGATATGACATTATTTTCTTCTGGGTTGCCAGAATGATAATGGCTGGTATGGAGTTTACCGGCAAGGCTCCGTTCCGTGATATTTGTATTACAACGCTTGTGAGAGACAAACAGGGAAGAAAAATGTCTAAGAGCCTCGGCAATGGTATTGATCCCTTAGAAATAATTGATGAATATGGTGCCGATGCCCTCAGGTTTACATTAAGCTTTATGTTTACACCCGGGCAGGATATTTTAATCAATAAAGATGACTTTAAGCTTGGATCAAAGTTCAGCAATAAAATATGGAACGCATCACGGTATATTCTGATGAATCTTGACGGATGTGATTTTGTAGAAAAACCCGAATATCGGCCGCTTGATAAATGGATACGGCATAGGTTAAACGAAACTGCAAAAATAACAGCTGATGCGATTGCCATATATCGCTTTAATGATGCTTCGCGAGCGCTGTACGAGTTTTTCTGGAACGATTTTTGCGATTGGTATGTGGAAGCTTCGAAAATTTATACTCGAAGCACTAATCAGCAAGAACGAAATCGCGCAGTATCGGTGCTTCTCGAGATTCTTGAGGCTTCGTTACGTTTATTGCATCCGTTCCTGCCGTTTGTTACAGAAGAACTCTATAGTCACCTGCCAAATTCGCGCGGCATTATTATGGTTCAGGATTATCCTTTGTACTGTGAAGAGTATAAAGCTGATAGCGAAGCGCATGCAATGGATGCACTCATCGATGCAGTAACAAAAATACGAACTTTGCGCAGCGAGTTTGGTATCAGTCCAGAAAAGAAAATAAAAGTTAGCTTGAAAATTACCGATAGAGCCGTTGAGAGCTTTATTAAAGAACTCGAACCGGTGATAGCCCTGTTAGTGAATGCAGAAACAGTGCAGTGGGCGTCCGCAAAACCAGAACATTCAGTTGCGCTTGCAGCAAGTAAGGCAGAAATCTATATTGATACAACTGTCTCAATAGATATTAGGGCATTACAGCAAAAGCTGCAAAAACAACTCGAACAAGAGCTCGCATTTATTGATAAAGGAAGAAACAAACTCAACAATGCCGATTTTGTAGCGAGAGCTCCGCAAGAGGTAATTAAGGCTGAACAGGAAAAACTTGCGCATGCGCAAGAATTGGTTCAGCGGCTCAAGAGCTATTTAAGCGATTTGTCGCAGGAGTAATATGCCGTATAAAAAGCTGCTCGATGAAAAAAAAATGAATATGCTCAAATCGATGCATCTTGCACCGTATATTTGGCTTTCAATACCATTAATGAACATCGAGCGGCATTTTGGCGGAAATATGTTCAGACATCAGATGGAGACGTTTACAATCCTCCTTAATTACGGCTATGTTGATGCAGTATTGCTGAAAGCATCAGTTATTCATGATTTGTTAGAAGATATTCCAGATACGCAAAGAGAT
>CAZVTR010000011.1:0-54293 GCA_964630305.1 uncultured Treponemataceae bacterium | reverse complement strand
TTCCAGAAGTCATGGGAGTAAACGGTAAAACCATTACCGGTAAAGAAATTCCCTTTTCTGTTCAAGCCATGCCTGTCTATAAACCAGGGAAAAATGTTGTACTTGAAGGAAATGAATACAAAGCAAGTGTTACCGGAAAAATTACACTTACAAACAATTGTTTTGACATTGAAGAAGTATTTATTGTAAAAGGAGATGTTGACTATCATACAGGAAACATTGTCTTTCCTGGTGATGTGTTTATTGAAGGGAATATCTGCGAAGGGTTTACTGTACAATCAGGAAAATCAATAGTTGTAAAAGGGAACATTGATGCACATTTCATATCATGTGCTGGCAATTTAGTATGTGAACAGGGAATCATTGGACATGGAGACAGTTACTGTAAAGTAGGAGGAAATTGTACTGCGAAATTTATTGAACACATGAATATTGCTATAAAAGGCACTTTAAAAGTTGAATCAGCTATTCTAGCGTCAAAAGTATACTGCCTCGATAAAATTACAATGGGTGATAATGGGAAAATTGTAGGAGGCGAAATATGGGCTGGGAAAGGTATTTCCTGTGCGTATCTTGGTAATAAAATTGGAACTCATACTTCAATTATCGCAGGCATACATTTTATTAACGACCAAAAACTGAAGATAGCCAGTAACAATCTCCAAAAATATTCCCTTGAGCTGCAGTATTTAAAAAAGCAGGAACAAACTAGAGAGACAACAGCAAAAATACAAAAACTGCAGACGATTATTGATCGCTACTTGCTGCTCATTACAAAGCTTTCTGATATAATTGATATTGCTGATACTGCTGAAATAACTGTCTCCCAAATGGCATATGCTGGAATCACCATACGAATCTGCAGGATTGAAACTGTAATAAGTAAAGAGATTAAATCGGTTTCTTTTTATCTTGATAAAACAAAAGGAACTATACAGTCTAAACAAATCAAATCTACAAAACATAAATGATTGACTGGATTCCGTTTCCTGATATAAGCTTACAACCTCTATGAATGAAACTAATTTCTTTGTAAACCTAAAAGAATTTCTCTCTCACTATAATCATACAGGCTCAAAGGATGTTCAAGGACAAGGACTTCCTTTTAGAATACCGCGGTCACTAGCGGAACGATTTCCAGACAAGAATAATGCTGTAATCCGCCAATTTATTCCTTCTGAACAAGAAACGGTGATACTTCCCTATGAAAGCCCCGATCCGCTTTCAGAACAAACCTTCAGAAAAATGCCCTGGCTTGTGCATCAATATAGTTCACGAGTGCTTATACGGGTAACCGATCAATGTGCTGCATACTGCCGTTTTTGCTACAGACGCAATATTCAAACACAGGTTTCAGGTTTTTTATCTCGCACTGATATAGAGAACCTATGCGAGTACATTCAAAACCATAGTACAATTCGCGAAATACTCATTTCTGGCGGGGATCCGCTTTTTGGCACCGATACGTGGTTGCTTATTCTTATCAGTGCACTGAGAATGGTAAACAAAGAGAGCGTCATACGTATTTGTACGCGAATTCCCATTGTACTTCCTGAACGCATTACCGATGCTTTACTCACAGCACTTAAAGCGTTTGCACCTCTTGTGTTTGTCATACATTGCAATCATGCCGATGAACTTGATGAAAAAAGCCGTACTGCGCTTAACAAAATTCGCCAGTATGGATTTTATACTGTGAGCCAGACTGTCCTACTGAAATCGATAAATGATTCCGCTCCTGCACTGA
The DNA here is from genome assembly GCA_964630305.1 of uncultured Treponemataceae bacterium. Taxonomy (GTDB): domain Bacteria; phylum Spirochaetota; class Spirochaetia; order Treponematales; family UBA12059; genus JAKPPT01. Next base: position 52,546 of record CAZVTR010000011.1, on the reverse strand, counting down.
CAGAGCTTTTTTCAAAACTTTATAAATTAGGAGTGCTGCCGTACTACCTCTTTCAAGGTGATCTAACACAGGGAACGTCGCATTTTAGAGTACCGCTTTCCAGGGGATTATTTTTATATAACGAATTGAGAAAAAACCTTTCGGGACTCGAGCTTCCTCGCTATGCAGTCGATGCACCTGGCGGATTAGGAAAAGTGTTTTTACCTGAAGGCTGTATGAGAAACGCTGACGGAAACTGGCTTTTAACAACACCTCATGGCAAAACGGCATTCTATCCAGAAGAATAAATGCTTATTCCCATTCAATGGTAGCAGGCGGCTTGCTGGAAATATCATAAACTACTCGACCGATTCCCGGAATTTTATTAGTAATGAGCGATGATAATTCCTTGAGCTGTTTTATGTCAAACTCAAAAACATCTGCAGTCATACCATCCCGAGATTCAACAGCACGTAGCGCTACCGTATAACCGTATTTGCGTTCATCGCCGGCTACGCCGACACTACGTATAGGCAATAGTACAGCAAAAGCCTGCCAGATTTTAGAATAGAGATTATGTTTTCGCAAAAAATCTATATAGAGCTCATCAACTTTTCTCAGTAAATCACATGACTCTTTTGTAACTTCACCTAATATTCGAACTGCAAGCCCCGGTCCTGGAAAAGGATGCCGCGAAACAATTGATTCCGGCAAACCAAGCGTTCTTCCCAGCTCCCGAACCTCATCTTTATAAAGCCGATCGAGCGGCTCAACGAGTTTTCCTTCGTTTCGTTTTTTTTCTATAAGCGGTGAACGGACATTATGATGACTCTTTATTACCTGAGCATGAGTTCCAACACCTTTTCCAGATTCAATCAAATCGGTATAGAGTGTACCCTGTACCAGAATATAATCTGTTAAACCTATACTAGCAACGGCTTTTTCTTGAACAGTTACAAATTTATCACCAATAATTTTTCGCTTTTCTTCAGGGTCTGATATTCCTTTTAAGGCACTGAGGAAATTTTCTTCCTCATGCATTACATGAATATGTCTTGCTCCAAGAAGATTTAATGTTTTTATAACTTCTTCCGTTTCAGAATTTCTCATGAGTCCAGTGTCTATATAGAGGAGATGCACCTGTTCTGCAGGGAAAAGCTTTAGAAGGAGTGCTCCTGCTACTGTGGAGTCAACACCACCAGAAATTAAGAGTACCAGCGGAACATCTCCTACTCTTTTTAAAATTGCTTTTTCTGTTTCCTCAATATAGGCCTGCATATTCCATTCTTTTTTGCAGGCGCAAATTTTTGTAATAAAATTATCTAAGAGCTGTATGCCAAACTCGCAATGTGTTACTTCAGGATGGAATTGTACACCATAGATATTTGCATCAGTCTTTTTTATTGCAGCGGGTATTCCATTATCGGTTTTAGCAAGAACAGTAAACTGAGAAGGCAGTGTTTCGATAGAATCACCATGACTCATCCATGAAATAAAGCGCTCGGGGATCCGGTCAAACAGCACGTCGCTTTGCATTTGATAAACAGGACGCTGCCCGTACTCCCTGTCAGGAAGCCGCTCTACACTGCCGTTATAAAATTTTGTTATAAACTGTGCTCCATAGCATATACCAAGAATCGGAATATGAGATTGAAAAAGCGCAGCATCAGGTTGCGGCGCTTTTTCATCATAGACACTGTATGGTGAGCCAGAAAGTATCACACCTTTTATATCGGTTTTGTAGTACTGAGCAAATGGTGCGGTTCCCGGCACTATAATTGCGTACACCTGTAACTCTCGAATTCTTCGCGCGATAAGCTGTGTGTATTGGCTTCCAAAATCGAGTATTGCTATCGTATCCACGGACTTTTCCTTACTATTGTTTCGTTTCGCTCATAACCGATTGAAATTATATCAATCGAGGTTTCTGTGTATTCTTCGATAAATGAAATATAATCTTTTGCTTCAATAGGAAGTTCATCATACGAGCTTTTCCCTTTGAGTTCACATTCCCATCCTTTAAACTTTCGCAACACCGGCTCTGCGTGTTCAAGCTCATAAATAGACGATGGGAAATGTTCTATTAATTTTCCATTAATTTTATAGGCAATGCAGGCTTCAAACGAGGGAAGTGTGTCATATACATCTAAGTGAGTGAGCACTAATGTGTCAATGGAATTGACGCGGCAGGCATAGCGCAATGCAACAAGATCGAGATATCCGCAGCGCCGCGGTCTGCCGGTAGTTACTCCATATTCACGTCCGGTTTTTCGAATGTAGTCTTCGAGCGCTCCTTGGCTTTCTGGATTAAACTCAGTGGGAAAGGGTCCATTGCCAACACGTGTGGTATATGCTTTAAAAACGCCCAGTACTTTATCAATTGAACGAGGTCCTATTCCTCCCTGCGCAGCTGCTCCCGCTGCGCAAGACATACCGCTTGAAACAAACGGATAAGTACCGGTGTCAATATCAAGCAGCGCACCCTGTGCACCCTCAAAGAGCACATATGCATGACGGTGCTTATCAAGATAATCAACGAGATTTACGGGGAATTGCTTGAGCCAATCCTTCCAGTGAGCAATAAACGCTCTATCTTCTGAATCAAGGTTGACAAGCCGTTCATCTTCAAAGACATCAGCAAGCCTAATGCCGTCTCTAAATGCTTTCATGCCATATGCAATACCGATACCGCGTCCCGTAGTGCCAATTGGTTTGTTGCGCTGTTCTTCCATCTCTTTGTCAATTTTCCTATATTTAGGTAAAACGATATGCGCTCTGTCACTGATAAGTACTCTGCCCTGCCAGTTTATTCCTCTGCTTTCCAGCATTGACAGTTCAGCATGCAATGCTTCTGGATCTATTACCATTCCTGTTCCGAGAATTACAATTTTATCTGGATAGAGAACACCAGAAGGAACTAAATGAAGGGCAAACTGCTCATCTTTTAAGACTATGGTGTGACCTGCATTTGCTCCGCCAGAAAACCGCACGATTATTTGAGCGTCACCTGCTAGATAATCGACAATTTTACCTTTGCCCTCATCACCCCACTGTGCACCAATCACTACAATATTCATTGCTTTCCTCTTTCCTACTGTTTGCTATAGTTAGGAGCTTCCTGCGTAATGGTTATATCATGCGCATGGCTTTCCCGAAGACCAGCTGGCGATATTCTTACAAATCGGCGGTACTGCCTGAGTTCATCAATAGTTTTACATCCAGTATACCCCATGCCCTTTTTAAGACCTGCTATAAGCTGATGGAGAAAATCTTTTAACTCACCTTTATAGGGAACTCTTCCTTCAATACCTTCCGGCACGGGCGTTTCATCTTTTCCAATTTGATACCGATCACCAGCACCGTCCTGGAGTGCTCCAAGCGATCCCATGCCGCGATATGTCTTATAGATACGGCCGTCAAAAATAATTTCTTTTCCAGGAGCTTCTTTGAGGCCGGCAAAAAGATTCCCAATCATTACCGTACTTGCGCCTGCACCGATTGCCTTTGTAATATCACCGGAATATTTAATGCCGCCGTCTGCAATCACAGGAATGTTAGCTTTATCGGCTTCTTGTGCGCAATCGTATACAGCACTGAATTGCGCAACGCCAATTCCTGCCACAATGCGCGTTGTACAAATAGATCCAGGACCAATGCCAACTTTTATTGCATCGGCACCAGCATCAATGAGCCGACGTGTTCCCTCTTTTGTTGCAACGTTACCTGCAATTACTTGAATTGGATAGCGTTTTTTTATTGCTTTGACAGCATCGATAACATTTTTAGAATCTCCATGAGCGGTATCAAGCGCGACAAAATCGCACCGTGCATCGAGCAGCATTGGTATCCGTATTTCAAAATCCTGCGGAGACACAGCAGCTCCGACTAACAATTTACCACTGGCATCGAGCGCTGCGTTTGGATACAGTTCATGTTTTTCCATATCTTTTACGGTAACCATTCCCTGAAGCTTACCGTGAGCATCAACAATAGGAAGTTTTTCGATCTTATGTTTATCAAATTGTTTTCGGGCTTCCTCAACGCTCGGAGCACCATGACAGATAACTGGATTCCGAGTCATAACGTCACGCACGAGGCTCGTTTCATCTTTTCGAAACCGCAAATCCCGTGAAGTTATTATTCCAACAAGCACTCCTTCTTTGTTGATTACAGGTAATCCGCTCACTTTTTTTCGTTCCATGATAGCCCATACATCGCGGAGTGTCCTATCCTCTTCGATAGTCACGGGGTTTTCGATAATCCAGTTGAGATATCGTTTTACTTTAAGGACTTCCTCAGCTTGCAGCTCGGGTGACAGATTACGATGTATGACTCCTGCACCTCCTTGTAAAGCAAGCGCAATTGCCATTTCCGATTCAGTCACCGTATCCATAGCAGCGCTGATGATTGGAACATTGAGGGTTAGCACTCGTGTAAGCCGTGATGCAGTTTTAACTTCTCGAGGCAAAACCTCTGAATATCCTGGCAATAAGAGCACATCATCATATGATAGGCTTTCCTGTATTTCCATCTAGTTCACCTCTTTACTTCTATATTTTGCTGCAATATCCATATATTTGCGAGCTATTGCTTGAGCTTTTTGGCTGGCTCTGCCATTGTAGTTTGCCGGATTTGCAAAAAATGAATGCGGATTATATCCCAGCTTTTCAAGCTGTTTATGTAATAGTTCTTTAATATCCGGGTGAGATTCCAGTGCTTCCTCAAAAGTACAATGTCTGTCTTCCATTTCCAGCGTAATCCGGCGTACAAGTTCATGAGCTTCCGGATTACCGCTATCTGCAATGAGAATATAGGAGGGTTCAGCAAGCACAGCCCCGCCCGAAACCTTAATATTTTCAAACATTTTTTCTCGATTAACAGCTATAGAGTTTACAACGCTTAGCATGCGATTGCATGCTGCGCAGAAACCAGCAACATATTCAGCAATAAAACGCTGGCTGGCAGAATTTGTTAAGTCACGCTGATGCTCTGAAATTTGGTCCATAAAAAATGTGGTAACTCGAGGTGCAAAAGTTTTCCAGAGGCTTTTTACATGCTCAGAATTCCACGGATTTCGTTTTTGAGGCATAGTAGAAGAACCAACCTGTGTTTTTGCAAACCCTTCACGAATCTCATCGATCTCGGTACGCTGAAGGTTTCTAAAATCATCCGCAAGATTTGCAATAATGCCAAACGCACAATTAATCTCTAGCAGTACGTGCAACAGATACTCCGGTTCAACGAGCTGTGTTGCATGCTCACTTGGCTGCAATCCAAGCTGTTCAAGATAGAGTGCTTCAACACGCTCAGGTTCTTTATAGAGCATTGATAGCGCATTATAGGAACCTGTTGCTCCTGCTAATTTCCCTCGAAGGTTTTTTGATGCTATATCGATGCGATCGAGTGTTTTGCCAAGCCGTGACACATACTCCGCAAGCGCAAAACCAAAGGTTATTGGCACTGCATGCTGTCCATGCGTTCTCCCTATTTGCGGAGTATCAGCTTCTCGCAGCGCCAGCTTACTGAGACACTCTACAAGTTCAGCTAAAAGCGGAAGCACAACATGTTGCACCGCATCACGAATTCTGCAGGAAAATGCCGTATCTAAGATATCAACGCTCGTAGCACCGAGATGTACGAGAGGAGCTAGTTCTTCCGGTATGAGTTTTTGCAATACATTGACAAGTGCCCTAATATTGTGTCTTGTTTTTTCTTCTTCTTGATAAACTGCATCTACATCAAGTTCATTGATGAGAGCATCAAGCTTTGCTTTATAAGGACTAACATCAATATTGCGCATAGTACAGTGAGCATAAATAAGCGACAGCTCAGCACGTGCACAATAGCGCACCGCACCGTCTTCAGAGAGATAATAGGAAAGCTTTGTAAACAGTTCCTGATTGGAAAGCCAATATCGATGATCTAAGGGGGATAAGTTTTCAAAAATATTACGTGACTGCATATATAGTTTTACTATGAAAAACTAAAAAAATTCAAGAGGTTGAAATTACAATATTAGATTATTTTATATAAAATGTTAAATATTGAAACAGTTGACGATATGTCTTTTATCGTATTATGATGTTAAGCGCTTGTTATAGCTGTTCTGGTAATTTTCAGAACTCATTATATACTGAAAGGACTTTTCTATGAAAACTAATTTTTCCATTGTTTGGAAAATGCTTTTACACAATCCTGATTTTGCACTCCATACCGCTCATTCATTTGGCAAAATGTATAAATCCAGTCTCATAGACAGAAATTTATATAAAGGCAAAACTAAAGAACTAGCTCTTGTTTATTTTCGCATTACACCGCTCTGTAATCTGCGCTGCCTTATGTGCAATCAGCGCGGTATAAGCGGAGTGCTCAAAGGCGCTTATGCCTCAGAGGAATCTAAAAAGCTAGTTCCGATTGAACGGTATTTTAAACTTGTAGATGAATTAAAAAAAGATAACCCAATGTATTATATTTGGGGAGGCGAACCATTTTTGTATCCTAATTTCATGGATTTTGCAGAGTATATTACACAAAAAGGTTCTTTGCTTTCGGTTAATACTAATGGAACATTCCTTGAAAAAAATGCAGAACGCATTGTTAAAAACAAATGGCATGCTCTATTTGTTTCACTCGACGGTTTCAGAGATGTCAATGATAAGATTCGCGGTGACGGCTCATATGACAGAGTTATAGCAGGGTTTAAAGCCATTAATGAAATGAAAAAGAAGTACAAATCACATCTTCCATATATGGGAATCGTTACAACTGTTTCCAATATGAATTATATGTACCTCGATCAATTAACTGCTGCTATGAAAGAATTTAATCTGGCATGGCACATTATCAATCTTGGTACGTATACCAATGACACCATTATTGCTAAACAGCGAGCATACATGAAAGAACATCTTGATTGTGATATCCGCTGTCTCGAAGGATTCAACACAGGTTTTAACCAGGGAATTGACGGCCATAAGTTCTCTGAAATTCTCAAAAAAGTTCATGCCCTAAAACCAGGCTATCCAATAATTACCGTACCCGCTCTTAATCCTGATAAGACAACAGAATACTATGCAGATCTTGAAAAAATAGTGAGACATCAATGCAGAGTACCCTGGTGTCAGGTTAATTTTGATTATAACGGCAACGTACATTTCTGCGCCGATTATCCTGATTATATTATTGGTAATATCATGGAAAATGATTTTTATACCATTTGGAATGGAGAACGAGCACAAAAATTCCGAAACGAATTAAAAAATGCTCCGGAAGGCATTTTCCCGGGCTGTGTACGGTGCTATCAAAACATGCTGTTTGGCAAGAAAGTTAAAGGTTATTAATTATGAAAATAAAATTACGCCAGATGGGATCAAGCGATCTTGTTGTGAGTCCAATTGGTTTAGGCTGCTGGCAGTTTTCTCAAGGGAATGGTATTGGCGGTAAATTCTGGACAAGCCTACCACAGGAAGATATCAATGCAATCGTTACAACAAGCTTACAGGGCGGCATTACATGGTTTGATACTGCTGAAATTTACGGCTGGGGCAAAAGCGAAACCTCGCTTGTTACCGCACTTGAAGCTAATAATAAAAAGCCTGGAGATGTCATCATAGCTACAAAATGGTATCCTGTTGGCCGAACATCCCGATCCATTATAAAAACAATTGACACCCGCAAACAGGCACTCAAAAACTGGCCTATCGATCTCTATCAAGTGCATATGCCATGGGGATTCTCAACCCGCAGGGGAGAGATGAAGGCGATGGCTGAACTCATGCGCCGCGGCGATATCAAGCATGTCGGTGTCTCTAACTTTAATGCAGAACAGCTTCGTAAGGCATATACCATATTAAAAAATGAAGGATTTACACTGGTTTCTAATCAAGTTCGGTATAATCTTGTGCAACGGTTTCCTGATTTTGATGGGACTATGGCTGTCGCTAAAGAACTTGGCATCAGCATTATTGCATATTCACCATTGGCACAGGGTCTATTAACCGGGAAATTTCATGACAACCCTGGCATTATCCATGATCGCCCCGGTTTTAGAAAATACATGCCTATGTTTTCCAAAAAAGGTTTACAACGAAGTGAAAAACTAATTGCAGCCCTCAAAGCAATGGCACAAGCATACTCAGTAACTCCAGGAGAAATTGCCCTAAACTGGCTTTTGCATTTTAATGGAGAAACTGTTTTTGTGATCCCAGGCGCAACAAAACTTTCACATGCTGAACAAAACTGCAGGGCTATGCTTTTTGAATTAGATAAAAATGATATAAAAAAACTCGATGAACTCTCACGAGAATGTCAATTTGGAGGAATGTTCGGCTAAACATATGGAAACATTTGATTTATATCTAGCCAGCGCGTCTCCTCGCCGAGAAGAACTTTTGCGTACTATAGGGTTAAATTTTATATCGTGTCCTGTGGATGCTGATGAATCAATATTTGATCATGAATCGGTATCAAAGCGTGTAGAACTGCTTGCTACACATAAGGCAAAACTAGCACAGCAACAGTATGGTATACAAAATGGCTGGATTATAGGAGCAGATACACTCGTTGAGATTCCTGCAGAAACCAATACGAGTCCTATCATTCTCGGTAAACCAGCGGATTATAATGAAGCCAAGGCAATGCTCATACAGCTTTCTGGCAGAATGCATCTTGTATGGACAGGTATTGCAGTTATTAATGTCAATGCTAATACCATACATACAACGGTAAATAGAACAGAAGTATATTTTTCTCATGTGACACCGGCAATGATTGATGCATACTTAGCCACCAATGAGTGGAAAGGCGTTGCTGCAGCATACAGAATACAGGGTAAAGGCGGTTGTTTTATACATCATATAAAAGGCTCATACAGCTGTGTCATGGGCTTGCCAATTTGTGATTTTTATGGCATCCTTGTGCAAAGTGGTTATCCGTCCATGGAACAGTGGGGGAATACTGCTAATTGAGTTACCACGTTACAACGAGTAACTCAGCTTATTACGGTGCATTCAGCATCAATACTCCGTTGCCGCCGGCAATGAGAAATAACGAAGGAAGTCCACAAAAGGACAAGGGAGGAACATCATGGCTGTAGTAACCATGAAGAGCCTGCTTGAAGCAGGGGTTCATTTTGGCCACCAGGTAAAACGCTGGGACCCAAGAATGAAAAAATTTATTTTTTCTGAACGCAATGGTATCCACATTATTGACCTTCAGAAAACTATTCAAGCAATTAAAGATGCCTATGAAGTTGTACGAAAAACAGTGGCATCTGGTAAATCAGTGCTTTTTGTTGGAACTAAAAAACAAGCACAGCAAGCCATTCAGAAAGAGGCAGAGCGCTGTGAGCAGTTTTATGTTACCAACAGATGGCTTGGCGGTATGCTCACAAATTTTGCAACCGTTCGTAAATCAATAGATCGCTATGTGAAACTTGAAAAAGAAGACTTTTCTACACTCACAAAAAAAGAGCAAGCACAGCTCCTTAAAGAAAAACAAAAATTAGAAAAAAATCTTAAAGGCATTAAGGGAATGACTAAACTTCCCGGTGTTCTGTTTGTAATTGATACCCGCAAAGAAGCTATTGCTGTTGCAGAGGCAAAAAAACTCGGCATTCCTGTTATTGCTGTAGTTGATACCAACTGCAATCCTGAAGGTATCGATTATCCAATTCCTGGTAATGATGATGCAATTCGCTCTATATCGCTCTTCACACAGATAATTGCCAATGCAGTTATTGAAGCTGAAAGTGAAACCGGCCTCAAAATTATTGAGAGTCTTCCAGAAGATGAAACTGTTGAAGGTTCAGCAGTGCTTGCGGATGAAGATGTTGAAGTTGATCCTGCAACCTATGAGCCAAAAAAACATGAAGAAACAGCATCAGCATCAGATGACAGCTTTGATGAAGACAAATTCTATGAAACGAAATAAAGGATATAACTATGGAATTCAATGTTAATGACATAAAGACACTTCGTGAAAAAACTGGTGCAGGCATTCTTGACTGCAAAAAAGCATTGGGTGAATCAAATGGCGATCTAGCAAAAGCCGAGAAATTACTCAAAGAATGGGGTCTTGCTGGCGTAGAAAAGCGTGCAGGCAGAGCTACCAATGAGGGTAGAATTTTTATTGCAGGCGATAACAAAAAAATTGCTCTCGTAGAAATTGACTGCGAAACTGACTTTGTAGCACGCAATGCTGATTTTATAAAACAGGGACAAAAAATTGCAGAAACCTGCCTAGAAAAAAATTGGGCAGCTCCAAATGCTGATATTGAAAATATGGTTAAAGACATTGCGAGCGTAATTAAAGAAAATATTACGCTCAAAGCCGTTAAGCTAGTCACCGCTGGCAACGATGAATTTCTCAATTCCTATATTCACAACGGCACAATTGGCACTGTAGTAAAAGCAAAAGTAAGCAACGCTAACATTGCCGCGAATCCGGAATTTACTGATTTACTGCATAAGCTTGCTATCCATGTAGCATCATTTAATCCGCTTTTCCTTTCTCCAGCTCACGCTGATAAAAATTGGATTAAAGAGCAGGAAGAGATTTTCCATAAACAAACCGAAAATGATGAAAAAATGAAAAGCAAGCCCGCTAATGTTATTGAAGGCATCGTAAAAGGCAAGGTTAATAAATTGCTTTCCGAAATCTGTCTGCTTGAACAAGGATATGTTTACGACGAAAAACAAAAAGTATCAGCTGTTCTTGCAGATTTTGGCAAAAAGAACAATTGTGAAGTTTCTATTACCGATTTTGTTTATATTAAAGTTGGCGTTTCGAATTAACTGGTAACTTCTAAAAGCAGACAGATTGTTTCTGTCTGCTTTTAATTTTCCGGTTTTAACCGAAATGAAAGGACAAAGAAATGGAAGATATTAAGAAAAATTGCGAAGAGCGCATGAAAAAGACTATTAATGCGCTTAAAGACGAATTTGCTGGTTTACGAACCGGCCGGGCTAGCCCTGCTCTGCTCGATAAGATCCGTGTTGACTATTATGGGCAAAAATCACCGCTAAACCAGGTTGCTTCTGTTTCAGTTCAGGACAGCAGGACTATTGTAATTCAGCCATGGGATAAAGCATTGCTCTCTGAAATCGAAAAAGCTATACAAAAATCAGAACTTGGTATCAATCCTTCCAATGACGGCAAAGTAATTCGTATTGTTGTTCCGCCGCTAACTGAGGAACGGCGCAAAGAATTAGTTAAGAACGCAAAAGCAAGTGCAGAACAATCCCGTGTTGGTATTCGCAATATTAGACGCGATAGCATTGAAGAAATAAAAAAGAAAAAAGATTCAGGCCTTTCTGAAGATGCACTGAAAAAACTAGAAGATGACCTCCAAAAATTAACAGATAGCTATATTGGCCAAATCAATAAAATCTTAGAAGAAAAAGAAAAAGAAATAATGGAAGTCTAACATGATGGATATCAGTAAAGTTCCCCTTCATGTTGGTATTATCATGGATGGTAACGGCCGATGGGCAAAAGCCCGCGGCTTACCGCGCACAGAGGGGCATAAAGAAGGACTTAAAACTGCTAAACGAATCGTGTTAGACTCACTTGAATTTGGAATCAAAGTTGTATCGCTCTATACTTTTAGCACCGAAAACTGGAAACGGACTCAAGAGGAAGTAGGGTTCTTAATGAACCTAATTCCTGGCAGTCTCAGAAATGAAATCCCTTTTTATAACGAACATAATATTCGCGTTGTTCATTCTGGCATACGAGACAACCTTCCAGAAGCTGTTAAAGAAGCACTCGATGAAGTAAGTGAGGTAACTAAAAGTCATACAGCGCTAACAGTAAACCTGGCCATTAACTATGGCGGGCGAAATGAAATTGTACGCGCTGTACAAAAACTTATCAATCAGAATAAAACCATCACAGAAGAAACTATTGCTAGAGCGTTAGATCATCCTGAACTGCCCGATCCAGATCTTATTATCAGAACTGGCGGAGAACTTCGATTGTCTAACTTTTTACTATGGCAATCAGCATATACAGAATTATATTTTTCAAATAAACTTTGGCCTGATTTTTCAAAAGAAGACTATTGCTCTGCAATATATGATTTTTCAAAGCGAGAACGGCGTTTTGGAGGAATTTCTTGAAAAATTTAATTGCACGGCTTTTATTATTTTTTATAGGTGTTCCAGGCATTATTGCAGCTGCATTATTTGTGCCTCATTTCATGTACGCTCCTCTCGCGGCAATAATTATATTATTTTCCGGAGGCTCTGCGTATGAGCTTAATACGCTATTACAAGTTTCTCAAAAACCACTCCTTAACGTTTTTACTATTCTTGCAGGTATTATACCGCCGCTATCTGCATATAGTGCTGGGTTATTTCTTGCCCGGGAAAATGCAGGATTGCTTATTATAGGATTTAGCAGTATCACAGCACTGATACTATTTTTTGCATATGCCTCTATGATTGTATTTATAAAAAACAAAGAAAGCATTGATAAAGTTTTATCTACAATAAAAAAACTACTATTTATACTTATATATCCTGGATTACTCAGTGCAATGTTAATTGCATTACTTTCATATAAACTCGCTGGTTTTATAATTTTATGGTTTGCAGCAATTGTGTTTGCCAATGACAGTTTTGCATGGTTAGTAGGCATGACACTCGGTAAACATCGTGGTATATTCGTTGTTTCCTCAAATAAAAGCCTTGAAGGTTTTATAGCTGGCATAGCAGGAAGCATTATTGCCGCTGTAGTCATACCTGCTATCACACCAATTCAGAAAACATTTTCCTTCCCTATCTGGGCCTTAATACTGCTCGGTTTATTCAGTGCACTAGCAGGTGTTATTGGCGACCTTTTTGAATCAGCGTTAAAACGTTCTGTAAACATAAAAGATTCAGGGAATAGTATTCCTGGCAGAGGTGGATTTTTAGATTCTTTTGACAGTATTCTTGCAACAGTCCCTATTTTTACGCTTTTCTTAGTATTATATCAAATGATACAATGACTTTTCAGCATGTATAAAGGAGCTCATGCATGAGTGTGTTACTGACTATCGTTTTTGGGCTGCTTGGCTTAGGAATAGTAATTTTTTTTCACGAATTGGGTCACTTTATAATGGCAAGACTTATGGGGATACCTGTTCTTGAGTTTTCAATTGGAATGGGTCCACGTCTTGCTTCTTATGTGAAAAAAGGTATTACCTACAAAATAGGCATGTTTCCAATTGGCGGCTACTGCAAACTAAAAGGTGAAGATTCTTATAAAAATGCAGTACTTGCAAAAAAAGACACTGTAACCTTTGAAAAAGATGATTTTTTAGGAGCTCATCCGTTAAAAAAAATAGCTATTTCACTCGGAGGCCCTCTTTTTAATGTTATATTTGCATTTCTAATTTTTTCTTGCGTTGAATTATTTGGATATACCACATACAGTTTTTCTAATAAAATTATTTTAATTAATGATTATATTGCAGACCCTGTATATCCATCAAAAACAGCAGGATTTCAAACTGGCGATAAAATTGTTGCAATTAACAAAAAAGAAACAAAAGTTTTCTCTGATATATATACTATAATTGCTTCTTCACCTAATAAACCGCTTGAATTTACCGTGCAGCGAGGAGAAAACCAGCTGACAATTACCGCATCGCCTATACTTAATAAAGAAACTGGAGCCGGTCAGTTAGGCATCTATCCATGGGTCGATCCAGTTATTGCTCGAGTAGAAAAAGGCAGTGCTGCCGGAATTGCCGGATTGCTTCCAGGCGATATTATTACAGATATTGAAGGTATACCAATAAAAAACACGCAGGAACTCTATAATTTTATTAGTTCAAAAAGACCACAGAAATGCACTATCAAATTTATTCGAAACAATCAGGAACTTTCAACCACTTTAATACCGCTTTATAGTAATGATAACATAGAAGAATTAGGTATATACTGGGAATCCATAAAAATATTTAACAAAGCTAGCAATGTTTTTGAAACCCTTGCCAAAGGCTATAAACAAACAGCAAGCACCATTCTCGATACATATAAGGGAATAATTTCACTTTTTAGAGGAACTAATATTCTTCACGCAATTGCAGGACCGGCAAGAATAACCTGGACCGTCGGGAAAGTTACAGCAGATAGTATTGCTGTAGAAGGTTTTAGTAATGGGCTCTTATCAGCACTCAATCTGCTTGCTCTAATTTCAATTGCGCTCTTTGTCATGAATTTGTTGCCAATACCTGTTCTCGATGGCGGCTGGATAGTTTTATTTATTCTTGAAATTTTTACACGAAAACCAGTATCATTAAAAACAATTGTTAGATACCAACAAATCGGACTTTTAATACTCGTACTATTATTTGGATTATCATTATTTAGTGATTTCTTATTCTTTATAAAACAGTAATATGTATTAAGGAGCTTGTGATTATGAGTACATTTATCTGCCACTGCGAAAAGGAAATTGATTTAGGAATTGATGACGTCATCAATCTCGATGAACATCCTGAACTCATAGATCAGATGAAAGAAAATAGGTTTCTTTCTATCACATGCCCGCACTGCGGGTCTCTCGTTAAACCAGAAATAACACTGCGCATACAATCTGCTAACCTTGGTATAGACTACTTTATTATTCCAGAGTTAGACCGTTTAAGCTTTTATCGAAATAAAATTTCCGCACCACAAGGCTGCGAAGTGCTTATTGGATTTTCTGAGCTATTTGAACGTATGCGTATAATCGACGCAAAGCTTGATATCGAAGCAATCGAAATTATCAAGTATTATCTTCAGTGCAAAGCAGAAGATTCCGATCCAGAAGCTGAAATTTCTGTCTATTTCCAAAGACAGGAAAACGGAACGCTTTACTTTTTTGCTTACGGTTTTTCGAATAGCCAAGCGGCAAAAATCCCAGTACCTTTAACTACCTATGAACAAGTACTGCGAGAGTGCGCTGCTACAAAGAAGCAGCAACCATTTGCAACGATATTTAGCGGGAATTATCGATCAATAAAAAAACTTGCCTATGCCGATGATGAAGATTAATCGTGTGAGGGATTGTTTTTAACTTTTTGCAAAGCTTCTTGAACGGCTATCTTTACCTCTCGTGCATACGTATGTTCTAAAGCAGCATTTGCATACATATTTCCTAATAATGATGCATGGTAATAAGGTTTTAGCATATTCATTGCCAGAGCAATAGCATCCAGAACACAATCCTGGCACAAACAAAAACCTTCTTCCTGCGCATGTTCCAGTCGTTCCCCCATCTCTTTAAGTACAAAACCTAATGTATCATTGTGCAAGAGCGACAAGTCATAATTTTTTTCTATTTCCATAGTTGTGTCCTTTGCAATGAATAAGTGGTTCTTACTGTAAGTGTACTATGACTAATGTGACTTTTCAAGCGTTTCAAATCGAGTTATTGATTTAAAGAACATGAGTGTAATTTTACCTGTTTGGCCATTTCTATTTTTTGCTATATATAAATCGGTTGGGACAAAATCGCTCTGATCTTTAATATCTTTTTCTAGTTCACGTTCTCGATGTAAAAATAAGATTAAATCGGCATCCTGCTCAATAGAACCTGAATCCCGGAGATCTGCAAGCATTGGAATATTCTTTCCTTCGGCCTCGCGCCGTAACTGTGCTAATGCTACAACTGGGATATTGAGTTCTCGTGCAAGCGCTTTAAGCGATCTGCTTATATCAGAAAACTGTTCCCAGCGTTGCAGTGAACTATTTTCATGAACTAACAAACCAAGATAATCAATAAAAATAATACCGATATTCTTTTCTGCTTTAAGTCTTCGTGCAAGTGAACGCAGCTCAAGCAGCTTTAATCCTGGTCGGTCAATTATATGGAGCGGCGCTTCATAAATACGTCCTGCAACATCTGTTAACTTTAAAATTTCTTCTTTATTTTTATACATGCCCTTTTTAAAACGTTCTGAGCTGATTCTGGATTCACTGGCTAAAATACGATACATCAATTCGAGATCAGGCATTTCAAGAGAAAAAAATGCAGCAGGAATTTTTGAATGCAGCGCTATATACGTTGCAATATTCAGTCCAAACGCTGTTTTACCTACATTTGGCCGTGCACCGACAACAACAAAGCTGGATTTTTGAAAACCATTTAAAAGATTATCAAGATCTTCAAACCCTGACATTATGCCTTCAAAATGACGCGGATCTTTTGCAATTTCCATAATAGTATTCATAGCTTGAGGAACTATTTCGTTCATTGATCGATATCCCAGCTCTTCTCTATTATGAGTTAGTGCAAACATTTCTTCTTCAACTTGATCCATAAGTTGATTGATGTCTATGCTGAGGTCATGAGCCTGCTGAGTAAGCTTAGCTGCCAGTTTTATAACGCCTCGTCTTTTTGAATGCTCCTGAACTATTAAAGCATAATTTGTGATATTGGCACTCGAGGGAACAATTTCTGAAAGTTTTGCAAGATAGCCAGGCCCTCCAACAGCATTGAGTGTATCCAAGCTTCGCAATTCATCGACAAGTGTAATTAAATCAATTTTTTGTCCTTTCTCGTACAAGGACAACATTGCTGTAAAGATTGTTTTATGGTTATTGTTATAAAAATCATCAGGTTTTAAAATATGAATCAGTTCTGAAATGGTATCGGGATCAAGTAAAACAGAACCCAGGGCTGCCTGTTCAGCCTCCAGATCATGAGGAGGAACCTTGTCCTGCATTTCCCTGGGTATCATAGCACGTTATTTATGCCTGAGTCTGTTCATCTGAAGCTTTTTCAGACTCTTTTTTAGTATGTTCTCTTCTTCGTTTTTCTTTGACAGGAGCACTGGGCTGTTCTTTTTTCTCTTCGTGTCCTTTTACAATGAACTTAAGAACAGCTTGTTCTCCTTCATAGAGGTGAATAGTGGCCTTGTATGTTCCGACATTCTTGATAATTCTACCAGGAATCTCAATCTTTTTGCGTTCAATCTCATAACCTTTTTTATGAAGCTCTTCAGCTAGTGAAGTACTGGTAATGGCACCATACAGTTTTCCTCCAGCACCAACTACAACATCGAACATGAGTTCTTCGGCTTCCAATCTGGTTTTGAGATCGGCAGAAAGTCTGCGTTTTTCTGCTTTGCGTGCTTCAATTTCTGCTTTCCGCTTTTCAAACATCGCAACTGTTACCGGAGTATAGGGTACTACAAGTCCCCGCGGCAACAAATAGTTGCGAGCATAGCCGTTAGCGACGTCCTTCACATCGCCAATTTCCCCAAGATTGGGGACATCCTGATTAAGTATGACCTTCATTGTTACACTCCTTTGATAGGTCGTAATCGTATCCAGGTCTCGAGGGTGCCAATCAAAATTAGTAAAATGCTTACAACTAAACTTACTGCACCGCCAACGACGAGCAAAATAAGTATAACTGTAAAGCCTAATCTTGCGGCAGGGGCTGCTGGCAAAAGACTTAGCCTTGTATACACAACAGCAAGACCCTGGAATAAATAACTAAATGAAACAACAATTGCACAATTCCATGCAAGATTAATTATAAGCATAGGGAATTGTACTTTAAGTGAAATGAGCAGAAACGCCCATACAGCAAGCAAAAGCCAAATTAGCACTTGCGGAACATGATATGTTTTTAGATCATACGGATATATGGACTCAATATCATGCTCTTGTTCTTCGCTAATTTTTTGTGCAAGCTTTAATAACTCTTCATTCGCAGCAGTTGTAACAAACTTCTGCCCGTTTTGTTCAGAAGGCATGTTACTGATATTGCTTTTGATTGCATCACTTGCCCCAACAATTGCATTTACAAAACTTCTGTACCTGCGGTTAATAAACCACGTTCCGGCTAACCAGCCATTAAGAAATAGGAAAACAACGAGCGATGCACCATTCACTTTTGCAAATACTGCAATTGCTTCGTTATATAGTGCTTCTCCTGACAGCTCCAGTTGATTCTTCACCAGCAAAGCATTGAGCTGTTCAATGATGATCGTCTTAATGGTTTCATTGTTAAGAATTGCTGGTATAACAAACTGAGCTACAGGAATCAGTAGTACTGCAGAAAGCAAAATTCGATACACAAAGTTTCCGGGTTTTGACTGAGCAATTATATTAAAACAGAGTATGAGAGTTGCTGTCAAAACTACAGGATAGCTCGTTAGTATAGTGAATCCGGTCATTCCAAATGTGATGACTGAAAACAGCACTACTGTTACTATTGAACTTAAAAAGAGCGCTTTTCTGCCAAATCGTATAGAAACATAAATTAACGGCAAAAGAAAAAACAGGGCTCCAAAGCCAGAGAGAAGTAGTAATACAGAAAGCGCCCCCATTCCAAGTATGAGGGAGCTTTGTTTTTTCTTTTGGCCGTTCATTGTCTATTTAAGTACAAACGGTAATAACGCAAGAATTCGTGCGCGTTTAATTGCTACAGCAAGATCGCGCTGATGCCGTGCACATGTACCTGTTATACGCCGAGGAAGTATTTTCCCGCGTTCGGTTATGTACCGTTTCAAGAGATCTGCATCTTTATAGTCAATTACAACTTTTTGTGCGCAAAAGCGGCAAACCTTTTTTCTAAAGAACGGTTTACGCTGACCTCTTCCGGTTTTATCATCTTCAGTTCTATCGGTTTCATCCTGCACTTTCTGGCGTTCAAGTTCTATATCATTAGTATCTGACATTAGTTTCTCCTTCTCGTAATAAAAATACTACCTTTGTAAGCTTGTATTGCATTTCAAGCATTAAAAAGGTATATCATCGGTAAAATCATCTCCTGGCGGTGCAACATCATCGCTAACAGGCTGTTGATATTGGGCATTTTGTGATGGTGCAGCAACAGGCCTTGCCCCCTGACTCGCTGTGTTTCCGCCCACAAAATTAACAGAATTTGCAGATATTAAAATTTTCATCCGTTGCTGGCCGTCTTGTTCCCATCGGTCTTGCCGCATCGCTCCTTCAACTGCGACAAGTTTTCCTTTGGTCAAGTATTGGCTGATGTTTTCAGCCTGTTTACCCCACAAATCGACATCCCAAAAATTCGATTCATCAATCCACTCTGAACCTTTCTTTTTTCGGGAGGTTGTCGCTATAGTAAAATGACTTACGGGCTGACCATTTGATGTATATTTTAATTCTGCATCTCGTGTAAGCCTGCCAATGATGACAGCAATACATAAATCCGCCATAACATCCTCCAGGTTACTTATCTGTTACAACAAACAGATGCCTGAGAATTGATTTGTTGAGCGTTAAATTCCGGCTTACTTGTGTAACCTGATCAGGGCTAAGCGTTACATTGTATAAAACATATTTCCCGCGCCCAATCTTATTGATTGGATATGCGAGCAATCGTTCTCCAAGTTCTTCTTCTTTGGATACTGTTCCCTGATGTTTGGTAATCTCGGTTTTGAGCGCTTCTCGTGCACTCTGATAGGCATCTTCTTCGGTACGGAAGATAGCCATTAATTCGTAGGATCTCATGATTCCTCCTTTCGGGCTTATGATCCTCATTAACAATGAGGATAAGGAGCATAAACTGGTAAGACAATAGCAAAATTCGATAAAACATGCAAGACTAGCAACGATTTAGACAATTTTAAAGTAAATGAGTACGGTAACCAGATTTTACATCGACCTTACAGGGTAAACTTATAGTGCTTTTTGCTTATACTCAGATAATGGTTTTAGTTCTTTAAGTTTTTGCAGCGCTTTTTCCTGAATTTGACGCACACGTTCACGAGTTATGCCTAAGAGTTTTCCTGTTTCTTCGAGCGTGAGCGGAGCTTCTCCATTGAGGCCATATCGTAAAGTTATTATGGTTACTTCTCTTTCACTGAGCTTATCAATAACATTCCGCAATGTTTCCTGGAGTGTCAAGGTAAAAAGCTGTTCTACGGGATCAGCCGTTACCTCGTCTTTTATTAGTTCTGAAAGGAATGTTACACTCTCATCATCAACAATAGTATCAAGAGAAGTGGTTTCCTGTGATAATTGTAAGATGCTCTGTACTTTACAGACATCCATATTGAGGCGCTCGGCAAGCTCTTCTGGATTAGGATCTCTTCCTAGCTCCTGGGTTAGCTGCTTTGCCATATAGTAACATTGCTTTATTGTGTTGAGCATGTGAACAGGAATACGAATAACACGCCCCTTATCGGCAAGGCTCTTAATAATTGCCTGACGTATCCACCATGTTCCATATGTCGAAAACCTGCAGCCACGCTGATAATCGAATCGTTCTACAGCTTCTATTAATCCGATATTTCCTTCATCGATAATATCGAGCAGCGGAAGTCCTCTATTTTGATAATTTTTTGCGATAGACACAACCAAACGCAGATTTGAAGTTATCATTTGTTTTTTGCAAGCGCAGAGCTCATTTTTATAGTGTTCATATTGGCGTACATAATCAGCTTCTTTTATATTATCATTTTTTCTAAGCGTATCGAGCGCAGCGAGTGCATGTTTTGCGTTTTGTATGCGTTTTCCTAATTCAATTTCATCCTGGGGAGACAGCAGAGGATACTGAGATATTTGCTTTAAATATACTGAAAGCGGATCGAATTCCTCCGGACAAACAGCATCATTTTTCTTTGATTTCCGGCGCGTGCTATGTGCTGGTTTTTCTTCAAAAACTTCTTCATGTTCTATAAAATTAGTACTCATAGCACCTCCCGTAATAGATTTTGTATAACATTGATATACTATACTGCATTTATTTGTGATGTCAAATAAATTCGACATTTTTTTTACACATTTTCTTCTTTTTTAACTCAAATTTAATTTTACACTCAGCAAGAATCAATTGCAGGTTAACCACGGGGTACTTTAGCCGGATCGAGTGCTTTGTTACCTGAAAAAACGAAAAAGAAAACATCATTTGCATCATCGGAGGGAGTTTCTCCTAGAATAGCCCCAAGTTCTACCGTGTCACCAACCTTAACTCGTGAACGAGCAATACCGCCATACACATAAATAAGTCCATCAGATGCTCGAACAAAAATCATGGTTCCAAATCCGCGAAATGGTCCATGAGAAACTACAACGCCTGCACGCACAGTTTTAACCTGCGCTCTCGGTCCAGCAGTAATCAAAATACCCTGTAAATTACCCTGTAAATATGCAATTTTTCCTTCGCATGGCCATCCTGAATCATTTTTAACCTGTACAGATGGTTTTGCGGTAGTTATAGACGGTGTCGTCTGTTGCGGTAACGATACTGGATCATTTGCTGTATTTGTCGAATTGTTGGAAACCTGAGCCCCTGTGGCTGGTATCACCAACACCTGGCCTGCTTTTATCGTATCACTCGTGAGTTTATTGATTGTCCGCAAAGTATCTACTGAAACTGCAAATGACCGTGCAATACTAAAGAGCGTATCACCTTTTTGGACAGTATATGAAATAGTTTTCCCTGGAGTTACTGGAACTTTTAACTTAAACCCGACGACTAATTTCGAAGCATCGGTTAGGTTGTTTAGTTTTAACAATATTTCAACTGTTGTATTGTATTGCTTTGCTATACTGTACAGAGTATCACCCTTCTGCACCACATAAATAGTATACTGTTCTTGACCTGTAAGAACAAATAGAGCGACAAACAGTAAGAGTATAAAAAAAAGAACAATACGCTGTTTCATCCTTTATAATATCGGGAAAAAGCTTAAATTATTAAGTAGTTTGAAACATCCACTTCCCTGCTTCGTCTATCAAACTTGCAATAATTACTGCAGGAATTTCGTTTTTTGCTCTTTCAGTTTCCATACTCCAGCGTTTAGGAGTTAAATGGTTTTTAAGCAATCCAGTCATAACTGTCACTTCCTGCTGAACAGCTACTTTTTCATTTTCATCAACGATTGCAGATAAACAAATATTTTGGAGCAGATAGAGGGCAAGCAGTTTGATGACAGGATCTTTAGCTTTTAGCAACTTTCGGAGCGGTTCAACTGCTTGTGAATAGTCTTTTTGCATAATAGGAACAAAACCTTTATAAAACACAAGCCAATCATTAAATTCACCAGTAGCATCGTGGGTAATACCTTCGAGCAACTGAGCAGCTGCAGTATAGTTATTTGTCAACACTCTTGTCACAATAAAATAGATACGATTCTTTTCAAGCACAGAAGGCTTTTTTTCTTTCAAATATTCCTCAAGCTCGATGACTGCTTGCACATTATTTGATAATAAAGCTGAATTGATGTATAACCGAATGACTCGTTTGGAAAAATTATGTCTTTCATAAATTTGCTGTTTGAGTAGTTCAGCCAATTGTTCCCACTGTTCATGTTCAAGATAGGTGTAGATTTTCCAATTTTTAATAAAATACAGGTTAAACGTTGTTATAATTGCTATGAAAAAAATGACAAACGGCCAGTTTTGCAGCCAGAAAGTAACCGATTCATTAAAGGAAAATAAGAAAAATGGAATAAAAAAGACAAAAAGAAATGCAAATAGAATAGCAATATTAAAAATTATAAAAATAGTTCTAAATTTCATATAAAAAACTCCAATAATAGAATATGATAGTAGTGTATGCTTTTACAGCAGATTTGTCTACTTTATTACAGTAAGGTGATGTAATGAAAGAACCTACACAGATTTCAATAAATCAGCTCAAACCGGGTATGTATTACTCAGAGCCTGTGTTTCTTGACTCTGGCTATATATTGCTCGTCCCAGAAACTTCAGTTCCACCTGCACTCATCAATCATTTAGCTGACTGGGGATACAGAACAGTTCTAACTGCTGGTGAACAGATAAATCCAGCGAATCAACTAAAATCTAAATCTGATACAATAGAGGATTTAATAGAAGAGGTAAACTCAGGTCAATCTGAAAGCAAGATTACTATTGAACAAGGAGATTATGAAGGACTAAAGCAAGCCTATCTCCAATTTATTGATTACATTGATAAGACTTTTACAAAGTATGTAACAAGAAACGAACTTAATTATAACGATCTTTCTGATAATGTAAAAAAAATTATGACCATTGTCCAGGAAAACCGGTATGCATTACTGCGAATTATTTCAGAAATTACCGATTCTAAAAATTACCTTGTATATCACACAGTACGTACGACAATTTTGTCACTTATTATTGGCACACAACTTAAGTTTCAGCCACATAAACTTCTGGAATTAGGAATTGCAGCAAGTCTTCATGAAATTGGGATGATTCGTATTCCGCCACAAATTTATATGGCTGATCGTGCTTTAAATACCAATGAGCGAAAAGCAATATCCGCTCACCCAATACTTGGATATAATATTCTTAAAGACAAAAAAGTTCCGCTCGCTGTTGCACTCGTTGCATTGGAACATCATGAACGAATGAATGGTTCTGGGTATCCGCGCAATTTATCGGGAGAAAAAATATCACAATATTCACGAATTATTGCAGTTGCATGCGCATATGATGCAGCAACATCTAAACGACCATACCGTGAAGGCAAACAACAGCATATTGGTATTGTGGAGTTTTTAAAAAATCAAGATAAACAGTTTGATGATACGGTGATAAAAGCACTTATTTTTTCACTGTCGCTCTATCCTGTCGGAACTTTTGTTGTACTTACCAATGGGAAATATGGACAGGTCATTGATGTCAATCCTGGCGATCCGCGTTATCCTGTCGTATTAGTCCTCAATGCAAAAACTCCTGACGGGAAAGAGCTTATATTGAGAACATCTGAAAGCGGCGTGAGAATTATTAAAGCAATACGGCCAGAAGAACTTCCTGACAGCATACGAGCAAACCTGTAGCAATGTATATGTTTCTTTGATATAGTAAATAACGAAACTATATCGGAGGAGCATATGGATATATCACCACTTCAGAAAATTCGATATCAATACCAGCCCAAAATTCCAGCAATTCTAAATGAATCTATTCAAGGAATTGGTTTTTCAGAAGGACAAAAAACTCATGCAAAAGCCGACGAAGATAAACTACTGGCGCTTTTCCCGAATACCTATGGGAAACCAATTGTTACTATTACCAAAGGCACATCTGAAAAATTATCTCGTACGCTAACGGTTGGTGTAATTCTATCGGGTGGCCAGGCTCCTGGCGGCCATAATGTAATTGCAGGCTTATTTGACGGTCTCATGAAAGGCAATACTGCATCAAAACTTATCGGTTTTAAAGGCGGTCCAGGAGGGCTTGTCGATAACACATACATCACTCTTGATAAACCAATAATTGACCAGTACAGAAATACTGGCGGTTTTGATATTATTGGATCGGGAAGAACAAAAATTGAAACACCTGAACAGTTTGCAAAAGCAGGTGAAACAGTAAAAAAACATAAACTTGATGCTCTCATTGTTATTGGCGGTGATGACTCCAATACTAACGCAGCCCTTCTTGCGGAATATTTTATAAAAGAAAAAATCCCCTGCTCTGTCATTGGTGTTCCAAAAACCATTGATGGCGACTTAAAAAATGAATATATCGAAACTTCATTTGGTTTTGATACTGCTACAAAAACCTATGCTGAACTTATCGGTAATATACAGCGCGATGCTGCAAGTGCACGCAAATACTGGCACTTTATAAAACTTATGGGAAGATCCGCAAGTCATATTGCTTTGGAATGCGCGCTTGCATGCCGACCAAATATCACACTGATATCAGAGGAAGTTGAAGCAAAAAAACAAACGCTTAAAGAAATTACCGAAACTATCTGCTCGGTTATTTGTGTTCGTGCAGCACAAAAAGAAAATTTTGGAGTTGTTCTAATTCCTGAAGGTCTTATTGAATTTATTCCCGAATTTAAAACACTCATCGCAGCGCTTAATGATCTCTTAGCACACCACGCACAGGAGTTTAATGCTCTTGATACCGCTGACGATAAAATATTATTTGTTTCCGGGAAGCTCAATCAGACACTTTCATCGCTGTATCAATCACTGCCGCATGATATAAAGCTTCAGCTTATTCTGGACCGTGATCCTCATGGTAATGTTCAGGTATCACGCATTGACACTGAAAAACTTATTGTTGCAATGGTAGAAAAACGGCTCGCTGAATTAAAATCACAGGGCAGCTACACCGGTTCTTTTAGCTATCAAACACACTTTTTTGGCTATGAAGGACGATGCGCATTCCCATCAAATTTTGATGCCGATTATTGCTATGCGCTTGGCATGACTGCATGGGCGCTGGCAGCTCAAGGATATACGGGCTATCTGTCGTCAGTACGAAACCTCACGAAACCAGCACATGAATGGATAGCGGGCGGAATACCGCTTACTATGATGATGAATATTGAAAAGCGACATGGCGCAGAAAAACCGGTTATTCAAAAAGCACTCGTCACCCTTGACAGCAAACCGTTTAAGGCTTTTGCTTCACAACGCGATACCTGGGCAGTTACAACAAGCTATCGGTTCCCTGGCGCTATACAGTATTTTGGTCCAGCTGAAGTAGCAGATAGGCTAACAGAAACCCTCATTTTAGAACATACCTGATACTGTAAACTATAATCATTTTATATAAAAAACGGCTGCCTCTCTGCAGCCGTTTTTTATTGCTTGTATAACTCTACTATTTAATTCCAAGCTTTTCTGCTGATATTTTTATTACAGTACCATTATTAAGGCCTATGTAGACAAATCCATTAAAGAACAACGGCCGAGATGATCCTACATCTTCGACAGAAAGTTTTGCTATTAATTTCCCGGTAGCAGGATTCAATGCAACTATTTGCTTGTCTTTGTCTGCATATACTAAAACACCTCGAATAAGTGATGGAGGAGCTGCAACATTTTTCACAGGCTCAAACAACTGTGCTCCTTCGAGAGAGTATGCAAACAATGTATCATTACCAAAGGCAAAAATCCCTTCTTGAGCAAATTCAAGATCGGTAAAAATACCATTGCTCCCTTCCAATTGTTTTGTCCATTTTATTGTCCCTGATTTCAAATCAACAAGCACAAGCAAACCTTTTCTATCAGCAAAACAAGCAAGAGCTTTAAATATCTTTGGAGCTTGCGCAGTAGGCTGAATAGCAGGAGTTTTTATTTCTTTCTCAATTGAACCTTTCTCAATATCAACAATGAAAAGTACACCTTTCTGACTCACAATAATTGCTTTACCATCATAGTTGGCAGGTGTCATCATGGAACCGCCAGGAATCTCAATACTGCTGATGATTTCACCAGTCGCAGGCGATAGTACATCTAATCCTGTTTTAGTTGGGAACACAACAGCATTGGGGAATGGAACAACACGGTTTCCTAAGAGATGACTCTTGTTGCTATCGAGTGCAATTCTATTTATTACTTTGCCTGATTTAGCTTCAATAATGACAAGCTCATCAGAACCAGAGAAGTAGATAAAATCTTTGAACGGTACCGCATAGGTTCGTTCCGTTCCTTTATTCTCAGTATTGACAACCCACAACCGCTGACCGGAATCAGAAAAAGCTGTTACTGTTCCGTTTTTATCAGAAACAATGAATGCATTTCCCGCTTGGCTTCGTATTATATTACCGCTCACTGCACGTTTTAATGCAGGTATTGAGACATACTCTGGCTCTGTTTTTTTAGCTTGAGCCGGAGTTTCAGCCGGTTTTGTTACCGCAACGGCAGGTTTTTCGGCAGGTTTTGCAACAGTTCCAGCGGACTTATCTGCTGGTTTATTTTCTTGAGCCGGTGCTGTTTGTTCGGTACTGCTGCTCTGAGGAGTTGTTCCTTGTGATGGTTGCGTTGATTGTGGTGGCTGAATTACATCTAGCTGTTTAAATGCGGCATTAAACTGGCTAGAAACCGGTTTGGGTTTTGCAGCTGGTTTTTGTGCAGTTGCCTGTACGGTTTGAACCACTTGCTGAATAGCAGCTAAAGCTTCCGGTGTTTCTGTTATTGCAGGCTTTGGTTTTGTTGAGGGTTTGACAGGAACATTGTTGACTATCTGCGGTGCTTCATACGTTATTACCGGTGCAATTACAGGAGTTTGATCATCTTTTTCGATAGGTATTGGCGGAACAGACGCTATAGCCTTTTCCATTTCCTTGTGCACAATTTCCGCTGCAGCAACAACCTGACTATTTATTGTCAGTTCCTGGTTTTCTGCGATGACAGGTGTATTTGCAACAAGTGTTTCGAGAGCTGCGCTTGCCACTGCATTAGTTGCAGATTCCTGGATAATTTTATCAAGGATTGCTGTTGCTGGCAGTGCAGCGACTTTTCCCTTTTTAACGGCAATCACGGTATTAGCAGCAGTATCAACCTTTACAACAAATTCGGTTCCGCGTACACCGCAAACAGTACTTCCTGTGCGTATGGTATAGGAATCTGTGCCAGACAATTTCTGTACTTTATTAAGGATTGAACCTATTTCCAGTTTTGCTGCAACCCTCTTTGATACATCAGAAAGCAGCACATCGGTAACCTCCAGAACCGTTTGTGCTTGCAATTGCAATTTTGCGGTACTGCCAAATTGCAGTTCACAAATAGAATTGTTTCCAGTTTTTATAGTATCTCCTGAAACAATTTCATCACCAGGTTCCATTGTTCGTTCATTTCCAGCCCTCAATAAAGTTACTGTACCCTCTACATACACACAGGTACCATTCATAAGTACTACAGGAGCTTCTTGTACCGATTGTTCCTGAACAGGAGCAAGTGCTTGATCTTGAACTGGTTTTTGTGGACATCCGGCAGATAAGGCAGCAAGTATTAAGCTGAGTATCAAAAATATATATGGTAAGCGAATCTTACCCATGAATATCCTCCCCCACTAATGGTCTATTTTCTCTAACCACGACTATAAAATTAACTATAGTACAAAGTGCATCACATTTCAATGCAGTGATATGGTATTACCATACCTTGCACAGTGAGCTTTTTCTAGTTTACTATATAGCTATGCTTAATTTTCTTAAGAATCTTTTTACTCCAAAGCAAAAAACACTGCCAGATTCACTGAGGCCTGAACTATATTGGGAAATACCATTAGATGACTCAACCGCAGTTTTCCCTGTAACCGATTCTGAGACTTTTTCCACCGATTATCGGGATTCTGGTATACAACTCAATGCTAAAAAATCAAATAAATTTGTCTGGCAGGAAATGCCTGGTAAACTTTTTTCTGATTTTGTGCTTGATACCGATATTATGCTGCCTACAAGCATCCTCAATCACAATGAAACTATGCACTATGCCGCTGGCATTGTGTTTAGAATAAGTGACAATGAAACTTTTATGTTTGTTGGCATTTCTGATACTGGTCATGTAAGGCTGGATTGCCTCCTTAACGGAGAACCGCAGGCTTTAACTGGATGGGTCGAATGTCCCTGGCTGGAAGGCAATTTAGTCAATATAATGCTTATTGCCAGAGGAACACACTATACTGTGTTCCTTAATGGAAAATTTGCTCTCGAAGCAGAAGACGATACCGTAAGCGAAGGCAATATTGCTGTTGCATTACAAGTCTATGCAGCATCAACACCTATTACCGTACGATTTACTAACATGGCTATAGAATCAAGACCGCTTGAGGTGGAAGTAGCTTATTCCCGATTTACCAATTTTTTAGCAAACCAGCATATCGATCAGCGGCGGAGGCTGGTTGATTCCTTTATGAGTGTTCAAGCATGGATTCCAGCATTGATTCAGCTTAAAAGAATTGAGGAACATGGTGCACTGCTTGATTCTGATAAGTTTAAAAGGGCAGAATGCTATATCCGCGAATATCTCTATAAAGAAGCACTGAATGAACTGACAACAATTTCAAAAGCATATGCGGATTATGATAAAGTTAAACTCGAAATTTATAATCTTTTATACATTCAGGGACAGTACTGTGAACTTAAAGAAAAGCTTTTGACTGATGGAGACTTTACCAATCCACTGCACTGTAACCTCCTGGGACATGCTTTTTTTAACCTTGGTAATTTTATACAAGCGGCAGAGTGGTACGAAAAAGCATTTTCACTTGATCCTGCAATGCCGCTCTATGCACAAAATGCAGCAAGAAGTGCTGAGTATGCAGAGAATTACGAAAAAGCAGCTCTGTTGTGGAATCAAGCAGCTCTTGAATTATATAAACAAGAAGCTTACGAGGATACTAAAATATGCATTCAGCACTTAAAGAATCTTAATGCCGATCCAAAGTATCTTTTAGCGCTTGAGGCTCGAATGGCATATGCAGAACAAAATTTCAAACTTGCTGAATCACTATTAAAAAAATTGGAATCATATCATGAACTCGATGCAGGCTCTGCATACTTACTGGGAATGATTATTAAACCCAAGCATCCAGAAATTGCTTTAGAGTATTTTAAGCACGCTGCAGAACTTGAACCCGATAATGCACTGTATCTTTTTAGACATGCCGAAACTTTGTGGCTTTTAGGTAAGCCTTACGAAGAAGCATTGCAAAATGCATTGCATTTTGCAGATACCTATGGCTGGATTTATAACCTTGCAGGACAAATAGCAGAAGCTCAAGGCAATGAGCATGACGCAGTGCACTACTATGAAAGAGCAGTCACAACACTGGAAAAAGAATCTGTACCGCGCATCAATCTAGCTATTGCACTCAATAAACTGGGTTATTCAGAAAAAGCAATTACCATACTTGCCAATCACGATGATAAACCAGAGCTCTTGAATGCTCTTGGAAACCTCTATGCAGCTAATCATCAGCCTGACACAGCTCTGCTTTATTATGAACAGGCATTGGCAAATACTCCAAAAGCACATGAACTGTACTACGACATATTATTCAACAAGGCTTCTTGCCTCATAACGATTGAACAATGGGCGGATGCCCAGGATATTGTACGTATTATTCTTGAGCATAATCCCAATGATATAAAATCATTAATTGTTATGGGTGATATTTGGGATCAGCTTGGAGATTATGTTCGTGCAGAGCTTTCATGGAATCATGCGCTTGAGCTTTCCGATGACATATCAGTGTTAGAAAGACTTGGCATGCATTATATAAAACTCAACAAACCAAAAAAACTCCATAAAATCATAGAAAAATTAGAATCACTAGAGGCTGATTCGATGAAGAACCGGCTCGAAGAACTCTATGATTCAGCGATTCATACCACATTAACCTGCACTACCTGCGGTAAAATCTGGAAAATACCGCGAATACTACCTCAATCTATCCCTCCACTTAAATTGCATGGAGAAATCCCCGATGATCTCCCAGCTGGAATTTGTCCTTCCTGCAATGCTCTCTACTGTGTACAATGTGCTAAAGAGCATCTCGATGAGGGAAGATTTATTTGTCCAACCTGTAAAGTACGACTGACTATTAATAATCCTCAAATTTTATGGATCTTCCATGATTGGAAAAAGAATAAAATTCAAGATTCTTGAACCATGAACAGCCAAAGTATTTGAACTTTTTTTTACTATAGTGTATAGTGCTTGTGCGTATTGAGGAGCACTATGAACAACCATAAATTTATTACCGTTATTATAGTTTGTGCTATACTTGTCATCACTGCATCAGCACAGGATTTAATTACTGCAGAACAGTATTATAAACAAGTATCGAGTGTATACAGTCAAGTAAAAGATTATGAAGCACAAGTTACTATTACAATCAGCAAAACTAAAATGACTGGTAAATTACTCTTTAAAAATCCAGGCATGGTCCGCATAGATTTTACACAGCCTGCCAGCCAGGTAATTGTCTATAATGGTCAAACCCTCATTATCTATGTGCCTGAATACCGAGCTGTATTTACTCAGGAAGTTTCAGGGACTGGTGCGGAGAGCGCAGCAATGGCAAGCGGAGAAGGCTTGCGTATGATGGGCCGAAATTACATTATCACGTTTGAAAAATCGCCTACACCTGTTCCGCTATCAGATACAGAACCCGAACAAGTAGTTAAACTGCTTTTGAAACGAAAAACTGTAGCTGAAGGATTTACAACAATCATACTTTCTATCAATCCTGAGACAAAGCTTATTAGAAGAATGGAAGGAACAACTTTAACGGGCGATAAATGTATCTTTGACTTCACTGCAATAAAGCTGAATACTGGCATAACCAGTTCCCGTTTTTTGTACGACATTCCAGCATCAACAAATGTTTTTAATAATTTTATCTATAATACTGACAATTGATACTGATAAGTAACGGCATTATTGGCATTGTGCCGATAATAAATGTATATAAATAAGTTAGTATAACAAATGAAGCGAGATTAAGGGAATTGATATGACTAACATAGGACAGAAACTCAAAGATGCACGTACTGCTCTGGGATATTCAATTTCACAAGTAGCTGCAGAAACTAATATATCACCGCGATACATACAGGCTCTTGAAGAAGAGCAATTCGATATTTTTCCTGGGGACACCTATGTTATTGGTTTCTTAAAGAATTATGCCGATTACCTTGGTCTTGATGCTCAATCAATTGTGAATACATTTCGCGGTCTTCGAATTCAAGAACAGGATGTCCCTGTTGAACAATTGCTCAATGATAAAACCACCAAAAATACAAGTTCCTTGATTTATTGGGGTGTTGGCGGTGCACTGGGTTTAGTTCTTATTGCGACATTACTATTTGCCATTATAGGTAAAAAAAATAATACAACAGCACAGGAACCGGTTCATACACCTGTTGTATATACCTTAGAAACAAAAACTTTCGAAAAACGTTTGTATGTTGGTGATTCGCTCACTGTAATTTATAACAATGAAAAATATGCAATTGCACTTAAGCAAATTGATGATACGGTACTCTTTCAAACACCAACCGGAACCCGAAATTTTCTCCTAGGCGAAGAAGGCAGTATCGACTTAGATAAAGACAATATACCCGAACTCTATGTATTTATCAGTGACTTTCAGAAAAATGCACCTTCTGTTGGTGCTTTAGTGAGATTTTCTGCTGCCGACACACTTGCTCTTGCCAGCAAAGCAACAAATGAAACAACAGAACCCAACCCTGTTACTGTCGTTTCGACACCTGTTCCTGCAAAATCGAGCGAAAAAAACGGTGCTTTTATTACAGCAGTATTTACCGGCAAACGAAGTCCATTCCCTTTTACTGCAAATATTACCTTTCGTAACTATGCAATGTTTCGATTTGAAGTTGATCGCAAAACTCGTGAAGAAAAATATTTTAGAAAAGGTGATATTATAACCATCAATGCCACAAATTCAATGATTATTTGGTGCAGCAATGCAGGTGCTCCTAAAATAAGCATTATTGCATCCGGCGGTCAAAATGCCGACATTGAAATGGGAAACCCCGGAGAAGTATCTGTTCGAGCATTACGATGGACGCAAGCCGATGATGGGACATGGACACTTGGCCTCTATCAGCTGGATTAGTCTGTCATGCTGACTGTTTTCATTGATACCCTTGGCTGTGCAAAAAATCAGGTAGATTCTGAAGAGCTTGCA
This sequence comes from uncultured Treponemataceae bacterium, assembly GCA_964630305.1. Lineage (GTDB taxonomy): Bacteria > Spirochaetota > Spirochaetia > Treponematales > UBA12059 > JAKPPT01. Next base: position 20,195 of record CAZVTR010000011.1, on the reverse strand, counting down.
ACAAAGTTTTCAAAACATGGATATACTGTAGTTTTTGATCCGGCTCAAGCCACTATAATCATTGTAAATACCTGCGGATTCATTGAAAGTGCTAAAGCCGAAGCCATTGAAACATTACTGTATTACCGCAATACCTATCCGAACAAAAAAATAATTGCAGCTGGCTGTCTCGTTCAGCGTTACTGCAATGAATTGTCACAGGAAATGCCTGAACTTGATGGCTTTGCCGGCAACGGCAAACTTGACGATGTTCTGAGTGTTGTAGAATCTGCTGTACATGGGCAAAAATCTAGCAAATGCTCTATACCAGGGCCATATATTCCAGAAACTCGTGATTATTTTTTTGGGTTTAAGGGCCAGGCGTATGTAAAAATTTCCGAAGGCTGCAGTAATCATTGCTCGTACTGCGCAATTCCGCTTATCAGGGGAGAATTATCGTCTCGTCCGTTAACTGATATTGTCAACGAATGCAAAAAACTCATTGAACTTGGTACATACGAGTTGACACTCATTGGACAAGATGTAGGCTCGTATGGAAAAGATAGCGGAACAAGCTTGTATGAACTGCTTACTAAACTCATAGAACTTAAAGGCAATTTTATTATACGGCTCCTCTATATTCATCCTGACCATTTTCCGCTTGATATACTTTCTTGTATGAAACGTGACTCTCGGATAGTCCCCTATTTTGATATTCCCTTCCAGCATGCATCAGAAAAAATTTTACGTGCTATGAACAGAAAGGGAACCAGCAATCAGTATTTATCATTGCTGGAAACTATTCGAAGCCAGCTTCCTGATGCTGTAATACGTTCTACTTTTCTCGTAGGTTTTCCTGGCGAAACCGAAGAAGATTTTCAGGAACTCCTCAACTTCCAGAAACAAGCACAGTTTGATTGGCTGGGAGCATTTGAATACAGCCGTGAAGAAAACACACCAGCATATGATATGAAACCTCGTGTTGCTAAAAAGGTAGCGCAGCACAGACGACAGCAGATAGAAGCAGTCCAGCAACCAATATCTGAACAGCGTCTTCGCCGTTATATGGGAACAGAGCAGACAATTCTCATTGAAGAAACTATTACCGACAACGATCTCTGCATTGGCAGAGCATTCATGCAAGCACCTGAAGTTGACGGAGCAGTTGTACTGACAGGATGCACAGCAAAGCCAGGGAGTGTCGTTACAGCACGCATTGTTGCCATACGATGCATCGATCTTGAAGGAACTGTGGTTTCATGAAAGCACTGGAGGAACTCAATCCAGCACAACGAGAAGCTGTCACCTGTAATACAGGTAACTTATTAATCCTTGCAGGAGCAGGTTCTGGAAAAACACGAGTTATTACTTGCAAAATAGCATGGCTCATAGCGCATGAGCATGTCTCCCCCTATGCTATTCTTGCCGTTACGTTTACCAACAAAGCTGCTCGGGAAATGCAAGAACGCGCTATAGCCTTGGAACCAGCTTGTGAGCAAGTCCAAATACGAACCTTTCATTCGTTTGGCGCATGGTTTTTGCGGCAGCATGCCCGCTATGCAGGATTAGAGCCAACATTTTCAATCTATGATGATGAGGATTCAGAGGATCTCATTGAATCACTATTTCCCAATCTGAGCAGTAAACAACACAAAGACATCGCGAGACTCATTGCTCGTGCAAAAGATTATGCGTTATTACCTGACAGTCCTGGCATTTCCAGGTTTGAAAAATATTTACCCGATTTTTCAAGATACTATGCGGAATACAATATAAAATTGGCAGAGACAGGAAATGTAGATTTTGGCGATCTGATTCTAAAACCTATACAGGTGCTGTTGCAATATCCAGAAATCCAAGAGAGGATACATGAGCGTTTTTCTCATATTCTTGTTGATGAGTATCAGGATTCTAATATTGCACAATTTCAATTGCTTAAAACACTTGCCGGTCCTAAAACAAAAATCTGTGTAGTCGGTGATGATGATCAAAGCATCTATAAATTTCGCGGTGCCGAAGTTAATAATATTCTGGAATTCCCTCAAGCTTTTCCGAATACAACAGTAATAAAACTTGAAACAAATTATCGATCGTATCAAACCATTCTTGATACAGCACATGCTGTAGTAAGCAACAATATAAACCGCATGGGGAAAAAGCTTATCGCTGTTCGAAAGGGCGGAGTTAAACCAATTTTGAAAGCCGTAAACAGTGACACCGAAGAAGCAGATTATTGTGCATCTGTTATAGATAAAGAAATTCAAAATGGCAGACGGTATGCAGATTTTGCCATCTTGTACCGAACTAATGCACAGTCACGCGTGTTTGAACAAGTATTGACACAGCACTATATTCCGTTTAAGGTCGTTGGTGCATTACGCTTTTTTGAACGAGAAGAAGTAAAAGATGCACTTGCTTATGCAGCTTGCATATATAATCCACATGATATTGTGGCATGTAAACGAATTATCAATAAGCCCGCAAGGGGTATTGGCGCTGTTACTTTTTCTAAACTTCTTGCCTACAGTGATGAGAATAATATTCCTATACTAGAAGCATGTAAATTATGTAATATTTCTTTGCAAAAAACAATGCATGGCATTGAACAATTTTTATCTATTATAGATAAATTGCGAGCCATACTGGGAAAATCAGAAAATTTGGGAATGTTTTTTAAAAATTTATTCACTATTACAGGAATTGATGCATTGTACATTCAGGAAGACAATGAAAAACAAAAAAATCTGGAAGAACTTGCATCGAGTGCTCGAACATACCCAGCGACACAAGAAGGGCTCCAGCAATTTCTGGAATTTTCTGTACTTGACAAACAAGAGCAAAACAGCGACTCACATGATTACGTTACATTGATAACAATTCATAACACCAAAGGGCTCGAATATCCCTGTGTTTTTATAACCGGATTAGAGCAAGGGCTCTTTCCCCGAACCGATAAAATTGATGATGAACTCGAAGAAGAGCGCAGGCTCTTTTATGTTGCTCTGACCCGTGCAAAAGATTTATTATTTTTAACGTATCGAAAATATGCATATACAAGGGGATTTGTCCAGGAAACCCGGCCTTCGATATTTTTAAGTGAAATCCCAGAAACACTATTATCCATTAATGCTGATAAAAACAAGCTGACAGCACAATCGGAATGGCAAAAAGGCATGAAAGTTTACCATGACGAGTACGGAACCGGATGGGTAAAACGAGTCGAACACAGCGATACACAAACCGTTATTTTTGTTAAATTTGAGAATGGTTTTGAAAAAACATTTATTCCTAAATATACAAAAGCACTCATAAAAATTAAGGATTAAACCATGGACAATGTTTATTCTATACTGCCACAAGTTCGCCGAATCAGAGGAAATCGCATTTATTGCAACACTGGAAAACGCATTCTGGATTTGTATATGGATAATGGCATGCGCATACTATCATACAAAGATAGTAAAGTTAAACTGTATGCAAAAAATGCTATCGAAAAAGGGCTTGCATCGACCTATCCGGGTTTATATGAAACACGCTTTGCAAAAGCTTTACATCTTTTTTTAGGAACTGATTACTATTATCTATATCTTCCGCACGAAAGTGCTGCATTGTATGTTCTCAAAACTTGTTTTAATTATTCTGATACAATACAAGAGCTCTGGCCAAACAGTATTGAGCACCTTGCCAATTCTAACTCAAACACATTGCCAGTAGTACGAATACGGCCTTTTCTTCCGATACCTTCACAGTGTATCGGTGTTTTTACCGTACCAGGCTTATATCCATTGAGTCTTACCGTACTGCTTTTTACCGATAAAAAGCAATTTGAAATTGCTCATGATTTTTGTTGCGCCCAAAATACTCTGTTTCAAACAGCGCCTCTGCAATATTATATTGGTGCCCGCAGTATTTTTAGTCTTCTTAGTCTTACCAAATCCGGATATACTCATAGCTTCTGGGAACAATTTGTTATTGATTGCAAAGGACTATTTATTAATGAAGGTCCATATATTTACCCTAAGTGCAATGATTATCAAAAATTTTTCACACAAGCATTAGCGTACAATATTTTGCTCAATCCGAACCCGAAGTCGCCGAGCATAATTCCAATGGAATACACTAAAGGAGAATTAAAACACTTTGTTGCGAATGTGCTTACGATTCTGAATCAAAAATAACTGTTCCTGGTCCGGTAATTTCTTTTCTTGCGCGGAGTCTTTCTATATCCGCATGACGGCGGCCATAATCGGTAAGTATATATTTTCCGTTTGATGAAACATCGGCCTTTTCGTAAGCTGCTGTTTCCATAAGCACCTTCTTTGTGTTTTGCAATCCTGATACAGCAAAAGCAGGAGCATCATTAAAAACGGATTCATCAAGTTCGAGCGGAGCATGACTGAGCTGTGTATACACATACCGTCTAGCATTTTCTAATTTTATTGCCTCATTGGTACGCTTGAGTAAAAGCGAACGTACTGCGGGAACCAGCCAGAATAAGAAGGAAAACACAAGCGGAACTGCACCAAGCACCCAGGTTATCACTGCTATTGGATTTTCAACACCAAATGATGTAAATAATTGGAGAGTAAAATAAAAAAAGTAGGAAAGTTCTGTTTTTAGCATTGCAGGATCATAATTTAATGCTTGAAATAGAAAGTACCCGCCAAAAAGCAAATTTACACCATTAATAATAGCGAATGTAACATTGCTTTTTTTGTTGTTTGCAGAAAATGGCTGTAATTTCTTAAACGCTGATGCGGTATTAATCGATTTTTCTGTATCCAATCGGACGAGCAGTTTTGAAAAATCATAGTATAACGTGCCTTCCTCTGAAACTTCGGGACTTCCTTCAAATTCATATAGATAGCGGCATATAGCCTGCTCTGCTGCTTCTGGTGATAGCCCTGTCAGCGCTATAAAGTCCTCCATTGTTATAATACCTTTTTTCATTCGAACCATGGCTATAAATATTTTTTTAAGGAGAACATCATGATCTTTATTTATATCAGGTTCACCAAACACAAATGAAAAAACAGCCTTATGGAGCGGCCGTGAATTCTTTTTAGCTTCCTGTTTCCTGTAATAATCAGCAGCGCGCTCCTCCGGAGTTTTAAAAAGCTCGCTATAAAACCATATTCTTACTATGAGCTCTATGACACGTACAGCTAAGAAACCTCCTGCACCAGAACTGCTTCCTCGATTATCACGCCGTGATGATGAACCGCCTGCAAAGCTTGCAAACACAGCAAGCAAAGCCAACGCAACAAAGAAAATAAAATAGCCAACAAGCATTACCATAATCCATGCTTTAAACAAAAAAACAGCAACTGCTTTGATACCCTTTTTTACGGCCGAGAATATTTTTTTTAGCGTTACTCCAAAACCTCTATATCGGCTCGTAAAACCATGAGGGAAGGAAAATAAAATTTCACCTGAATCAGTCACACGCAATCTGCCGCTATATTCATCCACAACAGCAGGCATCTCAGTTTCTACCTGATATTTAGGAAGCCCTGTTGCTGCAATAACATCTGCCACAGTTGCTTCACCGCGTTTTTTGCGTAATGCTTGCACTATCGTGGAACGAACTGCATCGGGTTTATAATCGTATACCTTTTTTACACTGCTTGTATTCATAGTCCCTCCAGAAATTTTGCCACTCATAACGTTCTATTTCATCAGAAGCGAGTATAACGCCATATACTCAAAAACAGATTTGTCCCAACTAAACCGCTGTTCCATGGCAGCTTTCCGCATTGCTGTAAAATGGTCTTTCCGGTTATAGTAGGTATAGACAGCCCATCCTGTAGTGTCAAATATTGCCTGAGGCGTTAAATCATCAAACACAAAACCTGTACCGGTGCCTTTGGTTTCATTATAATTTGAAACTGTATCAGCGAGGCCTCCCGTTCTCCTTACAATTGGTAACGTCCCATAGCGCAATGAATAGAGCTGGTTCAAACCGCAGGGTTCATACTTGCTTGGCATCATAAATAAATCTGATCCAGCCTCGATTAGATGTGCTGTTTTTTCAAAATACCCCAGCTTTGTCTTAAAATTACTCAATTTACTTGAGAGCGACTCTAATTCACGTTCGCACCATGCATCGCCAGAGCCTACTACAACAAATTGCACATTCATTTTTGTACAGATATGGTATGCGGCTCCATGCATTGGCCCAAACAAATCACCTATTCCTTTTTGATCGGTCAGCCGTGCAACCATACCAATGAGCGGCACGTCAGGGTCTACTGCTAAGCCGAATTCTTTTTGCAGTGCTGCTTTACATACTGCCTTTCCAGATAAATCATTGCTGCTAAAGTGTGCGGGGATATATTTATCTGTTTCCGGGTTCCACTCGTCGTAATCCGCTCCGTTTAAAATACCTACGAGATCGTTACTTCTGTGTCTCAATAGGCCGTCAAGTGTACAACCTAGGATACTGGTTTGAATCTCTCTGGCATATGTAGGGGAAACTGTCGTAATTTTTTCTGCAGTTGCAATACCTGCCTGCAAAAAATTGATTGAACCAAAATATTCGAGTCCGGCACCATGATAAGCTTCCCATGGTAGTCCGAAGTATGGAAATACATCTTTGTTATAAATACCTTGATATCCCAAATTATGAATTGTAAGGACTGTATGCGTTCGCGCAAAATCACCATGTGCTTCTAGATATTTTTTATAAACAGACACGAGTGATGCAGGCCAATCATGTGCATGCATGATATCAGGAATCCATCCCAGTTTACGACACAATTGAAACGCTGATCTGCAAAAAAACGCATAGCGATAAGGATTATCGGGAAAATCAGGAACGGTTTTATCACCGTAAATTCCATCTCGTCCAAAAAATCCTTCATGGTCAATAAAATATACAGGGACATCAGAACCGGGCAAAGTGCTTTCCAGTACTGCACACCATGCTTCACCATCACCCATCGGGACACCCATTGGCCCAGGAATTGCTTTTAGCGTTGTTTTATTGATGCTGTAGTACCGTGGCAACACTATTCGTACATCAGCTCCTGCTTTCTTAAGAGCCTTAGCCAGTGATGCAACTGCATCTCCCAAGCCTCCCGATTTCGCGAATGGCACAGCTTCACTTGTGACCATGAGAATTTTCACGCAGTACTCCTTAACAAGTAGTTTTAATCTAGCTTCAGCTATAACAGTACTTATAATAATACAATTTCATTGTACTATAGTAATGGACAAAAATGCAAACGTAAATATTTGCAAGAGAATTTGATCCTGATATATCATTACCGCCGCCGCTTACTATACTTTTTCTTTCGCGGAATTAATGCAGGCTGGTTAAAATCTTTCGCGTGCTGTAAAGCTGCGATATGAGTAAAGTATTCTTGCACAGAAAATTGCTTATCAGAATTCGAAACAGAGTGCCATTCCATATCTGAACCTAATATACGTGCCTGCTTAGTATCTTTGAAATAAAGCATGAGTATTGTTTTTACTTTATCTTTTGCCTGCTGACTCTGCACGGGTATCATGAGTTCTATGCGCTTATCAAAATTGCGTTCCATCCAATCTGCACTAGAAAGATACAGATCCTCATTACCACCGTTGCGAAAATAATAAATTCGCGAATGCTCCAAAAATCTTCCAACAAGCGATCGGACTTCAATAGTTTCTGAAAGTCCGGGAATTCCTGGTATAAGCTGACAAATTCCGCGCACAAAAAGCTTGATGTGGACACCATGCTGCGAAGCACGGTATAGTGCCTGAATAATCGCATAATCATTGAGGGCATTAAGCTTTGCAACTATGAGACCAGGCTGTTCAGGCGTTGATTTTGCGATTTCTCGTTCTATGAGTTCTTCAATTTTAGAACGAAGCAAAAATGGAGCCATCACAAGATGCGTAAAACTCTTTTTTGTAGAAAGCCCAGTGAGCACATTAAAAAACGATGATACATCCTGACAAATACCATTGTGTGTCGTTAAAAGTCCAATATCGACATAGGTCTTTGCAGTGATTTCATTAAAATTCCCGGTTGCTATATACGCATATCGTTTTATTGCATTATCCCGTTCACGCCTGATAATGAGACAGGTTTTAGCATGAATTTTATAATGCATGACTCCGTACACAACAATTGCGCCTGCCTGTTCCAGTTTGCTTGCCCAATGAATATTAAGCGCTTCATCAAAGCGTGCTTTAAGTTCAACAACCGCTGTTACCTGCTTCCCTGCTCGTGCTGCTCTCGTTAACGACCTCACAATCGACGAATCAGGTGCAACACGGTACAGCGTTGTTTTGATTGCAAGCACATCAGGATCTTTTGCAGCCAGTTCAAAGAGTTTTTCTATTGTAGCAAATGAATCATACGGAAATTGTAGTAAAATATCATCTCGCTTTGCACTATCCCACAATTCTTCAGCTTCATAAGGAAAACTAGCTTGTTTAAGTGCAGGAAATTTTAGCTGCTCTAAGTTGACCGCATCATATAAATACATGAAGCCTTTAAGATCGAGCGGACCTTCAAAACGAAAGATTTCTTGCTCATGGAGATTAAAAATCTGTGCAACATAATTGATTAAACGGATTGATGATCCATTGCAGGTCATTCTCAATGGAAGCGAGAGCTGCCGATTGATAAGAACATCTTCCATTGCAGAAACAAAATCATCGTCATTAAACTCATCCACACTTATGTCTGCATCTCGCGTGATTTTAAATAAAATTTTATCTGCAATTTCTCTTCCAGGATAGAGGGATGCACAAAATGTTAATATAATATCATCGAGCAAAACAAATGCGTGCTGAAAGTTTGGGATTTTATAAAACCTTTTGCAATTTTTAGGAAATTGTATGAAAACAAGTGAAGGAACAGGCTCGCTATTTTCGCGCGAAGATGATTCTTCTTCCTTAAACCAAAAAGCTGCATGTATCGAAAGATTTCCAATAGCAGTAAATATATTTGATGTATTTTCAAATACGGCTATCGGTGTAAGGAGCGGCGCAATTTCATTAATAAACAATGTCTCAAGATATTGATATATTTCCGCTGACCATGCATCTGGTTTTAAAATCTTTACCCCATAATTCTCGAGAGCAGGAAATATTTCATTAAGAAGACATGCATACTGTTTAGCATGTATTTCATGAACTTCCTGATATAATTCATTGAGAAGTTCTTTATGTATTCCCTGTCCGTTTTTTTTGCTATGAATTGCAGAAACTTGCTCTTCAAGCATTACTGAACGAAGTCCGGAAATTCGAATCATAAAAAACTCATCAAGATTCCCGCTTAAAATGCTTAAAAATTTGAGCCGCTCGAGCAAAGGCACTTCCTGTTTACCTGCTTCTTCAAGAATCATTTTATTAAATGCTAAAATTGCTTTTTCTCTGTTACCATAGTATTTTTCAAGCTCAGTATCACTCATAGTTACACCACCGTTACTGCATATCCATAGACATATTCAAAAATATCAGCTTTTTTTTCAATGTCCTGTTTTAATAAACTTAATTCATAAGCATTATCAGTATATATTATAATAGTATTACTTTTCCGCTCTGCAGAAACAACCTGAATTGACTGGTTATGATTATGATCAAGCACATCTGCAATACGGAGCAGTGCCGATAGTTTAAGCACCCGAATTCTATCAGCTTTATCGAGGTACATAAAATTAGTGTGAGCAGGATTTGGACCGCCTTTTCTGTGATATCGTGCAATGCATGCAATCATAATTCGTTCTTCATTAGTTATACTAAATATTTCGCTGTTACTGATAATATATTCAGAATGCTTATGGTGGCTTCCTAATCGTATATACACACCAATATCATGCAGGAGTGCAGCAAGCTCAGCTAAGAGACGATCACGTTTGGAAAGATGGTGAACAAACTCCAGGCTATCAAAGAGCTTAAGCATATTTTTTCTCACCCAGTTAGCATGGTTTTCATCAAAGTGAAATTTTTTTCCGATGCTCCTAGCTGATGCTAAAATATGTTTTTTTAACTCATTTTGAATTTTATTTTTTTCTGATACCACTAGACTCAACAAGAATCCTTCCCGCATAGAGTATACAGGAACAAACACTGTGTCCGCATGTGTATGCTTGATAAATTCCCTCAGTATGAGGAGGCCATACCGCATGGTTACAGCATCACAGGCATCAATATCAAACTGCTGAATACACTGCATTTCAGAGTATTCTGCAAGTTTCTCACTGCTCCTAATAAATGCTTCTGTTGTAAGTTTCCAGTATGTATCATAAAAATCAGCATGTTCAGTCGATGCTAAGAGCCGTGCATCGCTCCCCATAATAATTACATGCTCTATGCTCTGCAACGGAAGCTCAGCATTTAATTTCGATGCAATAGACCCAACCTGATCTTGTATAATTCTATGAATTGATTCCGGAAAACCATCTACAGCCTGCACTGCCGAAGCAATGCGAATAGTACCTAATTGAAATGAATGTACAGCCTCAATTTGTCCTTTCTTTATTAGCAAAATTTCAGTAGAGCCGCCGCCGGTTTCAATGACAATTGCATTTTTAGCAGTAAGATTTTCTGCTTCACGACTTAGTGCATGCATTACCGCAAAATACATATAGTGATTCTCTTCAAGGTCTTCCAGGATTTTTATTTTAAACCCTGTCCGCATAAGAACAATATCTACAAAATTATCTTTATTAGAAGCTTCACGGAGAGCACTTGAGGCAATCACATGAACCTGCCGGGCATGCAAGCCATATGACTGTAAGAGTTCTTTGTATGCATGCAGCGTCTCTACACATTCATTGATTACTGGAAGTGAAACCATACCGTGCAAAAAAACATCTGAGCCGAGCATAGTAGGTTTAGATTCATTTTCGAGTATTTCAAATAGTTCTGTTCCGGTATTAATATTTGCAATAAGCAGGCGGATGCCCGATGAGCCAATTTCCAGAATAGCTGTTGTTTTTTGCATCATGTATGTAACCCTACTTTCTATAGTACAGAGAACCGTACTACATGACAAGAGCTCAGAAGTTTTGTATAGTATACCTCTATGATGAATTATACTGCATACCACAGTCGTGTTTCATACAAAAATAGTATTCTTTTATGGCTAGTAGTTATCCTGGTACTGTTCACAATTTCTTGTGCTCCACGCGAAGGATGGGGACTTATTTTGTGGGCAGCAAACGATTCTCGAATTGCCACAGGAACAGTCGTCCCCCTGTACTTTAAATCCAACATAACTCGCTGTTGGATTGCTGGTGTACCGGGAACTAATGGCAAAGAAGAAATTGCTCTCTGGCGAATTAAACAGTTTTCAAGCAAACGAAAAGCCATTCAGGAAGCAAAAATATATGCAAGCTACGTAAGTTTATTTGCCCAGGCTAAACGGCAAGGTCTTGTCATGCGCGAAGAACCCGATAATCTCTCAAAGCAGGTGTATCGGTTTCTTGAAAATGAGCGCTGCAAAATACTCAAAAAGGTAAAAGGTGTAGAAGTGCGTACCGGCAACCAAGCGTTACAAGGCGATTGGTATCTTGTTTTAGCAGAAGATGGCACCCGCGGATATATTTTCTCAAACCAGTTCACGATAATCGATATAGCACAGCCACTAGCCAATACATCAACTCAGCAGCAGCCTGTACCAGAACCGGATTGTCTTCAGAAAATCTGGAGGCCTGCATATTTTTCCACTCTGGCTGAACAGGGTATTTATGACCTCACCATGTTTCAAACCACATTCGGATTTTTCTACTATGGATCTGAATCAAAAATATTTATCAATTTGCCATGGTTCTCAAAAACATATCCTGCAGAACAATTCTACAGAGATAGTGACGGCAGCTATCGCGCCGAACCTTCAAAGCTTCGCTTTATGGTTACAGCGGATAATAAACTTATGTGCATTCCTCCCCAGGAAGACATGCAAAACATTCCAGAGAAGTTTCCATTTATTGAACGCACAGCGAATAATGATGTTGCCCTCATATTTTCTGTGAGTACGATCGATATTCAAAGGCTCATTACAACCGAAAAAACCAATAGAATTACTCGGCTTAAAAGCTTTTTAGGTAACGGCAGTATGTTTATGAATTCTTCTTATGGAACATTACTGCTCTATGAAAGCGGGAAATTTTCATGGGACCAGTACAGTGCGCTTGTTCCAGACATACTCCCAGACGATGCCGGCACAACAGGTACTATTGCTATGGACAGGTTTCTTACCCAGGAACTCAAAGGAGAATGGCAGGGAGCATTTACGCTCTATTTTGATAAAAAACCTGAACAATCCAGAAGCTTTGCATATAAAATGAGCAATGGAAAGCTTATTCTCATGCCGCTTACTGCTGATGATTGCATATACGAACAAGTGCTCACAATTTCTGGCACAAATCCTCTGGAGTTTTCGATAGGATCACGCTAATGCCATTTGTCCAGTGCACCGGTCTTTCTCATGCGTTTGGAGCACGCACAATTTTTAACAATGCCTCACTCTACTTAAAAGACGGCACACGAGCAGCACTGGCAGGTCCAAACGGAGCAGGCAAAACAACACTCATGAAAATCCTTGCTGGAATTTTTGAACCCGATAGCGTCGAGCTGGCTATACAAAAAGGCACTCGAATTGCATACCTACCCCAATCAGGAATTGAGTTCAGCGGATGCACAGTCTATGAAGCTGCAGAAACAGCCTATCGTGATATTGAAGCGCTCATTACAAAACGGGATGAACTTGGACTCCGCCTTGAACAAAAACAGTATGACGAAACAAAATTAGAATTACTGCTTGAAGAATTCAATCACCTTGTTGAAACGATTGACAATTCGGGCTACTGGCGCAGAAAAGAGCGCATCTATGATGTTCTCACCGGTCTGGGTTTTACAAAATCAATGGTTGATGTGCAGGTGCAAGAACTTTCGCAGGGCTGGCAGATGCGGCTTGGACTTGCTCATGTGCTGCTTCAATTCCCTGATATTATGCTCCTCGACGAACCGACTAATTATCTCGATATAGAAGCACGCACCTGGCTTGAACAATATTTAGACAAATTTCATGGCGGTTATCTCATTGTATCGCATGACCGCTCATTTCTTGATGCTTGCGTTAATGAAGTATATGAACTGTGGAACGGCAAACTTGAACGGTATTCGGGCAATTATTCCGCGTATGAAAAGCGTAGAAAGGAAGAATTAGCCGCTCTCATCGAGGCATGGGAGGCGCAGCAGGAAGAAATTGCCAGAATTGAAGAATTCATTAACCGGTTCCGATACAATGAATCAAAAGCGAGCCTCGTACAGAGCCGTATAAAACAGCTGGAAAAAATAGAGCCTATCATAATTCCGGAAGGGTTTAAGCGCATGCATTTTCGGCTCCCCGAGCCTCCCCACTCCGGCTCTATTGCGCTGACCCTTGAAAATATTTCAAAATATTATGGCTCACTCTGTGTTATACCGAGCTTTTCTCGCATTATCGATTCCGGTAAAAAATTAGCTCTCGTTGGGCCTAACGGTGCCGGTAAAACTACGCTCATGCGCATAATTGCAGGCTATGATAAAAACTTTACAGGAACATTAAAATACGGAACTGGCATAACTGTTGGATTTTTTTCACAGGATACCATATATAACCTCGACGATTCTAAAACCGTACTTGACGAAGCAGAAAAAGACTGCCCGTTTGAGCTAATTCCTCAGGTGCGGAACCTGCTTGGCGCATTTCTTTTTCGTGGCGATGACATTTACAAAAAGGTATCGGTTTTATCGGGCGGTGAACGATCCCGGCTTGCGCTCTTAAAAATGCTCATGCACCCGGCTAACCTGCTTGTGCTTGATGAACCTACAAATCACCTCGACCTTGATTCAAAAGATATTTTACTTGAAGCACTCAAAAACTTTAAGGGAACAGTTATATTTGTTTCACATGACAAATTTTTTCTTGACAGCCTTGCGGAAGAAGTGCTTGAGCTTTCATGCGGCAGAGAACCTCGATTATACAATGGCGGCTATTCCTACTACCTTCAAAAGCGTGAACAGTTTGCAAGTACAGAGCAGCCAGAAACAATAAAACAGGAAGAGACATTTGGCACAAGCACCGCTCAGCAGTATCGGGAGCAGGAAAAACAAAAGAAAGCCGAATTACGTCGATTACAGCGCAGAGAAAGCGAACTACTTACAGAAATTGAAACAAAAGAACACACACTGCAATCATTCCAGGCAGCGCTCGCACTTCCAGAAAATTATTCCGACCCGGTAAAAGCTAAAGAACTGCACTGCAAGATTGAGGAAACTGAAAAAGCGCTCGCAGAACTCCATACCGCATGGGAGAGCGTTGCAGAAGAGCTGAGCCGTTTTGAAAGCTGAACATACTGCTTTTTAAAATAATTTTATTATAACGATTTAGAATGCCGTTTACTGTACACAATAAAAGCACTTGCAAAAAATAAGAGCGGAATTATAACCATACATGCCTGCAGAATATAACGCAATTGCTCCGGTATTAAATACAGTGGCAAAAGCCCATACCCTGCCAGCACTGTCACAATAAAGCTCAAAAAAGCAGTCAGTATACCTAAACTAATTAAAACCCACTCCGGTTCATGAGCCTGTACCCAAACAGCAATTGAAAGAGCTGCAGTTATTGTAAATATGAGAAGTTCACTTATTGTTACTATAACTGCAGTCTGTTCCATATTTTGTTACGCTCTTTACTTGCGCTCCTGCATGATACATTCTAAGTCAAATTCACCTGCGACACAAGGCATTGCAATATCCCAATTTTCCAGTACTGCAGGATGTACCTCGCCAAAAACACCTGCTGACTTGCCGTTAAGCATGAGCTGTGCCTGACGCCCTGGAATAAAACGGACATCCTCCGAAGGAATAACCTCATAGGGTATTCCTAAATAGTACGCAAGCACGCTTACAATATTGGCTGCTTCATTAAAATCTGCAGTGCCATGAGCCACGAGGAATCCAAGACGCTGCCTGGTACTCGTGTGCGTATTTGTGCTGTGATCGATAAATGCAACTTTTCCTATTTCAAATATTTTATGAGGATATACTGCTTTTGCTGACATCGATTCTGATTGCAGTAAGCTTGGCAATATTGATGGACGGACATACTCATAATTTTCGGTCATGGGGTTTGCGATGCGTATCACCCCTTCATCGGGAAGGCACATCTTCTCGATAAAATCGCGTCTGTTTCCAAGGTAGTTATAAATCATTTCCTGGAAACCGAGCCCAACCATAATGTTTTTAGCTAATCGTGAAAACTGCTCTATTGGTGTTAATCGACCTATTGTAAAATCCTGCGGCTTTTCAGATTCAAATTGATCCATTCCAATACCAATCATGATATCTTCGATGAGATCAACCTGATGCAGGAAGTCATTGCGGTAAAATGGCGGCCATGCTTTTACAAACTGGCCATGAATTTCACTTTCAACCCCCATGCGTGCAAGCGCCTCACGTGCTTTTTCAGTGCTGATGCTTTTCCCGAGCAGTGCCGATGCTTTAGCGATATCGACCGTAGCGGGGAGCTGGAAATAGTAAGGATACACCTGAGTCTTCCCAAACGGTGTATCATATGCATAGTTCACCGCGACAGGCTCTACGGTATACCCGACATCGGCAAAATCGCAGGCAACAATGCTAGCAGAGAGTGCAACGCTCACGATATCAGTACCCGTGAATTCAACAAGCAGGTCCGTATCGCCAACCTGCACTGCACCAATATCATTGCTATTGATGATAGGCGGGAATGATAAAATATGTCCCTTACTGTCAGATAAAAGCGGATACCGTTTGTTGCCTTTGAGTATATGTCCGTATTCCTTGCCTTTAGGATGCTCATTGAGAATTGTTTCAAGATTCATGACCGATTCAAAACCAAGCGGCGCAAAACTTGCTTTGAGCGGTTCTACAGCATGATAGGTAACCGGCCATGAGATGAGGTTAATTCGGTATAACCCCATGGAAACTGATTTTCTTTTACGGCCAAAATTCCAACAGAGCTTTTCTTGCGTCTGAATAGCATCCCGCAGCATAGCATCGCTAATGGGTTTGCCGCTCACAACAAATGCAGAAATGTAGGGACGTACATCTTTAACAGAAGCATCGGCATTGATTGTGTATTTAGCTTTTTGCAAATTGCCTTCTGCTGAAAAGAACGGATACACATGCGTAGTCCCCGACAGATATGTCCTGAGCTGGCGTGCAAGCCCCGCCGTCGACCAGAGATCGGGACGATTAGTATCATTGAGCTCGATTTTCAGTGTCCGCTCGTGAGCCGGCTGGCTCATGTCCGGCTTTTCATCAAGTTCAGCCTTTGCGACAGGAAGCAGTGCTTCGAGCTCATCAATAGACATTGTTTTGCCAAGTAATTCAAAAAAAAGCTGTTCCTGAACATCTATTTTAGGCATGATTTCCCCTCACCATCGTTCTTCGTAATCGCACATTTTCTATATCATATGAAAAGAGTTCTCTGAGATCGTTAAGACCAAGCGCCATGAGCGCCATGCGGTCTATGCCAATACCCCATGCCAGCACCGGGACACGGACACCGAGCGGTTCGGTAACTTCCGGACGGAAGATTCCCGCTCCGCCAAGCTCAAACCAGCCCAACACCGGATGTTTTATGTGAACTTCAATAGAAGGCTCTGTAAATGGAAAATAACCGGGCACATACTTCACATCTTTTGCGCCGGCAATTTCAACTGCAAACATTTCAAGAAATCCGAGCAATGTTCGTAATGATACATGTTCCCCGAGCACAATACCTTCGGTCTGATAAAAATCAGAAAGGTGTGTAGCATCAACCTTATCGTATCTAAAACAGCGGACAATGCCAAAGTATTTTCCCGGCACTTTTGCTTGAGGAAGCTGATGCGCAGAGAGCACCGTGCCCTGACTCCGGAGAATGAGTCTGCGTGAGAAGGCGCGATCAAACGTATATCCCCAGCCCCGTGAACCAGTTGATCCTCCATTTTCATGCGTCTGAGCAACACGACTAAAATAGGGTTCTTCTATAGTATCAGCGTGGGTTGGTTCCGCAACATAGTAAACATCATGAATATCACGGGCAGAATGGAACTGTGGCATAAAGAGCGCGTCCCCATTCCAGAATTCTGTTTCAACAAGACTGCCGTCAAACTCTTCAAACCCAAGTGATACTAATTTGTCTTTTACGCTTTCAAGAAACTGAACATATGAATTATGTCTTCCGGGAATAATCCGCGAGGTGCGGTTAGTTATTGTATACGGTCTAAACCGTGCATTTTTCCATGTGCCGTTTGTGAGGATTTCCTGCGTGAGCGCTCCTATTTCTTCCTGATCCGGCATCGACATGAGTTCTGCCTGTACTGCTGATGCTTCATCGTTTAACGTCCATGTTATCGTTTCGCGCTCTACAAGCTTAAGCGGAGCATCACCCGAGCCGCGTTTTTTTGCAATGCTGCCGGCAGTTGTCTGTTCCTCTTTTGAAAGATCAAACTCTTTCATTGAACCGCCTGCTTGCTGTATTTTTCCAAGCACAGCCTGAATAGCAAGCGAGAGCGTATCTTTGTGTTTATCAATAAGCTTAACCCGCTTATCTTCAGTCATGCCTACAGCGCCGTCTTTGCTTAACCGTCCAAATGCACTGCCAACATCTTTTTGTTCGAGGCCAAGCGCTGTGCAGATAGCTGGAATAAACTCAGGTCCATGGCTTTCAAGATAGGTTATGAGCCGTTGCTCCGGAGTGCCCTTTTCAAGCCACGATTTACCGAGATCAGTAAGTTCATAAACATTAAAAACTTTGCGTTCAATATCTCGTGCAAGCTGTTTTGCAGTAAGCCAGGCATATACCTGATTTGCCTGCCCTTCAACAAAACCTAAAGCACTGCAAAGCAGACTGGCAGTCAATCGGTCGCCAGGTTTGTATGTTCGCAAAACACGTATTTCAAGCGGATGCAGTGTTTTGATAATATCTGCAGTTACAGCCATGTTTCTAACTCCCTTACACATTACTTAGCGCTTATGCTATCAAATTTGATGTTTTGAGGCTATAGGGGATAGATGCTTATAGTACCGTTTGCGTACTTACTGGTACCTTGTTTCTGCCAATTCCTTAAACACATGAATATAGTTACTATTTTTTTTATAGAAAACCGGAATAAACCCAATAGGAGCAGAAACTGTATAGTATTTGCCGCCTGTATATTCATTACCCGTCCAGAGATGCACCCATGTTTCACCGTGTGGAAGATACACTGACCAGCGTGCAATGTTTGATTTATGAACCGGCGCTACAAGCAGATCAGTGCCATAGAGGTACTCATCATGAATGCTCCAGGTTTTAGCATCATGCTCATAGTGAAAAAAGAGCGGCCGCTGAACCGGTATGCCCCGTTCTATCGCTTCTTGAACCAATACTTTGAGGTAGGGTACGAGAATATGGTACCGCTTTGTCATCAGTGCAAAAAACTTGAGCGCACGCTCCGATTGATACACCTGGAACGATTCATCGGGCCGATTGCTTTCATGTGTGCGCATAACGGGAGTAAACGCTGCCATTTCGCACCAGCGCAAAAACACTTCTTCTGTGCGGACATTGCCATAGAGCGTTGTGTAGCCGCCAATGTCACTGTGAGAGACCGCATTGCCTACGAGGCCCGATGAGAGCGCCGCGCAGATAGCTGTTTCCATGCCATCGTGACGGGAAAAATCCACACACTGATCACCTGCCCAGAGCAGCTTGCAGTATTTCGATGCCCCGGTATATCCGGCACGCATAAAAAAGAGTATTTCATGCTCGAGGTGCCGCTCTGCTATCGCCTCCTTGTTGACCATAGCCCACAGCACCGGCCACCGATTATGTAGTGCCCAGCCATCTTCCCCCGATGCGGTTACCATATCGACAGGCTGATATTCGCCAAAATCGGCCATCCATCCTGCAATACCAAGATCAAGCATGTTCTTCTTAATGATGCGCTCTTTATACCAGGTGCGTGCTTCTGGATTTGTAAAATCAACAAAACCGCAATCAAACTCGCCAAAATCAATCGTGTACCAGGAACCATCTTGTTTTTTAGCTAAAAATCCCAGCTGCGCAGCCTCCTTAAAGAGCTCTCCATCGCTGCAAAGATACGGATTGTTATATGCTAAAAACCGAATACCCTGTTCCTGCAGTTCTCGTATGACCTCAGGCAAATCAGGATACCGATGAGGATTCCACTCCCAGTTCCAGAAAAGCCGCGTGCCAAATGACGTTTCCCGTACACCGCACCAATCTTCACACCACAAGCCGCTTACCTGTATGCCTGCTTGCAGTATCATTTTAAGAATTTCCAGATTCCGTGGGAAACCGCGTTTTAACCCGATAATTGCTCCTGTATATACCCACTCAGGAAGATGCCCTGAGTGCCCAAAATACTGCGCAAGTTTTTGAACAATTTCAGGTATAGTAGATCCGGCAAACAGCTGGAGTTTTACCTCATGAGTCCAGAACTCAAACTCATGAAACACTGATGCAGTAAAATCGAGCACCGAATAGCGGTCGATGATACAGTGCAGCGCATAGTGTCTGCTAGAAATAAAAGTAGGCTGAGGGTAATAGGTAGCCGTTTCATGTGCACCTGCTTTGCCGGCAATTTCAGCAATAATTGCCATCCGTGTTGTCATATCCCTGCCGACTCCAGGTTCGCCAGTCCACATGGGAAAGCGTCTTCCCCGCAGATTGAGGTGCGAAAACTGTTCGCCGCCTCCCCAGACAGCCTCTTCCGGCTCTGCACAGCAACGAACCCAGATGCGGTTATAGTCCGAATCGATACACATGACCGAAATAGTTTCCGCTCGCGCATCATAAACTAGCTCAATCGCTGGATATGTGCTGTCGGCATAGCAATGAATTGTAGTCGTATCCCCTATTGTATTACAGGAAAACTTACTGAGCGCAACCCGTTTTACGCGCTTATCGTATACTTTAAAATTGCCTCGATAAAAATCGGCTACGGGTTCACCCGTTCCAATAAATAATGCAGGCTCATGTATCGAGTGCCGTATTACAACTGAATCCCCCGCACCAATTTCAAAGTATTCACTCGTGTAGGTAATCATAGACGTTCTCAACCCCTTTCCGCACAGCAATCACCCATACTACTGTAATCATCGTACACTACATTCTGGCAGTTTACCAGCTTGGAACTATAAAAATGTAATGAGTGTCGATACTGTGCACTAAAGCTTACGGCATTTATACTATT
>CAZVTR010000010.1:53774-57316 GCA_964630305.1 uncultured Treponemataceae bacterium | reverse complement strand
TTTTTATTGATACTATTACTCCTAAGTCAGCTTCTGAAGCTGTGAAAATTCTTTCACAAAATTCATTTTATCTTGTATCGATCCCGCATACAATTTTAATCTCAGATTTGATAATTATTATTTTTGTTGCAAGTTTTTTTGCTACTATCAGCGCATGGTATGCTTCAAGAAGAATTGCATATCTCAGGCCTCAGGAGGTGCTTCGTTATGAATGACAACACAGTAATTTCATGTAAAAATGTTACTAAAACTTTTTATACAGAAGCAGAACAATTAACCATCCTTCAAGATATATCGTTTGAAGTACCTATCGGTAAAACTGTTTCCATAACAGGCCCAAGCGGCTGCGGAAAGAGCACGCTACTGTCTTTACTTGGAGGTCTCGATCGTCCTACAGAAGGGTGCATTTCTATTGATGATTTTTCTGTACATGATGCTTCCGAAACTGAGCTTGCGCGATTTCGCTCTGAAAAACTTGGATTTATTTTTCAATTCCATTTTCTTTTAAAAGATTTTTCTGCACTTGAAAATGTTATGATGCCTCATTTAATTCTCTATGGCAACAAACAACAAGCACAAAAATCAGCACGAGAACTGCTCACCATAGTTGGTCTTGAACATAGAGTAAACCATTATCCAGATCAGCTCTCTGGAGGAGAAAGACAACGAGTAGCAATAGCACGGGCGCTTATCAATAAACCTAAAGTCGTTCTTGCAGATGAACCAACTGGCAATCTTGATGAAAACAATGCTGATATTATTGAAACGATATTACTTGAAACCATACGTCAATTTGATACAACATTGCTATTAGTTACTCATGATATCGATTTTGCGAAAAAAACAGAAATTCAGTTTCGTATCCATGAAGGAAAACTATTTACACTATGAAATATACCCCGCTTGCATTTATGACATGGCGTTTGATTCTCGGAAAACTTGGCAAAAAGCATGATCTTGCCAAAAAAGCCGTCCGAGGTGCCATAATTAGTGTAGCAATTAGCATGATTCCGCTCGTAGTCGTATTTCATATAGCTAATGGAATGATGTATGGAATTATTCAGCGGTTTATCGAGCTTGATTCCTATCATATTCAGCTGCAGCCAGTTGGCAATCATAGATTTTCACAAGCAGATATCGAAAAGCTTGCAAAGCTCGACCATATTGTATATGCCCAACCCGAAATTCGTTCTTTTGGAATGCTGTTTGCCAATGCTCAGTATGAAGGGGTATCAATTCGTGCGGTTACAAATGATTTTTTTTCTGAACCGAAAGTACAGCAATTCTTGCATGCAAAAACAAATCGACTGCATTTTAATACTTCAAAAGAGATTATAGTTGGAGAAGCTCTAGCCAACAAGCTCTCGCTAAAAATAGGCGATACTGTCACCCTCATTACAACAACACAGAGTACATACGATAATTTTTTCCCAAAGTTCTCACTTTTCATTATAAAAGACATTATTTCTTCAGGGTATCAGCCGCTCGATGGACAATGGGTTTTTATCAATGAATCAGCTGCACAACGGGTTGTTTCACAAAACAGTCAGCAAATGCTTATTGGAATTAAGACTGATATTCCATCAAGCAATCTTGAATCACTTGAAACAGCAATTGCAGAAACGATTCCGGGCACATATCGAATATATGACTGGAAACAACTCAATAAAACAATGAATGACAGTTTGCAAAGTACACGAACACTGCTTGTTATTATCATGTCAATTACAGTACTTGTTGCTGCAATAAATATATTAAGCTCATTGCGCATGATGATTCTCGAAAAGAGTATGGAATTTGCTATTTTGCAGTGTATTGGGATTAAGCCCCATGAATTTGCCGGATTTTTGCTGTTTGCCGGCTTTATTATTGGTTTCTTGGGCTCAATTATAGGAATGATACCGGGAATACTGATAAGCCAGTTTATTAATGAAATTTTTAAAGGTATTGGTTCACTTGTCAATCTTGTGCAAGCATTGTTTGGACATACTGCTCATACTGCATCGCTGTTAGATCCAGCATATTATCTTGATTATATTCCCATTACTATTCTCTGGAAGGAAATTATATTAATTGTTATTGTAACTGCATCGCTATCTGGCATTGTTGCAATTACATCGGTGCATGAGATAGTACGCAAAAAGCCAATAGAAACGATCCGTCAGCGTTAACCTTTTCAATTGCATAAATCGAAATAGTTGTATATCATGAAGCATATGCATGCAAGGAGTGATAACAGCATGTATAGTAGTTTCAGATGCTGATAGATGTTTTCACTATAGCAGTCATACTGGCAACTTGAATATAAGGAGATCCGCATATGGCAAAAAATGAAGCACTCAATTCTGCAAGCTCAATGGAAGATAAGTTAAAAGCGCTTGAAGCAGCAAAATTGCAAATTGAAAAACAATATGGCCAGGGTGCAATCATGAAACTCGGTGCTAATCAGCAGGCACTTTCTATAGAATCTATTCCATCAGGATCGGTACTGCTTGATGAAGCACTTGGAGTAGGCGGTTATCCTCGAGGCAGAATAATTGAAATTTACGGCCCTGAATCTTCCGGTAAAACGACATTAGCTCTGCATGCAATTGCCGAGTGTCAAAAACGAGGCGGCATAGCTGTTTTTATTGATGCAGAACATGCGCTCGATCCAGTATATGCAAAAAATCTTGGCGTTAACATTGATGACCTTCTCATATCCCAGCCTGATAATGGCGAGCAGGCACTAGAGATAGCAGATTCACTTATTCGCTCTGGAGCAGTTGATATCATTGTAATCGACTCAGTAGCTGCTTTAACACCGCAAGCAGAAATTGAAGGCGACATGGGAGACTCACATGTAGGACTTCAGGCTCGGCTCATGAGTCAAGCGCTTCGTAAATTAACCGGTTCCATCAATAAATCTAAAACAATACTAATTTTTATCAATCAAATTAGAATGAAAATTGGTGTTATGTTTGGCAATCCTGAAACAACCACTGGCGGCAATGCCTTAAAATTTTATTCATCACTACGGCTCGAAGTACGAAGAATCGAAACCATTGAAAAAGGTGATGAAGAAGCTGTTGGAAATAAGGTTAGAGTAAAAGTTGTAAAGAATAAAGTTGCGCCTCCATTCAGAAGAGCTGAACTTGAAATTATGTTTGGAAAAGGAATTTCGGCAAGCGGCAGCCTTATCGATGCAGCCGTCCGCTGCTGCATTATTGACAAAAAGGGTGCCTGGTACACGTACGGAGAAGAAAAATTGGGACAGGGCAGAGATAATGTCAAAGAACTGCTTGAAAAAAACCAGGATCTTTTTAATGAAATCGATACCAAAGTGAGAGCAATGCTTTTCCCTGGCAAAACACAACTAGCACAACCCGCAGCTCTCAATGAAAAAGCTGCTCAGGAGGCAAGAAAAATTGTCAAAGAAGCAAAGCCTCAGGCTAATAAGCCAAATAGTGAAGAAGAACGGGGAGCACTATTCTGATTCAAGTTTATCTTGGTTTTGGATCTAATAGCGGGGACAGCCGTACAATTTTTTATAATGCAATCAA
>CAZVTR010000010.1:0-53674 GCA_964630305.1 uncultured Treponemataceae bacterium | reverse complement strand
TTGGTTTTGGATCTAATAGCGGGGACAGCCGTACAATTTTTTATAATGCAATCAAAGATTTATCGGAGCATGTGTACGATATACGGGCATCAGCGCTGTACTCCAGTAAACCATTATATGTTACCAATCAGCCTGATTTTTTAAATTTTGTACTAAGCGGAACCACTGCATTAGTGTCACATGATCTTTTAGCATTTACTCAGTCTATTGAAAAAAAATATGGCAGGAACCGTTCAGTAGAGATAGTAAAAGGACCACGAACGCTCGATATCGATATTTTGCTATATGGCAATGAGCAAATTGCTTCAACAGAACTAATTGTTCCGCATCCAGGCATTAAGGAACGCGCTTTTGTACTGTTACCGCTCCTAGACCTTGAACCAAAATTGAAACTTCCAGGAGAAAATACTTTACTTGCTGAATATTTAAAAAATTGTGAGGAACAAGGCATTTACGAGGTGTCGCCATCTATTATATAATCTTGTAATCTATTATGGCTAATAATTACTCAGTTGATCAGACGGTATTTGACTCAGAAAAACCTCGTTTTGTATTAAAAGATTTTGAGGGGCCGCTTGACTTATTGCTTTATTTAATAAAAAAAAATGAAGTAAACATTTATGATATTCCTATTGCACTAATTACCGACCAGTTTCTTGAGTGTCTTTCTAATACAGATTCTATCGACCTGGATGATTTAACTGAATTTTATGCACTCGCAGCTACCCTCATTTATATTAAAAGCAAAATGCTCCTCCCTATAGAAACTGATTTAGACGCAGAGATCGAAGATCCGCGTTCTATTATTGTCGATAAACTTATTGAATACCAAAAATATAAAAAGCTCTCAGAGCTTATTGAAAAAAAAGAATTAGAAACAGAGTTTTATTTAGAGAAAAAAAATGTTCAACGCATGCTTCCGTTTCAAGATGATAATCTCTGGGAATCAATCGATGTCTGGGATCTGTTGCAAACCTTCACGAGGTTCACAAAATCAATGTCGCGTGAACGAATTATTGATCTTTTTGAAGAAGTATCAATCAACGAAAAATCAGCTTTAATCTATGAATTGCTTGAAAAAAAAGAAAGTTTTGAATTTGAGGAACTCATTGTGCGCCCTAATTCTATAATGGATATTGTTTGTGCATTTCTAGCATTGCTCGAAGCTGTAAAATATAAAATTATCTCAATCGCACAGCATAAACTGTTTGGAACAATTTTAATTCGAAAAGCCGAAACAAAAATTATAAGCGAGGGACAATGATGGAACTTGATCTTGAAAAAGAAACAGCCCTGCTTGAAGCTGTTTTATATATGGAAACTGAACCAGTGACCGTCGAACAGCTTTCGAAAATATGTAAACTTGATACAACAATAATTGAAACTGTACTTGAAAAACTTGGCATACAGCTTCATAGCGAAAATCGCGGATTAGAGCTCTTACACCTCAATGATGGATGGATGCTGTTTCCCAAAAAACAATATTGGGAACAAATTCGCGATCGATATGCAAAACATAAAGAACAAAAGTTATCTAAAGCAGCACTGGAAACATTATCAATCATTGCATATTCACAGCCAATCACACGAGCTGAAATTGAAGCAATTAGAGGTGTCTCTGCGGATACGATGATACGGTTTCTATTAGAGAAAAAGCTTATTAAAGAAGTTGGCAGAAAAGAGGTAGCAGGGCGGCCTATACAGTATGGGACTACACAGGATTTCCTGGATTTCTTTGGATTATCAAGTATCGCAGACTTGCCAAAACTTGATGAAACCGAACAGGAACGTTTTGATGTAGAATTGGGTTAACCAATGCACGATGACACTAACTCTGGCATTCGATTACAAAAATATCTCGCTTATTGTGGTGTTGCATCACGGAGAACTGCAGAAACCTTTATCACTCAAGGATTAGTTGCGGTAAATAACATTATAGTAAAGGAGCTAGGAACAAAAGTATTTCCTGGAGATACTGTAAGCCTTAACGGAAAACCAGTATTCCCAATCGAAAACTTTGTATACATAGTCCTCAACAAACCGCCTGGCTACGTGAGTACATTGCACGATGAACATAATAGACCTAAGGCGGTTGATTTACTCAAAGAAATAACTAATACCACTCGTATTTATAACATTGGAAGGCTAGACTACCATTCATCGGGTTTATTGCTCTTTACTAATGACGGAGCTTTTGCAGCAAAAGTGATGCATCCATCATCAGAAATTACAAAAACATATTTTGTGCAAACCGATAAAAAAATTCCGTTTGAGTTTATTGATGCGTTTGTTCATGGCATTGAGGATAAAGGAGAAATGCTTCAAGCCCTTTCAGTTCATTATGTCACTACTCATTCAGTAGAAATTACGCTCCATGAAGGTAAAAATAGAGAAATTCGGCGAGCACTTGCACAGTATGGCTTACATGCACGAATATTGCAGCGCATTGCAATAGGCCCTGTCACAATAAAAGGACTTCCCGAAGGATCCTGGCGCACACTAACACAAGAAGAAATATCTATACTTCAAAAAGGCGGTCAGTAATTATGATAGTTGCAATTGATGGTCCTGCTGGAACAGGAAAGAGTACTATCGCTCATTTAGTCGCTGAGCGGCTAGGGTTTTTACATGTCAACTCTGGCAATTTTTACCGTGCCATTGCCGTGTGGGCACTGGAACATACGATTGATTATCAGGATACTGTAAAACTTATTGCATCCCTCAAAGATATTACTATTACATATTCAGAGCAAAAAGTTTTGCTTAATGGCGCTGATGTTACTCAGAAACTCCATACTGATGCAGTTGATGCAATTGTTGCACAAATTTCCGCTATTAAAGAAATAAGGTTTTTTGTTAATGAGCAATTGCGAAAACTTGCTGTCGATCATGACATTGTCATGGAAGGCAGAGATATTACCACGGTAGTGTTTCCAAATGCAGAAGTCAAACTTTATCTTGATGCCAGCCCTGATGCTCGAGCATTGCGAAGATACAATCAGGGTACAAGCACTATGTCACTAGATGAAATAAGAAATGCAATTATTGCCCGAGATTATATCGATAAGAACAAAGAATTTGGAAGTCTTGTGATAGCTCCAGACGCATACTATATTGATACATCATACTTGACCATAGATGAAGTTTATGAGAAAGTATACAACAAAATTCAATTACAAGGGAAACATATGGATAAGGAAGTGGTAATGAATGACTCTAATCCTTCTGAAGAGACCATTCAAACACAGTTACAGGAAGCGTATTTGCGAAACCTGGACACAGTTACAGAAGGTACCCTCGTCGAGGGTAAAGTGGTACAGGTAACCAGCGATTCAGTATTCGTTGACGTTGGGACAAAAAGTGAAGGCAGAATTGATATTAAAGAGTTCACTGCAGTGCCCAAAGTTGGTGATGCTGTTACTGTTTTGCTGCTAAAAAAAGAATCACGAAATGGTGAAAGCATTATTTCTAAGCAAAAAGCTGATGAAAAGCTGTATTGGAAGGCATTCACCGATGCATACAAGAATCATAAAACAGTAGAAGGTACTATAACATCAGAAATAAAGGGCGGCTATGAAGTTGACCTAGGCTACGGTCTTAAAGGATTCCTACCGGTTTCTAAAGCATACTGTTCAAAAGAGGAACTGGAAAACCTTATCGGATGTAAATCACAGTTTTATATTGAACGATTATATTCCGATCGCCGGGTAAATATTGTTCTCAACCGAAAGCGCTGGCTTGAAGAACAAAATGAAAAAAATAAGGCAGACTTTTTTGCCACAGTCAAAGAAGGCGATGTTGTAAAAGGCATTGTGAAGAGCTATACCAGTTTTGGTGCTTTTATCGATCTTGGAGGTTTTGATGGCCTCTTACATATCAACGATATGAGCTGGGGGCATGTAACTCGTCCAAAAGATTTTGTAAAAAAAGGTCAGACAATCGAAGTAAAAGTAATCAAATTAGATCCTGCGGAAGGACGAATTAACCTTTCACTCAAGCATTTTACTCGTGACCCCTGGGAAAATTTTGAAAACAAATACCATTTGCATGATATTGTCAAAGGAAAAGTCACAAAATTCACCGATTATGGCGCATTTATTGAACTGGAAGAAGGCATTGAAGGTCTTGCACATATTTCTGAATTTTCATGGGTAAAACGAGTTAAAAAGCCGCAAGAAATGCTGAAACTTGGTGATATTGTATCCTGCAAAATCCTTGGTTATGACCTTGATCAGCAAAAAGTTTCTTTAAGCCTCAAAGAGGTTCAGGAAAACCCATGGGAGACTATAGAAGAGCGCTATCCTGAAGGCAAGATTATAACCGGTAAAGTAGTTAAATTAACAAATGCTGGTGCTTTTGTAAACCTGGAAGAAGGCATTGATGGTTTCCTGCCATACGAGGAACTTTCCTGGACTTCAAAAGGTAAGGCGTCATCAAGCGGTTTACAGGTAAATCAGGAAATAAAAGCAATTGTCACTGAATCAAATGCAGAACAACAGAATATTCGTCTTTCTGTTAAAAAAATGTCTGAAAATCCCTGGGAAAATCTTGCAAAAGCCTATAAGGTTGGTTCAATCATCGAAGGAACAATTTCTTCAATTACTGATTTTGGTGCATTTGTAAAGGTTCAAGGCGATATTGAAGGATTGCTCCACAAATCTAATCTTGTACTCCAGGAGAATGAATCAGCAGAAGATGCTCTCAAAAAGCTTGAGCCTGGCACAAAAATTACTGCTGCAATCATTGAACTGTATCCTCAAAAGCAAAAACTTGCATTATCAATGAAGGATCTCGCTAAACAGCAGCAACAGGCAGAGCTTTCAAAGTTTATGGAAGATGCTGGAACTAACTCAGACAGCTACACATTGGGAGATCTTTTAAAAGGCAAAGGCGGTAAATAAGCATTTTTATGCTTACAAAAATCGATCCAGTAAAGTTTGAAACACTACTCGAAATAAATACCCTGATTAATTCAAACTATGGAGATGCCACTAAGTTGCTGACTCAAATACTTGAGTCAGCAACTCGTCTTACAGAAGGAGAAGCATCTTCACTTGTTCTTAAAAATCAGGATGACGGTAAACTATACTTTGAAATAGCGCTGGGGCCAAAGGGACGTGATGTAAAAAAGTTCTGTTTAAATCCAGGTGAAGGCATTGCTGGTTGGGTGGCAGAGCGAGGTCAGTCACTCATTGTCAATGATGTTGAAACAGATTCCAGGTTTTATAGTGAAATTTCAAAATCTATCGATTTTCCAACATACAGTATTTTAGCTGTTCCCATGCTGATTAGGGATAAATGTGTTGGCGTTATTGAAATACTCAATAAAAAAAATAATAAATATTTTACACAAGACGATCTCGAATGGCTCGAAATTTTTGCTGTTCAAGCTGCAATTGCAATTGAAAATGCACATTATTTTGAAAAAGCAAAAGAAGAAATCGGCTTTTTACGAAACCAAATTTCCGAAGACAAAGGGTATCATGTACTCATTGCAAAAAGCCCCGAAATATTATCCAAACTTGAATTAATCAGCAGAATTGCTCAAACCGATTCATCGGTACTAATTCTTGGTGAGAGCGGAGTAGGTAAAGAACTCTTTGCTGAGCAAATCCATTTACAAAGTTTGCGCAAAAATGGACCTTTTATACGGGTTAACTGCGCAGCACTTCCTGAAGGATTACTGGAGAGTGAACTATTTGGTCATGTTAAAGGTGCTTTTACCGATGCCATTCAGAACAGGAAGGGCCGCTTTGAACTTGCCGATGGGGGTACAATCTTTCTCGATGAAATCGGTGATCTTCCACTAAAACTTCAAGCTAAATTGCTCAGGGTGCTCCAACAAAAAACCTTTGAGAAAGTCGGTTCAAGCGAGACAATCTCTGTTGATGTCCGAATCGTTGCTGCGACAAACAAGAATATTGAGGAACTCGTCAAAAAAGGTGAATTCCGAAGTGATCTCTATTACCGGCTCAACGTACTGCCAATTCATATTCCGCCGCTGCGTTCACGAAAAGATGACATTATTGAACTTGCAAATCATTTTTTAAAGAAGTTTTCCCGGGAAACTAAAAAGCAAATAACCGGTTTTACCAAAGATGCTATTGATGCAATGCTTTCCTATTCATGGCCGGGCAATGTCCGTGAGCTTGAAAATGCTATAGAACGAGCTATTGTAATAACTAAAGAAAAACTAATTTCTTCACACGATTTACTAATAGGCACTAAAAACGATGACATTGCTGTGTATAAAGGAATGAACCTTAAAGATGCACTCAATATCTTTAAAAAGCACTTTATTCAAGCAGCACTTGAAGCTCATAACTGGAATCAAACTGAAACAGCTCGTGAATTAGATATACAGCGTACATATCTATCACGTTTAATTAAAGAACTAAACATCACCGTGC
This sequence comes from uncultured Treponemataceae bacterium, assembly GCA_964630305.1. Lineage (GTDB taxonomy): Bacteria > Spirochaetota > Spirochaetia > Treponematales > UBA12059 > JAKPPT01. The sequence continues at coordinate 47,264 of CAZVTR010000010.1, read as the reverse complement.
AAAAGGAGTAACACAACTATGACACATGAATCAGAAAAAATAAGCTTTTCTGAAAAATTTACACAATTTTTTACTAACTCTCGAAAATTGTTATTAGGGATTGCTGGAGTATTTATTGGTGTTCTGATTGTATTTGGGATTATATCCGTAATACATACAGCGCAAGAAAAAACTGCTGTTGCGCAATTTGATAAAATAGAAACTGCTTTTACTGACATTCTTACAAAACGATATGAAGCTTCGCAAATCACTAAAGAACAGGCGGTAGCTGCTGTTTTAGCTGATATTGATACTTTGGTAAAACGCTTTCCTAAAAGCGTATCAACATTACAAGCACTGTTACTGAAAGCTGACTATTTTATCCAAGAAAAAGATTATCCAAAAGCACTTGATACCTATTTAAAGCTAATTGATTTAAACAGCAAACATTATATTGCTGATGTCGCACGACAAAATGCAGCTGCAATGTATGAAGAAACCGGCAATATTGATAAAGCTATCGAAATGCTTGAAAAGCTTGATGCCAGTTTATCCAAAAATTCCTTTTTGTCTAAAAACCATGTACTTTTTACTCTTGGACGACTCTATGAGCAAAAACAGGATTTTCAAAAAGCTGCACAAATTTACACACGCTTAATTGCCACAGGTGCTAATGATGATTGGACTAAGCTTTCTCAGAGCAGAATTATTGCACTAAAAGCTGATAAAAAAATACCATAATACAACACGTATATCTTTTTTCAACAACATACACTAAGAATCAATAAACCAGGTGAAATAAGCATAATGTTTATGCGAGAATTCCCTGGTTTATGTTATTGAATTTTTTCATATATCCTGTATACTACATAAGTGTGTACAGGAGGTAGTGTATGGCTAAAAAACGTCCTGCAATTTTAGAATCAAAACGTTTTTCCTTTATTTTAGCATCTGTTATTCTAATAATTTCCATATTTTTGCTTCTTGAAACACGGATTTTTGATAATTCTGAATTAAAAACACTCGATTTACATTTTCAAATTAAAGAATTAAATGAAAAAAAATATAGTGCAGAAGGTGTTACGAAAGCGGACGTTAATCCAAACATTTCATCTGACATTATTATTTTAACCATAGATCAAAAATCATTAAGCGAGTTTGGGCAGTGGCCTTTTTCACGCGCGATTCATGCTAATCTTATCAATGCGTTTTCAAGAATAAAAGATCAAACTGAACGTGAAAGTGCATTGCTGCTCGATATTTTTTTTAATGAACCTGGGAAAAGTCCAGAAGCAGATGCTGCGCTCTTTAAGGCAATCGAGGAATCTCAGCGTGTATTTATTGAAACTATTCTTTCTGATGGAGAAGAAATTACAATTGATTCACCGCGATTTCAGCGTCAGCAAGAGTTTTATGCTAAACACGGGACAATAACCAATATTAAAGGCAATTGGCAAAAAATTGCTGATTTTGTATCGCTTGATCCTCCTTTGCCAGAAGTAGCTAAAGCTTCTGCTGGCTATGGTCATGCTAGTTTTTTACCTGATTTTGACAAAGTATTTCGCCAACAGCCCATGATTTTACGTTCGCGTGTATTACTTAAAACCATAAAATTTGAAGATATTACTCCAGGATATACAGTTGATACATCAAAATTTGAATATCTTGCCTGGATTGATACTAATGGTAGAATTCACCCAATAGCAACACCAATTACATCAAAAACGCTCAATCAATTAAAACATGACTTAGCCATGTATGCACCTAAAAAAGTTAATGAATCTGGAGATAGCTACTATATTATCAGGCATTATCGTGATTATTTTGTGCCTGCAATAACATTATCACTCGCACTCAACTATTTTCACAAATCATTTAATGATGTAAAAGTTGTTGTAGGTAAATATATCGAAATTCCCAACCCGATGATTTTAGATCCTGATACTAATGAATTAGTACCATATTTTGTGCAACGATCGTTAGATGAATATAATTCTGAAACTGGAGAACTTGTCAAACCAGGGAAACGAGAAGTAATTAAAACAGTACGCATCCCAATCAATGATGCAGGACAAATGTTAATTAACTACATGGGACCGCGTTCAAATGCAGAAGGAGGATATCAGACATTTGCATTGCGTTCATATGCCTCATATGCAAAACGTGATCCTGGTGAAAACAGTGCAAAATGGCTCCGCACACTCGCTGTAAGAAACAAAATACTGCTCACTGGTGCATTTAGTCATGGTATTGCAGAAGATGAGAAGCAAACTCCGTATGGTCTTATGTACGGAATTGAAATTCATGCTAATGCATTAAATACTATACTGACAAATAATTATATAACCGTATTGCCAAAGGAATTAACAGTATTAATTCTGCTTGTAAGCGTGTTGCTTATAACTTTGATGACTTCGAGAACCTCAACAATATGGAGCTTTTTGACTGTTGCTGGATTTTTAATCTTATATTTCTTTGCTGTTGATTTTATTTTTGAAAAAAACGGTTTACTTTTACCTTATCCAACCATTGCATTCCCTGTTTTTATTACCTTTATTTCAATTGTTGTTTATAGAGCATTTACTGAAGAAAAAGATAAAAAGGCAATTAGGGAAACATTTGGGAAATATTTGAGCCCTAAAGTAGTTGATCAATTAGTTCAGAATCCACCTGAATTGGGTGGAGTAGATAAAGAACTTACCGTATTTTTCTCTGATATTCGTGGTTTTACAACGTTATCTGAGAATATGACCCCGCAAGAACTAGTAAACCATTTAAACATCTATTTAACTGCGATGACCGATATTATTCTTGATTATGGCGGAACAGTTGATAAGTATATGGGTGATGCAATAATGGCATTCTGGGGTGCTCCATTGCCTCAGCCTAATCACGCAGAATTAGCCTGTAAGTGTGCTCTCAAACAGCTACAGGTATTGGCAGAACTCAATGCACAGTGGCCTGAAAGCAAACGAATTAATATAGGTATTGGACTCAATTCAGATATTATGACAGTTGGCAATATGGGTTCAAAATTGCGTATGAACTATACACTCATGGGAGATCCTGTTAATTTAGGTTCAAGGCTTGAATCAACAAACAAAGAGTATGGCACAAAAATTATAATCTCGGAGTTCACGTATGCACATATTAAAGATAAGTTTATTGTGAGAGAACTTGACAACATACGAGTTAAAGGAAAAAACAAGCCTGTTTTGATTTATGAACTTGTTGATTGTCTAGAAGATATTACACCTCCGGCTGAAATTAAGGCGCGAAAATAGGTGAGTGTTTATAAAAATATACATATAACACTTTCATGTGTATTGATTGCGTTTCTCGTAAGCTCCTGTGGCATTGAAGATGCGCAGCAATATTTGCTATATCAGCCTCGTCCAAATTCTGAAGCAGCAACATCTATTAATTTTTATCCTCCAGAGCAATATGAGCCGCAATTTTTAGGTATAGATATATTTTACAAAATTTATGCATCTAAAACCGATGCAGACACTGATGCAGCTAATTTTTCGGCTAGACAAGATGCCGATATCATTCCCGGTTCTTCAATAATTTCGTATTTACTTTCAACTAATGCATTAAATTATCACAGGCTATATAATAATACAGAACAATCTAGCTTCGTAATTACAAAAAATCTTATTCCATCAACAAGCAATTTATTAACTATTGAATTAACGACTAACAATGAGTTGCTGTTTAAAATTGACAATACAGAAATTACAAAATTGCTTCGAAATACAGATACAGCAAATATTTCTTTTTCAATACAGCCTGATCAAACCGATAGCGATTATAAAGCTTCAACCAATGATCAAGATCCTCAACATTACATACAATTGTACGCTGTTTCATATGGGTATACAAGCATTTTAAAACCGATATTTAGTAAAGCAATTAAAATAGGTGTACTAACTGTTGTCTATAACTAGATAACAAAAGAATAGTTATTTCTTAATAGAATTAAAGCATTATAAATTGCAAAGAATTAAAAAAGAGCGTAGTCCCAACGTTTGGGCAATTATTTTTCACGTACTTAACTACACATAATGTATATTCTGTCTACTTAAATATGTATAGTTTCTAACATAAGCATTTTTCATTCAGTACTAACCATTTTTTAATAAAAAAATTCCATTTTTTTAAGAAATCACTTATAATTATTGTTAAAGAGAAAAAAATTAGAAAGAATTATTTTTTAGTACTTAGATTATGGAGGTCTTGTTATGGCAAAGGTACTTTCAATAGTATTAGGCGGCGGTAAAGGAACACGATTGTATCCGCTTACAAAAAATCGTGCTAAACCAGCTGTTCCGTTTGGCGGAAAGTATCGAATTGTTGATATTCCAATATCAAATTGTATTAATTCTGGCTTTAAACAAATTTATATTCTTACACAATTCAATTCCGCATCATTACACCTGCATATAGCAAGAACCTATATGTTTGATTCATTTTCTAATGGGTTTGCAGAAATCTTAGCAGCAGAACAGACGCTTACACATTCAGGATGGTATGAAGGAACAGCAGATGCAGTCAGAAAAAATCTCGACCATTTTCGTCCTCATAAGCCTACTCACTACTTAATCCTCTCTGGTGATCAATTGTACAGAATGGATTTAGCCGATATGTTTAACAAGCATCTTGAATCTCAATGTCCTTTAACAATCGCATGTACAACAGTAGCAAGAGAACCAGCGAGCGCGTTTGGTATTGCAAAAATCGATACAAAAAAAAGGATCCTCGAATTTCTTGAAAAACCAGGACCGACACGCAATATTGATGAATATAAAATTCAACCTGAATTTAAACGTAACAAGCATGATGGCAAAGACTACCTCGCTTCAATGGGTATATATATTTTCGATGCTGAACTTCTTGAACAATGTCTGGATTCTGATACCAATGATTTTGGCAAAGAAATTATTCCAGCAATACTTGCCTCGGGTAAACCAGTAAATTCTTATATTTTTGAAGGTTATTGGGAGGATATTGGAACAATTAAAAGTTTTTATGAAGCGAATCTTGATTTAACATCTATCACACCAGAATTTAATTTCTATGATGAAGAGATGCCAATCTATACACATAAACGTAATCTGCCTGCTTCTAAACTCAATTACTGTACGATAAATCAATCGCTCACAGCGGAAGGCTGTATCATTACTAACTCATCAATTTCATCATCGATTATTGGCATCCGCACCATTATTGATTCGGGCGCAAGTTTGGATGGTGTTGTATGCATGGGTGCGGATTATTATGAAACGCCAGATCAGCAAGATTATAATAAAAAACATGGCATTCCTAATATTGGCATAGGTAAGAGTACTATTATCAAAAAAGCTATCATAGATAAAAACGCACGTATTGGCAGTAACTGCCGAATCGGGATAGATTCATTGGAACGTGTTGATGGTGAATATGATAATTACTTTATTGTTGATGGAATTATTGTAATTCCCAAAGGCGCAATAATTCCTTCAGGAACAATTATTTAGATATAAAAACAAGGAAGCATAACCTCCTTGTTTTTATATATGGCATGTTCTATTTTATCACTTCTTTAAGAATTGCCCGCACTTCAGGGTCGGTATAGTTTTTTTCTATTTCCTCATGTGTTAACCCTACTAATTCATGGCTCATATAATGAATCCAGATTTCTTCTGCTTCGGAATGAATCACATGTTTTCTGCAATAGTAATCTGGAATTATTTCGGGCTTTTCTTGTTTATATAAAATCTCTTTATAATCATGCACAGCAATTTTTAAATCATCACGAGGCACTCCCCTATCTAAAATTATTTCAGCAAGAAAATTGATAGTCCTTCCAGAATCAAAAATATCATCGACGAGGAGGACTTTATCACCATGCCGCAAATGGTCTGGAGAATAAGTCCAGCCGTCAACCCTCACCTTGCCATGTTGTCTAATATCAGTATATGATCTTGCAACCACAGCAGCATAAAACACTGGGCGTTCATGCTTTCGAATAAGCTTAAAATATTCAGAAATAACATTGCCAATATATGCGCCGCCTCGCAATGAGGCATAGATAACATCAGGAATAAATCCATCAGAAGCAATTTTATGTGCAAGTTTTAGCGCATTGTTTCTTACAATATCGTAAGAAATAAAATCTTTTTTCATTGCTGCTATCTCCTCAAATAATTGACAGTTATACTACACTGCAGAAAAGATTAAGTCAATTAAAATTTCCGTACAAACGAGAGTGTTGACAGTTCCTGTTTATTTCTAAGAATCGTAAAATGGATTTTTTTTGCATCCGGACTATTCAACAGTGAGTAAAATTCGGCAAGTGTAGCAACTGGTTTATCATTAATTTTAATAATCACATCGCCTTCTTTAAGCTGTAAAATTTCAGCAGGACTGTCTTTTTGAATGGAAACGATAACAACTCCAGATTGATTTTTTGAAAGGTTGAGAGTTTCTCTGATTTTTTCGTTTATAGCAACAGCTGAAAAACCAGGCCAGAGATTTGCATAATCTTCTGATTTAAGCTCTTTTCGTTCAGCAATTTGAGCAGAAAATGAAAGCCGTTTATTCTGACGAAGCACAGTAAATGAGTAGCGTTTACCAGCTTCCATTTCTCCAACAATTCTCATTACTTGATCCGCAGAAGTTACTGGTTTATTGTCTATTTCGATTATAAAATCACCAGGCAACAATCCTGCTTTTTGTGCCGGGCTTCCCACAAAGATATTTCCAATAAAAGCACCTTTTTGTGTTTGCAACCCCATGGCAGAAGCAAGTTCTTTATCGGCATCCTGTATTGTAACACCGAGCCATCCATATTTTACCACACCGTTTGCTATCAACGCATCAATAACACGTTTTGTATTATTGATTGGTATTGAAAATCCAAGCCCAATATTGCCGCCATTCGGTGAAGCTATCCAGGTATTGATGCCAATAACTTCTCCTCGGATATTAACAAGTGCCCCGCCTGAATTGCCTCGATTGATTGCTGCATCAGTCTGTATAAAATCATTGATATTATCATCAGGGCCGCCATTTCGATTGACAGCACTGACTATACCAACGGTAACCGATTGCGAAAGACCAAGTGGACTTCCGATTGCGATAGCCCAGTCGCCAACTTTTATTTCATCAGAATTGCCCAATGTAGCAACAGTAACTGGATTGTTTGACTCAAATTGTACAATTGCAAGATCTCTGCGTTTATCAACTCCTAGAATCTTGCCGCTATATTCAGAATCATCCCAGAGTTTTACTGTAACTGTTTTTGCACCATCTACGACATGATTATTCGTGAGTATATATACGTTTTTGCCATCTTGTTTGACTATAATTCCTGACCCTAAGCCCTCTACTTCTTCCGGTGCACTTTTAGGAATATTTTCAAAAAATGGAAATGGCAATGTAGGAATCTGTGTTTGTGCTTGTGCAGTAACACGCAGTTCAACAATTGATGGTATTACTTGTTGTGCTACTTCATTAAATGCATTTTGCAGACTTTCTGCATATGACAATGCTCCAGAATCACGTTCGGTCAGCGGTGCAGCTTTTGATACAGTGTTAGATCCCGGAAGCTGCTGTGTAGTTTTAGGTTTCAAAGCACCTGTGCCAAAAATAAAAAATGCTGACAAAAATCCAATGAGTATACCCAATATAATTACATTAACAATAAAAAATTTGCGAGAATACAACATTTTTTGTATAGACATAGATTACCCCCTGTTAAGCAATATGTTATTCTCATTTCTATATATAAGTGTTGTAGTATATAATTGTTACAAGACAATACAATACATTAACATTGAAAGGTGCAAACTACCAGCTTGTTAAAACGAGAGGACCTTCTGCTGTTATTGCCACTGTATGCTCAAAATGAGCAGAAGGTTTTTTATCTGCAGTAACAACAGTCCACCCATCATCTAACTCATACACTGCGTCTGATCCTAAATTAATCATAGGCTCAATCGCTAAGACCATTCCTGGTCTGAGTCGTGGATTAGGCCCGGAACTGACATAATTAGGAATTTGAGGATCTTCATGCTGCGAGAACCCTACTCCATGGCCGCAATATTCACGTACCACACCAAATCCATGTTTTTTAGCATGATTAAATACTGCTCTCGAAATATCATGTACTCGAGCATCGACCTTAATTGCTTGTATTGCAAGATCTAAACATTCCTTTGTAATGGTAAGCAAGGTATGAAGTTCAGGAGCAATAGGTTCAATTGGAACAGTAAGCGCTGCATCACTGAAATACCCATTATAATTTATTCCGCAATCGAGGCTGACAATGTCTCCTTCTTTTAAGACGCGTTTCCCAGGAATCCCATGAATAACTTCTTCGTTTACCGAAACACATAAAGCCGCAGGATAATCCATATAGCCAAGAAATGCAGGTTCGGCTTTATTGTCATAAATAAAATTTCGCGTAATATCATCAAGATATTTTGTAGTAATTCCTGCTTTTATTTCCTTTTTAAGGACATCAAATAATTTTGATAACAAAACACAGGAATCTGCTATTCCTTTTATATCCTCAGATGTTTTTAATCTCAGCATATATCATCCTTAACATCAGCAACTCAATACAATTCTATAGCTCTGACACTAACTAGAGCAATCTAAGACCTAATTTGAAATATTCACTGCAGTAATACGGCTTTGAAGTTCATCACGTTGCTGTATATAGTATTGCAACTTAGCTTCATTATGCAATGTTTTCTCAACCTCAATCAATAGGTCACAAATATACTTGCGAAGATGAACAGATAAATCATTTTTAGAAATATCTTCTAAGATAATTTCAGCTTCTTTTGGATTATTGTGCAGCAAATATAATTTTGCTTTGTTTATGGATACAAAATAACTCTCCGATGTCATATTTAATAAATCAAAACAAGTATCAGATTGTACTATTTTATCACTCTCAATTAAAAAAAACACAAAATCTAAAAAATTGTTTTTGATTTTGAAATTATTTGTTTTTGCTTGTTTATAAAGAACTGCAAAATCTTCCCACCACTCATGATGTATGAGTGTCAGAAAGGCATCCTCAACAAGTTGAGCATTAGAAGAAGTCGTAATTATTTTAATAAGATATGATTTAAGCGAATTAGATTTTTTAAATTGCAAAGCATATAAAAATCTTAAATACTCAAAATCAGCAGTATCAGGAAGACAATTAATAACTTGCGAGTATGCTTCAAAATTTCCACTATGAAACAGTACAGCTGCATACGAAGCAATATTATAAAACGATGTGCTGTCATCCTGTAAAAGAGCAAATGCTTTTTGTAAAAAATCATTTTCTTCTTGATAGGTATGGGTCCAGGGCATATTTTTATTTTTTTGGGCAAACTCTTGAGATTTTTTATAATAATAATAAGCACGTACATTTTTTACTTTTTTTGTTACAGTACCACTGTTTTCAATTTTTTGCAGGCATGATTCAATTATATCCAAGCGGCCTGCCTCATAAGCAGCATCAAGCACATAAACCAATGAACTATAATCAGCAGATGCTCCATAGTGTTCAAGTAAGGCTTCATACAATCCCGCATACCACAATAAAACCGGATGCACATGAATCCCATTAGCAAGCGCTTGAACCAAAAACAAGCGAGCATGTTCCTTATCATTCAGCAAAAAGCAATGTACTGAAGCAAGTACATAGAGTTCTGCACTATTTGTTTTTGCTGCCAGTAAAGCATAGTGATCGGGTGTTATCCAGGAAACATCGAAAATTCTTTCTGGATAGGTCAGGAAAAGCTCACAGCAAAATTCTGGATACAGACTAATATCTTCTGTTTTTAAGAAATAGAATATATCATCAATACAACCTTCATCATATAAAATTGAAAATGCACAGTATCGTATTGTTTCGTTATGATTATTTTGTAGTAATCTTTTTAAAATTAGCTGTTTGTGTTGAGTATGTAATATTGGTTGCCCACTTTCCTGATCATAAGAAATACAAAAATTAAGTAATGCCATTTTTTGCTGTATCGTAACAGCTTTATTGATAATAGTTGTAAGTAGCTTTTCTGAAACACTGCCAGGTCGTTGTTCAATTCGTGCAAGCAATAATGAAAAATCAGCTTCACTTTTTGAACAAGCTATAAAGGTGATAGTAATGAGCGCTGTTACAGTGAAGAACTTTTTTTTAATTATTGCTGCAATCCTCATGTAAGCATTTTTATACAATTATTCTTGTAAAGACTTTCTGATAGAATCAAGTACGCCGTTTACGAAACGATATGATTCATCGGTTCCAAATTCTTTGGCAATTTCAATAGCTTCATCAATAACAATTTGATACGGAATATCTTTTTGAAACATAAGTGTATATGTTGAAATTCTCAGCAATGCTAAATCAACTTTTTGTATACGATCGATTGACCAATGCTTGAGATGTTCTTGTATTTTTTTATCAATAGACTCGATGTTCTCAATGGTGCCTTTAATGAGATACGCTGCAAAAAGACGAGCTTCAGCATCGAGCTTTTGCAACTTTTCCTGCTCTACCCATGAGAAAGCTAGCAGTTCCTCTATTGAAATATGCGAGGTATTCCAGGCATAGAGTGCCTGGAATGCCAATATTCTTGCTTTTCGCCGCGATGACATAAATTATGGTTTACCGATTATTTTTATTTCAGCCTGTTTTCTGAGTTTTTCAAAAAGCTCAGCAAGTATTTTTTGCATAAACTCATTCTGCCGCTGCTGTAGTAAGAGCTGTCCGAGGTAGTCCTGAACTGTGCCAGTTTGGCCAATTTTCATATTATCAGTAAGTTCAAGCTGTTTCTGCGGATAAAATTCATAGCGCATGATAATCCAGAGACCTGTCTCTGTTTCAATGATACCAGACATCTCTTTTTCTTTTAATGAGAAAACTGTATCATACACTGCTTTCCCAAACTGCTGCATAAAAACATCTGATTTCTCAAAATACACACTATCTTTATTTGCTAAATAGCCACCTTCCTGAGATTTCAGGCGCAATGCATCAAACGTTTCTTGGTTTTTTTGGAGTTTTGTTAAAAGCCCGCGCATAATTTCATAAGCTTTTTTCTTTTCAACATCTGTCTTATCCTTGAAAGGATAATACAAAAAACTGATACGAACAGTGTCGGGACGAACGAGCTTATATCGATACATTTCATAAGCCTTCAAAACTTCATCCGCTGAAATAGGCGGAATAGCTTTAATTTCATTAGCTTTTGCTGTAGTGACCCATTTTTGCAAGAGCAATTGATTTTTATATGCTTTTTTTAAGGCATCAAGTGTGATCCCCTGTGCATTAAGGTACTTTTCAAACTGTTCATTAGTTACATTACCTAACTGCATTTTCATTTGATTAATATATGCATCTAATTCACTGTCTGTTATGCGAATACCATCGCGCTCACACATTTGCAAAAAAAGAATTTCATTAATTTTATCATCAAGTAATTTTTTTCGTTCTTCTTCTGTCAATTGCCGGCCCATAGCTGCTTCTAATTTTTGAACATCTTGCTTAAAAGCCTGTTCGGTTATAATTTCTGTCCGGATGAGTTTAACAGTAGCCAGCGGTGTCCCAAGTGAGGAGGATTGCCCCCACATACTTCCTAAAAATAATGCAGCCAATAGTACTGCTAGCAAACGCTTACATTTCATTATAACTCTCCAATCATTGATTAAGCTCATGTATTGATTAAACAATCCATATTGCAATAGGTTAAAGAAAATCGTTTTTTTTTTCAAGATATCATGATATTTGTATTTTCGATCCCATGCCTTTTTGTCTTTTTTTATTATTGAGCTGAGTCAACATGAATTGAACTTCCGCTAATTCTTTGTTTTGCTTATTTTTCTTATATATTCCGGCTTTTACCTTAAGCTGCCACTTCTGAAAATCATAATCAGGCAATAATGTACTAAAAAAATCCAATTCACTAATAATTTCCTGTGTGCTTAAATATTTTTTTAATTCTTTTTCAAATAAATTCTTAAGAACACTAATAATTACCTCAAAAAAGTATCCGAACGTTGGTTTTTGCAATTCTTTAACAACAAGCTGTTTGATAATGAGATATGCTTCGTGGTAACGATTTCGTTTTATATATTCTTCTGCAATGCAAAATTCAGCATCCATAGCTTCGCTGCGTTCAAAAAATCTTTCAAAACGAGCATCGGAATTATTTTTAATGGTGTCATAGAGCTCGAGCGCCTCATCTTCCATATCATGAAGCAAATCATAAAATATAAGTTTTACTACATATTCAGCTTTGTCAAGCCGTTCGAGAAGCCATTCGCGGTAATCAAAAGGTTTAATTTCATCCTGTAATTTTTGCTTTTTTAATAAACGATCATAGGCAAATCGTTTTGATGGATCTGAAAGAATTTTATATGCCTCGATAATGAGGCGCATTGATTCATCGGAGCCAGTACCCGAATCAGGGTGTTTTTCTTTTGCTATTTTACGAAATGCTTTTTTTATGGTTTTTTCATCAGCATTCTGGCTTATTCCGAGTAATTCATAGTAATTTCTCATTGTTTGTTTTGATGCCATCAGGTAGAAAAAAACAAAATAGGGCTGCTCCGCTTTAAAGAACAGCCCTTTGTGCAATGCTTAAAACTTATTTGTTTGTTGTTGTGGTTTCGGATGAAGAGCCAGCCATTGTCTCACTGCCAGGAAGCACGGTTGATTCAGTAGTAGGCGGTGTTTGTTCTGACTGCCATTCTTGAATGATTTCCTGCTCCTGCTTAGGTACTACAGGCGCAATTTCAGGTTTTGGTCCTTTATTCAGTATTGCAAGCGTAAATGCAATTACAAAAAACAGAGCACCAAGCACATAGGTAAATTTAATCACAACATTGGTTGATCGAGCGCCAAATGCTGCATTGCCAGCATTTGCAAATACCCCGCCAAGTCCCTCACCCTCCTGGTCTTGAATAACTACCATGAAAATCAGGAGCACACAGACAATAACAAACACAACTAAAAGAATAATTCCAATTACACCCATACTATTTGTATCTCCATTAAAACTGAATTACAACACACACGTTATGTACCGTGTACCATACTAAAAATAAATAAAACTTTCAAGGTCAGTCAAAATTATACCGCAACAGTTGCAATTGGAACAAATTGATCTTCCTTTAAGGAAGCACCGCCTACAAGTGCACCATCAATATTCGGCATAGCCATGAGTGCTTGTATGTTTTCCGGTTTTACAGAACCGCCGTATTGGATCACAGTGTTTTTAGCAACATCGTCACTGTACATTCTGGTAAGCACTTTTCGAATAAACACATGGACAGCTTCAGCATCATCAGGTGTTGCATTTTTTCCTGTACCAATTGCCCACACTGGCTCATATGCGATGACAATATTACGCATTGCATCTTTTGAAACACCAGCAAGGCCTTTTTCTAGCTGTTCCTGAATAACGTGCTCAAGCTTTCCCGATTCCCGTTCAGAAAGGGTCTCTCCAATGCAAAGAATCACTTCAAAATTATGTTTTAAAGCTAAGAGAACCTTTTTATTAATAAGCTCATTTGATTCAAGATATGTGTGTCGGCGTTCAGAATGCCCTAAAATGACAGTTGATACACCAATTTCTTTGAGCATGAGAGGAGAAATTTCTCCCGTATGAGCACCGCTCTCATCCTGTCCCATGTTTTGTGCGCCAAGCCTGATATTGGAACCTTTGAGCACCTGTGCAACAGATGCAAGCGCTGTAAACGGCGGGGCCACCATTAATTTATGAGGAGCAGCAGCAAGGCGTTCTCGAAGTGCAGTTGCAAAAGATACTGCTTCTTCGATTGTTTTATGCATTTTCCAGTTACCTGCAATATATAAATGTTTCATATAATATCCTTAATAGTTCTTGTTTTAAGTAAAACTGAATGGTTTATGTAAACCGCTCACTATTATTTTCTGCACACTTCAATACCAGGAAGTTTCTTGCCTTCTAAGAGTTCAAGTGATGCGCCTCCTCCAGTTGAAACATGGGTCATTGAATCAGCAAGTCCAAATTTATTGACGGCAGCAACAGAATCTCCTCCGCCTACTACGGTCATTGCACCCTGTTTAGTAGCTTCGGCAACAAGTTTTGCTACAGCTTCAGTTCCTTTTGCAAAGGCATCAAATTCAAAGACTCCTACCGGGCCATTCCACATAATACTTTTCGATGCAAGTATTGCTTTTTTATAGGATTCAATTGTTTTTACACCTACATCCATGCCTATGAGCTTTTCTGGTATCTGTACAGAATCTACAGACACTGGTGCAGCTGAAGCATCAAATCGATCGGCACATATATGGTCAGCAGGAAGTAATATTGTAACACTATTTTTTTGTGCAGAAGTAAGAATCTGCTTGGCGGTATCAATGTAATCATCTTCTACAAGTGATTGGCCGACCGAGTAGCCTTGAGCTTTTAAAAAGGTATATGCCATACCGCCGCCAATAATCAGCGTGGAAGCATTTTTTAAAAGGCTTTCCAAAACGGCAATCTTTGAGCTCACCTTTGCACCGCCGATAATAGCTGTCATTGGTTTGGGCGGATTTGTAATCATGGGTTCAAGATGAGCTACTTCTTTTTCCATGAGCATCCCAGCTACAGATGTGGAAACAAATTTTGCTATTGATGCAGTTGACGCATGATCTCGATGTGCTGTACCAAAAGCATCATTGACAAAAATAGTTCCATAAGTGGCAAGTTCTTTTGCTAGCTTATCACGCTCCTCTGCATTTTCACTGGTTTCTTCCGGATGGAATCGCGTATTTTCAAGCATGATGACTGAACCGTCAGGGAGACTTTCGATGAATTGTTTCTTTCCATAACAGCCGTCTTCACCTGCAAATGCTACAGGTTTGCCAAGCAGTTTTGAAAGATACTCTGCAACAGGACGCATGCGATGTTTGCTGTTCATGTAAGCCTGTTCGTCCCAGGTTTTGCCTTCTTTTTCGGCTTTTTCTTTTGCTTTTTTGGCATCTTTTTTGGGATCTCCCAGATGACTCATGAGTACTAATGACTTAGCTCCATGATCAAGTATGTACTGAATTGTTGGGAGTGCAGCACGTATACGCGTATCATCCTGAACCTTTCCATCCTTCATAGGAACATTAAAATCAACGCGCATGACTATACGCTGACCCTTTATAGCAACATCACGAATTGTTTTGAGCATAGAATAACTCCTTGTGCATTTAATTGTATGTATCAATCTTTATATTAAACAAACGGATACTTCGATATGAAGTATCCGTTGCCTATTAAACAAACTTATTTGCTCATCATGTATTTAAGCAAATCAACTACCCTATTTGAATAACCCCATTCATTGTCATACCAGGAAACAATTTTGAAAAATCGTTTTTCGCCGGGCAGATTATTTTGCAATGTTGCTAAGCTGTCATATATGGAAGAACGAGCATCATGAATAAAATCGGTTGATACAACTTCTTCGTCTGCAAAACCTAAAATGCCTTTAAGGTAGGTCTGGCTTGCTTTTTTAAGGAGATCATTGATTTCTTCGATACTGGTGTCGCGAGCGGAACGGAAAGTTAAATCTACAACAGAAACATCGGGAGTTGGCACGCGGAAACTCATACCGGTAAGCTTACCTTTTGTTTCAGGCAACACTTCACCGACTGCTTTTGCAGCTCCGGTTGTAGAAGGAATAATGTTAATAGCAGCTGCTCGACCGCCGCGCCAATCTTTTTTGGAAACACCGTCGACAGTTTTTTGGGTAGCAGTATAGCTGTGAATTGTTGTCATTAGACCAGTTTCTACACCAATACCCTCTTTAAGCAAAACATATACAATAGGAGCGAGACAGTTAGTAGTACAAGAAGCATTTGAAACTACATGATGAGTATCAGCCTTATATTCATGCTCATTTACGCCCATCACAAAGGTTTTAATTTTTTTAGACTCATCTTTGCTCTTTGCAGGAGCTGTAATAAGAACTTTTTTTGCACCTGCTTCAAGATGCTGATATGCTTTTTCATCGGTAAAGAGACCGGTTGCTTCAATTACATATTCAACACCAAGCTTGCTCCAGGGAAGATTTTTTACTTCTTTTTCAGCCATAACACACTGAATTTCGTGGCCATTAACCACGAGAATATCGTTCTCTGCCAGTGATGGATTACTCTTTTTAGTGGTGATATCAGCTTTCATTTTGCCATGAACAGAGTCATATCTGAGCTGATAAGAAAAATAATCTGCGTCAGTGGTTACATCTACTACTGCTACGATATTGATTTTATCTTTAGCAAGCAAACCCTGTTCTACAATTGACTGAAAAACCAGACGACCAATTCGTCCAAATCCATTAATTGCAACTTTCATAGTTCCTCCTCTACATATGTACGAATATACTAATTTTCTGCAAACATAGAATGACTAAAATTTATAAAAATGTCAATTATTGAAACATTAAAGCTTAGAAAATTATTTCCGATACTAATAGTGTCAGAGTTGTCATAGTTCCCCTCCCAGTTTTCTATGCTTTTCTGACACCCTGCAGGGAAAGTGGCTGTTCGCTTAGAGCAGCCACTTTTTTTAGAAACTCTGTGCAATTAAAATATTCTATATTGACTAGTATCCTCATCTTATAGTGTAATGATTGCAACACAGAAAAGGCAGGAACATTAGTGGTATGACTAAACGTACAATCCTAAAAGTACTTTTATATACTTGTATTAGCTTAGTAGTTGTATTTGCCCTCTTTATCGGAATTTCTGTTGGTGCTGCAATTGCAGAAGTAAAAAATACAATAGCAAATGAAAATTTTATGGAATTAGATCCTGCTTTGCCGTCTAAAGTTGTTGACATCAATGGCAGAGTGATAACTCAATTTTATTCTGATGAAAAACGTGAAATAGTATCAATAAAAGAACTACCTCAGCATCTCATTGATGCAGTAATAACACGAGAAGATCAATCGTTTTGGAAACATCATGGGTTTACCTTACGTGGCTACTTCAGAGCATTAATCGGCATACTGCTCAGAAAAAATATGGGCGGCGGTTCTACAATAACACTGCAGCTTGCCGGTACACTGTATGCAAACCGCCGTGAAATTAGCTTAAAGCGAAAACTGGTTGAATTATGGTGGGCACTGCAGCTTGAACGTCGCTATACCAAAGAAGAAATATTAGAGATGTATCTTAACCGTATGATTATGGGGCCTGGTGTATATGGCGTTGAAGCTGCTTCTCAATATTACTTTGGCCACTCTGCACGTGAAATCAATGTTGCGGAATCCGCAATACTTGTCATTCAATTGTCCAGTCCTACGACATACAATCCTTATCGAAACCCAGGCATTGCCAAAGCCAGATCAAAAGAAGTGTTGGATCAAATGGTCAAGCTTGGCTATGTTGATAAAGAGAAAGCGGAAGAAGAGTTTTTAA
Source organism: uncultured Treponemataceae bacterium (assembly GCA_964630305.1). GTDB lineage: Bacteria > Spirochaetota > Spirochaetia > Treponematales > UBA12059 > JAKPPT01. The sequence continues at coordinate 29,854 of CAZVTR010000010.1, read as the reverse complement.
CTTTTTGGGATAATTATGATTTTACACGTGCTCCGACTGCAGCGTTTTACAATAAAGACGATAAAGCTCCCTGGTTTAGTGAGTATGTTCGGCGCGAGCTTGAAAATATTCTCTACGGGTCCATTGATATATACAAAGATGGTTTGACTATTTATACAACCCTCAATCTTGATTACCAGCAGTTTGCAGATGCTGTCATGGCACAAAAATTAAAAGAAGCAAATGATGAGTTTAAAAGTTCTTCGGGAAACAGAAACCGTAATGTTGAGGCATTGTATTTACCTATTGTGGAAATGCTTGGATTGGCATGCAATCTCGAAGGGCTTTTTCAGAGTTCAACAAAGATACGCGGTAAATCTTTTAATTACTACTATTCAAATATCAATCCTACCCTTGATGCAGTAAGCCTTTTATTTAATATTGAACCATTAAAAATAGTCGCTGCACAAGGATATGCAAAATCAAAACTGGATCTAGCCAAGACAACAGTCGAAGGAGCATTAATTTCAATTGATAATGAGACTGGCTATATTGTTGCAATGGTAGGAGGCTCGCAATTTAGTGAGGCCAATCAGCTCATACGAGCAACACAAGCACAAATTCAGCCTGGATCGGCATTTAAACCGCTCATGTACTCAGCTGCAATTGACTCCAAGCTGTTTACCGAAGGTACAGTCCTTTATGATGCTCCTAAAATATTTGTTCATGATGATGGAACCGAATATACACCGTCAAACTATAGCGGCACCTGGCTGGGACCGGTATTGCTGTATGCGGCACTGGCTCGTTCACTTAATATACCCGCTATCGAAACGCTCCAGCGAATTGGCTTTGATGCTACAATAAACCGTGCTGCGATGCTCCTTGGAATTTCAGATCCAAATGAGATTAAGAAAAAATTTCCAAGACGCTATGCTCTTGCATTAGGAATTATTTCCGTTTCTCCGTTACAGATGGCACGAGCATTTGCGGTATTTGCAAACCAGGGTAAAGAAGTAATACCCATTGCTATACGCAGCGTTGAAGATCGATATGGCAAAATACTTGCAGAACCAGAAAAAAATGTACGTTTAGCACAAAAGAAAAAAGGTGCTTCAATACAGCTTATATCACCGCAGAATGCGTTTATTATGATGGATATGCTTAAACGTGTTACAACTGCTGGTACGCTTATGGGTGCAACTCAAAATGGACAGCGGTTTACTTATACTGATTCAAAAACAGGCAATAAATATACATTCCCTGTAGCAGGCAAGACTGGTACAACGCAAAACTGGGCTGATGCATGGGTTGTTGGTTTAACACCATACCATACAACAGCTATCTGGTTTGGCTTTGACGAACCCGGTAACTCACTAGGCAGCAGACAAACAGGTGCAGCAATCGCTGGCTTTGCATGGGCCGATTATTCATACCAGGTTTTAAAATTATTGCCATATAAAAATTTGAATCCAGTACCTCAGGGAATTGTTCAGGCAACCGTGTGCCGGAAATCCGGTTTATTACCTACTGAGTATTGCAAAGAAGAAGTTGTTAGTCTTTACTATCTAGCTGGTACACAACCATCACAATACTGTGACTACCATACGGCTGTTAGCAGTCAGCAAGAAACAATTTTGAATAACCTAAAAAATAACCTGCAAACCATAACCGGTCCATCGGTTAATACCGATCTTAATCTTGATCCTGAAATTCAGAAACTTCTTAATTCTTTGCAAAATTCATCACAGCCGACTACTGATGAAAATGCTTCCTCTTCATCGGTTCTGGATTGATTTTTACCGCTGTCTGTATCATTATTATAACTAGGTGGTGCAGACAGGATAACATATGAAGGTTCCAATATCCTCTATTAAAATTAAAAAGCGTATACGGAAAGACAATGGTGATATTGCAACGCTTGCAGCAAGTATGATGCGATATGGACAATTGCACCCTCTCATTATTACTAATAAATATGTATTGGTATCTGGCTACAGAAGACTGCTAGCTGCTCAATCACTTGGATGGGATACAATAGAGGCAGTTATTGTTGATAAAACGAGCAAGCTTGAATTATATGAGCTTGAGCTAGATGAAAATTTGTATCGAAAAGCATTGACAGAAGATGAACTTCATGATGCTTTTATTCATCTTGATAAATTAAGAAATCCTGGATGGTTTATGCGATTATGGAATAAAATCGTTTCCTTTTTTAAAAATTTATTTAAAAAGCAACGAGGCTAAGGAGGACAGGATGAAACGTACTTTGTATTTGCTGTTTTGTGTAACACTATTGATTGTTTCAACTATAGATGCTCAGCAGCAGCAATTTGTAATTAAAATTGCAAAATTTACCAGCGATATTTTAAGCAATGAAGAACTTACTACTTTAGAAAAAATTGTTGCTTCTTATGTGGCAGAACTAGGTCAATTTAGAATTATCGATTCACGCGGTCAAGAAATTGCTCTCACAGAAATCGAAAATTCATTGGCTATGGGAAATTCTGTCCAACCGCAGATGCTTTCGGCACACTACGTAATTACCATGCATATTGGAAAAATAAATCAGTCATTTGCAATAACCATTGATATTGTCAAAACAGCTACTAGTGAAAAAAGAACAAAAACCGAAATTGTGTCTTCACTCAATGAGGTGCTCATAACAATTCGGCCTATGCTGTATTCACTTATGGGTATACAAGCCGTATCACCAACTCAAACTATGCCGACAGAAAATGGTGAGTATAAATTTAAACCGGTTATTGCAGTTTCAGACATTGTTGGAGTTTGGAAAGGCGACCGAGGTATTGAAACAGTACGTTTATATGGGGATAAAACAGGTATTGTTGTATTGACATCTGGCAAAACATTTAAAGTAAAATATCAAATCGTTAAAGACACATTGATAGTTGAACAAAATCAAAAAAATTTCCCAGAAATGTATGTTACACAGAATATTACATTAGCAACAGCCACGATCATTGCACAAAAAGCACGCCCGCAAAAATGGATATTTAAACTATCAGATTCAGGACAGATGCTGATTGGCATAAAAGAAAGTATCTATGTAACCGGATCAGGGACTTCTGTTACCGTTGATAACACATATGTACGAGAAGCAGTTTGGAGCAAGCTAAAATGAAGTACGTTTTTTTCGTGCTAAAAACATGCAGCAACCAGCTACTGTAAATGCAAGTAAACCGTAAATCAGTGCTTTTTGTAAAAGGACAGTATTTGCAATAACTTTTTTTTCAAAGCGTTCTATTTGAATTGTTCGTATCGAAACAGGAGTTTTTACAATGGGGAAAATAGCAACTTCGTCATGCTGTATATAGCCTAATTCATGAACTAAATCTCCCGCGAGCGTATTTTTCCAGAATTCAAGTTTCGATTCATTTTCTAGTGCGAGCAGTGTAAGATTGTTAATGTTTTGTTCAATTTGTTTATATTGTTCATATGCTTTTTGATACTGCAGTAAGCCAGTATTTCCATAAATTAAAAGCAAAACCGAGTAGATGAAACACATAACCCATAATGATGCAAACAGTATTTTACGCATAGTATTTATTCGGAATTTTTTACTATTTCTTGAGTTGACAACTTCCTTTACTATTATTAGAGTTATACTAGAGCAGTTTAATGTTTCTTATTTTCTGCCGATGTTATTCATATACAGTTATCCCGGGGAGCTTAGGGAAATGATTGATGAGTCAAATAAAGATAATTCTAATGCAGGACTTGAGCAGTATGGTATCTGGGTAAAATCAGAGCCCCAAGATATTGAAGAACCAGAAGAAATGGCTTTCGATACAGAAACCGATCAAGAACTTTCCTTTGAAACAATAGATGAACTTGAGTCTCCTCTCGAAATTGAAACTCTGGATGAGAATACAATTATTTCGGAAACATCGGAATTTGCAAGCGAAGCAGCGGAACAAATGAGCATGCTAACTGAAGATGATTCAATTATTGACATACCCCTTGAAACACTTGTTGAGCAATCTAGACCGTCTCCTTCTAAAAAACAACCTGAAGCAGTTCCTGAACTAAAAGAAGAAACTTCATTTGCTATTGATGAAGTATCTTTAGATGATTTTCTAGACACCGCAGAAACACCCGTTCAAGAAAGCACAACTGTTAATGTCGATGAATTTTTGCAAGAAAAAGAAACATCAAATGCAGAATCAGAAGAAGAAATCGAAGAAATTGAATCCATTGATCTAGATTTACAGTTTGATGATACAATCGAAACACCGCTTGACACCTTGGAAGAAGAATTTTCATCTGTCGATATAGAAGGTTTTGATACGTTAGAAAATTCAGAAGTAACCGATATTTCAGATTTTGAAACAACATCCCAAACTTCTTCAAGAAAATCAGAAGCTCAGCTTGAGGAAGAAGTAGATGTCAGCTCAATGTTTATAGATGAAGAAACAACCACTGCAGCAAAATCTCCTGTTACAAAACCTGCAGTTCAAAAACAACCTGCAACACAGCGAAAAACTAATTTAGATGCTTTTATTGACAATGAAGCAAGTTTGCCAATTACAGAATTATCAATGGAAGAAATTGCAGAAGAGCCAATCCCTGCTGCTGAACCAAAGTCTTCTTCCTCAGATATATCAATTTCGATTTTAAATCAAATTGCACAAGAGCTAGCATCCATTAAGAGTGAGCTTGCAAGTCTAAAATCCCAGATACAGACTACTCGAGTACAAAAAGAAACAGAAGTACAAAAACCAACAGCACAAACTGAATCAAAAGGCTTTTTTGAAGAAGAGGATGATGAAACAATTGCGCTGACTGGTGATGAATTAGATAATATTTTAAATACCGCGTCCTTCACTGTAGAAGCTAGAGACACAGGTACTGACAATACTAAAGAATCATTTTCTGAAACTCAACTCGAAGAAGCTGTAGAGACATTACTCCCAGAAGATGGAAACTATAACAATGAAAAAGGCATTGAGATAATTGATGGCGAACAGGAAATCGAAACACTCACTGAAGAATCAGAAAAAATTGACTTTAATGCCAATGAAATAGTTGAAACCCTAGCTCCTTTTACCGAATTGCAAGAAGATGAAATACAGCTTGCGGAACAGCCAGATTTAGAAGTATTGGAGGAAATACCTCTGGAAGAACCGGATTTATCACAAATCGATCTTCCAAAAACAAATGAAGAGCTGTTATCAACGCTTGAAGCATCAGATGAAGAACCATCAATTAATTTTTCGCATCCAGACGAGAATGTGCTTGATAGAATCGTTTTGTCAATTGACGGCGGTGAACAAGCAATAGAAACAGTTCCAGAAGCACAGTCGATTCCAGAAATCGAAGAAGTTCCTCTTAAGCAAGAATCTATCGAGTTGCTTGAAGAAATGCCTTTACATACTATCGAGGATGAATCGATTAGTGTTCATCATCCTGATGAGTTAAAAACACAACTTGATGATTCCTTATTTATCAATAGTGAAGAAACTGTAACGAAAGAATCAGTTGAACCAATTGCAAAACAACCGGAATCATCTGTTTCCGCCGCAGCATCCAATCCTGATGTTTCTAATAAGCTAAAAAAAGATATTAAGACTGTTCTGTTATATCTTGATCAGTTACTTACTGCCTTGCCTGAAGATAAAATAGAAGAGTTTGCAAACTCAGAATATTATGATACATATAAAAAACTCTTTGAAGAGCTGGGGATACTTTAATGGGATTACTAGCAAAAGCCGATAGTACAAAAAAATCTAAATTGACTGAAAATTCAGTTGTACAACCAACAGGTTTATTAAAAACAGCTGAAAAAAAAAACTAAATACGCCTTTAGCATCTGATAGCAATTTTTCTCAGCAACATATTGATGAACAAATAATAATCAAGGATGTTTCTGCTCATCCATATTGGATACTTCCTTTCTATGTTATGAATCAGCTTGAAAGTCATAGCACACCTGGACTATTGATTTTTATACATGGAAATGAACTTAAACTTATGCAATCTGTTCACGATATGAAATTGTCTGATATAGTTCAAAATAAACTTTTAAAGCTTGTTCCTACACTACAGAATTCACTGGATACCTGTGTTTCTCTTTCTGATGATAGTATGATTTTTGCATTTCCCTGTACGAATCTTTGCATTGTTTATAAATTAACACCATGGGTCCAAGCTTTTTTTTCAATTTTTACTAGCTATATTGCAAAGCTATCTTTACCCAAAGTTTTTGCAAGCGGTAATTTTATTGAATGCACTGATGATAATTGCGCATCTGTAATAGCTGCATATGCAAGTTCAAAGGCCTTGCCGTGTTATACATTACTAAGTATTGATATTCAACCAATGCTTGCCTACTTCAATAAAATCAACCTTTATAAATTGTCAAGTGATGCAATTTTCGATCATATTATAATGATTCTTGCAAATCTAAATTCTGCGCTTTCATTGACAATTAAAAAAAATAGCACAACAATTTTTTATGTATTTTTTCACAAACAACATCATGCCAGTAATTTTATAGTACAACCATTTAGTAAGCTTCTTAATTTGCTGTTACAGTTGCCTCAATCTTTTATAAAAATAATTGAAACACGCACAATTAATCAGTCTGTAACTGACAGCCAATAAATAATGCGAAAAGTACAAGGTATCATGAACGGTTCAAACTCCATACACTTTCATTCACTATATAACCCGCACAAAGAAGCAGAACGGTTTGTTGCGACATCATTAAAAGATAAAAAGCCTGGTGTTATTATTGTAATAGGCCCTGGTGAAAATTACATTAAACAAGTGCTCGATACTTCTTTTTCTTATGCAAAAAAATATTACATTCAACCATGCACACTTTTTGATACAATGTTGCCAGATAAATCATTTTACTGGAGTCCTGCAAGCTCCATGCCGCTCAAAGAATTTTTACATCAAATAGTATATGACGAATTTTCTGCAGCAGGCATTGCAGTTCTTGAATGGGAACCAGTGACTCGATTTTTCTCACAAGAAAGCAACTTAATTCGAAACGAACTTGCTAAGGTACTGGCTGCAACTGCTTCTGAAAAAGCAACTATTGCGTATTGGTCTAGACGCTGGCTTATCAACAGTATCAAATTTAGCAGCAGCGCACGCACAGTATTAACATTAAATTCACTCAAAAAGCCAATTGCGATACTTGCAGCAGGACCAGGACTAGCCGAGCATCTCAAGTTTATTAAAACAAATACTAATAAGCTTTTTATCATTTGCATTGCTTCGGCGCTGCCTGCGGTACTCGAACATGATATACAACCAGACGCTGTGTTTTTATCTGATCCTGGTTTTTGGAATACGTTTCATACTCGTTTAATAACGCATGCACATATTCCCATTATAATGCCGCCATCAGCACGCATTCCTGCAGGCTTATTTTCACAAGATTTTTTTGTAATAAATACAAACCTCATATTTGAACGCTTAGCAATACAAGCACTTGGCTGTCAAAGTTATTTTGCAAAAGCATTTGGAACATCTGTTGGAACAGCGCTCGATTTTGCTCTTAATATTACAAATAATCGAGTGCTCATTTTTGGTTTTGATCTTGCTGCTTATGATATAATTTCACATGTTATACCATATTCGTTCCTATCGTTATCATTGCAAACCAGCTCACGGCTTAATCCATTTCATGCTAAACAGTTTAGCGAGGTAATTGAACAGTTTCCAGAAACTATCAATACATGGCGATTCTCTCGGTCGTTTAATACCTATGCACAAGAATTACCTGTTTCAGACGAATCAACTACACGCATTGCTCGTTTTTCAAAAAGCCCCATGATTAAACAGTATGAGAATCTTGCAAATATAACCAGAGATTTGGAAAGCTATGATTTTTCATTTCTTAATGAAGGTCATGCAGAATTTACTATTACAAAAAATGTGTGCCAAGCAACAGTCTCAATAAAAACGCTCTTACAAAATTATTTTAATGCTAGTGCACTAAAATTACAAAACAATAGCTCCATTGCATTAACATATGATGAAATTTTATTTTTTAAAGCTTTATCCATAAAAAAATTTAATGAAATATTTGCACTTGCTATTCGTGGAGAATTAAAGCAGAATATGATAAACAACTTTACTGAAGCAAGCTTTCAAGAATTAAATGCAATTACCAATCGATATTGTACCGATTAGGAATAAACATGGACTTTTCTGCTAAAAATCTAAATGCATTGCAAAATCGATTCTTCATTGGTTCACTACAGCAAAGCAATTCTGATATTCTCGTTACTATAAAAACATCCAGGAGCGGTCACCCTGTTCCTGTACTATCAAATCAACAGCATTCAATGACGCTCCATTCCCTCCATAACCCACTACTCGAAGCACAAAGAATAACAGAGGAATATGGTAGTAATCATGGCTTATATATTTTTTTAGGATTAGGCGGAGGGTATCATATTCAAGAAACTATAAAAAAACATCCAGAATCAAAAATAGTAATTATTGAATGTAATAAAAGCCTTTTTTTAACTCTCATTCAAGCAATTGATTTCTTTGATTTTTTTTCTAAAACCAATGTTTTTGTATATGTTGATTATGCTCCTGAAACATTTGAAGAAGTTATTAAACAACATTTTAACTATTTTTACGATTCACATTGTTATACTATTCCTTTGCGGAGCAGAATAAATTTTGATAACCATGATTATTTTTCTGCTTGCAGCAGTATTATTGAACGTACTATACACAGCATTGCATCAGATATAGCAGTACAGGCGCAATTTGGGTATCAGTGGCTCAAAAATATTGTAAAAAATCTAACGCTGCTAAAACAGAATAAGCAATTTATACTCCCTAAATCACATACAATAATAACAGGAGCCGGTCCATCACTTGAATCAAATGCAACAATCAAAGCTATTAAAGACAAAGTGCACACACATTGGCTCCTCGCTACCGATACGAGTGTGGGATTTTTGCTTGCACACAATATTATTCCTGATGCAATTATCAGCATCGACTGTCAGATATATAGCACATATCATTTTAAACACTCGATGCCAGATACCACTGCACTCTTTTTAGATATCGCTTCTCCCTTGAGTCTTGCACGAAAATATTCCAAAGTATACTTTTTTGGCTCATATCATCCGCTCTGTATTTATTTTTCTGAAAAAACTAATGCATTCCCCTTGCTCGATTGTTCCGGCGGCAATGTGCTCTTTGCTGCTTGTGAACTTGTCGCTCTGCTTGGAGCACAATCGGTTACGGTATATGGTGCAGATTTTTCATATCCAGGAGGATCACTCTATGCTAGAGGTACATATTTGTATGATTTGTTTTTATCTCAGGAAACAAGATTTTTACCAACCTCACTGTCATTTATGAAGCTTCTTTTTAGAACTCCAATTAAAAGAGTTAACCTTGAACATACATTTAGATACGAAAATGAATTATTAACATCGTATCGTGATATGCTTCAAACAAAAATACAAAGACATACTTGCGATTATACTTTTATTACTGAATATGGATTGCCAATAACTGTCAATAAAAATAATATTCAAACAGCGCAACCTAGAGTATTTAGTCAAAAAGCAATAGATTCTAAGGTAGTTTTGCGTGACTATATAGATGCTCTGCAACAAATGCAGGAAAAAATAATACAAAAAAAGAGTTTAGATATTACAGAGTTCGAACCAGTCTTGAACACTTTGATTCCCTATCTTGCATTTTTAAAAAAACATGCACACGAAATCGATTTTTTTGAGTTACTGCGCAAAGCAATTGAACGTACAATAAAAAAAATTGAGACTCAGCTATAAACTATTAACCAGCACAGATAGTATCATTTTCCACAAAGGGTTGAAGAATTATTTCCTTTGCTAAAAGCTGAGCGAGCTGATAGCGCTTTTCTTGAGTCAATTTTGTTGAATTGAGTATATCGCTCCAATAGCGCGAAAAGTTTTCCGGCACGATAGACAACTTGCACAAATAATCATTGAGTTTTCTGTAATATGGAAACCATTCGTGGTTTCTTGCAAACAAAGCCGATGCACAAGAAGTCATAAAACCAGATAGTGAAACAAGAAAGAAAAAATCATCCTGTTTAAGCACCGCTGATCCTAAATCGGTTAAAAAGTGTTCAATTTTATAAATATTATATTTAAATAACTGACCCCAAAAAGCCTCCGTAAGTTTTGAAAACTTACTCTGGATATCAAATATCCAACTGTCACGATTGTACACAATATCGGCATTAAATATTCTAAAAATTGAATATGTTGTACCTTCTTGAAACAGCTTTTTATAGTTGCTCAAGTACTCCTCAACAACGCTTTGCTTTTTATACATAATATGTACAGGAAGTTCATCAATAAAGAAGCGATCTTTATCCTGCTTAGGAGACGTTTCAAATGCTCCTGGATATTCAAACAACACATTGCGTTTTTCAGAATCGGGTATTGAATCTTTATAGTAAACATCAAGTGTAATAACAAAATATGGATCAAGAATATCTTCTTTGAGCGCTTTGCCTGCAAGAATACAATTTACATCAGCCCAGGATGCAATTACTTTTTGCAGCGTATCCATAATCGTTTTTACACGGTTTATCATTCCGGGACTCCTTACCCTTGAAACTATTCTTAAACTAATTATACAATGACTTTGTTAATTTGAGAACATGAAAAATTGTCAAAAAACAATTATTTTTATCGAGCCTCCGGGAAATATTCAAAAAGAGCTTCATGCTATTCGGTTTTCATGTGCCAAAATGACACTCACTGCTTCGATACTTACATTTCCTGACCTAATTCCTCTCACGATGCTCAGAGCAGGAGAACAACAAGATCTTTCATATATTGAAACATTGGTGCGAGGAAAGATCCATATTACAATGCAACCAATGTATATCCAGGATTGGCTCTTTTTGCCAACAAACGTAGACTGCAATAAACTTACTCCGCAACAAGAACTTTCTATCCCATCTTGGCAGTTTGGATACATTACACTAGGTCCAAAGACTATACTGAGCGGAATTACAGATTTCCTTGCCTCAAAAACCTCATTATCGTTTTCTGCAGGACGTTTGCTCCTCAGCGATGTCATGTTTTTAAACAATGAAGGAACATCCTATTCCATTGAAATTCGTGAAGCTTTGTTCCGAAAAAAAACATAATCTCGTAACCAAATACCGCAATAACTATTTTTATTGCATAGATTGCCTAATTGCAACAAGCTATGATACAGTGCTACTATCTCACAATGGGGGAATCATGCGACGTTTTTCTGTATTGCTAATAGCAAGTATTTTATCTGTTTCTTTTTTACTAGCACAAGAACAAGCTCCGGAGCAAAGCCCTGCTCAAACTGAAGCTGCAGCAGCCATTCCAGTTTTTTCTCAATTTGAAAAAGGTGATATACTCTTTTCGCTTTCAGCGGGAACCGCTTTGGGGCTCGGGTTTTATAATCCTACTACCGGCAGTTTTGATCCGGCAAACTTAAAACCATCATTTACTATACTCTTAGCACTGCAGCGTTTTATAACCCCGAATATCGTTCTTGGTGGCGAAATTGCAGGATACTTCTTTGCTACTATTAATGATCGTCAATTTTTCCTGGCACCGCTTGGGGCACGCATTGGGTATGCATTTGATCTCAATCCATTTTTTATTATCCCTACAGTTTCACTTGGTGCTGCAATTATGCGCCTTAATGATATGGGCCATATTGATCCGTATATAAAAACCGGTGCTGTGTTTGGCTGGAGTCCGTCACAGGAAGTCTGCTATACGATTCATGCAGATCTCATGACCATTCCGCAATTTTATTCTGACAGTACGCAAAACAGAACCGGATTATTTTTAGATTTAATAATCTCTGCAACATACCATTTCTAATTGAGGAGCATACTATGAAACGTTTTTTCCCAGCACTGCTGATCCTGATAGTTATTCTCGCTTCTTGCAATGACGGTCCTGTGGGAATTTTTGCGAGCATTGGAAGCGAATCTCCGATTGAATACAAAGGAACGGAAGCGTTCAAAAAATCGACACCTGCAGCTGTTGTATCACGCGCTGGAACACTCTATGCTGTAATTACAAAGCTCTGGAAAAAGAATGGCAGCACCTGGCAAAAGGTTACTGCGCTCCCGACCGGTGTAATGTATGCATCTGCAGCAGTTGTTTCCGGAACAACTCTCTACGTGGCATTTTTTGATGCTGACGCGCATTCCCTCGGAGTTTTTTCTACCGACAACGACAGCACCTGGACTCGCGTTGATTCAAGTTTTCCGGCAAGCGGAGAACAGGTACAGCAGCTCCTCACTGCTAATAACGAAGTTTTTGCTGTAACCACAAAAGCTGACACTGATGGCAAAACTCAGTATAACCTGTATCAGCTTTCAAGCGGAAGCTTTGGCACTGCTATTAAAACTGGGACCAATATTTTTTCTATTGCTTATGTAAACCCGACATACTATGTCGCATCAGGCAGCGTTGTATGGACAACAGATCTTTCTACTTTTACCGAATCACTTACTCTAACCGATGATGTGATAACGAGTATTGCCACTATTAATGGAAACCCTACTGCAATTACCGCATTTGGAAAAATATACTGGCATAATGGAACAAGCTGGGAGAATACAGCATCACTCACAAAAAGTTCAAAAAATTTGTATTTGCATGCAATGGCAGAATACAACAATACACTCATTATCGCAACGAACTCAGTCGTGAGAAAGACTGCTTCTGGTACAACAGAAGTTGCGCCTATAGCGGGGTATGTTGAACTTATTCTGCCGCTCCAAACTACGAGCACCCAGCGTGATGACAACTCGCTCGTTACCGCAACCAATACCACTTTTAGCGCTACGATTGGCGGAACGGCACTTTCCATGCTGACGCTCATAACTGAAAACAGCATACCGACACTCTATGCCGGTTCTGTCGGAAACGGACTCTGGTCAAATCGCAATGAAAATGGCTCCTGGACAGGCTGGCAGCGTGAAACCGATTAATGTCTCACCGTGAAGCAATCGCTTTTTGAGACATCGAATACCAAAAAACCGCTAGCAGAACGCATGCGTCCGAGTACATTTGACGATGTACTCGGACAGAATCATCTTACCGCACCAGGAAGTCTTTTCAGAACAAGCGTAGAGAGCGATCACGTTCCCAGCATCATTTTTTTTGGTCCGCCCGGAACCGGTAAAACAACGCTTGCACGGCTCATAGCACGGTATACACACGCGCACTTTCAGGAACTCAATGCTGTATTCTCTACCGTGCAGCATTTGCGAGACGTTATCAAAACTGCACAAGAACAGCATGAATATTACAATAGAAGTACCATTATTTTTATTGATGAAATCCATCGATGGAATAAAGCGCAGCAAGAGGCACTGCTACCCTGGATCGAAAACGGAACCATTACATTAATTGGAGCAACAACACAAAATCCTTTTTTTGAACTTACGCAAGCACTCTTATCCCGTTTACAGCTATTTGAGCTCTATCCTCTCGAAAAAGAACATCTCTTCAAAGCGCTGGAGCGTGCGCTGAGCGATACAGAGCATGGCTACGGAACTTGCAGTATCAGCATTGAACACGAGGCAGCACAATTTCTTGTGAATCATGCTGGTTGCGATGTTCGTGTTGTGTACAATGCTCTTGAATGGATTGTGGAAACCTATTCACTTAAAAACACGGTAATTACCAATGCGATGGTGCAAGCAGCCTTGCAGAAAAAAGCAATACTCTATGACCGCGATGGCGATTACCACTATGATTCAGCAAGCGCTTTCATTAAGAGTATTCGAGGGTCCGATCCCGATGCTGCGCTCTTTTGGGCTAGCAGCATGCTTGAAGGCGGCGAAGATCCACAATTTATTTTTAGACGCATGCTCATTGCTGCCGCAGAGGACATTGGACTTGCTGATCCTGCTGCAATTCAGATAGTCACCTCCTGCGCCGAAGCATTTGACCGTGTTGGGATGCCGGAAGGCTGGTACTTTATTGCAGAAGCCGTGCTCTACTGCGCAACTGCGCCAAAATCAAACTCGTGCGGTGCAATATTTCGTGCACGCGAACGTGTTAAAAGCAGCAATTACACTGTGCCGATGGAGCTTCGTGATACTTCGCGTGATGGTTCAGTTTTAAACCATGGTTCTGGCTATAAGTATCCTCACGATTACACCGGGCACTGGATACCGCACTCGTACATGCCAAGAGAACTCTTTAATAATTTTTTTTATATACCATCGCGCATAGGTTTTGAAAAGACTCGATTTATGGATACAATGCTCCGACACACCGATGTCCTTATAAGCGAGGATTTAAAGCTTTCTATGATTAATGCACATGCTGTTACGAGTGCGTATGCTGAGCTAGTAGCCCAGGTCACACAGCACGCACCGCTTGCTGACACACTGTGCATTACTTCAAATCAGGGGCTCCTCTTTGCACGATTGTGTTCTATCGTCCATGAACAAGCGATAACACACATCATTCTGCCTGAGAACTCATATGACCTCTGCACAAAAGTATACTTTCGCGATTTTGAACAAGCCCTCCTCCCTGCATATACAACATTGCCTGACGGACTGTTTAACCTGCTGCTTGTAGAACAGAAAAAAAATCATGAAACCGATGTATCTGCTTATTACAATGCAGCATATTTTACTGAAATCCGTGGAAGGTTTGAAGCTAACAAAATACCTGTCGCTGTTGTATACGGAATGCCTAAACATAAAACATATCAAGAGGGAATTGAAATATTTTTAAAGCTGCTCGCTCAAATTTCTAATCATATTATCTATATTGAGCCGTTGCCCTATCAAAAAGGAGTCATACCGACACTCCTTAATGGTATGCTTGAAGAAAAACAAGCTAAAACACTCTCAGCATATGACCACAGATATTTTACAGCTAAAGAAATGAAATATACCTTTGCATCGACAGAACAGTACTCGTGCATGTATCACGCAACCTGTGAGGCCTATGCAGAATGCTTAGTAACCGATACACTCCTCAGTCACTTGTTTGATCCTGAAACTGAATACATGCGGAACCTGCCGCTCAAGCTTACCGGTGAACAAATAACTGTCGCGCTCCGCACCATGCAGAACAAAACAGTGCACTGGCGGTATGCCTGGGATCTTTATGAATGGAAACGTACTCCATGAGCAATAACGATTCCATGCCCAAGTTTGTGCTTGTGTATTCGCTCAAAACCAGAGATCCTGCATACTTATATTCATTTTATGCCTCACGCCGTCTTTTTGAAGAAGCTCAGTGGCTAAACCTTAATTTTTCTATGTGTCTTGCAAGCGAATTTAAACCAGAAACCTATGATCCACACAATACTGTGCTTGTGATGCGCGGTGACTTTTATAGTAGTTTTCTGCAGAAACTCTCCGAACAAGGTTTTGCGCTTTTCAATGCACCGCACGCTCATGAGCTCTGTCTTGATAAGTATAAAACAGCAGAATGGCTTAAAGTATATAACTGGCCGCACCCGAAAACACAGCTCTACAGCGGCAATAATGTATTTTTCCCATGTATTCTGAAACCGCGGTATGGGAAAATGGGCGCCGGCATTTTCCTTATAGAAGATCCTCAGTCCATTACTCCTGCCATTACTCATGCGATTACAGACACTGAATATCTTGTTCAGGAATACATTGAAACAAGCTACGGGAAAGATATTCGTTTCTTTTTTGCACAATTTGATGAACCGTTTGCGATACAATTTTCGAGTACCATCTCCGCGATATGCGTGATGAGAACAAGTACCGGATTGCTTTCTAATGCGCACCAGGGAGGAACTATGTCGCTCTGGCAGCCTCCTCAAAGCCTTGCGGAACTTGCAAGCAATATTTTTATTGCTTCCGGACTTACCTACGGTACTGTTGATTTTCTTATCGCAGATGAAGCTTACAATCAATTTACTGTCTGCGAATTAAATAGTATGCCAGGTTTTGAAGCGCTGGAACAGGCAACTGGCTGTAATGCGGCACGTGCAATTCTTGCATCCTGTATGCACATGCGGTAATGGAATATGTGCTGATGGTTTACTTCTTAAAAACCATACAACAAGCTGGCAAAACCTGTCCTTTTTATGGTATAAATGAATAATGTTTCAAACAGCAGCAGATGTCTATGCTTATCTATCCTCATTTATAAACCTTGAACGCAAACTTGAACCGATTGAATATCGTCTTGACCGAATGCACTACCTGAGAAAACTCTTTGGCTATCCCGATGAAGCAGTGCGAACGATTCATGTTACTGGCAGTAAGGGGAAAGGCTCTACTGCGACATTGCTTGCATCGATATTAACAGCGAGCGGTTACAAAACAGGACTCTTTACCTCTCCGCATATTTTGAACTTTACAGAACGCATAGCTATAAACAATCTTCCGATTACCGATGATATACTAATTCCATGCGCAGAAGAAATCTATCGGCGCATTCCTCCGGGAAAACCTTTGCCTGTTGCCAAATTTGAATATCCGACATTTTTTGAGCTTCTTACTATTCTAGCGTTTCTCTGCTATAAACATGCAGGATGTCAGTATGCTGTTATCGAAGTAGGCCTTGGCGGGAGACTCGATACCACAAATGTCATTTGTCCTGAGCTTTCAGTTATTACTTCAGTAGAATTGGAACACACCGAGATATTGGGGTCAACCATTGAAAAAATTGCGTATGAAAAAGCAGGCATTATTAAGAGCCTCACACCAGTAATCTCTGCAGTTTCTGATCCTGCCGCTCATGCGGTGATTTACAAAAAAGCATACAATTCTGCAAGTCCACTATACCATCTCGACAGCATTGTTTCAGATTACCATACATCTGAGACAATGCAGGGGCTTTCAGTAACCTGGCATGATGCTGGAGGCGCGCATACAATACAATCGAGCCTGCATGGCATAGTGCAGAGCAGAAATATCATGACTGCATTTTATGCAGGAACTCTCTTAAAACTTTCTGAGGATACTCTTGAGCATGGTATTCGGACTACAACTATGCGGGCACGATTTGAGATTATTCCGGGAGATCCGATCATTATCCTTGATGGCGCTCACACTGAAGTGTCAATACGCAACACGGTAGAAACGTATCAAACGCTCTTTAAGCAACCCTGCGTTTTGCTTTTTGGAACAGCTCATGATAAACATAGTCTTGCGATGCTCAAAACTCTCCTCTCTATTACAGAACAGGCGGTTATCACAAAACCTGGAACGTTTAAGCAGTCTGAACCAGAACGAATCTTAGAGGAAGCGAAATCACTCAACATGCAGGCAGAACTCATCCCTGTGACAGAGGCTGCTGTACTGCACGCACGCACAATCGCAGAAAAACTCAAGCTCCCGCTTTTAATTTGCGGCTCGTTTTACTTGTGCGCCGATGCACTTACAGCATTATCGTAAAACTTGCAAAATGAGTGCTTGAAATAACCCTATTATCGCACCGAGTACGCCACCGAGCAGCGTAATAGCACGCAGTTCTTTATTCATCACTTTAATCGTAAGATTTTCCAGCATTGCCATATCAAGATTATCAAGTTTATTGCGTATCAATTCTTTGATATCGACCAATTTGAGTATCACAGGAATTTGTTCTACAACAACACTGACTGCAAACCGTCCAATTGTTTCTGATATTCTAGCAACTGTTGCTGGTTCAGGACGCAGTAACATACGTAATGTTTTTTCGGGATCTGAATTGACAATAATATTAAAAAACTCTGCAAGTGAAGTTTTTAATGCTTCGTACAAAACCTTAAATACTTTACTGTCGGGATTGAGCAGCATAGCAATTGCTTTATAATCTGCATGTTCTGAAATATCCTCTGCGTTCCTTATGCGTAGAAGTTCTTTAAGTGATTTGTTTTTTGCGTATTCATACCAGGCAGATGCATAGTGTGAGAAAGAAACACTTTCGAGAGCAGCATCCAGAATATCGATATACACGGTTTTATCCTTGTCTGATTGCGATGGCAGCAATGCAGGATTGAGAATTTTTTTTGTGAGCTCATCAGCGATTCGTGCATGAATATCAGTATTGGTAAATAATTTACCAATTGCAGCAATAGCATCATCAACTGTGTCCGGTATTGAATCATACAAGGCAGCATCAAAGCGGCCAATATTGATTATAAAACGCTGCAGAGCATTCATTTTTTGGATGTAATTTTGAATTATCGTTACTGCTAACGTTTCAAGCTGTTTGTGAATTTCCGGTTTTTTACAATACGCAACAAATTCTTTTTGTATGCCGGGGCCTAATTCTTTAAACAATTTCTGTAAAGCCCAAGCCAATTTTTCGCGATCAATATAGTGTTTTAGTTCTGGCCCCTCGTCTCCTTGCGCATCAGCACCGCCTAAAAGCTTTTGTAAGAACCTAACTCGTGTATCATGATTGTCAAATGAACCAACAATTGCTGTTACTTGATTTTCATTTAGTATATCCTGAATTGGTTTTTCTAAAAGACTATCGAGACCAGACGATAGCGAGTGTATGAGTATTTCATTGAGTCCCGGTGCATGCAGAACTTCTTGAGCCAATTGTTCAATAAAGGGAAATAGTGAAACTGCAGTATCGTTGTTTACAGTAAAATTTTTAATGGGCGTATCTAAGAGCGATTCTAATGAGGCATGAATAAACCTTGTAATATCTGTAATAAATTTATTGCTTTCAAAATGCGCTTTAAAATCATCGGGAGTTAAAAGGTCAGAGGTGATTACTGAGCCAATTGATTCAGAAAGTCTATATCGTTCTTTGGGTATAACACCAGGCGTAAACGGCAACTGCCAGCCAAATAGCTTTACTGCCTTATATGGCCTAAAGAGCATTTTTATGGCAAGCCAGTTTGTAATGTATCCAATGACACCGCCAACAACAACAGTAATTAGCAAAACATACCACATGCTGCTATCCTTACATGCTTACTGCATATCTTTGAGTACTGTAAGCGCTTGCTCCTTTGTTTCCACAATAAGCACATCGCGTGCTTCCACCCAGCCTGTTACCGTTGAGCCATCAAGTTCGTATGCTAGCTCACACCAGATACGCTGAGTTTCGGGTACATAGATACGCTTTTGAAGCTGAGCCAAGTCCTTGTAACGTAAAAACGCTATGTCTCGAGCCTGTTCATCTGGTTGTTCTTTTAACCGCACCCATTTTGCAGTGACAATTATCCAGCTTGGACTTTTGGTAAGCACAGGTGTCTCTGGGAGTTCTGGATGCTTTACACCGCAGGATACCAAAGTAAGAATTATTGTACAAAAAGTAAGTATTCTTGTATGCACTTCCATAGCATTTTCCTTGATTTATTTACTATTCTGCGCCATAGTATACTCAAGATATGAAGAAACTGCTAGTGTTGTGTTTGTTTGCTGTAGTGCTGCTTGCACCTCGCTCGGTGAATAGCCAGGAGCTTTTTTATGAACCGGGAGTATTTTCGATTAGCATTGCAGGTTCTGTTTTACCGCTCGTATCATTTGAAACAGGATATGCACTCTTGCCGCAGCTCATGTTTGAGGGAGAATTTGGGCTTTATATAGGGAATATTATTGGAGGAATAATTTCAGCTCATGCTGGACTGGCTCTGCCATCCCTCCCTGCACAGGAACTGTACCGTTACAAGGGTTTTGAATACTATGGCGCTGGTCTTGGCATGTTTATGCGGCACTACCCGCTCTCTGCATGGTACTTTGAATATTGTTTACAAGCATATGCAAATTTTGCTTGGCAGCCGGAAACCTTCATGATGTACTTTTTTATTTCGATTGTGCCGGAAGTAACCTTGACACCAAAGGTATTGAACTGGAAATCTGGGTCGCTCCAGGGAAGCCTTGCACTGCCCATCCATTTTCATGAAGCATATTATTCGTTTGGCTTGGGACTTTCGCTTCGTTTTCTCATTACACCATTTTCTAAGGTGCATTACTTATGAAGAAACTGTGTTTAGTAGTATTGGCATTGAGCGCTGCTGTAGTGGCCTGCTCTATGCCCGACATTAAAGGGACTGCCATTGTTTTAGGGGTCTCAGAATATAATATTTCAGGTGTTCCTAACTTAACTTACTGCGATGATGACGCACGTGATATTGCAGCACTGTTTACTGAGCAGGGATATACGGTTTATTCCTATATCGATTCAGAAGCAACACGAGCAAACCTTGAACTTGCGCTCGAACAGGCTGATGCACGGAATCCTGTTGTGATTTTTTATTCAGGACACGGACTTGACCCTGCCACTACAGCTAACGGTGTGGCTCCCGGGTATTATATGCTCCCGTATGGGTTTGCTGAAAATCCTGGTACTGGACTTATACTGCACCGTGAAAACATGCTTGCTATTCACGATATTGAAACAAAAGCTCAGGAACTTGGCATTAAGCATTGTATTGTCATTGCAGACTGCTGTTTTTCGGGCGGTCTTATTGATAACTGGTATGGCGTTAGTGCAGTGCCAGACAACTACGATCCTGTACTTGGTAATAACTTATTAACGTACGCCGAACTAGCAGGAACTGCTCCGAAACGTTTTTTTTCGTATTCAGGCAATAAAATGCTAACCGTGCTCGCTGCATCGGGATCAGCAGAAATGAGTTTTGAATCTAGTGCATATGAAAACGGCGTGTTTACTGAGTATTTTTTGCGCGGTACCACCAGCATAGACACGAATGGCGATGGCATTCCTGACAATGCCGACAGAGATCGTGACGGCTACATTACAACGAGTGAACTCTATGTATACATTGCTGTCTGCATGAATAAATTCTGGAATAGTACAACTCAATCGCAGAGTAACACCGAACAGATTTATCTTCCGCATATTTCTGATAACGCGCGGGAATATATACTGTTTAAAGTAAGACCGTAACCGTTTATTTATCTGAATAGACTTCGAAAGTTACGGTAAGCGAATTTCCCTCTTCATCAACAACGGTAAGCTCATGAATACCTTTTCCAGGCCTGCTCTCGAGTTTGTGTTCGCCTGCTGTTTCTCCAAGAAATTCGCCGTCTAGGTGCCAGAACACTCTAGAACTAGCTGTGCGGTGCATGAGGGAAAAAACAATTTTTCCCGGTGTACCATCAAGCTCTACAGGAATATAAACTTTTGCATGCGCTTCAGGAACTATGAACTGCATTGGATCTTCAGCTTGTACATGCATGGCCGGAATAGGCGGAGGTAACGGCTTATACGTGAGGTTGAGTTTTGCATAGTAGTATTCCATAACTGGAGGAAGCACAAACCACGCTTCATACCGCACTTCATCTAACTTTGAAACAGAAAGATTTGTTCGCCATTTTCCATCTTTTGTGAGGCACACAGTACGGCAATATGGACACACAGTATCAATATGCGCGGATTTGGGGATATATTCCATAACAGTATGTTTACAATTAGAAGACGCATGGTATCCCGATTCAGCACATACGGTTATAGCTTCTAAATCCTTGTATGGCTCATCAAACCAAGATGATTCGGGGAGCAATGCAAAGAGTTCAAACAGTATTGGTGCTGCCGTCTTTGTACTCACAAGTTCCGGTCTGCCTTCCCCTGTGGCATTGCCAACCCAGACACCTACTACATAGTCTTTTGTAACGCCAATAGACCAGGCATCACGATTCCCGTAGCTTGTTCCGGTTTTCCATGCGATATTTCGTTTTGACACAAACTCTTCCCAGAGTGCTTCTTCCTGTGGCCGCTTTACTCTAAGCATTGCCTGAAGTGTGAGCCAGGCAGCACCCTGTGAAAACTCATGATGATTGCTATCGAGTGCGCTCTGCGCCAGCTCTGCATATGCACGCACCGCATCAATGAGGGTAACTTCTGCTCCGCCTACAATGAGCGGGAGACCATAGTCATCGAGTGCTCGTGTGAGCGTAGTAAATCCAAGACGTTTGAGCAACAGTCCAAATCGTTCGACACCATAGCTTCTCAAGAGTCGCACAAACGGAATATTGAGAGAGTATGCAAGTGCTCTGTCCACTCGAATTGCACCGGTATATGTTTTGAACATATTTTCCGGGCTGTATGATCCAACACGCGTTGGAATATCGGGAATGAGTTTCCCTGGAGTAAGTTCTCCTGTATTAAGCATTGCTGCATATAAAAATGGTTTTAAGATACTTCCTGAGCTTCGCGGTGCACGGCAGCAATCAACATACGCTGCAGGAACGGAAGTCTTACCGGTTGCATTGCCGATATATGCAACAAATGATTTATCATGTACATTTATTATAACAGCTGCAATATTATTGATACCGTAGAGTTCAAACTGTTTAGCATAACGGTTAACAATTGAAACCGCCTGCTCCTGAATATGAGCATTGAGCGAAGTAGTGATTGCGCCTCCTCCATACTGTTTTCGCATAGCCTCAGTATAGTGATAGGCTAATGTTGGCATTGGCTGAGCTTTATCAGGCAATGTCTCATAGAGCGATAATTCATAGGTTTCAGCATCAATAATTTTATTTTTATATAACTTTTCTAGCAGTAAATTACGCTTATGAAGCAGAACATCTCGATACGATTCCAGTGATATATTCCCCGGATTATTTGGCAAAAGCGCCAGAACTGCTGCTTCCGCCCAGGTAGCATCTTGTAAATCCCTTCCATACCAGCGAAACATAGCAGTTTCTAGCCCGACCACATTTCCGCCAAATGGCGCTATGTTAGCGTAACATGCTATGACACCAGTTTTCCCATGCTGAAGCTCCAGTTTAATGGCAAGCAGTGCTTCTTTAATTTTTTGAAACAGCGTTCGCGGCTGATTATTATAGAGCAGTCTGCTCGTTTGCATGGTCAGCGTTGAAGCGCCGGAAGTAATACGCTTTGCAAGCATATTATCTTTTACTGCCCTGAGTACTGCCCAGGTGTCAATTCCAAGGTGACCCCAGAACTTTTTATCCTCGAGTATTATTAATGCAATAATATATTTTTCATAGCCAGGTACAGCCATGTTTTTTGCAGCAATTACGCTGCCTTTATGGTTTACTGCTTCGATAAGTTTTACAAGCTTTTCGTGCGGAAGCTCAAGGCGCCAGAGTCCCCGAGAATCAGTAAGCGCTCCGAGCAACACTCCTTCTTTGCTATACACTGCGGTTGCGTACTCTGTAGTAATATTTTGCGTCATTTCCCTGTAGAGAGCTGGCTCTTTAGCAAAACCTTGATATTCATTTATTGGATAGAGGAAAAAAATAATACAAGAAACAATACCGAATAAACACCAATTGAGTTCTCTATTGCAATCATGAAGAATGCTGGCATAAAATGCCAGCATTCTTTGTATCCAGTATCGATGGTCCATTCTTGACAAACTATTACGGAGATGGCTGCGTTGCAATTATAAGAGGCAGTGCTGCACCTGGAAGCACTGCGGTAATCTCCGGCTTGTACATTGCTTCTGCGGTAACAGCAGGAAGATAGAACTGACCTCCATATGTTCTATTAACAAATACAGTAAATTCCTGTTCCTCATATTTGTTTAAATTGGTATAGAACATCACTCTGTCATCGCGTATGTCTTTGTAAAAGTATCGTTCCGTAGTAGTGTCCTCTGTAGTTGCAATGCGCTGATTTATAATTTCCCAGCCAGACGGTATTCGATAGGTAACTGCGACATTGTTGAGCTTTTGATACAGTTTATTCTTTACGCGGATCTTAACAATCATATCCTGTCCGCGATACCCCTGTCCAGGGTTTATCATATTATAATTGGTATCATAATAGGTAACACCGAGTTCAAGTCCGTTTTCCAGTTTTGTCTCAGTGCCTGGCAATGCCCTGCCCGTTGCAATAATCCGCGCATAGACCTGCACAGCATCAGGATTATTAATTGTTAATTTAATTGCAGCATCAGAAACGGTAAGCGGAACTCGCATAACTGTCTTTGAAAGTTCTATAGTTTGTACCTGGCCACTCTTATCCTGGTATTCAAGCTTTGCAGTATCTTTTTTAAGATTTTGTACATAAGGCTGAATTGCAATGAGGCTAAAGGCAAGATCTTGCGTGCTAAAATATCGCCCTGTCGCGAGTTTATCTGCAATTTCTTTATACACAGCAGGTGCTGCTGCATTGTCACCCAACACATTGAGACAATCTAACACCATAGCCATTTCACGCAGGGTACTGCCATACGTATATTCATAATATGAGCTTGGATAGACATTGAACTTAGTTTTTGCAAGTATATCCTGGGCTTTGTTTTTTACTCCTGCATACGCATAGGCAGCAGCAAGCTGTAATCGAATGGTAGTCGCTTTAGGATCAAGCGCAGCAAGCCTGTTTAATCCGCCAATATCGGCTTTGCCTGCAAGCGCAAGCACATACAATACATACGCCTGTTCTGAAAGCAAACCATAGTAATATCCTTCATCATTTATTCCACTGCCGATATTAGACTGTTTGACTTTGTTGCTTAAAAATTTGAGCGCATTATCTAACATACCCGAGGGCAGCAAATATCCCATTTTTTGTGCCATATAAAGGAAATGGGCTACATATGCCGTGAGCCATGTTGATTCATCATACTGTCCCTGCCAGAATATAAAACCGCCGGTACTCTTCTGGAATAACTGGAGATCCTTAATGCCGTTCGTGATATTACTTTGAACCGCATCGAGTTCTTGTTTAGAAAGATTTACTGTCGAAGGCAAAAATAATTGCGGGAACATTTTGCTGGTTCGCTGTTCACCGCACCCATGCGGATACCCAATGAGATACTGAAGATGCGCAGATAGATTGATAGGGGGAAGTATTGATACTTCAAGCCATGCTGCATTTGAACCAGGAATTCCAGGAAGCTGGTGTTCCAGAGTTACTTTTGATTTACCAGCAATAACCTTTTGCGATACAGTAGTAACCGGGATTGATGGTGACTGCACAGGAATATTGATAGTTTGTACGGCGCTCTTCCCGCTTGGAGATACTGCTACCGCTTCGATCGTTAGTGTTCCTTCTTGATCTTGAAGCTGCACATCAAAATTTGCAAGCAAGTCGCCGTCTTGCGGGAATATCAGTGTTTGCTTATTTGAACCGATAATGGTTCCAGGTCCTTTTACAGTGAGCGACACATTTACCTGTGCATTCTTTCCTAAATAGCTGAATACTGTTACAGGAACACTAATTCGTTCTTTGGGTCCGACAAACCGTGGCGCTGTAATAAATGTCATGAGACTGCTCTTAACCTGTACTTCTTTTTCGTACTTTCCATAAGCGCCATCCGGCGTGCCCGCTACAATCATATAGCGCACAGCGCCGACATACTGTCCGAGTTCAAGTTCATGAACATTTTTTTGCCCGCGTTCGAGCGTAAATGGTCCATAAAATTTTACTACAGGCGGGAAACGGTTAGGTTTCTTAAGCGCATTATCTCCTGCACTATCACCGCCACCAATCGTTAAAAATGATTGCAGACTTCCAGAATAGGCATTTGCGACATCCCGGTAGATATCATACGAAGTCAGCATAGATGCTTCTTTTTTATAAAAAGCTGTCCATGGATTTGGTACCGAGAATTTTGTTATGCCTAAAAGCCCTTCGTCCACAACTGCCACAGTATAGGTCATCGCTCTTCCTGATTCTTCGTACACGGTAAATTGTGATTTTTTGAGCGGTTCGAGCGTTTCCGGTGTGGTAATGCGCGGTTCGAGCCTTGTCATCGGGTTTTCCACCATAATAGGTGCTATTCCATAGAGTCGGATCGGAAGATCGTTTTTTGTTTGGAGATGCGGCTGGAGATAGGTTATATGAACATATACATTAGGCACCATGTCGGCTGTGACGGTAAATGTGTAAACTGTATAGCCCTCATTTGTTGGAATTGATTCTTCTTTGAGAACTCTTCCGCTTTTTTCAATTGTCACGTAAGCGCTGCTCTCTTTGTTTGAAGGAAACTGAATTTGTACCTTTTCACCGACTCTATATAAATCCTTATCAGCAGCAAAAGAAAGCATCATGGCAGAATCACCCGTGTTTTCTCTGCCTTTGCCAGCCCAGCCTGGCCAATCAATATAAAATTCTTTTCCAGCTTCGTGTCCATCTGCTATATCGCGAACACGTATGAGGAATCTGCCCCACTCTGGATAATTGATTCTCAGTTTATAGATACCCTTGCCGTTTTTTATAGGAACCTGGTCTGACGTAACTAATTGTTTCATTTCAGAAGAAGCTACTTCAGTTTCTTCGCTTTCAGATTTTTCAAACCACCAGCGCCAGGTGAGTTTATATATTTCTACCTGCACCGTACCTGATGAAACCGTTTTTCCATTGGTATCAAGCAGTAACAGCTCAACTTGATGATCCTTATCGGTTAAGAGCATATTACGTGCTTTGTCACCCTGCGGGAGTTTAATACCAACATATTGTTTAAATGGATGGAAAGGCACCGTTAAAACTTCGGATGAAAAAATACCGCTCTCTTCAAATACCCGTGTAAAGAAGTATGCCTTACATGGTCCCGAAATTGATTTATATTCAGAAAAATCTACAGAAAATGTTTTTTTACCATTTGAATCCAGATAGCCATTCCAGAGTTCATTTTTATCGCTCGATGATACAAATAATGGACTGTAAAAGGTATAATCAGGATAGGAACTTCCAAAATAATTTTTATCAAGCTCTAAGAGCATTGAAACATCGGCCTTCATGTCTGATGCAGGAGCCCCATGGAGCCATGCAGCCTGGAAAGTTAGTGACGATAAATTTACATCGATATACGGTGCATTGCCGTATGTGATGTTAGTTTTTAACCGATTTGGAACAATTGCTTCTATTTTTAATGGCTTAGTAAATACAGCATTTCCCACTTTGATTTTAGCGAGATAGTTTCCCGTTGGTGCATCGGAAGCAGTACTGGTTTTAAAATAGTAGAATCCATTTACCGATTTCGTAAGCACAATCGATTGAATATTCTGTCCGCGTGGATTTATAAGATTTAGTTCAACCGGATGATTTTGAGGGATTTTTTTGCCTGGATCCTGGAGAATAAACACAATATGAATGTCATCACCAGGTCTCCAAATACCGCGCTCAGTATAGATAAAGCCTTTAATACCCTGCTCAGGTTTTTCGCCCCCAATTTCAAAATGGCTTATCGCAAGCGGTCTTGTTAACTTTAGATAACCATTTTGCATGTTTCCTAACGACCCGCGGGTTATAATAAACATGGGCTCGAGTGTTGATTGGGGTTTTAGTACTGCAAAGCCATTCTTATCTAACGTGCCTGATGCAACCAACTTTGCAGAATAGCTATATACGCTTACCGATAAACCAGATAAGGGTTTTGTTGTTTTTAAGTCACTTGCAAAAACATGGAGTGTTCCATCAGTTTCAACTTTAACATTGAGACCAACGTCAGAAACAAGCACATTCTTTCGGGCAACTATGTCTTGTTTGTGTCTATAATAATATGCAGGATGAATCGGGTCATTAGAGTACTTCCAGTATTCATCGTAATTAAACCCTGATTCTTCGTCATAGCCATAGCCCTCATAGTAATCCCAGTAACTCTGTTCTTCATCAGCATCGATAACAATTGGAGGGAACTTCCAATTACCAAAATCAGTGTATGTATTTGGACTTTCATACTTGATACATTCGTTGTTATAGGTGGCTCGTATTTGATACATTCCTCCGGGATTGTTTGCAAGAAGCGGTCCAAGATCGATTACATGCGTCTGCTCTTTATTTTTCATGGAATCATCCCATGAAAGATCAACAGTTTTTCGCCATATAACATCGCCTACTCGCTTGAGCTCCTCTGAACCATTGAACTCATTTACCTGCAAAAATTGAATCATATTGCTGCCGTAAATATGCAGCACTTCGATATAGACTTTTGCAAGGTTTTTTGTTTTAAGGAGGACTTTCGTACCCTGGGTTGTTGGAATGATAACGCCAGTATCTTCAAACCACACTGCGGGTATATCCCACTTTGATTCAACTGTTGCGGAAACTTTGGTTGCGATAAAATTATTTGAGATGCTCTGTATGCCGGGGTGTACTGTTACTTCGGTATTCTGCGGAAGCGGTATATCCGAATATACTCGAACAAAATTATCATCAATTTCATAACGCAATGTTTTAATGCCTTTAATATCGATGAGACCTCGCAAGTCCTGATTCTTTTTTAACGGTTCAGAAAAGGATAATGTTATAGCATTGCCAGTAGTAGCAGATGTCGGTTTAATACCTAGCAATGCAAATGTGCCGGCTTCCGGAATAGCAAATTCGAAATTTCTATAGATTTTTCCCTGTACTTTTCGCGTATCGATTGAAAGATTGAGTTTCTGCGATTTATTGGTACGCGGTACTGCTTTGATGGTAAACACATGCAAGTTTTCTCCCGGATGACTCCAGGATACAGCAAGCGGTTTTGCTCCCAGCTTAGCGGTAACAAGGGATTCTATATCAGCAGATGATTCAATTGCATACGCAGTAAAAGAACCGGTTATCATTACTGTTTTTTTATCAACAGCCTTAAGCTCCGGTTCTGCTGTAAATTGAATTTCAGGAAGCGCAACTCTAAACATAAAATTAAAAAATCCCTTTTCGGTTAATCCCAATTTCTTAAAATCAAAGGTTGCTATATATTTTTTACCTGGCTTGAGCGGTGTTTTTGGCTTAAAATCCACGCGTGTTCCGTCTTCGCTCCATTCGGCAGTGCCTTCCAGTGCTGGTTCAAAAACAAAGGGGTTTAGCCCTATTCCCGTTTGCGGAGCATGTGCAAGTACTACCGAAATTACACCATCACGTTTTATAATACCATCGGTATGTGCAATAATATCGGCCGGATTTGGCCGTACGCTTGCTTTATGCTGAGAGCAACCGGTAAACAGCGCTAATGCAATAAGCACACAGCAAACAATTATATACTGTTTACTTTTCATAAATAATCCTCCTTAGTAAAATAACTATACCAATTTGTAATCATGCATATGGTATTGAATTTAGACTTTTATTTTATTAGTTTCTTAAAGCGTTCCCACACCACATCAACAGAGCCTTCACCGTCAAGTGCTTTTAATAGCCCAAGCTTTGAATAAAAGGCAATGAGCGGTTCGGTTTTTTCTCGATAGGTTTTAAGCCGCTGCTGAATAGATTCAGGATTATCATCGCTCCGTGTATAGAGCGATCCGCCGCAGGTATCACAGACACCTTCCTGTTTTGGAGGCAGGTTTTTAATATGGTATACTTTGCCGCACTGCGAACATACTCTTCGTCCGGTAAGGCGTTCGATAATAATTCCATCACGCACTCTAAAATCGATGACCATATCAAGGGTTTCAAACTCTTGTAAAGCCTCTGCCTGAGGTATCGTTCGGGGAAATCCATCAAGAATAAATCCGTTTTTTGTATCAAATTCTTTAAGCCGTTCTTTTACCAGAGCTATCGTGAGCTCATCAGGGACGAGTTCACCTCGGTCGAGTATTGATTTTACCTGTTTCCCGAGTTCTGTTTGATTTGCTATAGCCGCACGGAATAAATCTCCCGTAGAAATCTGCGGAATTCCATATTCTTGTTTAAGTTTATCAGCAATAGTGCCTTTCCCTGCGCCAGGCGGGCCTAAAAGTATAATTTTCATACAAACTCCCCTGAATAGTTCTAAACATTAGTATAGCTTACTTTTTGTAATAGTACACTATGTGAATAGCAATTTTTGTGTCTTTTTAAAATAAAAAACCGCCCTCTTTAACAAGGGCGGTTTTAAGCGACCGATGGGAGTCGAACCCACGTCTCCAGCTTGGAAGGCTGGGGTAATAGCCGTTATACGACGGTCGCGATATTAGTGCTGCGCCTCTGGCGCAGTACATCTTGGTTGACGTCGTTTAGCTCGTCAGTGCCTTTAGGCTCGCTATACGACGGTCGCG
>CAZVTR010000009.1:0-60779 GCA_964630305.1 uncultured Treponemataceae bacterium | reverse complement strand
TATCCGTCGGATCGGGGTAGGCCCAGGGGGGTACCATGTATATTTACATACCATCCATATAAAAAATCATATTTGACAGAAAACTACTAAGAATGATATTATATCAGCTACACTGGATATAGAGTTTAGTAAAAGCTGGATAAAAGGAGAAGGTTTTGTCAGCACTCCATTCATATAAAAAAATAGAAAAAAGTTTTGCAAAAAAAGTTCATGCCTTGCTAGGAAAAGCAAATATCTCATTGACTAAATGGATGTCGAGTGTCGTAAAACGTTCAAAACGCTCTATTTCCATTTTAGTCATTCCTCATTCTGAGAAAAAAACGGTTAGCTTCAAATTGAGCATGTTTGGTTTTAGTATACTCCTTGCAGGATTTGCAGCACTCATGATTTTTGTGGGGTATTCGCTTGCACACTACGGCACACTCAATGCTGAACTTGCCGCTAAAGCTAATTCGCTTCAGACAACGCAATCGACACTCGACTCAATGCGAGACAGTGTAACGAGCCTTATCAAAACATCAAAGCAATTTCAAGTTACCATGGATGCAATTTTTAATCAGATTGGTGTTAACACAAACACATCCGGAACTGGCGCTGCAAAAGGTGATTTAGCCTCTATCATTAGCAGTTCTAAAACAGCAAGTTCTAGTTTACCGGAATTAAATTATGTGCAAAACCTTAACAGCTATCTTGAACAGTCAATCGATCCGCTCAATGATCTTAGCAATCTTATTAAAGCGCAGGGTACAATTTTAAGCGAGTTCCCCAGCGCTTGGCCTGTAAAGGGCGGTGTTGGTCATATATCCATGTACTATGGACAAAATCAGCACCCGATTTTTGGCGGCTGGTATCTGCACACGGGAATTGATATTTCAACATTCAGGAGCGGAGACCCTGTTATTGCTGCAGCAAACGGTAAAGTTATCTATGTTGGATATGACGTTGGCTACGGAAATTATATAATTATCGAACATAAATACGGTTTTCTCACTCGGTATGCCCACCTCAAAGCTTTTGCTGCACAAAAAGGACAGGAAGTTCAGCAGGGAGACATTATCGGATACATTGGCAATACCGGTATTTCAACCGGTCCGCACCTTCACTATGAAATCTATCTTGGTACTTCACGAATTGATCCGCTGCGCTTTATCACAAGCCGCGTAAGAACAGTCAGCACTAAATAAATACGGTACATCATGCAGGCAAAACAGCAAGAAAGCGAAACTATCATAGGAAAAACGACGAGGCTCGAAGGCACAATTGTGCAAAAGGGTCTTGTGCGAATTGATGGCGATTTTCAGGGAACAATACAGTCTGATGGTGCTGTTGTTATCAGCACATCAAGCCACTGCAGAGCGCGCATAACGGCTCGAAGCGCAATTATTGCAGGAATACTTAAGGGCGATATTTTTGTTTCTGAGCATCTCACCATTCTTCAAGGAGCAAAGGTAATTGGGAATATATTTACCCCAATTCTTGAAACCGATGGAGAAATCATCATTCATGGTGATATAACCATCACCTGTAATCCTGACACCGCCCTTAAAGAAATGCAGCAATTTATTGATAGACATCCGAGTAAAATGTATTTTTCAAATTCATTGCCGCAATATTCTGGTCTATGAGCAAAATCAATCCTGCCGATTTTACCAACAATGCATTTTTGCACACGCAAGCTGCCCGAAACGAAAAAAAACAAAATAAAACCACGCAGGTATTTCGCAAGCTTTTTACATCGATACAAGAAAAAACTGACACCGCAGAGAGCGTTCCTGCTGTTCTTCTGCCTGACGACCAGGAAACTGCAATTGAAGAGCTTTTGGACCTTGTCCATAGCAGCGGCGATGCCTTAAAAAAAAACATCAGCACTGCAACGATTCAGGCCTATAAAGCTGCGGTAAAACGTTTTACGAACTACATTGTCAATACAGTCTATGCAATCGAAGAAAAAAACAGCAGCAAGAATCTTTTAAAGCGAAAGAAATATACGCAAATTGCTATAATTGATGAGAAGCTGGAACATTTCGCAGCTGAAATCCTAGCCAGCCAGCGCGATAAACTTGATATTTTAGCACGTCTTGATGAAATCTATGGGTTACTGATAGATTTATTGCATTAATACAGAGGAGAACACGGATGCATCCGCATTATATACACGACGATGATTTACATATTGAAGATGAAGTTCCTGTCATACAGGATAACGATTTTATTGATCGATCTGCCATAACCGGAACACTCTATAGAATAAAAGTAGATGCAAATAATGAAACATATTTCATTGCCACACAAGAACAACTAGCGAGCGGCACTTATGTAATAGCTCAGACAAAATACGGTAAAGATATCTGCAAAGTGCTCGGAGCAGTAAACAATCTTTCTAAAGTCCTAAGAACAGAACTCATGACTTTTGAACGCAAAGCCACTGAAGCCGATCTTGAAAAACGCAACCATGATATAGAAAGAGAAAAACAAGCGTTTGAGATTTGCAAACAAAAAATACAGATGCATGGTCTTGCGATGGACCTCATTGGCGCTCACTATCTATTTGACGAACCCAAAATTATATTTTTCTTTTCTGCAGAAACCCGCATCGACTTTAGAGAGCTTGTAAAAGATTTAGTAGCAATTTTAAAAGTAAGAATAGAATTGCGGCAGATTGGCGTACGCGACAAAGCCCGCATGATTGGTGGCTGCGGTATTTGCGGCAGAATTCTTTGCTGCAATGCGATAACTGATAAATTGATGCCTGTTTCTATTAAAATGGCCAAAGATCAAAACCTTTCGCTTAACTCACTCAAAATTTCAGGACCATGCGGCCGTCTTTTGTGTTGTTTATCTTATGAATTTGATTTTTATTCAGAAATTAGAAAAACATTACCTCAGGAAGGAACTCGTGTAAACTTTGAAAACCAGGTATTTAAAGTAGTAGAAATCAATATTCCCGCTCAGAAAATTCACCTTGCAGGCGAAGAAGGGCAGCATGTGTGGGTTGATGCACAAGCTCTTTACGAGAACGAACATGGATGGAATGTAAACGTCAGCTTAATAAAAAATTAATCACATGCTGATTGAGCAACATATATTTTACTCAAAGTATCGAGCATGCTCATTATATCATCAATAATTTCTATTACTGCAGTCTCCAGTGCAAGTCCAAAATGCAAACTTTCTGCCGAGTTTTGCAAAACTTCTGCTGATTTATTGATTGCATCAACAGCACTGTTTGCTAAATCTGCTCTGGCAAATAGCTCTGTATTTATTTTTTCAAGATTTGCCGTATACACATGCACAGAATCCAAAACAGGTTTTAATCCTTTAAGATTTAAAGTATGATCTTTAATGTCATGAATAGCTGCCTCTATTTCATCATGGGCAGAAAATAATTCTGTGAGTTCAGCTTTCATTGATTCATCTAAACCCTGTAATTCTTTTATTATAGCTGCTATTTCTTGTGCATTTTTCTCTACCAGCTTGCTGATATCCTGAGAAACTTTTTTTAGTTCCTGTGAAGAGTCATCTGATTTATTAGCGATAATCGATGCATTTACTGCAACGCTTTTTATAGTCGCATTTGCTTCTTCAATAAGCTTTACAATATTAAACACATCTCTGATATCTTTTTTTATGCCCTGAACACTCTGAATCATACCAAGAAGTTCCTGAAGAAATGTTTCCAGGCTTTTTTGAATAAATTGAGCATTTGAAGAAATGTTTTCCGTATTTCCAATCATGGTATGAATAGTTTCAATTGTTTTATTATTAGCTTTCTTTAATTTTTCTACATTATCAGTATAATTAATTAATACGAATTCTGCTTTCGAAGTTATTTTCTTTTGAAAGGATATCTGCTTTAAGATATCATGAGCAATTAGTTCCAGACTTTTTCCAACATCTTTAATTTTATAGTTAATTATCAGACTTTCATTAATTTTATATGCAAGATCATCAATTAAGCTTTTCTTAATATTTTGCAAAGATTTATTTTTTAAAAATTCATCAAAATAAACCACATCAGGAACAAAAGCTTCTTCTGGCGTTAAGAAAACTTCTTTTAAATAATTTGGTATTACGGCTAGCACTCTTCTAAAGAATAATGGCATCATAAACACATCACTGGTAAACTGTTCAAGCAACTCTTCAAAATACAATCTGCGTTTTTCTGCATCTTTGATACCAATAGAATCCTGTAGTTTTTGAAACAGCATTTGATTGTTATAGCTAAAATAATTATCTCCCCCTTGCGGATTGATAAATGGTTCCAACGCTGCATAAAAGTCTAGTTCTGGCATAAATCGCAAAAAGACAAGATCATATTTCCTGTATACATCTGGCCGGGCATCATCTGATGATAGTTTAATTACTTCTATAGGAACATTATAATCAGCCATCACTTCTTTTATTCTATCCAATAGCTGGCTTGCACCATAATTTATGGAAGAATCAACATAAGCAAGTGTAAGCGGTTCCTTGAAATATCCTTCTTCGACATACTTTTTGAAAATTTGTTTTGCCCATTCCGGATCATACGGAAGCGGATCTTTTTTAAGCTTAAGAACTTCATCAGATAATGGAGTTGATGCAACTACAACATCTTTCCCATAAATATCTCCAATAATACCGTCTTTATCAATTGCCTGTGCGAATGCCCTGCGAACTTCTGGAAATTTAATTAAAGCATTCTCATGCTGAAAATTTAACACAATTCCATAGCAATAACGCGATGTGTAATGCCGTATTTCTCCCCGAAATCCTTTATTTCTCAAATCTTCTTCTAGCGCAGCTGATAAACCGTAAGCAAAATCAATTTTTCCTGAAATAAGCTCATCTACAATGTTTTCAGTAGTTCTATGTATTTCAATTTCATCAATGAGTGCCTCGCCATTTACAAAATATGGATTTGCAGCAAGTACATCGATAGCACCTGTTTTACCTGGAACAGAATAAAAAGGCCCGGAGGAAATAATCATATCTCTGGAAAACTTTTTTTCATAATATAAATCATTTCGTTTGAGAATCGAGCAAAATCCGTTTGTAAGCAATGAAAGAAAAAAGTTACACGGTCTTTTAAGGATAAAATCAAAAGCATGATCATCAACAATTCTCAAACCTGCTAGGTGATCAACCTTACCAGAACGAAAATCTTCGAAACCAATAAGCATATTAAGCATATTTGAATATGGTGAATGTAAATTTGAATTTATTAACCGTTCAAAGGTAAACTGAATATCATCTGTTGTTATAGGTGTTCCATCATAAAACTTTGCATCTTTCTTTATATAAAAATGCCAGGTAACACCATCTGGATCCAGATTCCATGATTCTGCAAGATAGGGTACTATTTTTCTATCAGTTGAATATCTAACTAATCGTATGCAAGTAAAGTGAACATAGTGAAATTCTCGTACAAGCTGTGCTAATGCCGGATCATACTCTATAATTGGCAGCTCATACATCCGTAACACCTTTGGTGCGGTATCGACATTTTTATACTCATGAATAAGCGTGTCTGATAAATTTTTTAATTGCGGTAAAAATTCTAACAGATTTGAAATGTAATAATTCTGTTTTTCATTGGTGTTAGAGCAATCATGAATTTTTTGATTGAGCATCGTAATATGTTTATCTAGTTCTGTCAGTATTTCAATAAAAACAGCAAGTGTTTCTTCAAGTTTAGTCTTATCTTGCATCATTCCTGCAGTATCGCGCATTCGTTCTCGAATTGTTGTTTTAATTGCATCAAGCGTATTAAATGCTTTATCTACCTCATCAAGAGTATGTTGCGCCATTTCTATATTTTGCTGTAATTCACCAAGCATTTCACTGGTATAATCATGAATTCGCTGAGCATCTTCTATAACAGTGGTAACTTTTTCTGCCATAGCTGCAGAAAGCCTCGATACTTCAGAAGCTATGACTTTAAAACCCCGAACTTTCTCTCCAGCTTTGCTTGCGGTAACAGAAGCATTTATTGCAATTAGCTTATTTTCAACAGCAAACTCTGCAATAACTGTTATACGTTTTGTTATCGATTCTGTAATTTCATATACAGTTTTCATACGATTACTGCATTCACGAATTGCAGTCATTGCACCGCGTGTGTTTACAATTGAAATATTAAAACCTTCCCTGCTTGTTTCAATAATTTTACTCACACTTTCCATATTTTTAATAATTCTTCTTATGTGATCAGAAAAACTTATTAGATAAGGTTTTAAGTTTTGCAATTTTGTATGCGCATCATGGGTTATATCAAGCTCCTCATTAATACGTGCAGAAATAGATTGCAGTTCATGCACGAATTTTTTTTGAACAGCTAGTACTCTTCCAATACTTAATTCAAGTTTATTTATAGTACGTAAAGGGTAATGAAATACACTTGTATTTGCAGTACTCGATCCTTTATTCGGTATTTGAACGCTATCTTTCATATTCTATATCTTATACCAAATTATATAATTTGGCAAATTCAAACTAAAATCCGGTTTATCCACAAATAAGCGAAAAATAAAATAAATGCTGAAAAAAATGCAAAAAAAAGGCCTGAAAAGCTTCTCTTTCTCATTCCAACTGTTTCCAAGATTATTTTTATTGGT
This sequence comes from uncultured Treponemataceae bacterium, assembly GCA_964630305.1. Classification (GTDB taxonomy): domain Bacteria; phylum Spirochaetota; class Spirochaetia; order Treponematales; family UBA12059; genus JAKPPT01. The sequence continues at coordinate 54,183 of CAZVTR010000009.1, read as the reverse complement.
TTAAATTGCAGCAGAGCAAACAGTATACCTCCAGCTCCAGTTATTATGAACGTTTTTAGTATAGTCGACCATGAAAAGATACTATCAGGTATAACTGAATAATTAATTTCATGTATCCATGAACTTATAAAACCATATACAGTTACATAAAGCCAATTGCCAGCAATACCGCTTAGGAGACAAAGAAACATACCTAAAATAAGTGATATGCTTATAAAAACGTTTTTTGCAGTATAAGTATCATGCTTTTCAATAAATTTTTGTTGTTTATTTTCTTTTGTATTCCAGAATATTTGGGACAGCTTTATAAATGATACCACAGTCCCTATTGAGCTTGCAAATAAAAGCCAATACAGCAATCCCGATTTTATACCATCAGTAATTAAATTTTTACTTATATAGCCATTCCACGGCGGTATTGCAGTAATAGAAAAAGCTCCGGCTATAAATGCTAGTAGCACAATAAAAGCATTAATACCTTTTTGCCTTAAAGTTACTATACTATTACGTATTTTAAAAACATCTCTAGAATCAGAAACGTCCAACACTGTACCTACAGCTAGAAATAAAAGACCCTTAAACATTCCATGAAACAGTGCATGTAAAAATGAAGCCGTAAAAAAATATTTCCCTTGTACTGTATGCAACCCTGTTGATAAAGCTAATCCCCATGCGCAAACAACATACCCTATCTGGCTCACAGAATGATATGCCAATAGCCTTTTAGCATCATGTTGACCCAGAGCAAGTATAACACCGATACAAGCTGTAATTGCGCCAGCATAGGCAAACGCATTTCCTATTAGTTTGCCAAAAGGAAAGATTATTACAAAACGTAAAAGAATAAATAGCGGTGTTTTTATTAGAATACCAGATAATACTGCTGAAACTGGATGCGGTGCCATTGCATGAGCATCAGGAAGCCAACCATATACCGGGACAACAGCAACTCTCAAGGCTATTGCAGCAACAACGAGAGTTGCACTTATAAGAATTTCTATCTGGTATTTATTATAATTTATTGTTAATCTATTTGCGATTTCAGATAATGCCAGCGTTCCTGTAAGATTATATAAAAAATACATTCCAATAAGATACAGGAGCATTGACGAAGCACTTATAAATAAATAACTTAATGATGCAAGCCATGCATGGGGTTTATTTGCAAAAACAACCAACACATAAGACGTTATACCAAGCACCTCAAGACATACAAAAAGATTAAAAATATCAGTGGTTATAGCAGAAGCACTTAGAAAAGCTAGTTGAATAAAATATATACAATCAAAGAGTTCATATTCCAATCTTATGGCGCGTGAATATATCCACGCAGGTATTGATAGCAAATAGCCGAGTATGATTATAACCATCGCAAGACCATCAAATGAATAGGTTATCCCTCTAAGCGAGCTCCATCCACCTATAGTTCCTGCAATAGTATTACCGCTATAAACATACAGGGCTGTTATGTAAATAGGAATTAATGGTGCTAACAAAGCACAAAATATAGCCAAATAATAAATTAGCTGTTTAATAAATTTATTTTTTATAACTTTTGATACAAGTACAAATGCCGCTCCGAAAAACGGAAGAACAATAATTAAAAATGAAATATTTTCAAGACTCAATTTTATCCCTCAGCTTATCAATATCAAATGTGTGATATTTTAAATATAAATTATAGGCAAGTCCTAATGCCAGGGCTGTAATACAAACACTGATGACAATAGCTGTTAACATTAAAGCCTGAGGAATAGGATCCACAACATTAGAAACTGACTTTTCTAATATGGGTGCCTCGTCACCTATTTCGGCACCTCGCACAATAAACAACAGCACAACAGCGCTATTCATAATTCCAAGTCCAAATATTTTTTTTATAATATTTTTAACAAACACAACAGCAAAAAGACCGGTAATAAAAATGAGATATATCAGCATTTCATTCATAGAGTTCTCCTCTAAGCATTGCAATGCACAACAATCCCATATTAAGTCCAACCTTAATGCCAATTACAATATTCAATATTGATATATAAACGACAGGTTTTAATTCAGTAAAAGGGTTTTTCAAAAATAGAGATCTTGTAAACAAACCAAGAAAAAAGCTTATTAGTAAAATCACAAACACAAAAATTTCAATCTTTTTTAATTGTCGCGTCATAGTCATATACTGCGATTTTTTATCTATATATATAAAGGAAAGGATAACTATGCCAGATGCAAAAACAGACCCACCCTGGAATCCACCCCCAGGAGAACGATAGCCAAATGCCATAATGTACATTCCGAATATAATGACTGCCGGACCCAGCTTTGAAACAATAACTTTTATAACACTCGTTCTTCTATTTTTATATGACAGTTTCCCATCAGCGCAATCAGCAGTCATCGGTAATGTTTTTTGTGCATATCGTAACAAATATAAAGTACCTAAAGCAGCAACAAACAACACAATGGTTTCTCCGAGAGTATCATATGCCCTATACCCTAGATAAATTGCACTTACAATATTCGGAGCTCCAGTTTCCTGTATTGTATTTGCTTTATATATATCACGCAACTCAACTGGCCATGGTATTTTGTTAAGCATAACAATACCAATAAAAAGACTTGCTACAATAAAACTAACAACACCAAACAATTGTTTAATTACCTGCATTATTGTTTTGCTCCAGTGTTTTAACTGCTCTAAACACCCAGAGATATGCAATAGTTGAGAGACCTGCACCAACAGCAGCTTCTGTTATTGCAACATCCGGAGCGTCTAAGTAATAAAATAATAATGCAGATAATAAACTCACAGCAGATAAAGCTATAATACCCACAAACAAATTTTTATGGACAAGTGAGAGAACGGATAAACCAAGAATTAAACTTAAGAGTATCGTGTTAAACATCTTTGTTCCTTTTTTGTTTCCATGGAATAATCCCAGAATTCCATAAGAGTTGAATGACAACATGACTCCCTGTTGGAGATGAAACAACAAAAAAAAGCATAATCACAATGACTCTAGCAAAAAAATGCCAGTCAGGGGCAGAAAATAGACATGCTATAAATACAGTAAATACAGCTGTGGTTGAAGCAAGTGAACCAGCATGCAGGCGTGTATATGCGTCAGGAAAAGCAAATAAACCTATAATGCCAACTGTTCCAAACAATGCAGATATTAAAAACAAAATTGATGCAAGTATATCAAATATCATTATTATTCCTCATCAGCGGTATACAATTTCAAATGCTTTTCAAGAATCTTTGCAATTGCAAGAAATCCTAAAAATCCAAAAATATCATAAACCAGTGCAACATCCAGAAATAGTGAAGATTGTTTTTGCGTTCCTATGAGCACAAGCAAACCCAATACGAGCCCCGAAAGCACATTAAGAGCAACAAGGCGATCAGCAGTCGTTGGACCAATAATAAGCTTAATAACACATGCTATAATCCAGAGTAAAAAAACAATTACCATTCCGTGCATTATAAAATTTATCATAGCCAGACTCTTCGCAAACTTATTTCCAAGTTTCTTTTTATTTCATCTCCTGCAGCTTTACTATGCCGTGAAACTACAAAAAGCCAATGAACTGTTATATGATCTTCATCAAGATTGATAACAACAGTTCCTGGAGTAAATGTAATCGCATTTGCAAGCGCCGCTCTTCCGATATCACTTGATAATTTCGTTTTAATATGCACAACCCTTGGATTTATATTTCTGGTAAATACACTGCAAAAGACTTTCCAGCTAGAAACGTACATGCTATAAATTAAAAATATATAAGTTCTAATAAGATTAAAAGGACGAGGAATAAGCGCATGACGTGCAGCTTCATCAATATTGATAAATAATTTATAAGTAAATAAACTAATTATTATGGCTATGCAAAGTCCAAACAACAGCCAGAACAAGCTAAAATCAGATGAAAAAATAATCCAGACAACAAAAAGAACTATCGTAGTTATAATAAAACGAATAATATTCCATAACTGATTATTACTAATCCGCATCGCTGTTCTCTATTAATGTGATAAACTCTTGTACTGTTTGACACGAGCGTATTTTGGTGCGTATTTCATCATCATGCAGTATACGCGCAATCTTAGATAAAAGTTTCAAATGGATTCGCGCTTCCTGAATAGGACCAAGCATTATGAATACAATAGCGACATCAATAGCATCAGGAGTAGCAATTTTAAGCGGCTGTTTTAAAAGGACTGCACCAACTGCTGTAGCTGTAGCATTCGGTAATGCTGCATGAGGAATAGCGCAGCCCAACCCTATGGCAGTCGATGCTGCTTGCTCTCGTTGTTTTATTGCTGCTGTGGCTAATTCAGCACTGCATCCTATCTTTGGTGCAAGTACATTGACTGCCGTATCAATTATTACGTCAAATGATGTAGCCATTTCAAGCAAAAAAATCGAATCTTTGCTTAAATAATCTAATAGATGCATGCTTAATCCTCCGGCCATAAACCAATAGCCCATTCAACTGGCACTGTAAACATGATCCCCGTACCCGGGTTGTCAAAACCTCCAACAATCTTATCAACAAGCGGAACTAATTTTTTTATAAGCTCCTCATTTTGAACAATTGCCAATATTGTCTTGTTATAAGGCTTATTGCCTTTCATAAACTCCTTAAAACCAGCAAATAGCGGAACTTCATATGTTAAAAATCTTCCCATGCCTTCAGAATCAATGAGCGTTGCACCGCTGATACCTACTTCGACATAGGCTTCCATGACCTCCTCGAGTAAATCTTCATTGTTTAAAATAAAAACAAGCAGTTTCATATTTTTAGTATGAGGCAAAAAAAATAATTGTCAATAAAATTTTTAAAATTAATATAGTTCTATAAGATTTACCGGATATAGCCCCTTACCCGTACGCAAAAAAGCTATAATATTATCACGTGTCTGCTCAATATTATGAATTACTGCCTGCCATGTAGATCCCGCAACATGTGGCGAAAGGACAACATTACTTAATTCATGAATTGGAAAACGTGAAGGATGACCATATTCAGAACCTTTCTCCGGGTAAGTGTACCACACATCAATTGCAGCACCGCGTAAGGTTCCATCTTTAAGTGCAATATAGAGAGCCTCTTCTTCTATTATTTCACCGCGGCCCACATTCGTGAGCCACGCACCCTGCATGCGTTTTAATTCCCTCGCGGTAATGAGGTGCTTTGTATGCTCAGTAAGCGGCAAAGTTATATAGACAATCTCTGCACCTGCTAGAGCTTCATCGAGGTTGGTGGTTACCATATCAAATCCCGGGATACTATTTGTCGATGGCGTCCGCTTAAACCCGATTACTGAACACGAGAAAGCTTTGCAGAGCATCGCTAATTTTTGCCCTATAGCACCTGTTCCTAAAATCACACACTTTTTACCCTCAATTGATTCCCAGTAATCTTCCCTTCCTTTGCCAACCCAAAACCCATGCCACTTACCATTTTTTAGATCATTGTGAAACTCTATTATTCTTCCAAACCCAGCAAGTGTCATAGCTAGTGCGCGTTCAGCTACACTAAACGCATTACCATGACAATTATACACTGCGATATTGCGCGTTCGCAGCACATCAATTGGCAAATGATTGATCCCTACAAACGGGACAAAAACAGCTTTTAAGCTGTTAGACTGTATGTAATAGTTATGATCAATAGCATTTGCAACAACAGCATCAAGATCAGAAAACTGTTCTAAACATGTATCTACACCAAGCACGAGTTCTATATCTGGAAATTCTTTTTGAATCACCTGTACAGCATTTTTCAACTCATCATTCATTGGAACACAAAAACCAAGTTTCATTGCATCCTCCATCACGATATTATAGTATAAACCACGCAATAATAGTATAATGTATGCTGCAATTTTTCTGAATAACATATTGAGTTTAGCGGAGTATTACTATGTATAAAAATTGTATTGCAATTGTACTTATCAGCATTGTCCTTGCATCGTGTCTTGCGACACAGCCAGCTCCAGCTCCTGCTCCGACACCAGAACAGCAGGAACCAGATATTCAAGCAATTATTCAAAACAATGATCTTGCTGCTATGGAAGAACTTTTTAAAGGAAAGGAACTTATCAATAAACCATCCAAAGACGGACGGTATCCACTCCATTTAGCAGTATTAAATAATTCTGAACAGATGGTCACATTGCTGCTTTCTATGGGAGCTCAGCCTGATCCTGAAGATACCGAAGGCAAAACACCACTGCGCTATGCTATAGACCTTAATGCTTATAGTATAGCAAAACTATTGCTTTCACGAGGTGCAAAGCTTTTTGTTCGCGATGCTTCGGGACAGACCCCTTTTGACCTTATTCTCGCTAAAAACGTTGTAGACCGCGTGCTCGATGCAAAAAGCCTGGCCCAAACTGATAGTAGCGGGAAACTTCCGCTCCACATAGCAGTGGAGCGCTTCTCGTATACAGGCGTTGTAACACTCATAAAGCTCGGCGCAGATGTCAATGCGCGTGATAACCAGGGACGGACCCCGCTCGATGTTGCATTTTTTTACCCGCACAGTTCAGCAGCGGCCCGCATTGCAGCAGAACTCGTGAAAGCTAACGGTACATCTGGGTTTGACAGCTTTGCATATTTTATCCGGGCAGTTCGCGATACCAATTTTAGCAGAGTACGATTCCCTGGCGGCGCAACAGTGTTGCATGAAGCTGTACGAAACAACCATATTGGCTTCTTGCAATACTTTCTAGAAAACAATGTACCTGTAGATCTTAAAAATGATGCAGGATTAACACCGCTCCAACTAGCGCTGCAATCAGGAAATGTTGAAGCCGCTAAAATGCTCCTCTCGTTTAGGGCTGATGTTACCATAAAAGATGCCGATGGCACGCCACCCCTATCAATGATAATGCCTCAAGGCAAAGCAGCTCAGCTCATCGAACTTTTACTTGCTAACAATGCGGACCCTTCAATAAAAGACAGAACCGGCAACACAGCTCTCCACAATGCGATTATCAATGGATACAGTTCTCCGGTACTGACAATGTTGCTCAGAGCAGGAGGAAAAGCACTCATAGATTCCAGCAATTCTGATGGGAATACCGCTCTTGCGCTGGCTGTCACGTTGAAACGATATGAAGCGCTTGCTCTGCTAGCAAGCAATAACGCCAATCCTTTTATAGAAAATAAAAACGGACTATCCAGCCTCACTCTGGCATTCAATGATGGCAGGGAAGCTGTAAAACAGCTCACCAGTGTATATCCTGCTGACACACGAGATACAGCAGGAAATAGTTTTCTTCACTATGCAGTAAAAAACAGAGCAAGTGCCGATATAGTAAAACTCCTGCTTGATTGGCAAAAAAATGCATCTCCCAAAAATAATGAAGGTGATACGCCGCTCCACATCGCCTGCACGATGAATCTTAAGGAACAAGGCGAACTCCTCCTTGCTGCCAATGCTGATATTTTTTCCGCTAACGCTCGGGGACAGTCCCCTGTCATGCTGGCTCTTGGAATGGAAACAGGCAGCATACTATCCTGGTTTTTTACACCAAGCGTTGTTGCTGCCCGCGATTCAATGGGGAACACCCCGCTCCACTACAGTGCACGTGCAGGGAACCGCGATGGCTGTAATTTTCTTATAACACGTGGTGCAGATATCAACGCAAGAAATAAAGATGAGCGCACACCGCTCATGGTTGCAATTCAGTATAATTCATTAACTGCAGTAAATACACTGCTTTCGCTGGGTGCATCGGTAAACACACGCGACATATCTGGTTTTTCTCCTTTACATCTCTCAGTGCAGAGCGGCACCCTTCCCATAACCCAGCTCTTGTTAAAAATGAAAAACATCCAGGTCGATGTTCGGGATTTTAATGGCAAGACTCCGCTTATCCTCAGCGTCGAAACAAACGATATGCGATCGCTTGAGCTTTTGCTCGCATCAGGCTCTAATCCTCTCGCAGGCGATGCTCAGGGGAAAACTGCACTTCACTACAGTGTGCGGCTAACCGATACGCGAATGCTCGCTATGCTCATTGCGAAAACTGCAGCAATCGAGGTGCGGGATGACAATGGAACGACACCGCTCCTGGAAGCGCTCTATCGAGACAATCAGGCTGCCGCAGCGATGCTCGTACAAGCAGGAGCAAGCATACATGCCCGAGACGCTAGCGGAGAAAGTCCCTTGAGTTACGCATTAAAAAGCGGCGGCATGCTTTTGTCCGCAGTAATGACACAAGCCACAATCAATACACCAGATGCTGATGGTAGATCAGTGTTGCATGTTATCCTTGAGGCAAAACCCAACGCAGGATTTATCGAGCAGGCGCTCAACCTGGGAGCTCTTATCAATAACCGCGATGCAAAGGGTAAGACAGCGCTGCATCTTGCTGTGGAATATGGTTATACCGATATTATTAAGCTGCTCGTTGCTCGAGGTGCCGATATTTTCATGAAAGACAGCAGAGGTGTGAGCCCGCTCTTGTTTGCTATCAATACCAAATCGCAGACTCAGCAAAGTTCACTCTTAACTGCGCTCCTAGGGAACAATCCCAATGTTCAGGATATTCTTGGGGACACAGCGCTCCATTATGCCGCATCGCTTGGCAATGAGCAGGCAGTACTCGCAATTCTTACGCTTAACCCATTAAAAACCATTGTCAATGCGAATGGCGAAACTGCCCGCGATGTGGCACGCAATCGCGGATATGCAAAAATTGCAGAGCTGTTACAGTAAGTAACTATTGCTTATATAAGTAAATAGTACAGCAGTGCACGGATAAACGGCAGGCTGGCTCGATTTGCCAGCCTGTTTTTCACTATGAAACAACCAGTCAGCAAAATGAAAATTAAAATGTTTCTTTTTTATACATTAGAATTGTGTAGTTTTTACTCAGCGTTTATTTTTTCTACAGTCAGCAACAGCATAACGTTATAATCTTCTTCTAGCAATTTTTATGGCATTATATTTCTCATGAAGGATAGCTGCAGGAACACAGCCGCCCTGCCGAACACTATTACTATTTCATTATAATACAATAACTTATATCAACGCAAAAGCGAAGCAAACTTTTGCAACCCAAATTTACAGGCCACATTTTTTTACTATTGTCATTAGATTACTTTAAATAATTGGCACGATTTTTGCTATATTTTATTACGGATATGGATAACCGGGCTGTATGCCAGGGTACCATACCAGTAAATCCTTGCGGTACACAGAGTACGCAAGAGGTTTGACAGGAGGTACACTATGAAAAACTTAGTAACTTACAATCCTAACAGATTCGTATCGGTTTTCGACGACTTTGACAAACTTGTGGAGTCTTTCTTTGGCAATGACTTTGCATACCCAGCACGCATGCCAGTTGTAGATATCAGAGAAGAAGGCGACAAATACATCGTTGAAGCTGAGCTTCCCGGATTATCAGAAAAAGATGTAGAAGTCAAAATCCAGGACAAAGTACTTACCATCGAATCTCACAAAGAGAGCGAAGAAAAAGAAGAAAAGAAGAATTATCTGATGCGGGAACGCAGAGTATGCTCCTTTAAGCGCACCTTTAGCCTTCCCAAAAACATTGCATACGATAAAGTTTCTGCTCTATTCAAAGATGGGCTTCTTACCATAACGCTGCCAAAGTCAGAAGACGCACAGGAAAAAGTAATTTCAATTAAACGCGGCTAATTTGTGCACAAACCGCCCAATTAAAAAGGCTGTCCGCCCCGGACAGCCTTTGTTTTTATCACAAAATCTAATTATGCTTTTACAGCACTAGCGACTGGCTTTTTATTCTTTCTATCGCGAATGCGCTGTTCAAAGAGCACAAACGAACATGCAATAAAAATTGTTGAATAGGTACCGGAAATAATACCTACAGTAACAGCAGCAGCAAAGTCCTTAATGGAACCTGATGTTCCAAAATAGAGCGCTAATACTGCTAACAGGGTTGTTAAGCTCGTTATGATAGTTCGGCCAAGGGTTTCCGAGATTGAACGATCGAAAATTGTCTGCAATGTATCGGTGGGGAATAATTTGTGATCTTCCCTGACACGATCAAAAATAATGATGGTATCGTTAATAGAATAACCAAGAATGGTTAAGATTGCAGCAATCGAGATCGTATTAAATTCCATGCGAGTCCATACCATAAATCCCAGCATGATTAGTGCATCATGAACTAGCGCAAGAATAGCGCCAATTGCGTACTGGAATTTAAACCGAATGCCTGCATAAATCATGATGACAGCAAGCGATGCCAGCACTAAAATCCAAGATGAACGTCCGAGATCTGCTGAAAATCTTGCGCCAATGTAGTCGGTTTTCATGAGCACAACTCTGTTTTTGCCAAACTGACTATCAAATGCTGCAAGCAATTTTCGAGTAGTGTTCTGAGCAAAATTGGAATCGGTTCCGGGATCGCTGATACGAATCATGTACTGATTTGCTCGTGTATTTTGCACTTGCTGCACATTAGCTGATCCTACAGAATTAGCAGCTTTACGGATTTCTTCTATTGTTCCAAAGCGCTCCGCATCTGTTTGCGGGAAACGGTACACAACAACAGGATCTGTTCCTATTTCTGGGCTTGTCTGATACGTTGGAACAAGAAGAGTTGCTGGAAGATTCTGAGCACCTTCTGCAAAGGTAAATGTGACGCCTTCTTTTGCAAGTTCTTGCGCCAGATTTCCTACTGTACCAATTTTTGCAAGATCATATACCAGTGTTCTGTTTTCTACCTCAGCACCGGAAAACACAAGGGTAAACGCATTCTGAGTAATTTCAAAGCCTGGACGTTTATCACCGGTAAAGGTGAGTTCCCCTGCTGGATATGCAAGCAATACAGTTTGGTTGATACCGGCCTTAAAATCAACACCCATATTGAGTCCCATTGTCACAAGGCCGATAACACTAAACACAATAAGAACTAGAGAAATTATGACCGCTGGAAGAAAAGCGGTATGGAATTTATAAATGTGTTTCATTTAATCCTCCAGCTGATAGATACTTTTTCACTCTTTGTGATATCTGTAGTGAAATCAAACAGCAATCTTGAAACAAATAGCGAAGTAAAGAGTGATGACATATTTCCTATTGCCAGTGTTATAGCAAAGCCTTTAATGGGTCCTGTGCCAAGCTGAGCCAGGAATAGTGCCGCAATAATGGTGGTAACGTTCGAGTCCATAATTGCCCAGAAGGCTTTTTGGAAACCTGCATCAATGGAAGCTTTTCTCCCCTTACCTTGTCTGAGTTCCTCTTTTATACGTTCAAAAATAATAACGTTAGCATCGACAGCCATACCAAGCGTTAACACAAAGCCGGCAATTGCAGGCAACGTCAGCGTAAGGTTAAAAGCAGAAAGAATTGAAAGAATAAAATAGAGGTTTAAAACCTGAGCAAAGGCGGCATTGATACCAGCACCTTTGTAGTAAACGAGCATAAAGCCGATAACAAGAATAATTGCTACAATAACTGCATTTTTTCCTTCGCGAATTGCATCTTCACCAAGCGAAGAACCAATAGCCTGCTGGCTTTCTACAATGAGCTCAACAGGGAGAGCGCCAGTTCGCAGAATGAGCGAAAGGTTCTGTGCTTCTTCCTGGTTAAAACCGGTAATCATAACAGAATCGCGAATGCCTTCACTAATTGTGGCTTCGGATTTAATTCTATCATCGAGCACAACAGCCATGCGCTTTTTAACATTTGCTGTAGTGAGTTTATAAAATATCTCTCCGCCCTCTGGATCGAGATGGAACACAACAGTTGGCTGTCCGGTTACAGGATCCGAAGAAATAGCGGCATCCTTAATGTGATTTCCATCAAGCCCTGCAGTTTCTGTGATAACACGATACTGTCCTGTCCACTCATCAAGCCCATACGCGTCTTTCTTATATACCTTGCGGACAACATAGCCGGCAGGAATAATACCGGGATCTGCTACAACATTATTCTCATTAATACCTGTGGGATTCTTCTGGAGGTACTCTGCTAATGCCTGGCTAGCCTCTTCGTTTACAATATGAAATGCCAGCCGGCCCCTGCCCATAATAATGCTGTTGATGCGCTCAGGATCTGCCGCACCAGGTATTTCCACATAGATGTGTTCAGTACCCTGCTGACGGATAACCGGCTCAGTAAGACCGAATTTATCAATTTTGCTGTTGAGCACTTCGATTGCACGGTTCACAGCATCGGCACGCTCTTGCGCAGAGAGGGTTTTTCCTAATTTTTTCTCGAGTGATTCGATATCGGCACGGATCACAATTGAAAGACCGCCGGAAAGGTCGAGACCAAGCTTAACAGCATTGTTCTGCAGGTTCTTGAGATCGAGTATTTTTTTCCGGTAGTACCCTTCAAGCTCAGCCACTAAATCTGACGGACTTAAAACCGATGCAATTGCCTTTGCGTTCCATACTTGCGGAAGCGGCTTTTTGTAAAGCTTATAGGCTTTTTTTGCTATAGGAATTACATACGCTAAATCTTCCGGCAGAGGATTTTCATTGTTTGACTTAAACAGGGTTTCAATTTTTTGAAAATCTACTCGCGCCATTTTCCAGGAATATTCCCTAATTTGATCGCGGGACCCTAATGCCAGTGTCTGCTGATCTTTTGGTGTCAGGTAATACCATTGAATCGATGGCAAAAGGAAGAGAAATGCCGTAATAACAACTACGAGCACTATAACAAGCCGTGAAAACTTTTTCATGAACAAACTCCAGTTGTTAAAAATTTAAACTATTTAGTTTCCTGCTCAGGTTCTGACTGCTCAGCTTTGCTAATAACAGAAGCTATAGCAGATTTGCTAAATTCGATGCGCGCGTTATCATCAACTTTGATTACCACTGTAGATTCCTTTACAGAATGAACAGTGCCATACACGCCTCCAATTGTGACAACACGATCACCCTTTTTCATTTCTGAAATCATTTTTTGCAAAGCTTTTTGCTTTTTTTGCTGAGGACGAATCATGAGGAAGTAGAATATCAGAATCATACCTCCAAACATGATGATTGTTGAGAGAAAACTGCCCGATGAACTTGCAGGAGCAGTTTCTTGAAAAAGCGGAACTAACGATACCAGATTCATAGTCATATCCTTTACAAAAACAAGAATGTAGTTAAACGTACCATATAGGCGCATAACCGTCAAGTTTACTCTTGCAGCGAATAAATAATTTGAGTTGCACGAATGTTTCAATAAAAATCTATTTGCTTAGCCAGTTGTTTCTGGAATGCTTTTAAATGGTTTTTGAAGCATTTTTTAGGTTAGTAAAGAGATTTTTTAAGCCAGCATACTTTGCATCTTGCTGTAGTGCCTGACTGATAGATATTGTCAATATTTTTGTTCCCAAAATTGCATTTATATGTTATTTTATAATCTGTTCCTCATACTAGTGAGAACAAGTATAAACGATATGCTATGGAGGTAATTATGAAAGTTGCGCGACCAGTGGTTATACTGCTGGCTGTTTTGGTTTTATTTTCTGCATGCCAAACCAAACCCACACCCCCAAAACCTGACACGACTCCTGAACCTGTGGCAACAGTAGATACATCAAAATCAGATGCAGTAAAAAAACTGCAAGAAGAAGTGCTTGCTTTACGCAAACGGGCATTTGATCTTGAAGCTCCAAAACTTGCGGAGCAGGAATGGAACGAAGCAGACAAGCACTATGTAGGCGGAGTTTCTGCTTTTGAAACTAACGACCTCGATACTGCAAAGACCGAATTTGAAACAGCAAAACCGCTTTTTACTGCGCTTATACAACTGGCGCTCCAGCGCGGAGCAGATCAAAACCAAAAGCTTGCCGATGATGCTAAGCAGAATGCAATCAACTTGAAAGCTCAAGAAAAATCATCAGCGCTGTTTACAAAAGCCGATGAGCTCTATGCCCGCGCACAGGAAGCCTATAGCAAGGGCGATTTTGAAACAGCAAAGGCTTTGTTTGATGAAGCTTATCTCTATTACGATATCGCTGGTAAACGTTCTAAAGCGCTCTCTGTGAGAGAACGCATCGTAGAACTCAAGTTCGAAACAATGGACGGCGGAAACTTTGATCTTGCTGAAGAAAAGCTTGCGCAGGGCGATGCAGAAAAGGATCCCAAAAAGGCACGTGATCTCATTGAAGAAAGCCTCCTCCGATACAACCTTGTTTTACAAAAAGGATGGGAATTACAGGCTGGCAGTAAAAAGCAGGATACACTTTCTGTCAAAGCTCAAGCCGATAGCATCAAAGCCGCTGTATCGCTCAGAGAAGAATATTCAACAGCGCTGGCTATATTAAACGCAGCTAATGAGGCATTTGCAAAAGGTGAATATGAATATGCTGCCATGCTGTACAGTCAAGCACAGCAATTATTTGAAGAAATCTACAAAAAAGCAGCAGAAAAACGCGCAAAAGCAGAAGCAGCAATGCAGGCAGCACAGCAAAAACAGCAGGAAAGCCAGACTATAATAGATGAAGCTGGTGGCGGAGCAGGAGGTAACTAATATGAAACGTGTAATACTTATCGGTCTATTCACTCTCTTAGCTTGTATACTTTTTGCTCAAGATATTTACCACAATGAATATTTTGTAAAAAGCCAGGAACTCCTTGCTCAAGCACAGGAAGCTTTTGACAATGGTGATTATGACAGCGCTGCCGATCTTGCTGCACAGGCGCAAGAATATGCAAAAATGTCAGACCTCTATGTTGCTAAAATGCTCGCAAAACGAGCTGCAGATGAAGCAATTCTACGTGCAGAGGAACGCATTGCCTATGCTGACAGTATAGAAGCATCTCGTTTTTATCCTACAGAATACACTGCAGCGCAAACCAGCATGGAAACTGCAAAAACTGAGTATTCTGCAGAAAACTATCTTACTGCAAAACAGTTTGCAGAAGCAGTGCTCGTAAGTCTTGTAGATATTAAACCGCCAGTTAAGTTTCCTGCATATTATATTGTCGTAGAGCGGAGCAAAGACACCGATTGTTTCTGGCGCATAGCTGCGCTTCCTTTTATCTATAATAATCCGCTTATGTGGACAGTACTCTATGAAGCCAACAAAAGAAAACTCCCCGATCCTAACAATCCCAATCTTGTTCGTCCTGGGACATTGCTTGTCATTCCTTCAATCAGAGGCGAACTCCGAGAAGGTACCTACGATCCAAAATTAACCTATCCGGTATTTGATAAAAAATAGCGCTCAGATTGCTATTGGTGCGCCTGACCGTGCGCACCAATAAAAAGAGCTGCCCCACGAAAAGGCAGCTCTTTTTATTTGCATGATTGCTGTCTATTTTTTCACTTTATTCCCCGTTCAAAAACAGCTTTAATGAGTTTTATGCACTGTTCATGATCCTTTGTCCCGGCTAGTTCTCGAGCAGAATGCATAGCGAGCATTGGAATCCCTATATCGACACCTGGCACTCCCAGTGTAGATGTTGTTAGAGGACCAATAGTTGTGCCGCTCGGGAGATCTGCGCGCATTCTGAAAAATTGACAGGGTATTCCTTCATCTTTGCATAACGAAACTATTCGGGCTGAGTTTTCAGCATCGCTCGTGTAGCGCATATTCGCATTTAATTTTATTGCTGGCCCTTTGTTGAGCAAGGGTGCATACGTCTCATCAAACTTATCGGCAAACCCTGGATGCCAGGCTTGCGCACCATCAATCGAAACACAGAATGAAAGATTTAAGGCTCTGAGAAAATCTTCTCTATTTCCGCCTTGAGCGAGTATTATCCGTTCCAGCATATCTCTTAAAAATAAGGAATCAGCTCCTTCGAGCGTCCTGGAACCTATTTCCTCAGAGTTGAACAGCACCGAGACCTGTGTCTGCTGTGAAGATCGCGCAGTGCAGAGCGCTTCTAAGACTGCATGGCAGCCCTCAAGGTTATCGATGCGCGGGCTTGAAAGAAATTCTTCGTCCGGGCCAAACAAAAAGGCTTTTTCAGCATCATAGAGCGATAGATCGCTTGCAAGGATATCCGCCTCACTGCAGTCAAGTTCTCGAGCCAGATACCGAACAATCCAGGCATTATTTGCATCTTCGGATTCTGCAACAAGCGGAAGCAAGGTCTGATGCGCAAGGTATTCAAACCCCTTGTTAATATCGCGGTTGAGATGGATTGCAAGATTAGGAATTACCGCAACTGGTTTAATGCTATTGAATAACCGCTGTTCGATTCCCTGTGATGTTTTAAGCATAACAATGCCGGCAATAGCAAGCGGCCTATCCAGCCAGGTAGCCAGTATTGGCCCTCCGTACACCTCAACAGCGAGGCGCTCCATGCCGCGCTGAATTACTTTTTTCTCTAACCGAATTTTTAGTGCTGGAACATCATTATGCGCTCCGGCTATTGCAAACCCGCTAAACGGTTCCGTGCCAATGCGAAACGCAATGAGTCCGGCGGGCCTACGAGTTACATAATATAAAGTACCAGGTTCAAGCTTCCATGGCTCATGTTCATTGAGACGAACTGCTGAAGCGGTGCTTAACATTGCAATTGACGCATCAACAGTATGATACGGTGTAGGTGCGGCATCAATATACTTGCAAAGATTTTTAATGGCTGGATTGCTCATGATATGTCCTTTCTTTTACTTGAATATGGCACACATGCCATTTGTACTGAGCAGTATAATAAAGTCCACAAATAAGGTCTATGCAGTCAGCTCATTTGTGTGCCTGTCGATTTACGTACTCGCGTATTCATTCAAAAAGCAAAGAGGATTCTTCGTTTAAAACAGCTGGTTTTTTTCGAGCGCTTTTGTATTGTATAAATTCCTTATACAGTGAGATAATTTCACAGCGAAGCTCATGCAATGCATGAACTTCCGGCTTTATAGCATGTATGCGCTCCTCTATAATTTTATCGCTCGCACGTGAAGGATTTAAATTTTTTTCTACGACATAATGCCTCATGCGCAGTAAGAGACAGGCATCGGCAACACTAAACTGGCGCCTGCCAAATTGCTTCCTTGGCATTACGAGCGGTAGGCATCGTTCCCAATATAATATGGTATACTCGGGTACTCCAAGAAGTGCTTCCATATCCATTGTTGAAAGTCCTTCTATCATACTGCCTTACTCCAGTGCTTCAAACTGTTTGCGCGAAGGTTTAAGATTCATGAGTATCGGTATATGGGAAAGACCTAATTCGCTGCGTATTTTATTTTTTATAAACTGCTTATAAGTCTCACTCACGAGTTCAGGTTTAGTAACAAAAAAAGTGAACTGTACTGGGTTTACTCCTGTCTGCACAGCATAGCGCAATTTAAACCTGACACCTTTGCTGATAGGCGGAGGATTGTTCAAAACCCATTCGCGCACTGCACGATTAAGCCGCGAAGTTTCAATTCGGGTTGTAAGCTCTTTATAAATTTTTATAACCATTTCTAAAAGCTTTTCAATGCCCTTTCCTTCTTTTGCTGATATGTTAAGCACAGGAGCATAAGCCATCTGGCCAAAATTATAGTATAGTTTATCCTTTGCCGCATTAAATGCATTGCCAATCGCTGGCATTTTGTCCCACTTATTAAGAACAAAAATGACAGGCCTGCCCTTTTCTACTGCAAGTTCTGTAATCTTTTTATCCTGATCAGAAAGCCCTTCGATACTGTCAATGAGCAGGAGCACAATATCCGATTGCTCAATGGTTTTAATAGATCGATTTACCGAATAGTACTCAACAGATTCTGTAACTTTGCTCTTTTTGCGAATGCCCGCTGTATCGAGAATTACTATTTCATAATCCCGATAGTGAAAGCGCCCTTCTATTACGTCCCGTGTTGTTCCAGGTATATCACTTACAATGGACTTTTGAACGCCGAGCAGTCTGTTAAGCAGTGTAGATTTTCCGACATTCGGTTTTCCCATTATCGCAAGTTTGATTGGTGTCTGTTCATCTGCATCGACCTGTGCATGTGACCAGTCTAATCTGCTCAAAACTGTTTCCTCAAGCTCATCGATATTTCTGGCATGTTCAGCAGATAGAGGAACCATCGCAGGGAACCCCCATCGGGCAAAATTCCATGCCATACTCTCTCGTTCCGGAGCATCGACCTTATTAACAACAAGAATGAGTTTATCGGCATACTTTCTGAGCCGCTCAGCAAATTCTTCATCCTCAGGTGTTATTTGTGCAGCATCCACAAGAAACAGTACAATGTCGGCTTTTTTGATATACTCCCAGCTTTTTTCCGCAACGAGGCGGTCCAATGCATCGGGATTAAGCCTGAGTCCGCCGGTATCGATAAGCTGTACCGGCATATCGCATCCGTCTGGATACCAGTAATCTTCAATGGGATCCCGTGTAACACCTGGCGTCGGATCTACGATTGCTTTTCTCCGTCCCAAGAGGCGGTTAAACAATGTCGATTTTCCAACGTTAGGGCGTCCTGCAATAACAACAAGAGGCAAATTTTTCCATCGTTTTTGAGCAGCACTGTCAGTATCCGGCGTGGCATCAGTATGTTTATTCATCGTTATGTTCCTGATTTGCTATCCAGCATTGCATGCTGAATAACCTGTTATATGGTATCGGGGATTTTATCAGCAAGATAATTTTTTATATGTGACACTATTTTGGCAGAATTTTCAAGAGCTACCGAATACGCTGCCAGTTCCTTTGCTTCAGCATACTGCAGTGCACGAATAATTTGTTTCGCACGCGGCACTGAAATTGCTGACATAGAGAATTCATCCAGCCCAAATCCCAGCAAAAGCGGCAGAGCTAGCGGATCGCTGGCCATTTCTCCGCACATGCCAACAGAAATACCAGCTTTGTGCCCTTCTTCGATAATATGGCGAATAAGCCGTAGAACTGCAGGGTGAAATTGATCATGGAGATAGGCGACTTTTTCATTGCCGCGATCAACAGCGATTGTATACTGGATAAGGTCATTGGTACCAATAGAAAAAAAGTTAACTTTCTGTGCGAGAATATCAGCAATGAGCGCAGCACTGGGGATTTCTATCATAATGCCCACAGGAATATTTTCTTTAAATGCAATGTTTTGATTTCTGCAGTATTCCTTAGCAAGTTCCAGCTGTTCCAGCGCTAATTCCACTTCCTGCATGCCCGAAATCATCGGGAACATAATTTTAAGTTCCCCATACACAGATGCTCTGAGCAGTGCCCTGAGCTGTGTCTGAAACAGCTCGGTATCAGAGAGACAATAGCGAATGGCTCTCCAGCCAAGCAGCGGATTTTTTTCTTCGCTGATAAAAAGCTCTGGTGCTACCTTATCTCCGCCTAAATCCAGCGTTCTGATAGTAACCGGTTTAGGAGCAAGTTCTTCTAACACCTTTTTATAGGCTTGAAATTGCGCGTCTTCGTCGGGAACATGTTTTGATTGCAAAAAAAGAAATTCTGAACGGAATAAACCGATGCCTTCTGCGCCATATTTTTTAACAGCAGCAGTTTCTTCAGGAATTTCAATATTTGCTTTTATCGTACATATTTTACCATCGAGTGTCGTAGCTGGCCTATTGATTTCTGAAAGTAACACCTTGAGCGCCTGTTCTTTTTTGCGAATCAGCCCTTCATAATATGAACGCTGCTCAGGTTCAGGATTGACATAGAGTACGCCGCTGTCACCGTCTACTATTATGAGTTCATCGTTTTTTATTGCCTGCGTAACATTGCCGAGACCCAAAACTGCAGGAATTTCAAATGCCCGCGCAAGAATAGCTGTATGGCTCGTTTTGCCTCCTGCATCCATCACGAGTGCTTTGATGTGCTTCTTGTTCATGGTAACAATATCAGATGGCAGAAGGTTATGAGCAATAAGCACCACATCATGATTGATATCCGCAAGCGAAAACCGTTCCCTATACATGAGGTGGTTCAGAATACGGTGGGTCACATCGTAAATATCAGAGCTGCGCTCCTGCATAATTGGGTTATCCAGTTTTTCAATCTGCTGAATGAGATCTGCAGCATACTGATATAAGACCCATTCAATATTATAGAGAGAAGACTTCAATGAATTTTGTATAGACTCATGCAGATCAGGATCATCGAGCATTAGCAAATGACTGTCAAAAATTGCGCTCTGCTCATCACCCGTTTCTTTTTTGGTCTTATCGCGCAACACAATTATTTCTTCACGTGCACGGCCGAGCGCATTGGTAAAACGCGACCATTCCGTTTCAACATCGGAAAGCGTGATAGCATAGCGAGGAACTTTGGGGTTTTCATCATCATGCAACACAAAGGCACGGGCAATAGCTATGCCGGCCGATGCAGCAATTCCATGAAGCACAGTCATTGATTTTTATGGTACTGTAAAAAGTAAGTGCTGTCAAATGCTCTCAGCTATTTTAATACGGCCATTGGGTTTATGGTATATCCATTTTTATAGACAGTGAAATGGAGGTGCGGTCCAGTGCTATAGCCGGTATTTCCAACATAGCCTATTACTGTTGCTGTTGTTACAAAATCGCCTACACTGACAGCAGCACTCTTAAGGTGAGCATAGAGGCTTTTATATCCACTGCGGTGTTTGATTAAAACATAGTTACCCATACCGGTTGAAAAATTAACTGCTATGACCGTACCTTCCATTGCTGCTCGAACCGGTGTTCCGTGTGGTGCACCTATATCGAGACCAGTATGGAATGAACGCACATTAGTAATTGGGTCTCTTCTCCAACCATACCAGCTGGTAATGTACCCGCGAATAGGCCATAAAAAGAGATCACCATTAATTTCTTTAAGTGTCCAGCTGGGCAATCTGGCATCTGGCAAAAAAATCACTTTACCGGCAGTAATAAGATCACCCTGTACGCTACCGGAAGCCATATTTACTTCCTGAATGCGATCAGCAGAGATATTGTAGGCCGCTGCAATTTTATCAAGTGTATCTCCGGCAGTCACTGTGTAGGTAATGCCGTTAATAGAAGGAATTTTTAAAACGGTACCAACAGATATAAATCGTGTACTCTTAAGGTTATTCAAGGTGATTATTGCGTCAGGATACACGTTGAAATTGGAAGCAATCTGAGAAATTGTATCTCCCTTTTTTACAATGTAGGTAAAATAATAGAGATCTCCGCTTAACGAAAGATCCTCATCAGTTTCATTGATGCCAGCTTCCGGAGGAAGCTCAGAAAGTGATACAGAACCCATTGCAAGCTGATTATTCGAAACAACTGCAGAACCAGGCAGCATCACAGAAAAACACAAAACCGAAGCAATAATGATTATTGGAAACCGCTGCGTTATATATTGTAATAGTAAATCTGAATATTTTCTCATGGCTGCCTCTGATCTTTAGAGTTTTGTGTAGTTGCTCGCATTATACTATTACCTTTAAATACTTGTAAAGATAAAAAGAGCAAACCTACTATCAATATCGGCAAAAAGTACAAAAAAGCCGTACTGCACCGTACGGCTTTGCTTACAAATGTACTTTGATTATTTTCACAAGCTTCAGAACACCAGGGTGTTATGCCATTCATTAATGCGGCAGTATTATTGTATTGATAGATACTCCTAGCTTTAACGCCAATGTTTCAGTCATGGCTCTATCTATTTTACCGCGCGGAATAGGATGCGGCGGAGCATCCCCAATGAGTATGATACACTTTGTCTCTGCCTGCCAGGAAAATTCCGATAATGCGGTATAGAGTGCTTCATAGACTGCTTCCGGTATATCCCTTCCGCCTTGTACCCGTACACTTGTCACCCATTGCGTAAATTGATCTGCATTTTTTGTAAAATCATATTTTTTAACTACAAAATCTTCAAAATAATCCTTATATAAAACAAGTCCAAGCCTGAAAGATTTAAATTTGGTGATTTTTTGCTTAACCATTGCAGGAAGTTTGTCTTTTATTGCATCAATATCATCTGCCATGGAATCAGTTGCATCAAGGCAGATAACGAGGTCAAGCGTTTCCCCGCTAAGCGAATCCAAAATCTGAGCAAGAACATCTACGATATCGGATTTTCCGTATGAATAATCAGTTTTGCCTTTGGTTGCATCAGCAATATTCTCGAATGCCTTAACAGTTTCGTCCATAAAAATCTCTTTTGGCGGAGCTTCCCGTTGTTGTGCTGGCTGTTCTGAAACAGTTTTTGGCTGTTCTGCAGGTCGTTCAAATGGCTGTTGCGTAACTGCTATGAGATATGGATTATCTTTGAATGCTCCCGAATAATCAGCATACGGCTTGGCAAAGGCTCGAATATTGATAAATGTGCCATCGGTAATATAGGTTTTTCCATTTCGGGACCAGGAATATCCCCAGATAACGACCCAGGGTATAAAAATATGAAATGCCATACCAAACTGAGGATCCGGCTCTGGTGTTGAATCAACGAGCGAGTATAACTTGCTCTCGGGACCTAACACTTTTCCATCAAGGATTCGCTTTTCATTGCCATTAATCGGATTCCAGGTTTCTGCCCGATATGTGTAATTTGCTTCTTTTAAGGCAGGATCGCGCGTCGTTTCAGTAAGCAACACGCTTCCAATGCCCGGTTTTGCCCTGATAAATAAATGATAACCGCCATCATTCCGCTGTTCAATGCGAACATCATCTGGTTTGACAGACAATAAATCAAGATTTTGCGCATACAGTATTAATACTGCAAGCAATACCGCTGACAGCACATATAATCGTTTCTTCATACAAGAATTTTCGGTTTATAAAAGGGACGTTATTACCAGGTTTTTTGGCAATTGAAAAAAAACACTAATGCGAGCTTTCGAGTGCTGCTTTGAGCATTGCTTTGTGTTTTTCAAGGAGTTCATTGTATGATGCTTCTGAAAATGCTGGTAAACTATCAATTGAAAACCGTTTTTTTTGAACGATAATTCGTGTTACTGCATCCTCAAGCCGGGCTCGTTCAAGCCTCTTTTCTTCCAGTGCCTTAAGCAAATAAACTATAACAGGTTCAACATCACTCACTGACAGCATGAGCATATCGCATCCGGCATTCAATGCTTTAAGACAACGTTCAGGAATTGTTCCGTACCCCGAAAGCGCTTTCATATAAAGGTCATCGGTAAGTACAAAACCTCTGTAGCCCAATTTTCCTTTAAGGAAACCCGTAACAGCATTATGAGAGAAAACAATGGGAGCATCAGGATCGAGCACTGGCGCAATGACTAATGACAGCAAAACAGCAGCTGGTTCTTGCACAAGAGCATTGTGAAATGACACTAAATAGCTGTCATGGAATAAAGATGCGTCATTTGTGAGAACTGCAAGGCTACGATGCGGATCTACAGCGCCTGTCCCCGGAAAATGTTTGAGCGCACAAGCTGTTCCCTTTTCTTGATGATGAGACAAAAATATACCGGCAAGGTTTCCCGCTTGTTCTGGTTCCTGAGCCCAAATTCTTGTACCAAGGACAGACTTCGCGGTTCCATTATCCGCAACGGGCGCCAGATTAAGTGTAAAACCAAGCCACCGCAGTTCTTCGCCTGCAATGGTACCAGCGGTTTGTGCAAACGTACCAGCATGTAAATTTGAATACTTTAATGGAGCCGGTAAGCGTACAGCATTATTTTTTAACCTGTATACTACGCCGCCTTCATGATCGATGGCAATAAATGGTGCAATGCCTCTAATCATACCTGAGCTTCGAATAAAATCGGTAAATGTCCGCACTGCCTGCGGTGTGCTGGCAATATTTGCTTCGAACAGAACTACTCCTCCAGGACGCACTGTTTCAAGCAGCTGTTTTGCACGCGCAGAGGGACCTGTCCCCGGTATAAATACCATGAGTATCTGTCCGATAAGTTCTGTGTCTGTTGCTGATGCAATCCAGGCATGTGCATATTTTTTATATTCAGCATACTGCAATGCATGCAATGATTTACTTGAGCTATTAGAATTACTTGATTGAGAATGAGAGTTCCCCCTGCAAGCATATAACAGCATCAGAAAACACAAGCATGCAGTGATATTTATATAATTATTCTTTTTTTTCATACTGCAAATTTTTCTTTAATTGCTTCGATAAATAAGCTGGCAAGCTCCGGATCAAATTGAGTTCCTGCTCCAGCTTTTATTTCTTCAATGGCAGCATCAATAGGCATAGCTTTCCTGTATGGTCTATCGCTCGTCATGGCATCAAAGCTGTCAGCAATTGCAATAATGCGAGCTAGAAGCGGAATCTTTTTGCCGGATAATCCTTCGGGGTACCCTGTTCCATCCCAGCGTTCATGGTGATATTTTACAATATCCTGGGCATCATGCAAAAACCTGAGCGGGGATAAGATTGCATCGCCAAGCTGTGTATGATCGCGTATGAGCACAAAGTCATCGGCTGATAGTTTATCGGGCTTAAGTAAAATTGCATCGGCAACGCCTATTTTTCCTATGTCGTGCAAGAGTCCTGCATATTGCAGAATATCCATATACTTGCGCGAAACCCCTGCTTTTTTTGCTAATAAAAGTGAATATTCTGTAACACGTTCAGAGTGCCCACGTGTATAAGCATCGCGAGCCTCTAGAGCCTGAGCTAATGACTTAATAGTTTCAAAATACGCTTTTTGCGTATTTTCGTAAAGCCTGGCATTTTCAATTGCAATGGCAGCCTGAGAAGCAAGCGTCACGAGCATCGTTCTTTCAGTCTCAGTGAATGCGGTATCCGGTCGCTGCGCCAGTCTGAATTTTCCGATAAGGCGTTCACCTATTTGCAATGGGATATCAATAATTTTATCTGATTGTAATTCTTGTGATAAATTATGAGGCTCTATTTCTCCATGCTCCTCAGCAGCAGCCGCACCATGAGTTTTACTGCTCATACCGGGAGCAGAACTTTCTGATGTATACCGCAAACCTGTTTCCCTATCGCGTGTATACAATGCCTGAACCTTCATTTCTGATGCATCATCGTTGAGCAGAATAATTGCACCAGAAGAAACATTGAGTATATGGCCTGTCATATCTAAAATAGTATTAAGCGTTTCTTCGAGATTAAGACTTGATGTAATTGTTTTTCCGACTTCGTAAAGTGTAGAAAGCTCGTCAATTCTTTTTTTTAGTTCACTGTTTGCGCGCTCCAGCGCTTCAGTGGTTTTTGTAAGCTCTTTATTGATTCTATAAATATCATCTATTTGCCGTTTAAGTGCATTATTCTTTTGTTCAATTTCATTTATAAGCTCGTGCATATTTAGCACTGATGCAATTTGCTCTGCAAATGCAGTAAATATAAAATAATCATCATCAGAAAAAAATCGTGACGAGGAATCGGTATCAAGAACACCGATGAGTTCGTCCTTATTAAACAGCGGAACCGCCATTTCGGATAAAGAGGTATCAGAAGCATGAATATACCGCTTATCGTTCCTAACATCCTGCACCAAAATTCCCTCACGGCGGAGTGCTGCTTCTCCCGTAATGCCTTCTCCAATTGGTATTCTAAAACCTTTTCCAATACCTTCTTTGTAACCCCTGCTAACCAGCATTTCAAGGTGCGTATACTTATAAATTAATATTGCAGAACGATCATAGTGTAAAATATCAGCTGCGGTATCAAGAATAGCTTCAAGAATTTGTTCTTTAGTACCTGTTTTATTGATTCTCGCATTAATTGAGGCAAGAGCTTTAAGCTGCCGCGCCTTTTCACGTTCTTTATCCAGCAGAAAGGCATTGCGCAAAGCTATTGCAATTTGACCTGCAAAAAGCGTAAACCACTGCTGCTCCTCCCGTGAAAATGGTCGAGGAGATTCTGCATCAAGCACGCCAAGCACTTCATTAGCAAACTGTATTGGTACCGCTAACTCAGAAACCGCACCAGGTACTCCCTGCACATATCGTGAATCCTTGCTTACATCTGCCACATACACAACCTGGCCCAAGGCTGCCGTTCCGGTAATGCCTGTCCCTAGAGAACCCTGCCAGGCACTGACAATATCCGAGGAATATCCCCTCGCTGCAGCAATTCTGAGCTTTGAATCCTGTAACAGAAGGACAGCGCATTGCCGTAATCCGAACACTTCGTAGACTGAATCGAGTATTTGTTCCAAAATTTCATTAAGGCATGTTTTAGAATTGATAGCTTTTTGCGCAGACAGTAATGCTTCATACATTTTCACGTACACGCTCCCATATTTCAATATCGGCTCAAAACACAATAACCATTGCTCTTGAAAGCTAATCATCAAATACCATTACTAACTGCATCTTTTATTTTCATTGGAAATACCATATAATCATACATGGAATCATTATATGAATGTAAATACAAATCAATACAACACGTATAATAAATCATTTCTTGCAGCAGGAATCATTGCAGTTATTGCATCAGCTGGCTATATCCCGCTCTTTGTCCTCTTAATTATCCGTTCCAGCAAACTGGTTGTTGAAAAAGCCATTCATACCAGCCTGCTTATTGGATTATCACTGTCCGGCGCATTCATTCTGTACCGTTTGATACTAGCCGCAATAGCGTTTTTTATCAATACATGGCGAAATACAAAAACAATTCTGCTCATTGCAGATGCAGGTGCTTTTTTATTCCCATTTGGCGTTTTCCTGCCATATCTCCTATTTTCTCTAGACGGATACATTCGATGGATACTGTTTGCGCTGCTTCTTGCATATGGTATTGCAGGTTTTGTTTTATATATAACGTTAGTAGGTTTTTTCAGAGAATATTCGCTCAGCACCGGTTATTCCATATTTTTTATGATTGTACCGTTTCTTTTGCACTACTGTGCAGAGATACCGCCATATGCGTGGGTTTTATTTTTTGCTGGCTGTATTGCTTATATTCTGGGCGTGTTTTACAGTCAAAAAAAGCATCAATCCGTTC
The DNA here is from genome assembly GCA_964630305.1 of uncultured Treponemataceae bacterium. Classification (GTDB taxonomy): domain Bacteria; phylum Spirochaetota; class Spirochaetia; order Treponematales; family UBA12059; genus JAKPPT01. The sequence goes on along the minus strand of CAZVTR010000009.1, from coordinate 27,427 downwards.
AATATTTATTTCAAATAATTTTTACAAGTGCAGGCATTTTTTTTCAGACAATTTCCTTGTTTATGGTTTTTAAACTATGAGCAATGTATACAATACGCATAGTATTATATACAATTTATTTTGGTAATATTTTCAAGGGAGCTGATGCGGTATGAAAAAATTGTTTGTGTTTATGCTTATCTGGTTTTGCGTATTTGTTTATGCTGTCCAGGAAGAACCTCCGCGCATCGTAGTTGAAACAGTTGAACAGCAAGGATTAGCTTCGCTTGCAGTGCAAACCGATATTTCCAATGCAGACGTTTACATTAATGGATTTTTTCGCGGCACAACACCTTTTTCGGTTTCCGGCATCAAGCCTGATACCTATTTAGTAACTATCAAAAAAAGCGGTTATAGGGAGCGCTCAATTTCTGTTACACTTTCAGCAAACACAAAAACAACTGTTTATATGAATCTTATTCCCTCTACAGGTTATCTTTCTATAAATTCTCCTCAAGATTTAGAAATTATAATAAATGGAAAGACGTATAAGGGTAACTTTATAGAAATTCCAGAGGGCAAGTATACCTGTACAGCACGGGCATTTGGCTATGAAGATGAAGTCTTCTATGCTGAAATTTTATATAACAAAACAACATACCAAACAATAAACCTCAAAAAGGCTGAATTTAAGATTGATAACATTGAAGCTTCAAACACAATATTTAATCCAAGAAATGCTGGTCTGTTTGGTTTTGCTTCGATTTCTTTTAATGTCACAACGTATGGATTTGCAGAAGTATCTATCATAAATGAAACTGGAACGACTCTACTTTCTTACAAAACGCCGTCTTTTACAACGTGGGAACAAACTATCCGATGGAATGGTAAAGATTCTGACAATAAAATACTCTCAGACGGCACCTATTCCATTCATATAGATTTTTTCGACACATCGAACGGCTCAACAAAAGCAACGGTATTTTCATATGAAGGTAAAGTAGTTATAGACAGTTCACTTGTTTTTTATCCAGAACCCATAGGAGGCATTTCCCCAGGTTCATTCTTTGCACCATCAATAATTCCGCCAAGCACTACGACATTAAAAACATCAACAGGATTTTCCTATACAAGCAAAGATTCTTTTAACGAATTTGGCACACTCTCTTTTATTTTGAAATTAACACTATATTTGCCGACCGCAGGTAAGCTGCAGCTGGGCACATCAATAAGCACTGATCCGGATCTCTTGCAAGGCACGGCGAGTTATTTGTTCCCTGCTATTAAAAGCAAAGTAATTACCGCAGGCATTTCATTTTCTTCTGTAATTCAGAGCGTTACTGCAGGAGGATCCAATATCAGTTTAGGAACACCAGTAACATTCGGCTCACGTGAATTATCTTTTACTGCTTTACCAGGTATTATGGTAACCTGGTCAACACAGCCATTGCTTCAAGGCTATACGGAATTAGCACTTGAGTATTCATCATTCAATATAACTTCAGCTGTCTCATGCAGATTTATTACAAGCAATATCCTCCTAGAACAGTTTGCTTTTATTCTCCCCGCATCGCTTATGGTGGATATCGCTTTTATTCCAAAAGAAAGCTTTATAGAATTTGGAATATGGGCTGGCACGATTTTTAAGGAGCTGAACACTGATTATTCGCTTGGCTTAATGCTTTCATTTAAACTGTTAGGCGGTACAGAACAATGATCAGATCGTTTCATGAAGCATGCTATGAAGCTATTCAGCGGCGTTTTACACAAAGCAGTGTATTGTATGAAAGGCTTCCTCTTTCTATACCAGAAATAAAGAACAACTTGCTTCATGTGTCAAAAGAATCCCTCGAATATAGCATTGAAGCTGGCTTTACTTCTATTACTTACAACCTGCCTCAAAATTTCTTAAACGATATTATCACTAGTTTGCACAACCGAAACAACACACTACTCGAGCAGTACATTTTAGAACTTATTATTTCTAATGCCTGCATTGCGCATGAAAGCGTGTATCCGCTATGCCAGGATACCGGAACTGCTTCCATCTATTCGTGGCGCGGGACGGGAATCTTTGTTGATAGTGAAAAATCAGATTATACAATCTGTGCAAACGCTGTAAGCCGCGTATGGCAAAGAGCCAAGCTGAGAAACAGCCAACTGCTGCCAGAATCATCATATCAAGAAAAAAACTCCCAAACTAACCTGCCGCTGCTTTTCGAAAATTTTTCTGTTCCCGGTGTAAGCTGGGATATGATTTTTGCTGCTAAGGGCGGCGGTTCATCCAATAAAAGTGCACTCATTCAAACAACAAAATCGAGTTTAAACCGCGAGGGTCTTACCAAAATCTTTACGGAATACATCAAAAAATTAGGTGTTTCAGCATGTCCCCCATATACTGTTGGCATTGCATTAGGCGGCCAAAGCCCGGAAGAAAGCATGTTCGCCGCAAAACTCGCTTCGAGTGAAATGCTGGATAACATTGGAGAATCTCCCGATGTACCATTCCGCGATCACGAACTTGAGTCACTCTTTATGGACCTGGCTCAAGCCTCAGGGTGGGGAGCACAGTTTGGAGGTAAATGCCTCGTTCGAAAAGCAATAGTACTCAGGTTAACGCGGCATGCGGCGAGCCTTCCTGTCAGCTTTGCTGTATCTTGTACTGCGCACCGCTGGACTCACTTACATATCGATAAAACAGGCATCTACCTTGAGCGCATGGCAGATCCAAATGTAAACATACCGCCATTAAATAGTGAACATGCAATACAGCAATGTATTAAGCTCGATATTAATAATCGCGAAGCATGCCAGAGCATTAAAGCAGGTACACTTGTGAGGGCATCGGGTTCTGTAATTCTTGCACGCGATGCAGTACATGCCCGTCTTTTGGAGCTTTTAATTACCGGTAAACCGCTGCCCTCCTGGGCTTATGAGTACCCGGTGTTTTATGCATCACCAACTGAAACTCCAGAGGGCTGTGTTATTGGCTCCATTGGTCCAACTACCTCACGCCGCATGGATAGCTATCTCCCCGAATTTCTTGCACATGGCATATTTATGACCATGATTGGCAAAGGAGAACGATCAAGCGAAGCTGCTCTGGCTTGTAAAAACTATGGGGGGGTTTATTTTGCTGCACCTGGAGGCTGCGCTGCACTCCTTGCGAAACATCATGTCTCAGCAGTACAGCTTATTGACTGGCCGGAACTGGGAATGGAAGCAGTGAGACTCATTACCATTAAGGATATGCCGCTCTTATGCGCTATCGATGCATCGGGATCTGATTTTTATAGTAATATTGCAGATACAAAAATCCAGCCGCAGCCATGAGCCCATGCCCCCACGCTCCATGCCCCAAACAGGCAAGCACTTCTGATTCTGGTATTTCATCAACATGCACAAATTCGTGTTCATCAAGTTTTTGCTCTGCTGTTTTAACGAGATTCGATGCAATAAATACATATTGCGTATTATCCATAATGGCTGGATTTGGTGAAAACGTTCCCAGAAGATCCAGAGAACCGGCACTATAGCCTGTTTCTTCTAAAAGCTCACGATGAGCCGCCCTGCTCGGATCTTCACCGTGTTCAATAACGCCTCCCGGAAACTCATGGTAGAGCTGCTCGGTTCCATGCCGATACTGTGTAACAGTGACAAAGTAGCGCTTGCCCTGTTTTTCTAAAACAGGAATAACTATTGCCCATTGCGGAGCATGAATCGTAATAAATCTGCCAGTCTTTTTATGCGGTCCTTCTCGCAAGTTTTCACGTACAGAAAAAATATGGCAATCAATGAGCTCCCGCGATTCAATTGTTTTCCAGTGTTCAAAAGCTTCTTTCATAACAACTCTCTTTTAAAGCCTTTCTGTAAAATTTTTCTAACAATATTAGCCATTTCCATTATACCATATTATAGCTGTACAGCAACATTCTCGTTATTTATCGCGCTGCTTCTTGCAGAGTTTTTTACAGAGTCTCTGCAAATTTGCTTGACGCAATAATTGCGAATCGATACAATCGTTGCATGAGCGCAGAACACATTCCTGATTGGATGAACTATTTTAATGGTGCAATAACCGTCACCGATGAAAACCTAACCATAATATATGTAAATGAAAAATCCCGTAAAACCTGGGCTTCATACGGTGAACTACTGGGCAAGAACCTTTTAGACTGCCATAACCCGCACTCGCAAGATATAATAAAAAAACTCTTGAGGGAAGCAGGGAAAAATGTCTATACCATTGAAAAAAATAGGCTAAAAAAACTCATCTATCAGGAAGCCTGGAAAAAACCAGATGGGACAACAGGCGGGCTTATTGAACTATCACTCGAAATCCCATTTGAAATGGATCATTTTGTTCGTTCGTGATGAGCTAGTGCCGCAAGCTCTCCAATATTTTGCACAAGCTGTCCCATTGTACGCGCAACAGCGTCGGCACTGATTTGATCTTGCAGTGTTTCGGTAATACTGCGTGCAGCAACACTTTCTTGCGGCACTTCCGACTTATCATTTCTTAACATGTATGCAAGATGATCATAAGTAAACTCAAGATGAAACTGGAACCCAAACGCGTTAGCACCCCAGGCAAATGCCTGATGCGGCCAAAATAGACTTTCTGCTAATTTTACAGCACCGTGAGGGATATCAAAACCTTCGTAGTGCCATTCAAAAGCGGTAAATGTATGCTCAAATCCTTTAAAAATTGAGGACTTCTGTCCCTCTGGGGTTAATGATATTGCGTGATACCCAAATTCAGGCTTATCGATCTTATAAACACGAGCACCGAGCACATGCGCTAAGAGCTGACCGCCAAGACAGATACCCACAAGCGGGATACCTGCCTTAAGCACAGTTTCTATAAATTTCATTTCGTGTACGAGCCATGGATACTTTTGTGTTTCATGGACAAACATGGCGCCGCCAAACACCAGAACTGCATCGTATTGATGTGGGTTTACTTGCAATGCCTGTGTTTCTGCAATCTCTGAAAAGAGAATCGTAGAAAAATGAGCATGCAACGCACTCTGTAATTGATTATTTAATTCAAAGTTAAAAGCAAACCCGGAACGCGAATGCCTGACAATGAGCAGCTCCAACGGTTTTACAGTATGTGTATCCATGACAGTTGCTCTCGTTAAATTTCAAAAAGCAATTTTGTATAACCTGGAAACGGCCACCGGTCTGCTGGCATCATCGACTCAAGTGCATCCGAAGCGGTGCGGACACGGGCCATTGCTGGGACTAATATTTCTCGAACATCTACAGCCTGTTCCTCATAGGGCTTACAAGAATGGCTTATTGCGGCAATTTGCTGTTTGAATTTAGAAAATTCATTTTCCAGCATTGCACTCTGTTCTGCAAAAGCTTTGACGCGCTCTTGACCAATTGCTTCAAGTTCACCAAGACCAGTATCAATAGTCATCATATTCCATTCAACGAGTTCAACAAAATATTCGCGGACTGCAGGAAGAATATGCCGTTCTACCATATCCTGCATGGTTTTTGCTTCTATGAGAATTCGTTTTGTATAGGTTTCATACTCAACATGCTGTATTGCATGAAGCTCGTCTTGTGAGAATATCCCCTGCTTTTGCAGCATAGTTACATTTACCGGTTCAGACCATGCAGAAAAAGCTGCTACGCTATCCGAGAGATTTGGAAGTCCTCTGCGCTTTGCTTCTTCTACCCACTCTTTTGAGTATCCATTTCCGTTAAATACAACCCGATTATGTTTTTTCCAATAGTCTGCTACGAGTGCATATACTGTTTCCTCAAGACATGAAACCTTCTCAAGCTTATCGGCAAACTCTTCAAATACCGATGCAACAGCTGCATTGAGCACAGCTACTGCTGTTGAGATTGACTCACTCGAAGGCGCCATTCTAAACTCAAATTTGTTACCGGTAAATGCAAAGGGACTTGTTCTGTTTCTGTCTGAAATATCGCGTGGCAGTTTTGGAAGCTGAGTTGCATCCATAGTAAGCGCATCACCGCAGTTTGTAATTTTTTTATTTCCAGAACTCAGGTGATCCATAATTGCTGTTAATTCATCTCCCAGGAATATCGAAACAATTGCAGGAGGAGCCTCATTTGCACCAAGCCTGAGGTCATTTCCTGCACTTGCGACAGTTGCACGCAATAGTGATGCATGCCTATCCACTGCAGTAATTATGGCCGTAAGCGTTATTAAGAATAATAAATTATTAACAGGCTCATTTCCTGGGTCTAAAAGGTTTTTGTTATCATAGCTTATTGACCAGTTAATGTGCTTGCCTGAACCATTCACTCCAGCAAATGGTTTTTCATGCAGTAATGCAACAAGACCATGGTGCTGTGCAACTTTTTGTATGGTTTCCATAACAAGCTGGTTGTCATCGGCAGCAACATTCGCAGGGCTATATACAGTGGCTATTTCAAACTGATTTGGCGCAACTTCTTTATGCTGGGTCTTTGCTGATACACCAAGGCGCCACAGCTCCTGGTTTAAGTCACGCATAAAAATTGCTACTCGTTCAGGTATTTGGCCGTAATAATGGTCTTCCAACTCCTGACCCTTAGGAGCGGAACAGCCTAGAATTGTTCTTCCGCAAAACCGGAGATCAGGGCGCTGAGCATACAGAGATTTTTCTATTAAGAAATATTCCTGTTCTGGACCAACCGTAGGAAGGACTCGTGCATCACTGCTTATGCCAAGCAATTTCAAAATGCGCTGTGCTTGTTTTGCAAGCGCATTGATCGAACGCAAGAGTGGCACTTTTTTATCAAGCGCTTCACCGTTGTATGAAATAAAAGCTGTTGGAATATAAAGTGTCACTCCCTGAGGATCTTCTTTTAAGAATGCAGGGCTCGTTGTATCCCATGCTGTATAACCTCGTGCTTCAAATGTAGCTCGGAGCCCGCCTGAAGGAAAACTTGACGCATCAGACTCACCCTTTATAAGCTCTTTACCGGAAAACTCCATAAGCACACTGCCATCACCTAGTGGACGAATAAATGCATCATGCTTTTCTGCAGTGCGGCCAGTTAAAGGTTGGAACCAATGTGTATAGTGCGTCGCACCGTACTCGATAGCCCAATCTTTCATTGCTCCGGCGACTGTCTCGGCAATTTCCAGAGTTAACTCTTTTTTACCAGCTTGAACTTTTTTTATCTCCTCATAAACTGATGCAGGCAACCGTTCGCGCATGATCCTGTCGCAAAAACGGTACTCACCGTATGCAAGTTTCTTTTTGTGAACTTGCTCTCTCCTGTGTTTCATATTTCCTCCGCTCAAAACTAATATATATAATGTACCGCTTATTAAGTCTGGCACACTTACTTTGCTTACAATAATTTAATTTTTAGAATATCATTGTTGCGCAGAGATATCAGGTAAGCCAGCATCAGCAGGCTTTGAAGAATACACCCTGTACTTTTTTACAAAACCAGCTGGCCGATAGGTCATCTTTGCCTGCCTGAGGCCAGGATCGCCTAAATCCTGTTCCCGATTGATATAGTAATACGTTCTTGGCAATGTCTGTGCAAATGCCTGATTTATAAACTGATAGATACCTTTAAATTTACTTAACCCTTTTTCAAAATGCACAGCAAACATTCGAGCCTTTGCAAGCGGCTCCCCTATTACAAGTCCAGCAGGTTCATTCTCTACATAAAAAATAGATCCTCTGAGCTCTAGCTCAGTAAATAATTCGAGCGCTTCTTTGTTTGCGTAGTAATCGCCATCCTCGTCTTTCTCTTCACGCCACTTATCTAAAATATAAAAACCATCCTTAAGTGTTATCATATCAAGATTTCGCTGCTCATAATGGTAATTATTGAGAAACGCATTTACGAGGTTGCGCTTTTTGTGATACGCTTTGCCAGTAAGTTCTGCTAAATCCTGCCTGTTATAATAGTAGTCAAAATTATCTCTGTCCTCCATGACATAAAATCCAGCCATTTCAAGCCGTATGCGTTCTTGTTTACACTGCGATTCCGACATATTTTTAAGATACCAATACTCTTTAAAAAGCTCTGTTAATAGTTCATTCCCAGGAAGGCAGCAGGGTGTGAAAAAAAACCTTTCCCCATTTTTTATGCCGCTAATTATAAATCCCCGATCGGGTAGTTTTGCAACTTCATAGTGATAGGTGTTCCTAAAAAGATACAAGCCAGCAAACGTAAATTCCGAAATTCCATCGCTGAGAAGATTAAGCGCGGGATGAAACTCTTTTTTCATTGCTAGTTCAAGAGGCAAGAAATCAGGATAGGATGTGATCATGGCGTAAGAGTATCGCAAATCGAGTTTTTTTTCAATTCTGTCTCTATTTTCGACACCTGTCCCCTTTAATTCACCCTCGCCGGGAACCCACGTACTCCCTGCCTGGCACATACGAAACGTTTACACACAAAATGTGCGCTTTGCAGGGAGTACTCAAAAAAAGCCGGCACGCATGAGAGCACCGGCTTGTTATCAACATAATGCTATGATTTTAGTCAGCTAGCATTGATTGTTATTTTATGAGGATAAACTCAACGCGCCTATTTTTCCAGCGGTTTTCAGCATCGGTAAAGCTTACAACCGGTTCACTCGAACCGCGTCCAAGTACCGATAATCGCTTTGGATCAACACCAAACTGTATGAGTTTTTGCATAATCGCACGGGCACGAGCTTCTGATAGCGGTATGACAACATCCCGCTCTTCCCTATCAATCTCAGCCTGCGGTCTGCCATTTATTTTAGATACATTATTAGCATGCCCTTCAATTCGTATGTTGTATTCTTTAAAGCGGTTGAGTATTTGAGCAATACGGCGCAGCACTGCATCATTGCGTGCAATTATCTCTGGAGTTAGATCTTTAAAATCAGCAAAGCCAGCGCGGAACACAATCGAAGGCACTTTAATTTTTAGCCTGTCACCATCACGAATAACAAGCACATCTGTTGTTATCATGCCTTCGGTTACGGTACGGTTACCGTACATGTCTACAATGGTTAAACGATAGAGATAATCGGTTGCTGCTTCAACAAGTTCGCCTTTTGATGACCGGCCATCCCAGGTGAGCCGATCTGCAGGCTTTCCGCGTCCTGACCAGCTAAAGAATCCGCGTTCTTTTCTTGCAGCACCGGTACCTTCATCAACTGAGACTTCAAAAATTTCAAACCGCCAGTTATCAATGCCGCTCGGTTCAGCAATTGAGAGAGCAATTTGTAGCTCATCATCCACACCATCATTATCCGGGCTAAAGAGTTCAGGCGTTACCCTAATTGCAACTTTAGGACCCGTAGAATCGAGAACAAATGCAGATGAGGCAGCAGTTAATAGATCTCCTCGAGTGTAATTTGCTGTTAAGAGAGCTTTATACGTACCGTCTGGCGCTATGCCGGTATCGGCTTTGCCATCCCATACAAACGTGGAAGGTATTGTTGAACCGCCTTTGCCTGTCACCGTTCTGTACTCTTTTCCTTTATCATCCACGATTGCAAGTTTCCAGGAATCGACACCGTCTTTAAGCGTCACAACAATGCCAACAGTTATTGCTTTCACAGTACCGTTTGGACTAAATCCAGAATTATCAACAGTGAGGTATGCATCAGCTGTTCTTGTATCAAGCACAATGCCGCGCACAAAGATTTCTGCTTTATTTCCTGCTGCATCGGTTGCGGATAGTCTATACGAGTACGTGCCATCAGGAACTTTATTTCCCTGATTATCGGTGCCATCCCACTCAAATGTCGCTGCTTTGTTTTTCCAGACAAACTGCTTTACAACAGTGCCTTTTGCGTCTACTATAGCGCCTTCCCAATCATCACCCGGTACTGAATCTTGTTCAATGATTAGGGTATCCTTTTGCTTATCACCGTTAGGACTGAAAACGAGGTACTGTGTTGATACTTTTGCCTGCGGCGGAATTGTATCAAGAGTCACTTTAAAAGAAGCAGCTTTTTCAATTTCATTAGTGATGTACTGAACTTCTAGATTAGCAGTGTAAGAACCATCGGGAGCTAATTCGGTTCGGTCGGTCTTACCATCCCATGATATTTTTTCAGGAACTTTTCCAGTGCCCTTGAAACTGCGCACGACAGTGCCTTTTTCATCAACTATTGTGATGCTCCATGAACGCACACGGTCATTGGAAGCAACTTCGGGGAGCAGCACAACATCGTCTTTTACCTTATCGTTATTGGGACTGAACGCGCGCTTATCAAGTGCAAGCCGCACCTGTTTCTGAGCTGTATCAATTGTAACTGCTTGCGAAGTTACAGAAAATTCATTCCCAGCACGATCAGCTGCAGAAAGCCTGTACCGATACAATCCATCCTTTACAACCTTTCCATTATCATCCGCGCCATCCCAGATGAGGGTTGCCTCGGGCATATCGATGAAAGTCCAGCTCCGTACAACAGCATTTTCTGCATTGAGAATTTCTGCAATCCACCTGTCCTCTTTTGATGCTGTCTGTGTTATTACAAGCTGCTGATCTCCGCCAGCCAGTGGATTAAACGCCATTCTATCCAGCTTGATAACCGCATTAGGTCTTGTAACATCGAGTGTAAAGAGCGGGCTGACAATTTCAGGACTGTGACCGTTTACATATTTTACTGCGAGTTTAGCCTGATATTGTCCTTCCGGCAGCACCTTGCCTGCTGCATCAAGACCATTGAATATAAAATTGTCTTTGAGGCTTGATGCATCTTTTCCAGTAAGTTCCCATACCACTGTACCTTTACTATCCAGCACAGAGAGTGACCAGTTCGAGAGACCTGTCTTTACTGGAACACTGACAGAAAAGGTTATTGTGTCCTTTACATTGTCACTGTTGGGGCTAAAGGCATTGGTGCTTATAGAAAAGCCAACTGGAGGCTGCTGCGTATTCACTATAATGTTATCAACTTTCTTTGTTGTTACATTACCAGCGCGATCGGTTGCGGAAATTATATAGGAATAGATACCATCGGGTACCACAATACCATCATTATTCTTTCCATCCCATACAAAGTTTCCAGGTGATGTATTTTTAACTTCAAAAGTGCGTATAACTGCGCCTGATAAATCAAGTACTTCCAGCTTCCAGAGATCTTCAGAACTTCCAGACTGGTTCAATGTAAGAGCATCTTTGTTTCCATCTCCGTCCGGACTAAATATTAGCCCCGAACTGTCAGCCGGTACGTTAATTGCAATATCGGGATGAGTATTATCGATAATAAACTTTCTTTTTTCAGTGACAGCCTTATTGCCATTATCATCAACAGCTTCTATTTCATAATAATAAACACCATCTGGCACAACAGCACCAGCATCATTAATGCCATTCCAGGTAAGACTTGGCGGTATTTGTATTCCCCTCTTTACATACACTAACCGCTTAAAGAAATCGCTAAAAGAGACAGACTCAGGAAGCGCTTCTTTGTTTACTATCGTTCTTACAAGCTCACCGGCTTCATTGTATATTCTGAACGAATAAGACTTAACATACCGTGAATCAGTGATAGTTATCGGAATCTCAATAGCATCAAGGACACCATCATTATTAGGGCTCATGTAATACACATCGTATTTGGTGTCCGGGTATTTATCAGTAATTTTTGGCGGCGTTTTATCAACAACACCTAATGGCATTGTAACGCCACCGCCTATCGACCAGATACCATTATAGAGCGGCCGCGCAGAAACTACTGGCTGCAATTCCGATTTATCCCATCCTTGCTGAGAAATAAACGAGTTATCGGCTTTTCGTGAAATTGGGATTGTAGCCATGACACTAAAGGAAGGATATAAATCACGCGGTACATTAGCTACAGCTTCTCCAACATTAATATCCCATCCTATTTTTGCGGAAACAATATTCTTTAAAGCAAACTCAAGGCCTGCTGCAAACACAAGGTTCTGAAATGTTGGGAAATAAAAGTCGATTGAACTCCCAATTCGGAAACCAGTTTTTGTATCAGTAAAAAGATCTCCGGCAAAACCCAGCGCTAATGTAAACGGAGAATCGTACGCCGAGGCTGGTGTACCGCTATAGCCTATGAGCCCTACTGGAGCAAACCCTTTTCCCATATTTCTCAGTGCTACACCGTACCGAGCATTCTGAAGAAAACCAACTTTTCCTAAAAGATGCGTTACTCCGATATCTGCACCGAGTGACCAATCGCTATTGCCATTGCTTCCCAGCAGCATACGAACACCAAAACCAACGAGGAAATTAGGATACACATCCTTTGCCAGTCCTATTCTCCCTCCAAAGAGTGTTCCAATAGGAAGTGAAGCTAGTTCAGGCGGACTTGAAAGCAAATTGAGACCCAGCGTCCATACTCCATATGGCTGAGGAATTGCAATACCCAGGTTTAATCCTGTACCCAATCCCTGTTCGGTACCCAAACCAGCCAGCGCAAGATATCCGACATCGAGCGTAACCCGCTGCAATAAACCAGATGCTGAAGGGTTAAGATAGTCAGCGCTCGGGCCAAACAGCGAAGTAACAGACATGCCACCTCCGGCAAGATACGGTGTCCACATAAATGGGAGCCCATCTCCTCCTGCGGGGGGATCGAATGCCATCACTTGTATTGCCATATGCAACACCAAACTCAATGCAACAATTTTTTTCATTAGCTCACCTCTCTCATCGCAATTAACAAGTTATAAAACAAATCACGATTTATTCTCGTAACACCATACTCTCTATATTTACTTTACAGTAGCATAATATTAACAGGTATATAAACAATATACCACAATACACATGACAAGCAAAGAAAATGAACACTGTTTATTGCTGGTAAAAGAACTTATCTACTGCTTGACTTGCTTTGATATTTACATAAAATTTGAACTGGAGCTTTTCATATATTCATGAAAATATATGATAAAGCTAATATTTTCTGCATTTAACAGCATTTAACAAAATTGCAGATATATTGAAGATTCATTTAAGTAATACGAGGAACTACCATGAATACCATTACCCTGCAAGCATCAAGCTCAGACATGATTGAACAAGCACAATCTGATATCAATTCATTGCTTACCCAATATGGACTTAACCTTATTCATATTATTGGCAGTCCGGGTTCAGGTAAAACCGCCTTCATTAAAGCTCTCTTAGAGCAAAACTTTGATAAAAACAGTACTGCCGTAATCACTGCTAGCCCTTTTGCCAGTATTGATGCCGAGCTATTTGATCAAACTGGAATCCAAACAGTGCATGTTTTGACACCAGAAACCGCTATTCTGGATGCTGGCATGTTGTTCACAGCACTCAACAAGCTCGAACTTCATACAATCAAATGGATTTTTGTAGAAAACGTCGGTTCACTGTTACTTCCTGATAATTACTCTATGAGCGCATCATTAACCGTGCTGGTTTTTAGCGTAGCAGAGGGAACCAACAAACCACTTAAATACAGCGCTGCATTCAAACATGCCGATACCGTTTTTGTTAACAAAATAGATTTACTGCCATTTACCAATTTTGATCTTAAAAAGTGTTCAAAACACATTTATACACTTAACCCTTCGGTTTTGATGCTTAATGGCAGCGCTACACGATCTAGTACAATGGAATCTGTATGGGAACACTTGCAGAGAAAAATCAATGAAAAAGAGGCGCACTAATATTATTGTCCACAATGCTGTCAGAATATATCATCGAGCGATACAGGAAACAGCTTTTTGAGCGCTTCAAGATCTTCTTCGGTTACTGCAGTCTCACGTTCATACGCTAAATCCTGGTTTACAGCATCGAGCCGACGTAAAAGGCTGTATATTATGAATGTGAATATTTTCAATCCGGTTCTTGGATGATCATTGCAGAAGGAGAAGAGCTTTTCCCGGGAAATACTGAGGATTCTTGATTCCTCTTTTGCACTTACCGTCGCAATGCGGCGAACATCCATAAAAATTGATGCTTCGCCAAACACTTCGCCCGGCTGAATTGTCGATATCGCTATGGTTTCTTTTTCTTTTCCTTTTACAGTAACTTCTACACGTCCGGCAAGCAAAATATAGAGATACCTGCTTATTGAATCCTGAGTAACAATAATCTCATCTCGTGCATACTCCCATTCTTCGCAAATAGGAATTAAGTGACGCAGTTCATCGATAGTCAATGCTTTAAAAATAACAACATTTCCCAGTTCACCAATCAGTGCCTCATCTATGCTTTCAAGCTGCCGCATCATGTCTCCTTTTACTGCACATATACTATAGCACGTTTAAAAAAAAATCAAACACACGATAACCAAAACTATCTTTTTCACAAGGTTCGTATGACTAAACACCATTCATGATAAAAGAGAGCCGCCCTCAAATACTATACACATAGCCTATCCCACCAAAAAATTAAAACTAACTGAATCTGGCCACCTTAATCAATTTGCCTTTATTGAGTTTTTTTTGTATATTTTCTAAAAATTTTTTCTAAGCAATAGTTTCAATAATATTTCTAAGGAGAAATCATGTCCGTACACAAATTTCAGGCAGAAGTCAATGAATTGCTGCACCTCATCATTCATTCACTCTATTCCCATAAAGAGATATTCCTCAGGGAACTCATATCAAATGCTTCTGATGCGCTTGATAAACTCCGTTACTTAACGGCATCCGATGAAGCGTATAAAAACATCACGTTTGAGCCATCCATTACCATTTCCTTTAACGATGAAAAAAACACGCTTACTATTGAAGATACCGGCATCGGCATGAATGAACAGGATCTTATCGATAACCTTGGAACCATTGCCCGCTCCGGAACAAAACGTTTTATGGAAGCGATTGCTCAGGCATCCAAAAAAGACATGAACCTCATAGGCCAATTTGGCGTTGGTTTTTATGCAAGCTACATGGTTGCTGACACCGTTTCCGTACTCACGCGAAAAGCCGGAGAAGACTCTGCATGGCTCTGGACAAGCGACGGGAAAGGCTCTTTCTCCGTCGAGCCAGCCGAAAAAGCATCGCACGGAACATGCATTACCCTTACCATGAACGATGAAGGGAAAGAGTTCCTGTCACGCTGGAGACTTGAATCGCTCATAAAAAAATACTCGAATCACATTGCATTCCCAATTTTCCTTGAGTGGGATGAATTTGAATATGATGACAAGGGCAAAAAGAAAGACACCAAAATTCACCGGAAGGATCAAATAAACAGCGCCAAAGCACTCTGGAGCCGGCCAAAGCAGGAAATAACAACCGAAGAATATATCGACTTTTATAAAAATATAACCGATTCCGAAGAGAATCCTTTGTATTGGATCCATACCAAAGCGGAAGGCACGATTGAATATACCACCCTGTTCTATATCCCGGAGAAGGCACCATTCGATCTCTACCATGCTGATTACAAACCCGGTGTAAAACTCTATGTGAAGCGTGTCTTTATAACCGATGATGACAAAGAGCTCCTTCCAACCTACCTCAGATTTGTTCGCGGTATTATCGATTCGGAAGACCTCCCGCTCAATGTAAGCAGAGAAATACTTCAGCAGAACCGCATCATGAATACCATACGAAGCGCTTCAGTTAAAAAAATATTATCAGAACTTAAGGAGCTTTCAGAACGCGATCCCGATAAATATGCCCAATTTATTACTGAATTTAACCGCCCGATTAAAGAAGGTATCTACAGCGATTTTGCAAACAAGGAAACGCTGCTTGAACTTGTTCGCTTTAAGAGCACTGCCGTCGATGGCTGGACAAGCCTTGCCGATTATAAAAAGCGCATGAAAGAAGGACAGAAAGCAATTTACTACTTAACCGGTGAAAGCGAAGACCGTGTGAGAAAATCACCGATACTCGAAATGTATAAAAAAGAAAGCATTGAAGTGCTCCTCTGTTTTGATGAAATCGATGAACTCGTTATACCGATGATTGGCCGCTACGGTGATATGGAACTCAAAGCAGCCAATCGAACTGGCGCCGAAGAGGATATTCAATCAAAAGAAGCAAAGCAAAAACAAAAAGAGAATGCGCCGCTTGCAGAAAAAATTAAGAAAGCGCTTGGAAATCTTGTAAAAGATGTCCGCGTCTCATCGCGATTATCAGAAAGCCCTGCATGTATCATCCTTGACGAACAGGATCCCAGTATGCAGATGGCTCAGCTCATGAAGGCACTTGGCCGCGGCGAAGAAATTGAAGTAAAACCGATACTGGAAATCAATCCGGATCATGCGCTCCTTAAAAAGGCTCAAAGCTCGGACAATGAAGAACTTACAGCAGATATTGCACACGTACTCCTCAATCAAGCGCTTTTGCTTGAAGGTGTTCCCATAAAAGATCCTGCTGATTTTGTGACACGATTGAACCGACTGCTGTCCCAATAAATATTTTAATAGCCTACAAATTGCAAAAGCACCGGTACTCGAGCCGGTGCTTTTTATTACAGCCAGATTAAAAACTATAACACATAATTTTATCGGGGACAGGATCGCAAGAAATCCAAAAGCGGATGATGCCACTCCAGCGCAGCCTCCCCCTGTTTAACGAGTGTGCGATACAGCGTGATAATATGATTTTTTATTCGTTTTTCTGCATCGCGATTTATCCGTGACTGCAAAAACAGGTCGTTAATAAATTTTTCTGCTTCTTCTTGTGAGAGCCACGCTCCATAAAGCTTTGTCATTGCATACATCGCTGCACCGACACAGTTTACGCTGTGCTGTTTTACAAATAAAATAGATTCGGTTATTGCAAGCGCGCCTGTCCTGAGTTCCTCAACCTGAGCCTGGTAACGCTCAGCATCACCCCGCTGTGTGAGAAAATCACGCAGAGCAAGCCATGCATACACCACAATCATTACATGGAGGCTCGGCACGCAGGCATAGTGCGGATCGACGGCATGTATCAGCGCAAAACGGGGGCGCTTTATGTAAAAAGGACGCTCGGTCGTAGAAAGATGCACGCGATACACCGATGCAGCCTGATTATAGAGCTTAGCAATACCCTCGACAAACTCAGCAATTGCCTTTCGATCCTTCCATCCGTACACCCTGTACATCCAGGCTGCTGTTCGAATCCAGAACGGAATAAAATCAAGGTACACATGAACATGACCGGGGTTAAACGGCACATCCTTATCGAGTTCATGATCGACAGACGCAATGGGGAGCCTCCCCGGGAACAGCCGCTCCAACCACTGGACAGCAAAAAAATCAACAGCTGCATTTTTAACAACCTGCAGTGCTGCTTTGCGTATGACTGATATTTCCAGCGCCTTTACAACAAAGCAGGGAACATTCATCGATGCAATCGATGGGATTGCAGCACTGACGTTTTGACTAAAATCTTTCATAGCCCGGTACTATAGCATAGTTGCGATATTTAATAAATATTAAAATACCTGTAGGTTACTAATTTTGGCTTTTCTTCGATATAAAAAAATACCATATCAATCTATCCGGCTTCATTTGCGTTATTACTCATTGAGTTATAATCAAGTTTGTATTTTCTGAATAAATACAAGAATAGCAATATAGTCACTAAAATTAATGGAACTATAGAAATATTCTTAAACCAATTCTTTATAAGGCTATTTGCTTCTTTAACATAAATAAAAATGTTCCATGCTGCATGGACTAATACATTTAATAAATAATTTCTATAAATAAAGTATGGGATAGTTAAAAAAATAAATGAAAAAATAAAAATAAATATCTTTGATTGGATTTTATAACTATGTATTATTGCAAATAATAATGCATTGAGCAATAAATTTTTCCAATCAAATACTTTCATATTTTGAAAATATAAAAACCTAAAAAGATATTCTTCTAAAATTGGAACAAGCGTTATAGTTATTACAATACTAATTGAAGATTCAATCTTATCAGAAGTTAATGCAAAAGGCTCACTGAAAACAACAAGTATCAAAAACAGACAAAGAACGATTAACAGTAAAGTCTCTAAAATATTTTTATTTATTTTTAAACAATCAAATGAAATAGTTTTATTTTTATAAATATATTTTATAGCAAGTATTGAAATATATGTTATGAATATATTTATAATTGCTGTAAAAGTACTTGCGGCAATTTCAGATTGTGTTATTTCCTTATCAAAAATGTTTACAGCAAAGAGCGCAATTGGCACAAATGCTAACCTGCATATAAGTAATAGTATAAGAAACAGTATAGGAAATGGAATTTTTTTTAACATATAAAATCCCCAATGAAATCAAAAGGTAATGACTAAGAAAGATTCACGAAAATTCGCTTTGATATAATTATCCTATGGAAAGTTGTGCCACCTCAACCATAATCATCTCAACACTTAATAATTCTTTTACATAACATATTTACTTTACCAATCGTATGACTGAAACTATTGTTTGAATCAATGCCATTAAATAAATTACTATACTTATAAAACTAATATCAAATCTTTTTCGTTGATGGTTACTCAAAACAGTATCTTGTTTTACAACTTTTTCACCTTTAGTAAAGATTAAAAAATTAACATCATTCTGTTCTTCTTCTGATAACCCTTTTAGTTGCATTGAGAAATCTAAACCAGATTCATTTTCGTCAACAACTACATGACTGGGTAAGTATAAAAAATCGAGCATATACAATAAATCAAATAGACTGCCTATAAAAAACAAGTATGCAATAATACTAAAAAGCACTTGCTTGGTTATATAAAACAGTGCTAAAGAAATTAACGGCAGCAGCAAAGGAAATAACAGGACAAATATAAATTGGTTTCTCTTAAGATCCTGGAATATTCTGCAAAATAGATATCCTTTTTCTATTTTAGCGCCTAAATAAATATTTTTTTTATCGGCTCCCATCATAATTGCACCTAAAGCATGCAAGAGCTCATGAACAGGTGCAAGTAAAATAAAAATACCAACTCCTAGATAAAATAGCTCATTGCTTACTTTATCAAGAGGAAATAGCATAAATACAAAAAAATATAGTACCGTTCCTAAAAAGAAAAGAAAAAACCGTTTGGATTTAGTGATATAGATTATCATATATTTTGTTGTCCTCCACTAATAAGATTCTTTCAACATAGCATTGTGCAGTCATTTTTAGTGGCAGTTTGCGATGACTGCCACTAAATAGAAATAATTTATGTTTTTGCCTTTATACGAGCTTGTGGACCAACACTCTTCTGCTGTGGATTTGCTGAGTTTGTATTGACTTGTTCATATATTTTTTTTACGCCATTTACAACTGTAACAACAATTTTTCTGCAAGGTGACTCTCCTGTTATTACTGATGTAGCCCAACCAGCAGTAGCAATAATAGTAATTACAAGTATTAAACCACCATCTCCTCCCTCCACCATCATCATCTCATCACCCGAAAGCTCTGTGCCCTCAATGCCGGCAAAAAGTGATGCATCTTGAGCCGGCAGTATCACAGTTGTTGTGCTTGCGTTAGCAGTAAACGCAAAGCTGTGTGATCGTGCTGCGGCCTGACTCTCTTCGAGCGCAAAGGCTCCAGCGGTGAGAGCGAGTAGTACTACTAGTACCATAATAATTCGTTTTTGCATAGTGGTTCTTCTTACAGTATATGCAAAATTTTTGTGATCAAACAAGTACTTTGATTACTAATAAAATATTTTCATAGTTTATGTTTTAATGAGCCGATGCATATAATAAATTTTTCTATTTTTCATTATCCTCAACAAGTGAATATAAAAAATCAGACAAGGTTGTATTTTTATATTTTAAAAAGTCATAAATAATTTTCACCAAACAAAGTATTCCGACAATAAAAAACAAGTAAGAAAACCATGATGATCTGAACCATTGAGTTTTTTCAAAAACAAACAAAGAAGAATTCCATGTAATATGAGTGAATATTGCCAAAGGTAAAGATTTATAAACTAAGTATGGAATATTTATAAGAAAGAGTGATTGAACGAAAACAAAGAAAATACTACCAAAATTAGCGTTAGCTTTATTGTAATGAAGCAAAGCAAATACTAGTGAATTTATTACTAACCAGAAAATATTTATCTTGCCGATGAGCTTATAGAAAAAATATCTGTATATTACTTCTTCTAAGAAAGGACTTATCATCGTAAAAAACAAAACAGGTATAATATAAGGATTATCAACAAAATGTTTAAGTATAGATTCATCACTTTCTTTAAATGTAATAGTACAAAAATACATTGCACTAAATGTAAAAAGAATAATTGCGATATAATTATAAATGGGAATCATAGGTTTTACTTGAGATGCACCAATGTTTTTATCTTTTGTTTTTATTTTAGTATAAATAAATAAAAATGCTATATTTATAAGACTTGATATAATACTTAGTATTATCGCATCATATAAGTTTGAATTGCTGTCAAACTGCTTCATTGGCAATATTTTAAAAGCCAGCATAAATATACCTAAAGTCATCAAGGCACTGAGAAAATCAATTAACAAGAATATTGCCAAAGAAGCAAGTCTTTTCATTACTACCCTTTATTATCAGTAATTAGATGGCAATATTATCTATCATGTTTTACAACCCACCAGAATATAAAAAATTCATATGTAGTTTCATTATTTACAAAGTCATGGCTAACGCCAAGGCTTGGAGGAAACTTCACCCCACCTTCAGTCACCGTACCGTTTTGAAAGTCTCTGCCTGTAGAAGTCTGCACTGTTTCGCTAATTTATTCATTATAATTGGATCAGGTGTTCCCATCTGAGCACAGCCATCTAACCCAATAGATGTTGGTCGCACAAATGGTCCCTCTCCCTCAACCATCATCATCTCATCACCCGAAAGCTCTGTGCCTTCAAGACCGGCAAAGAGTGATGCATCCTGAGCAGGGAATATCACAGTTGTTGTGCTTGCGTTAGCAGTAAACGCAAAGCTGTGTGCTCGTGCTGCTGCCTGACTCTCTTCGAGCGCAAAGGCTCCAGCGGTGAGAGCGAGTAGCACTATAAGTACCATAACAATTCGTTTTTGCATAGTGTTTCTCCTTACAGTATATGCAAAATTTTTGTGTTTGCACCAGTATTTAAGTATCTTTCTTAAAACTGTTATTTTTTAAAATTTCATGCAGTTTTATGTTTCTAACAACATAGAAATCATATGAAACAATGAGTAAGAAAGTGATTCTTAAAAAATAATAAGAAATTACATATAAATTATTGTATATTATGAATGAATATTTACTGAATACAAGTTTCATAAAATTTCCTATACATTTTATAAATATAATATAACAAAATAATTAACAATAATAACATAAAAACAAAAATCATATTCGGAAAATTTGAATTATGCAATAAAATTCCAAAAAAATAAAAACATGAGTTATTAATAGCGTGCAAAATAATATTTAAAAACAATGAATTGAAAATTACATAAAAAATTGTTAAAAAAAACAATGCAATAATGAAGAATAAAACAAAACCCAAAATATCCTTGTAATGGAAAATAGAAAAATAAATTGCATTTAAAATAATTGAAAATGTATTAAATTTACCATACATTTTAAAAAATATATATCTAAAATAATACTCTTCAATAATAGGTGCAACAATACAACCATATACACAAGCAATAATAATAATCTCGCTTGGTATATTTTTTTCACTAATAGGATTTACATCAAACACATTTGTTAAAATTAATTGCAATAAAACAATAGCAACTATTAATATAAAAAATAAGAGCATATTTGGTTTTTTCTTATTTCGTAATGACGTAGTATCTATAACTTTTATTCTTTTTTTAATTATTTGGTAAAAACAAATTGAAAACAATATAAATAAAACAGGGAATAAAATATTATTTGATATATATGTTAAAGAAAAAGATAATGATTTAGAAATAGATTTTAAATCTATCATTAAAATTAACACTTTAGCAGAAAATAAAAAAAATAAAAAAATCAGTATAGAGCAAACTAAGTAATTTATTAGTAGCATAAGTATAAAACTTTTATTTTTCACTTTATTCTCCTAATAATAAAACTTAAGCCTGCTGTTTCAAAATAGCAGGCTTAAAACTACCCTAATTACTTAGTAGCATCATATTCAACATCTGTGATTGTAATAGTGAAAATTGGAGTAGAAACTGACACATGGTCACTATCAAATGTAACACCAAAACCAGTATTTATTTCCCAATCGAAAAGCACAATAATTTTCTTCTTCATATTAAGATTTCGACCACGCGTTGCATAATTTAATTCTCCATATGGTGAGTACCATAAGTTATCAATTAAATTAGGTGTCGGTCCCTCCCCCTCAACCATCATCATCTCATCACCCGAAAGCTCTGTGCCTTCAATGCCGGCAAAGAGTGATGCATCCTGATCGGGCAGTATCACGGTTGTTGTGCTTACGTTAGCAGTAAACGCAAAGCTGTGTGCTCGTGCTGCTGCCTCATTCTGATCGAGCGCAAAGGCTCCAGCGGTGAGTGCGAGTAGTACTATAAGTACCATAAAAATTCGTTTTTGCATAGTGTTTCTCCTTACAGTATATACAAAATTTTTGTGTTTGCACCAGTATTACTCTGATAGTTTATATTGTGAAGTATAAACAGCTGAACAATAACTTTCATAAATATTTATCTTTTTGAATAGTCATATACTTTCTAAAATATTTATTTCTAGAAAATATTTGAAAAATTACTAAGAATATTACTAAAACATAAAAAAAATAAAATACAATATTTTTTATTATTATAGGAATATTAAGAATTTGAACTATATTATTTATTGGTATATATAACGAAAATATTATTATATATTTACTAAACTTATAAAAAACATAATAGTATGCATTAAGCATTTCTGCAAACATATCTTCTAGTTTTACACTTGTTTTTGTAAAAATACTAAAAAAAACTCTATATCTTGACTTATAAACAAATTCCATAGCATGCGTTAAATCATCATTTTTATATGTTCTTTCTGGAATTGATGCATTATCGAACTTTTGTAATAAATATACTACTATTGTAAAAACGGTTAATTTGAAATTAAAAATGATTATTATTGCAACAGTTGGGTGCATAAAATTATAAATAAACCTGAAATACAAATTAGCTTCAATTAAAATATTGTTATTAAAGATTGGCAGTGTAGTTATTAAATCCAAAGCATTTAATAGCCACGATAAAATAAAATTATATAAAAAATACCTTTTTTGCAATAATTTTGTAAAAATTACTATTATGTATATACTTAACAAAACAATTATTAACGCAATTATATACGTAGCATTTCTAATTTTTAACAAGGTACTCAATGAAAAAGTAAAAAACAGAATAAAATAGAATGATAAAAACACGTCAGGGAATAGTTTATATAATCTGTCTTCCATAAAATAAATTACCTCAATAAAATTTTTCTCTTTATCCAGCTGATTTAAAACAGCTGGATAAATTTTTATTTTGACCTATATGTAGTGCAAGTGTGTAAAATTCTTAATGCAGAATAAGAAGCAACTACAAGTTGAACTGCTCGTGGAATATTTGCAAAACCTAATGGTATTGTTGCTACATCTAAGGCCAAAAGAAGAACTTCCCACTCAAAAGGCTCAGAATTGTCTCCATAATTTTCTTGTAACCAAAAATTATCTTTCCCAAAACTATCCTGCGGAAGCTGTGATCCCTCAACCATCACCATCTCATCACCCGAAAGCTCTGTGCCTTCAATGCCGGCAAAGAGTGATGCATCCCAAGCAGAGAGTATCACAGTTGTTGTGCTTGCGTTAGCAGTAAACGCAAAGCTGTGTGCTCGTGCTGCGGCCTCATTCTGATCGAGCGCAAAGGCTCCAGCGGTGAGAGCGATGAGTACTATAAGTACTATAACAATTCGTTTTTGCATAGTGTTTCTCCATTTATTCAAATATTTAACTTCTATATTTACTAATGATACGCATTGATATAAATGTAAGTGGAGTGCTTAGAAGAGCCATGATAAATGCCAGATTTGTCATATTAGAAAACAACCATAATACATCATTTTTTGCTATTGATTTAATTAAGACTGTATCTTTAATAACATATACTAGCACTGCAAAAATTATTGTAACGCAGTAGGGAACAAAAATAACAATTTGTGATTTTATTTTCTTTATAACAATTGCTGCAATTGTTATTATTTCTAACATAATAAATAGTAATACAAAAATATTGTGATTCATATCTACCTCACTTTTTGTTTGTCTATGCTATTAAAAGCAAATACCATAAACAATTTTTCAATTGACATTGTTAATAATTGATTTTCTGATATACTTATAAAATAGCCATCTTAAAAAGAATATAAAAATAACACAAGAACCAAGTATTACCCAATAGAGTTGGTAGGTAATAATTATTTTGGGAAAGATATATTGAATAGCATTTCCAAATACAATAACCAATATAAAAAAAGCAGGAATACTGTAATCATAAGACATCATAAGCAATGGAGTATATTCGTCCTGATTCAGCATTTCTAAATTAAGAATAAAATTATCCTTTTTAATTTTAACATCATATATTTTTATTTTATACTTTTCAATCATAGATTTGACAAAATGATTGAAATCTGTATACTTTTCGGGAATTAAGTAGTCATAATTATGTGCTTCAATTTTTTCCTTAGCAAGTGGAAATACTTTAAAGAAAATTGCAACTTGATAAGCAGTAAATGATGAAATTAAGGACTTTAAAATCGATAAAAAAAGAAAGGTTTTTCTCAAGCCTAAATTCAAAAATAAGGTTCGAATGAAAATATTTGCTTCGATTTTATAATTAAAGTTATAACGTCGAAACAATAAATATGTAGTAACTAAGTCAAAAACATTAAATAAAATAATTATGAAAAATATTATAAGGTAATACTTCTGTATTGAGTTCAAAAATGCACTATAAATATTTAATGAAATAATTAATAAAGATAACGCGCTAATTAAAATAATAAGAATATTACTTATTAGCATATTGTTTACAAAAAGCATTAATACAACCAAACATATAACAATGAGTATCCACATTTTATTAACCAAAGAGTACATCTGCATAATAACAACCTTTCGCCCTCATATTACCTAATAATGGATTAATATGAGGGCTTTTAATAATTATCGATTTTGATGATCTATATCATAATTAGAAAGATAACAACTTCCTACAGCAATCGCGGTCGATACTATGGCATTAGCTGGAGGTGGCAAGCAAATGCCTGTAAGAATTCCTGCAGTAGTAACAATGATATTCACTTTTTTTTGTTCTTCAGGTGTCAATGGGCTATGAAAATAATCATATATAGCATAATAGTTCGCCACTCGAAAATTATTACCAACACCGCTATCAGGATCATACCCACCGCAAATATTAGTTAAATATTGATCTGTCAGCATATTTCCTTCCACGCCAGCGAAAAGATCATCACCCGTAAGCTCTGTGCCTTCAAGACCGGCAAAGAGCGATGCATCCTGAACAGGGAGTATCACGGTCGCTGTGCTTGCGTTAGCAGTAAACGCAAAGCTGTGTGCTCGTACTGCAGCCTGAC
This sequence comes from uncultured Treponemataceae bacterium, assembly GCA_964630305.1. GTDB lineage: Bacteria > Spirochaetota > Spirochaetia > Treponematales > UBA12059 > JAKPPT01. Next base: position 1,994 of record CAZVTR010000009.1, on the reverse strand, counting down.
TCTGATCGAGCGCAAAGGCTCCGGCGGTGAGAGCGATGAGTACTATAGGTACTATAAGAATTCGTTTTTGCATAGTGTTTCTCCTTACAGTATATGCAAATTTTTTAATAATTGAAATTTATATCTTTCTGGTTTTACTAAATAATAATAAAATTAGCAAAATTCTTCGAGGCAGTCGTGTTGAATAGACTGCCTTATTATTATTTTTTTTTATGTTTTTGTAAAATACTTTTTAATACTACAAATAATGGACCTCCAAATATTGTAAATAAAAGAATACCTATTATTATATCAATTAGAGTATCACTTTTTTTAAAAATTAAATATCTTGTAAAAAAAAATAAAATTGAAAAAGGTATCGACCACCAAAGTCCTTTCAAAAATAAATCAAGAAACTTTTTCATTTTATTCCCCTTTTAGCTATGGCAATGGAATATATGCTGCTGCAGCACCTGTAATTGCACCACTTAACATTGAATCTAAGACAGCTTTACCAATTTCCTTATTTGTCCTATTTTCTTTTCCTGTAACTAATCTAACTGTCGTTTTAATACTTTCATACAGACCTCCTAAAACGCCACCAATAATTGCACCTGCTACTCCAGTAGCAACACCCTCCCCCTCCACCATCAACATCTCATCACCCGTAAGCTCTGTGCCTTCAAGACCGGCAAAGAGCGATGCATCCTGAGCAGGGAGTATCACGGTTGTTGTGCTTGCGTTAGCAGAAAACGCAAAGCTGTGTGCTCGTGCTGCTGCCTGACTCTCTTCGAGCGCAAAGGCTCCAGCGGTGAGAGCGATGAGTACTACTAGTACCATAATAGTTCGTTTTTGCATAGATAAGGACCTATATCAACTTTTATAGTTTTAACCGGTCAATAGCATAGAATTATTAACCAGTAATCAAAATTATTTGCTTTTCTTAAAAAATATTTTTGTGGTAAAAAAAGTAAAAGGAGCGCATAGTATTGTATTTACAATTAGTAATAGTGCATTATTAGAAAACCACCATGAAAAAAAATTTTTTGAGTTTACAAGATTATCCATATAATCACTAATAAGAATATTTATTATTAACAAAGCTAGTATGCCAAAATATGGCAAAAAAACATAGTATAACTTTTGTTTTTTATGAACAACTAAAAATGAAATAACATATAATAGACCAGCTATTAATAATGACAAAAAAAACATAATTTTCTCCTCACATTGAAAATCTTTATGGTTTTGTCCATATAATGACGATATCTTGTTTGGTTTTTGAATTATGATAGACTCTATAACTAATTTCTTTTTTATTTAAGACGTTTAAAATTGGTTGAGCCAATTTTCTTTGATTTTTATCTAATACACTTAAAGCTATTTGAGGAATATCAATATATATATTATCTGCTTGAGCAATTATGTGCCATACCCCTTCATCTAATGATATACCTTCAGGAATACCCTCCCCCTCAACCATCATCATCTCATCACCCGTAAGCTCTGTGCCTTCAAGACCGGCAAAGAGTGATGCATCTTGAGCAGGGAGTATCACGGTCGCTGTGCTTGCGTTTGAAGTAAACGCAAAGCTGTGTGCTCGTGCTGCTGCCTGGCTCTTATCGAGCGCAAAGGCTCCGGCTGTGAGAGCGATGAGTACTATAAGTACTATAAGAATTCGTTTTTGCATAGTGTTTCTCCTTATAGTATATGCAAAATTTTTGTGTTTGCACCAGTACCACTGGTGCTATAATCAAAGACTCGACGAGCCTGATTATAGCATTAATAATGCTATTCAGAAAAAACATCATAAACACTTATTCCATTAGTAAGAATTACTTCATCCAAACTTTCATAAAATATTTCTATTGTAATTTTGATGCATGCTTTTGGTGGCAACACAAGTTCCATAATTTTAGAATTCCAATACGTATGCCTATCTGTCTGCGCTTCCAGTGTAAATCCAACAGTTTTGCTCGGATATGTTCCGGTATTGGTAAGTGATACTGTTGTAA
>CAZVTR010000008.1:49794-62966 GCA_964630305.1 uncultured Treponemataceae bacterium | reverse complement strand
TCGAGTGTATGTTCATGGAGACTCTGGGTTTCCTGAACAGAATCACCGAGACACAGTACTCTGTCTACACTGGAAGATGCAAATGACATGTCATGTGTAACAAGAAGAACTGTTGTAGATCTTTTTATAGCAGCTAAAAGCTCATAGAGAGCACGAACGCTGTCTACATCAAGATTAGCATTTGGCTCATCAAGTATGAGCAAGCGAGGATTTACAGCAAGCGCCCGAGCTATAAGCACTTTTCTTCTCTGCCCTCCAGAAAGTTCTGAAAACCGTTTATTTTTTAGCGATTCTATACCAAGAGACTCTAATGCCTCAGCAAGTTTTATTTGAAATTCCTTTTTTGCTAGACCTGATCCGAGTAAACCCTGAGCAACGACAGCTTTTACAGTTATTGGGAAAAGCGAATCATAAAACAAATTTTGCGGTACATAACCTATCAGCTGTGAACATATTCTTGGATTCTTTCCAAAAATTCGTATGGTACCTGCGGTTGGCGTTAAAACTCCAAGAAGCAGCTTTAGCAATGTAGTTTTACCGGCACCATTTGGTCCAATGAGCGTAGTTAATTCTTTTTCATGTAAATGGAACGTTAATCCGGAAAAAATTGGTTTGCTGTCATATGCGAAACTTAAGTTTTCTGCTTGAACTGCAATTGGTTTCATATTTATTGTTTCCCACTACTCTGTTGCACAGAAATTAAAGTATTATAGATTATTCGTATATTCTTTTCCCAATCATACGCAAGCGGATCTAGTTCTATGACCTGCCCTCGAATGGCTTCTGCTATTTTTTGTGCCGAAAGTGATGAAAATTGTTTTTGAACAAAAATTACCCGTGCGCCTTCCTGCTTCATGGCATTAATAATTGCAGTAAGCTGCTGAGTGCCTGGCTCCTTACCGCTCACTTCAATTGGCATTTGTGTCAATCCAATTTCATCGAGCAAATAGCCAAATGCAGGATGATAAACAAAAACAGACTTCTTTTGGAGTACTTGTGTTTTTGCAGCAAGCTCTGCTTTGAGTGCCTGAATTCTGCTGGCAAACTGAGCTTGATTTCGACGGAACACATCCTGCATATCTGGCATTAAATCCGATAGTGCTTGACATATTGTGCTGGTTTGAATTACTGCATTTGACAGCCCCAGCCAAACATGAGGGTCTTTTCCTGTTTCAACATGATGAGTTTCAGTTTGTTGACTATTTTTTTCTATTCCAACTGCTTCATCATGATCTCTGTCACTATGTGATTCCAGTTCACGATACAAAATCCCTTGTGTCGTATCGATGAGCTTAAGCGAGGGAGCAATTGCAGTAAGCTTAGGTATGAGCACTGCTTCAAATTCCACACCTATAGTAAACCACAATACCGCTTTGCTCATACGAACAAGCTGCGATGGGGTTGGTTCATAGCTGTGCGGACTTTGCCCTTCGGGCACAATCACAGCAATTTCAAATGTATCTGTACCGGCAACCTGTTCAACAAAATACTTTTGCGGGGCAATACTCACTAAGATAATAGGTTTTTCGCTTTTATTATTATTTGTTCTAGCTGACAAATTGCTAATTTGGCTTTGTTTTTCTGCGCCAGTCCCTGAACAACTCACAACAGCTAGTATAGCCACAATAAAAATACACCATTGTGTAAGCAAACGCTGCATTGGCAACCTCCGCAATATTGCAAATGAATTGCATTTTTTGCAAATCATTTGCAATATACTGCTCTATTCGGTGCCAGTCAAGCAATAAGACCAAACTTCAAGTAAGCGCATAAAGAAGCTAAAGCCTATACTTCTTACACTATACCATACCATACCATAACGTCCCGGCTGGAATTCATCATTTTTAATTATTTCATTATACCTGTGCACTATACTTAACTTGCAACAGTAGCCGATCGTAGAACATTGGTAAGCTGTTTGGACCAAATAGCTTTTTCTTCTTTTGTCCAGAGTATTCTAGAATAATACCGCCTATCCCATACATGACCGCTCATTCCAAATTGCTTGTTAAGATGAATGGTAAAACTCATGAGAAGACGTTTCATCAGTTCTGGAAGCTCATTATTGGCAGTTGTAAGGATCATATGTATTTTCTCTTGAAACAACACAAACCGATCAATACTAAAACCATATTCTGCCTGCAGCGCAAAAAGATATTCAAGAAATATTTTTCTGCAATATTCCTGTTCCCGTAAAAATACTTTACAGTGGCTCTGTACCATAATGTAGTAAGTTCCTCCAGGTACCAATTCTCGCGGTTTTCTCATAGCTATCCTCCGTCAATAATATTTTCCAATAAGTAGTAATAATTTTACTATGTGCTTCATGCACTGCATCGATGCATTTAATTATTCACACAACCATGTGATTTTGCATGCAGCCTTAAATGAATTGCTTAATGTGTTTTTCTCTTAATAATTTTAGGAATATAGATTATATTGCATTTTTTATACAATTTTTATAATGTTTTACTATGATGTACCACGATAAACGGTATTTTATTGTATTGCTTATAATGTTTGTCACAGCAGGAATGCTTTTTGCTCATCCGCATGTGCTTATCGATGTTCGGCTCATCTTTGAATATGATGGAGAGTTCTGCAGTGGTTTTTGGCAAGAGTGGACATTTGATGCTATTTTTAGTTCCGAGCTAATAGAAGGTTGGGACAAAGACAACAACCGATCATTCAGTAAAACCGAACAGCAGATGCTCTATAATCAAGCATTCATCAATCTTAAAAATTACGGATTTTATACTATGATTAGAAAAGGTAAAAACCGAATCGCACCCTCATATGTAGAACAATTCAGCGCATGGATAGAAAAAAACCAGGTTACGTATAAATTTTTTGTACCGCTAAAAGCAAAAGAATACGGCTTTGATTTTACTGTAGCCATTTTCGATACTACCTATTTTTGTGCTATTCGCTATAAAGATAATTTTGCGGAAATTATCCAGAAGCAGGATGGAATGCCTGTACCGCAACTGTCACGTGCAGTCAATAAGAATTTTCCTGTCTACTATAATCCACAAGGAACGAGACAGGATATGACAACCTATTCTAAACCTGCGTCTGGACTTCTCACTGCATATCCAGAGGAAATTGTACTTGCACCTCCTAAACAGGAATAGGTTTACTCGTTCAGAGTATGGCTGCGTTTTTATTGTAGCAGTTTGAAACCTATTTTGAATAAAAATTAGAAAGGGCTTTGCTGATGTCAATAATAAATCTGCGAAATAAATTTCATACGGTTAGTATTCTGGTTTTTTTCTTAGCTTTTCCTTTTGTATATGCAAATCCTTTTTTTGGGAATCCATCTCACGCCGATGTACCACCTCCGCCGATGAGTTCTGGTACAGGTCCCTTATGGAAACTGCAGATTCAATTTAGGGAAAATCTTGCTGCTGTTTTTGCTAACAAAGATTCACAAACTAAAATTCAAACAATACTATTAGCTATTGGTATCTCTTTTGTGTATGGCATTGCACATGCAAGCGGCCCTGGTCACAGAAAAACCATTGTATTTTCTTTGTTTCTTGCAAATAAAACACGATGGTGGGAACCGCTCTTTGCCGGTTTTCTTTCCGCGCTTATTCATACAGGTGCTGGAGCTACTATTATTCTCGCTGTTAGTCTGATACGAGGAGCACTCGCGAATAGTGCAGCATCTGATATAATTTTAGCGTGGATGGATGGCATCACCCTGTGTTTACTGATAGTAATTTCAGTAATCCTTATAGTGCGGACCATTTACAAACTATTTCATATTGAGAAGCGTCAAAAAAGCGAACAAGAACAAACAAAATCAAAATACGGTATTATTATTCTGGCGAGTCTTGTTCCCTGTACTGGAACTATCATGATCTTGTTATTTTCAATGTATATTGATGCTCTTGCACTTGGGATACTTGCGCTTATTGGGATAGCACTTGGTCAAGGCATTATAGTTTCTGCTGCTGCATATCTTGCTTGGTTTGGAAGAGAAGGCATTTTTAAAGTATTAAAAAGCAAAGAAGCCATGTTCACCATAGTTTCTGGCATATTAGAGCTTATATCGTATCTTTTTCTTGGTTTTGTATCTTTTGTACTTGCACAGCCTTTTTTAAACTGGCTATTTGCTCATATTTGATATTATATTTTATTAATGTAATCTATTCTGAATCATCATAATCAGGCAATGAAGCATCCTGTGGTTTTTTCCTACGAACAGACTGGTTCAACATTATAAATATAAAAATCATTATAAGCACAACAAAATCGCGAAGTTTTTCTAAAATGCCATACGGCTGGTACCATCGCCGTGTTGATATGTGCTTAAAAAGCATTGTACCAATATCCCAAAAAAATTTTTGCATGGCTATAATTGTATTCTTAATTTCTATTGAAATAAAAACAAGCGGTATTAAAACTATAATTGCTACACTGAGAAGCACGGGCACAAAGCCAAACTCACTAATAAGCAGGTTTATAAATTTAACAATTGCTTTTATACAATTTGTAAATATTTTTGCAATTTTTTTAAAAAAGACATCCAATACTTTATCTGAGTCAGCTTCATCATTCTCAGCATCAGTATCAGATACTTTTTTATTATATTTTGAAACTGTTTTAGCAGTTCTTTCTAAAAAACGCAATGCAAAAAATCCAATAATGACAATAAAAATCCAGAATAATAAATTCTGCAGAATACTATTGTACTGTAAGGTTTCTATGTATACATTGACAGGTAACACAATTTCAATAATTCTTCTGAGTATACCAAGAAACAGCAGTATAATTGAACTATCAAAAACTGAAGTGTACACCACACGCTGTACACTTTGAGCTTTACCTCTAACTATTCCCAATCTTAATAACAAATAAAAAGCAACATATACCCATTCAACAAAACCCAATCCAGACAAGGAAAACAGGCATAATGAAAAAAGTCCATAAAAATATAAAAACAATGTAAAAAATTCCAGAAACTGAGCAAGCAGCTTTTTGCCTGTATAAAAACCAAATGAAAGCGCAGCTAATCCAGAAAGCACGGTATAGATAAAAAATTCAGGATAGATAAACATAACAATAATAGGTTTATCCTGTATAAAAAAAACACCGGCTCCCCAAAAAACAAGCTGAGCAATAAGAAGTTTAAATAAAGCTTGCGTCATGGTTCTTCCTCAGTACTAGAATTATTTTGTAATAGTTCAACTCGCAAACCAGGAATTGCGCCAAGCAATTTTGATTCCCGTTCCAGTGCTTCTTTTTGTTCACGATTGACAAAAAACCCTCTATCAGAAATTTCATGATCTACAAGCCGCTCCATACTCAGTATCCAGTTTACGGCTCCAGTCTGATGAACAGTAAAATTATCAGCAAAACGCTCTTTGTATTCCTGTATGCGCTTATAAATTTTTTGCAATACACTATTATCCCAGCGCTGATTAGCATCCCAAAAACTTACTGTACGTGCCGAACGGTACAACAACTCAAGTTCCAATGCCATGATTCTCGAGAGATACTCAAAAGGGAACCCTCGCTCTGCAAAACTTTCTATAAAGTTTCTTGCATAGGCTAGTATCGTTTCATCCTGAGTTACAAAAAGCGGATAGTGTTTTGAATACCCTAGCTCTGTTCGTTTTGTATACCAGACCGCGAATGTCTTATAAGGAATTGCAGCATCGTACAGCACCTTCTGATACTCATTAAGCTTTTTATATTCGCTTTCGCTATGCAATTGAAAATAATCTGCAAAGAGGTTTTCAGGAGGGAGTACAGCAATTCTGTCAGACATATTCTGTATTGCTGAAAAGTAATATGTATAAAAGTCATTAAAATATTTAGTGCTTGAACTACTTGCATATAGCATTCTAAAGTCAGCATATGATTCATATGGTTCTTTAGAATAGAAAGTTTGAATAAATTGTACGAATTTGCTTGATGTCTGGTTATCTGTACTTATTATAGCTTTTCTATAATAACCCTCTGATGCAGCACTCTGACGTTCAAGATCTGGTTTTACGAGCAGTATTCCTCCGCTAAAAACGCCAAGATTAACTAAAATAAGTAAAGTTATACTAATATTGCATTTATTAATTTTCATAGCTAAACCATACCAAATTTTATTAGCTACTTTAGCTGTAATACATTCGCCATGATTGTTTTTACAGTCTCCTCACCATTATCGAGGAGCACCATATGTCCTGAATTGGGAATGCGTGTAAAGCTTACTGCGGCTCCTGCATTGCGAAGTATTTCCGCAAAATGATCAAAACCAGATTGTGAAAAATATAAATCACTATCACCGCAAACTACCGTACAATTCATCCCTTGAAGTTTTGGAAGCAGTTTAGTTTCTATATACTCTGCAACTTTTTCGTTGATGTAACCATACCGAGATGAATCTTCAGGATTAGTATCGTTACGGGCTGCCATCGCCAGATTTTTTTCTTTATTTGCAATATCCCATACCGATGCTCTCCCCGGTGCTGGTGTTGCCATTGAAAATAAAACCACATACTGCAGCCATGAAGTCTGTTTTGAAAGCCAATGAACAAAAGGCCCTGATGCTTTAAAATCCAATCCTGTATTATGCGGTGATAAAAAAATCATTGCATCGGGTTTGCGTTTGGCAAATGCTCCAATAGCCGCATGTGGCAATGTTCCAAAAGATTGTGAACAGGTAACCACACGGTGACCAGTCGGAAGTGCTGCTGTATATGCATTATAAACTTGCAAAACAAGCCTCATGTCTTCTTGGAATCGCCAATCTCTGTTGCGATATGAAAACGGCGAACTCTGAATACCATACACTGGAACAATAACATTCACTTTATATTTATTAAAAAGCTCATGAAAATACGATTCATACATTCCAGCGGGACTTTGCGTTCTAAATCCTTCCATAAAAAATAAGGTCGTTTTATATTCAGGATTTACCAGGACAAGCGGTTCTCCGCCATCTTTGTAATATAAAAGATCAGGATCGTAATTTCTTTTAGCTTCTATTGCTTCCACGGTACGCTGCGTACTGGAAAACTGTATATCAATAAAGGTTTTATAGGCACCGATTGCAGCAAATGTGACTATCACTATTTTTAAAAACACTATTAAGATTTTACCTGCTAAGGATTTTGGTTGTTTCATTGCAAGCCTCCTGCAGCCTAATTAAGCTTTATCTTATGCAAAAATCTGGTAAGATTTTATTTATTATGTAGTATACCATATTTATTATTAACTGCAATAAACAAAACAAGTAAAAACAGTTTTAATTCAAGGCTCTCATCGTCAAAGCATATGCAGTTTCTAAAGCTTTTTTCAGCATACGCTCAATTAATTTCGGAAGCAACATATAAATTTTTTTTAAACCTTTTGTTCCGCCACGTATTAGCCATGCTGTTTCCAGCTCATGCCATGATGCAATGCTCAATGGTATAAATTTTAAAAAAAGCATAAGGATCGTTGACGGCAAATAAATAGGCGGCGTGTTGAAAAAAATAAACTTTTCATATTTTCGCAGTACTCTTCGAAGGTCTGAAAGCGCTGTTGTGGTATAAAATAATGCATTACAAAAAAAAACCATCATTATACGAATGATATACAAACTGCTTTCTTGCAATGCATTGCTGGGGACAGTAATTACAAAGGGAGTAAATGAAATAGAAATTATTGCAATTATTTTAAATATTGCTACAAATAACAGAACAAACAAACTTCCTTCTAAAATATATCTAATCTTTATGCTCGAAACCAACACAATTGCTACAAGGACAATAAGAGAAATCCAGAGAGTTACATCATTGCCCGTCATTACCACACTTGAAAAAAGTATCATAAACAAAAACTTAATGAGAGGGCTTATTTTATAGAGAATTGATGCACCATGATTATATACAAAGAAATCTTCATGAATCATAAAAATATCTATCTTACCACACACAATCCGCAAATGAGTGATACTGCATCCTCGGATCACGAACTCCCCACTGCTCAAGCGGCTCAGAGAATACAGCTTCAGGCTTTCCTAATGCTTTTAACTCCCCCTTATGCAAAACAGCAATCCTATGAGCCGCACCAGCTATTTTTTCAAGTTCATGTGTAACAATAATAAATGTATACCCGAGTTCATAAAGCGATTTGATAGTTTCATTCACAAGACGTACGCCTTCCCAATCAAGATTGGCATACGGCTCATCCATAATGATAGTCTTAACACCCATAGCAAGAACACCTGCAATTGCAAGACGCCGTTTTTCTCCGCCGGAAAGCACTGCCGGCCGGGCTGTTTGTTTATGCATTAGCCCTACAGCCGTAAGAGCATGGGTAACAGCATCGGTCAGTTCTTTACCTTTTACACCAAGATTTTCAGGACCAAAGCGGACATCTTCCTCAACTGTATCTCCCAGGATTTGAACATCGGCATCCTGAAACACAAAGCCCACCTCACGGTTTATTGTTGTTCCCCAGCTTTTTACAGTTCTGCCTTTATAGAGCAATGTACCCGTTGTAGGCTCATATAGATTAACAAGCAATTTTAGCAGTACCGATTTTCCTGAACCGTTAGGACCTGAAATTACCAGTATTTCATGTTCAAATATATCAAATGAGATTTTGCTTAATGCCTCTGTTCCATCTGGAAACGATTTTGAAACATCTTGCAAACTAAAGAGTACGTTTTGCTGCATCTTATTAATTATAGTTTCTTTATGTAAACTCATTGGCACTTAAGATTGTAAGAGACTTACATAAAATTTTCTAACACTAGGAGTAATTAAAGTTGTTAATACAGCTTTTATGCCATCACCTATGAGATAGGGGAAAAAGCCAACTGTAAGTGTTTTAGTCCAATTTCCTTGAAAAATCAGGGATAAACGAATTAAACCAGGTACATAAATAAAAGCCATACCCAAAAATACTGCAAGCGCACATTTCCAAATAGGACAGGGATTTTCCGCTTGAGGTCTTTGAACAATAAGACCTGCAAGAATAGCGCCTCCTAAATATCCAAACAGATACCCGCCAGTTGGACCTGCTAGTATTGCAAGCCCACCGCGAGCCCCTGAAAAAACAGGTAAACCAAGCGCGCCTGCCACTAAAAATATAAGTACACTAGTACCCCCGGCAATTGGTCCTAAAATAATGCCTGCCATAATTGCGAGCATGTTTTGGAGCACTATTGGCACTGGTGAACCAGGAACAGGTATTACAATAAAAGTTCCTGTAGCAATTAATGCCGCCCACAAAGCTATGATTACAGTGTTAATAAATGATTGTTTCATAGAAACCCCCTTTAAGTTTTACTACTAAAATATAATTCCTAATAAATTATATAATTATACCTCGATGCTTGCATCAGCAGCCGAAAGTATAATGCTAGTCTCTTGATGTTCAGCTGGACAAAAATATAGCTGGCCATACTCATCAATCTTCAGAATTTTACCCTTTTTCACACTGCCGTCTGATAACTTAATCGAACATAAAGGATTCTTTTTCCACAGTGCAAACTGTTTTTCATAATGAACAAGCAGGTTGTTATTGTTTAAGAGCTCATTAAATTGAGCAATAAACTGTTTAAGAATGACAGCGCGTATTGGCACTGCGCGGCACACATCTCTAAGGCTGATAGCCCCCCCTATCTCATTACTTGTGCTTTGCACATTTAAACCAATACCAAGAGCAAGCCAGGAAAATTCATCACCTACGACCATGCCTTCTGCCAGTATGCCCGCAACTTTTTTATTACTAATAAAAACATCATTAGGCCATTTGATATGTACTTCCACTGCAGGACAAAGATCATGTATGACAGTGGCAAGTGCAATCTGGGCTGTTTGTATGTATGAATAATAACAAGCAAGCGGCCTTAACGGTCTTATAAGCAATGTAAATAATAAATTGCCTCTCCGGGAAATCCATGGCCGGTTTTTTCTGCCTCTCCCTGCAGTCTGCTCTTCAGCTATAAAAATACTGCCATGAGGTGCACCTTTAAAAGCATACTGCTCCGCAAGATTCATAGTGCTTGTTGTAATATCTGCGTATGTAACCAATGGCTCAAGATCTCCAAATTCTACAGGCAAAAGAAAATCTTCTTCGCATGATACATATGAATATCCAGTTTTATCTGCCTGAATAAAATATCCCATGCTGGATAATTCATGAGCTGCTTTCCACACTGAAACTCGTGAAATCCCAAGCTCTTTTGCAAGACTTGAACCAGAGATTTTTTTACCAGGTATCTCTCGAAACAGTGAAAGCAATTTTGCTTTTGTCGATAAGCTATTTATGTTAACCATGTATTTATTATAGTTAACACAAAATCAGCAATTCTGTCAATCTCTGCTAATATCTTTGCTTTCACAATCGGCTTGCTATGACTAAAATACTACTATACAATGCATCCTCATGCGTATAGTGCTTGCATCAGGAAATCCTAAAAAAGCTCTTGAAGTATCCTCTTTTCTTAAACCTCATGAGCTTATGCTGCCTCAAGACGCTGGTTTTGCGTGGGATAATCCTATAGAGCATGGTTCTACGTTTATTGAAAATGCCCTTATCAAAGCAGAATACCTCTATGCTAAAATCGGCATGCCAGTTCTAGCTGATGATTCAGGATTATGTGTCGATGCCCTTGACGGCAGACCTGGCATTCATTCTGCCCGCTATGGGTCAACAACACAAACTGGTAAGCTTTCAGACTATGAGAGGAATCTGCTGCTGCTTGATGAAATGAAAGGCATTCAGGAGAGGAATTGCCGTTTTGTCTGTGCCCTCGTGTGTATACTGGATACTTACAGAAAATACATTATTCAAGAAACCTGTGAAGGTATCTTACTCGAAACGATGCAGGGAACAAATGGCTTTGGCTATGACCCGCTCTTTTTTATTCCTGAGCTGGCAAAAACCATGGCAGAATTAACGCCAGAAGAAAAAAACAAAGTTTCTCATCGCGGGAAAGCTCTTGCTCAGCTCATCAAATTGCTCTGATATATAAAGCTGTGCTTGTACCCTCAGTGCAAGCGATAGCACGATAGTATTAATACCGAACAATATTGATTTCGCCCATTATCACAGCGCCTTTGATAATTATATCTGGCTCTCTGTTCCGTGCTACTTGCGGGATTTTAGGATCAACAGTAATTTCTGCCATAATGGGAACAGCTTTTACATAAATAGAAACACCCTCGGGAACATATACTATGAGTTCCCCCATTACCGTCGCGCCTGAAAGTATAAGAGTTCCATGATTGAGTAACGATGCAGTAATGTACACCTTACTGCTTCCCATGACGGTTACCAGCGTGTGGTCTTCATTTGCGAGAGCAAGCGAAGCTGTCCGGTCACCCATTATGGTAATATGCGGAGAACTTAGAGGAGAATATTCTGCTCTACGTTCAGGCTTAGAGTATTGTGAAGCAATGCCCGATTGAGATATATCTCGGATAAGATACTCTAATTCGGCTCGGGTTTTTGCATTGACAAGCAGTTCCGTCCGCTTCTCATATTCATCAAGATCAAGCCGATTTTGTGCAAAAGCTTCCTTGAGCAGTTCTTCTGCATAGTGCCTTTCTTCTTCCCGGATCAAAACAGCATCCGGATCCTTTTGAAACATGTTGTACTGCATTATACACTCCATGCTTCCGGAAAGTTCTATAAAATAATGCAAAATTCCGGAACAAAATTTGTATCTTTATAAAAATATAGTATACTTTGAAGAAAGGCAAGTAAAATATGAAAACTAAACGATATAGAACTATAGAAAATTTCATTTTAACAATACTGCTTGCCGCTTTAGTGCCGGCTTTTATTATCATCGTAGGAAGCGGCCTGCATCTCATTCAAATGACAATAGAAGATTCAAACAGGCTTGTACAGTCTAAAGTAGAACAATTTGCAGATAATCAAACTCATTATAACGAGCGAATGCAAAGCCTTTTAACGTTACTGCGGACCAATGTATTGCTTTTATATAATAATCCAGAGCAATTACAGCAGCTCTACATGCATATCCTTACAGAGTATCCTGAACTTGCCAACATCACTCTCGCTGATAATAACGGAATTGTGCTTGTTTCATCAAAACTTCCTCAAGGATTTTCTGTTGCAGATAGAAAGCACATACAAGATGCACTTAAAAAACCGGGGTTTACTGTGGGCAATTATATAAAAAACTATGCAACAGGCGAAGATTCTATAGCATTTGCTGAGAGCTTCTATGCAAACGAAGGGAAACAGGTCGTACAGGCAATTATTTTTACTGTAAAAAATTATAAAGCGATATTGCAAACAGAACTCCTTGATGCTGATGATTTTTGTGTAGTTGCAGATCGGGATGGAATTCGGCTTTTTACATGGCCGGAAATGGAAATCTTGCCAGTAGGAAAGCCAGTGACACCTGGAGTCTGGGAAGCTATTAAAGACGCAAATAACACTGGAGTGACTGCGTATTTATACCAAGATGGTGTAAAACGCCTCTTAGCCTATAAACCGCTTTTTCTACCTGAAAATGGTACACCTTATTTATATCTTATTTATGGAAGATCATATAATAGCTTTTTCAGACCGGTTACTATTCAAATCATTTTAGAATTAACAATTTTAATAGCGTTCCTCATTTTAACATATATAATTGCAGGCTATTTAACTCGGCGCTACATTGCCAAACCAATTCATGATATTATTAGCTCTATAAATAAAATTGAGCAGGGTGATTATTCTGTACGGCTTAACGTTGTAAATAGCAATAGTGATATTGGACGAATCGCGCATGCGCTCGATGCAATGGCAGCCGCTATTGCTGACCGCAATAATGCACTAAAAGAAAACCAAAAAAACCTCGAAAAACTGGTTGCTGAAAAAGACATTCTTCTCAGAGAAGTGCACCATAGAATTAAAAACAATCTCCAGATAATTTTAAGCCTCATGGACATCGAACTTGATAAAAAATCTAATATCACTGATTTTGTTGATGCTTTACGCGCAAGAATTATCAGCCTCGTCAATGTGTACGAAATGGTATATGTAAGCGGCAACATAAAGAAAATTGATTTCAAAACCTATATCGAAAGCCTTGTGACATTTATCTGCGGAGATTTATATGGATTCCCTGAGCGCCAAGTACTGCTCGACCTAGAGGAAGTATTGATAGCGGTTGATCGGGCACTCTTGCTGGGACTTGTTGTGCAAGAACT
>CAZVTR010000008.1:27951-49694 GCA_964630305.1 uncultured Treponemataceae bacterium | reverse complement strand
TGATATTGTCAAACTGCCTCTCATGTAGCATACTTACTAGAGTAGCAATCAGCGTAATGTACTATAAATACATGCTGGCCCCTATAAACGGAGGTTTATATGATAACCGAAGAAAAAAAGAAGGTGCTTGAGTTATTTGCAGAAGGCCGACGTTTTTATAAGCTCATGGAATTTGAAAAAGCAAAACAGTATTTTGCTCAGGCGCTGGCAATAGATCCCACTGACGGCCCATCAAAAGTGTATCTGGAGCGCTGCATTCACTATATAGAAAATCCTCCAGACGAAGAGTGGGATGGTGTTTTTGTCATGACGCATAAATAATCCCTGCCTTGACTAAATTACTAAAATTTTTGATGATAGCAGAGCTCAATACCGCTGGCATTGCGATTACAGCTATCTAGACAATGAGGACTACAATGGCGAAAAATCTTGTAACGAGAAGCAAAGTTCATATCAATACTGTACTTGGTCCTGAAACCCACCTCAAAGGTACATTAAAATTCAATTCTGATCTTATGATTCGCGGTATTTTTGAAGGCGATATTCAATCCCGCGGCAGTCTTTATATTGATACAGAAGCACAGGTTACTGCAAATAAAATCACCGCTGTCAATATCATTGTGGCTGGTGTTATCCATGGCAATCTTGAAGCACTCGATCGAGTTGAACTTCATGAAAATGCCAAAGTATACGGAAACATCAAGGCTACCCGATTGCGTATTTCTGATAATGTTGTGTTTCAAGGGCACTGTGAAATGATTTCCGATGCTGATACCTTTGATCCCTTTGCCGATTATTCCGGCATTGTTACCTGATGGCACACTGTGACAGGAACTCAGCTTGCAAAAAAAATAATAGCACTGTGCATTCAAAAAAAACTTACGATATGCGGCGCAGAATCGTGCACTGGCGGTTTGGTTTCTTCGATGCTTACGAAAATACCGGGGTGCTCGCAAGTTTTTAACGGTAGTGTAATTAGTTATGCTAATTCAGCTAAAACAAAACTTTTAGGCGTATCAGAAACCATTCTTGAACAGCATGGTGCTGTTTCAGAAGCCTGTGCTGCGGCAATGGCTCAAGGAGCTGCACACATATTTAATGCTGATATTGCATTTGCAGTAACAGGCATAGCTGGTCCTGGCGGAGGTTCAAGTACAAAACCAGTAGGGACTGTATGGTTTTCAATATATGTGCAGCATCCCTCTCATAAACAAGGAAACCCCAAAAACGAAACCTGGCACTGTCAATTTTCAGGTTCACGTATTGCAATACAAAATCAATCAGCATTGGAAATATTGCAAGCGCTGTTGAGAATCATACATGATGTGCAAAATCATACTTGACAGTTTTTTATTATAGGAGTATCGTATTTGCAGATTGAACATCAATCCAGTCGAGATGCATTCAATTCCAAACGATCACACTTAAAACAATAATCAGGCAGACCTAATTGAACAGGTTTATATATTACGATTTACAAACAAGCTCAATTCATCCATGGAGAACAAAGAATGGAACAAGATGAGGAATTACATTCCCCCGGCGAGTTATTTACACAAGATGACAGCCAATCTGAAGATTCCGATACTTTAGAACTATCAGAATCTGCAGAAACTGCAAAAGTTAAGAAAACTGCAAAAAAGCGCATTGTCCGCGTTAATGGCGGAAAATCAGGAAAATCAAAAGACGAAGTTTCGGGAGATAAACCAGTATTGGATATTCTGGCTGAAACCGAAATACCTTCTATTCCATCTGACAAGAATGAAGTTTTTACCGCTACGGGAGTACCGCTCTCCGTTGATCCGCTTGCAGATTTTCCGCTCTCTCCGGTTCAGCCAAAGACACAAAAACAGCATCACGCTAAAAGCTCAGATAGCAACCAGCGCAGTGAAGAATCCAGGCCTAAGCTCTCTATTAATGATCTAACCAGCATGGCATTCATTGAACTCAGAGAGCTTGCATTAAAATTAAATATTTCACATGAAGATACAGTTACCCTAAAAAAACAAGAACTTATTTTCCAGATACTCAAAATGCATACCGAACAAGGCGGCATTATTTATGCGTATGGTTCACTGGAAATACTGCCCGATGGATATGGATTCCTTAGGTCACCGCAAAATAGCTATCTTCCCGGTTCTGATGATATTTATATTAGCCCCAGCCAGATACGGCTTTTTAATTTAAAAACAGGCGATACCGTCTACGGTCAGATTCGCAGTCCAAAAGAAGGCGAACGCTTTTTTGCGATGCTCCGTGTGGAACAAGTCAACTTTGATGATCCCAGCGTTGCACAAAATCGTATACCATTTGAGAACCTGACGCCGCTCTATCCTAATGAACGCTACAACCTGGAAACTGTTACTGAGGAAACTTCAACGCGCATTATTAACCTTTTTTGTCCTATCGGAAAAGGTCAGCGTGCTTTAATTGTGTCACCGCCCAAAACCGGTAAAACTATTCTCTTGCAAAAAATTGCTAATGCAATTACACGCAATCATCCTGAGGCATATCTCATTGTCCTCCTGATTGATGAACGTCCAGAAGAAGTTACCGATATGGAACGTACCGTTAAGGCCGAGGTGATTTCATCGACCTTTGATGAACAGGCAACACGGCATGTTCAGGTTGCAGAAATGGTACTCGAAAAGGCAAAACGGCTTGTAGAACACGGAAGGCATGTTGTTATATTACTCGATTCCATTACCCGGCTTGCCCGCGCATACAACCAGACAGTGCCCACATCCGGTAAAATCCTCTCCGGTGGTGTTGATTCAAACGCACTCCATAAGCCTAAGCGATTCTTTGGTGCTGCCCGCAATATTGAACACGGAGGTTCACTGACGATTATTGCAACAGCGCTCATTGACACCGGTTCACGCATGGATGAAGTAATTTTTGAAGAGTTTAAGGGTACCGGCAATATGGAAATCAACCTTGACAGAAGGCTGGCAGACAGACGACTCTTCCCTGCTATCAATATTAAAAAGTCAGGAACCCGAAAAGAAGAACTCCTCTTAACCGATGAAGAGCTCCAGAAAATATGGGTGCTGCGCAAAGTCATTGCTCCAATGGATGATATAGAAATTATGGAACTCCTTATTGACAAGATGATGAAAACAAAGAATAATGAGGCATTCCTTAAGTCAATGAACACGCCGCTTGGCGGTTTTGGCAATGAATAATACGAGCAAAGGAGACCAGCATGAAAGAAGGCATACATCCCAAGTACGAGCTTACTACTATCACTTGTGCCTGCGGAAATGTCATCGAAACACGGTCAACTGCAAAAAATATCACTGTTGAAATCTGTTCTGCCTGCCATCCTTTCTTTACCGGCAAACAGAAACTTGTTGATACTGCAGGCCGTATCGATCGCTTCCGCAAACGCTTTAATATCAAGGAATAATACGCTTTGTAAATACTGTTACGCGAGCGTTAGCAAAAAAGACTGCCACAGCACGGCAGTCTTTTTTCTTACTGGATAAAGCGCTCAATTTTTTTACAGACAAATGCATTAATTTCCAGGCATACGCCACATATGCCAATTGGGCCTTCTGCAACGGTCATTGGGATATTAGTATTGTTTCGCGCCCGCTCGACTGAAATATCAGCATTAAACCCAATAACTGCATCGAGTACGCCGCACATGCCAACATCGCCAAGGTAGCCAGTGCCTTTTGGGAGAATTTTCTCATCTGCTGTCTGAACATGCGTATGAGTGCCGACAAACGCTGAAATATCGCCGTCGAGATACCAGGCTAACGCTTCTTTTTCGCCAAATGACTCCGCATGAAAATCAACCAAGAGTGCAAAATTTTTCGAAGCATATTTTTCTTTGAGCTGCGTTGCCGCAGTCTTAACACAATCAAACGGATTAAGAATTGGTATCATATCACGAACACCCTGCGTATTGATAACCGCTAATACTTTGTCATTTCGCTCGCAAACAAAAATTCCGCTCCCAGGCAGTTCCGCTGCATAATTAATTGGCCGCAAAATCCCAGGAAGTTCGAATAGCTCCTCATAATCTTTTCTGTCCCAGATATGATTGCCAGAGGTTATGCAATCAGCGCCTGATTCAAATAAAAGGCGTGCATCATCGGGACTGAGCCCGCCGCCATTATCAACATTTTCCGCATTGACAACAATAAAATCGGCTTTATAACTCGTACGAATAGATTGTAGTGCTGCAGCAACAGTATCACATGCTTTTTGCCCAACAACATCACCTAACATGACTATACGAATAGCATCAGTATCCATACCGTGAGCGTATCATATTTGCAGCGCTTGATACAGTATAAAAAAATAAAAGCCGCTGTTTGCGGTCAGCAACAGCGGCTTTTTCGCTGCACACACATGTGCGCTCATTCCGATTTATCGATACTTATCGAGCATACTCAATAATTCGTGTCTCGCGAATTAAGGTTACTTTTATCCTTCCAGGATATTTGAGGTCGGACTCTATTTTCTTTGCAATGTCGCGTGCAAGCTCCTTAGCCTGGTCATCAGAAATCTGCTCATTATTGACAAGTATTCTGAGCTCTCTGCCTGCTTGAATAGCGTATGCTTTATCAACCCCAGTAAAACCTTCTGCAATTCCTTCAAGGTTTTCCAGACGCTTAATATAGTTATCCAGTGTTTCACGCCGTGCGCCAGGCCGCGCCGCAGAAATAGCATCAGCTATCTGGCACAGTACACTTTCAAGGCATATCGGTTCGACATCATTGTGATGCGATCCTATAGCATTGACAACCCGCGGATCTTCGCCAAGTTTCCGTGCCATTTCCATACCAATTTCTGCATGGTTTTGGTCAGAATCGGTTTCAATTCCTTTGCCAATATCATGGAGCAATGCTCCGCGTTTTGCAATTTCTCTGTTACAGCCAAGTTCTGCAGCAAGCATACCGGCAATAACAGCAACTTCTTTTGAATGCATGAGCACATTTTGACCATAGCTCGTTCTAAAATAGAGGCGGCCAAGCGCTCTAATTAGTTCTGGATTCATATTATGAATGCCCAGATCAAATACAACTTTTTCGCCTTCTTCAAAGATTTTCTGTGATATCTCTTTGTTAACTTTTTGAACAACTTCTTCAATTCGTGCAGGATGGATTCGTCCATCAATGATGAGCCGCTCAAGCACAATGCGTGCAATTTCGCGGCGCACCGGATCAAACGAAGAAATCACAACTGCTTCTGGAGTGTCATCAACGATAATGTCCACACCGATAAGTGTTTCCAGCGTGCGAATATTTCTTCCTTCTCGTCCAATAATGCGGCCTTTCATCTCATCATTTGGAAGGTTGACGCTGGTAATGGTTACCTCATTGGTTACTTCTGTAGCTAAACGCTGAATGGTTGTAACAAGAATTTCACGCGCTCGTTTTTCTGAATTGAGTTGGGATTCTTGCTCAATTTTGTTAATCATAGCTTGAGCATCCCGCTTAGCTTCACTTTCCATGGTTTGCATCAAGAGCGCTTTAGCATCCTGCTGGCTCATCTGAGCGACATGCTCCAATTTTTTCATGTACTCAGCTTCTTGATTTGCGAGAACTGCCTCTTTTTGAGCCAGAGCTTTGCTTCGATCTTGCAAGCTCTGCTCCTGACGTTCAATCATTTCGATTTTTTTGTCTAGATTTTCTTCTTTTTGTATCAGTCTGCGTTCATACCGCTGTATCTCTGCTCTCCGTTCGCGGTTTTCACGTTCCTGCTGATTTCTTTCTCGTATTATCTGGTCTTTTGCCTCGACCAGCATTTCCTTTTTTTGTGCTTCTGCCTGCTTCTGTGCTTCAGTGAGAATGCGCTGAGCCCGCTGTTCTGCAGATGTTAACTGCATTTTAGCATACAGCCATCGCGCCATCCATCCAAGAAACCCTCCGGCAAGAGGCAATAGAATGTACAGTAATACCATTTGCTCCTCCTGCATCACGGGGAATATCCCCTGCTAATCATCATGAGAACGTATACTCTACAGGAAGCTTCAGAAATGGTTATCGCTTTTTATAGGTATGGAGAAAACAAGCTTTGGAGTAATAACACGGGGGTTTCCAATACTCTATTTCTTGAATTCCACCCATGAGTGTATATGCTTTAAATTCTATGCTATACATCATGCTAATGTATACCCTTCAAACCTATATACTTCCATATAGTAGCTATGGAAAGTAAACCTGCGAACAGGTTTTATATCTTTATTGCAGTAATCAATACAGCAATAAAGTATGTATCAATAACCAGAACAATTCCGAACTTCTGTAGATTTGCATGTTCATTTTTAGAACATGTATACTTTTATAAGAGCAGCACACAGTCATGTATACGAAAATACATGACAACACTACTCCATAGATAGCATTATAGTATTAAAAGGTGCTTTGGTCAAGGAAAAATGTTTAAAACTGGGGAATAATCTTGCTTGCTCGTATCAGGTTCTTCTTTTTTTCTGCTTTTTGGCTTTCAATTGTTGTTTGATGCTCACAATTTTTTCTATACTCTTCCCTATTACACCGAAAGAATTCAGTGCCGGTAAAAGTCCTGCCACGATAGCGGTAGCAAGCCAAAACCAGTTTTTTGATGAAAGATATACATATCCTATGCCTGTGCCTACTCCTAAAGCAGCAAGGCATTTTAAAATAGCACCAATCAATGTGCCGCGAGTCGCAGCAAGTTCATCCTGCAAAGCTTCTTGCTGCGTTTGCAAATCCGATTCGTTTTTAGCTCTGCTTTTTTTTCTCTTTATTTTTTTTACTGAATTACCGTATTTAATTTCTATAGCAGTATCTGTGACATTAACAGTACTCAGAGGAATTTTTTTTGCATATTTCATGGCAAGCATACTGTCTTTTATTGCATTGGCTACATTTTTTTGAATTGTTTCCCTCAGTTCACCACTAGTGGAATAGTGCAGCGTTCGGTTTTTCCTGCGAGATCGTTTGAGGTTTGTATCGAGTTTTGTTGCATCAATTTGCAAATTGCTGTGATTATCATTATTATCTTGAACACCATTGCTTATAGTCTCACTAAGTAATACTTCTTTAAACGGTTTATCTAGCGGCAATAATGTTCCTGGCTGTGCTGGTTCTTCAATTCTAAGGGGAGCTTCCTGCATAATACTGGAAAGTAGTGTATCTTCATCCTGAGTGTTTATAGCATATAAGACTAACGGGCGTTCGATATTTTTAAAGGTTTCATGCTGATACAATGAAAATCGTATATCGAGTTTATTCGATACCTGACGCTCAACGTCCTCCGATACGAGTATCATTCCAGGCTGCGCTGCCTGCATCACACGGGCTGCAACGTTGATGCCATTTCCATACACATGATGTTCTTCCTGCCAGATTTCGCCTAAATGAATTCCTGTGCATAGCTTGAATTGCATTGCAGCATCCTGGCAGTTCTTATTATAGGTATCCACAGCCAGTTTGCAATGCAAAGCAAACTGTACTGCGTGTACCGCACTGGAAAAAATTAACAAATACTCGTCACCTGTTTTGTCTACACAAGAACCTTCGTGCTCGGCAATAATGGATTCAAGCAAATTACTGTAAATTGCAAGAATCCGAAGGGCATTTTGCTCATTTATAGCTAGCAATGAGTCAAAATCTGCAATTTTTGAAAATACAACTGCGGCTAACCTTGTTGTTTTCATATGTAGTTAACTCTAAAGGCTTTGAATTATTTTTTCAAGCATGATAAGCTCTTCTCCATTATGGAACCTTCTAGAACGAATGTTGTAAAAGAAAGCGGCAAACTAGGTGTACTAACCACTATAAGCCGTGTATTAGGTCTTCTTCGTGAAATTACTCGTACATCACTTCTCGGTACCGGAACACTCGGTGAAGCATTTTCTGCTGCATACAATACACCTAACCTATTTAGAAAGCTCTTAGCAGAAGGAGCCATGTCAGTAGCGTTTATTCCTACCATGAAAACACATTTTGTTGAAGGTGACAATGACAAAACCTATGATTTTCTTTCTGCTGTGTTTACTGTTTTTACAATAGTTCTCTTGCTCGTTGTATCGCTGGGAATTGTAACAGCGTTTCAGATTTCCAATTTATATGCTTCGCTCTCTCCTGGCAACAATACTGTTACACAGGATATTCATGAAACCGCGGTGCTCATACAGGTAATGTTCCCATATTTGCTGCTTGTTGGTTATGCTGCTTTTCTTCAAGGGATTCTTAATGCCAGCAATATATTTGTACCGAGCGGCATTGGCCCAATTCTTTTTAACCTGAGCTTTCTTCTCGTTCCGCCTCTTGTCATCCGTTTCAGCGGCAATGCAGCCCGAGCTATGGCTATTGGTGTTTTAGCCGGCGGCTTTTTGCAAGCTGTTTGCCAGTTACCGGCTGTAGCAAAACTGGGCCTTCGTTTCAAACTAATGAATCCGATCAAAGCGCTCAAGAACCCCGGCATGAAACATGTGCTCCTCCTCATGGCACCTACGCTCGTAGGTATAGCAGCATATGAGTTTAATGCTTTTATATGCACAGGTCTTGCGTATGGCGTTGGGGCTGCTACAAGTATCCAAATTTCTCTGCGTCTTCAGGAACTTATCCTTGGCATTTTTGTTGTATCAGTTGCAACCGTGCTGCTTCCAGAATTAACGGGGCATGCTTCTGCGCAAAACTGGGAATCATTTGTTAAACAATTTTCACTTGGCTTATCTGCAATCATTCTTATTGCTATACCAGTTTCTGTTTTTTCTATAATAGAACGAGTGGATATCGTAGCGGTTTTATTTCAGGGCGGTAAATTTGACCGAGCTTCTGTGCTTGCGACTGCATCAATATTTTTAATGCATAGCTTGGGACTAGTTTTTATCGCTGTTAACCGTGTAATCACTCCGGTCTTTTATGCACAAAAAGATGCAAAACAGCCGATGATTGCAGGCATTCTATCGTTTTTAACGAACACCATCACGGCATGGATTTTATCACGAGTAACGGGCGGCAATGGTATTGCTGCTGCACTTTCTATTGCAAGTGCAGTGAATACTCTCATCCTCATCATTATGCTCAAGAAAAAACACATACCGGGAATGAGTAAAGCACTCAAAGCGAGCGGCATTTATTCATTGAAAATGATTGCATACTCTATACCAGCCGGCAGCGCAGCATGGGGTACTGCAAAACTTTTGCATTCCTTTGCAGACGCAAGCCGCAACCGTTTTATCTTTGCAGGTATTCCGTTCTTAGGATCAGCGATAGTGTTTATTGCTGTTGGTGTTGCAACGCTGCTTGTATTCAAAGATCCTATAGCAGGCTATATCATACAGGCATTACGCTCACGACGAGCCTCGGCTCCTGCAGTATCAAATGATAATGATTCTATATAAGGCGATATGAGTTTTACAGTATTAAAAGATAGATTAAGAAGATTTTCATTATCAAACGATGACCTGCTTTTTACACACGGTGAAACCGATTTTGAAAACTCAGTATGGGATGAAGCGTCGTATCATGTGCTCATTGCAAGGCTTTCTCCGTTTTCCGATGTTACAGAATCGAGACCGCATCTTTTTTTATATGACGAACTACGATCAATAATTCCTTCATGCTATATAGACTTTGCTTTTGCCCCAAAGCAGTATGATATCCCTATACTGGAAATGCAAAACCTGCCTTTCTGGTATGGCATAGCAAGCGGGAGAAGCGCACATGAGTTTGATTGTATTCTCATATCAAACTCATGTACTATTGAACTAGTTAACTTACTGCCACTACTCGAAAACTCAGGAATTCCAGCACGAAAGTCCGCAAGAAAAAACAATACCTACCCATATATTCTCCTCGGCGGTTCCAATGCTTTGGCTGCGGGTTCTTTGCTCGAACTTAGTGATGATATATTTACTGATTCAGTTCCCGATGGTTTTTTCTTTGGCGAAGGAGAACATATAGCAGGCCAGCTTGTGTATGATATTCTGAAGATTCAAAAATCGAAGCCTGAAATTGCTAGTACCGAGAAAGAACAGAAATATTTTGAATTAGTTAAAAAGCATGCCGGGTACTATCACGCCGGCTATGCAGGAACCGTAAAACAGAATATAAATCATAAGCCATTTTCAGTACCAATGCATTACCCTCTGCTTGCTTCACCGACGAGTGATACTGTCAGACTTGAAATTAGCGCCGGCTGTCCATACTTTTGCAATTTTTGCTTTGAAGGTTTTGAGCGAAAACCATACCGTGAAATTCCGTTAAGCACATTGCTTGAAGCGGCCAAAAAACTAAAAGCGCTATCGGGAGCCAGCACAATAGAGATTTCTAGCTATAATTTTAATGCCCACTCAGATATTGTAAATCTTATCCAAGAGCTCAATCATTTTTATAGCCGCGTACATGCAATGAGTCAGCGCGTTGATATTCTCGCAGAGCATCCAGAACTTATTGACTATGAATTTGCTGCAGATAAACGCTCCTTTACATTAGGCATCGAAGGAATTTCTGAGCGTATGCGGGCATATTACAATAAAGAACTAGGCTTCCCAGAAATACATAAAGTTATTAAAAAATTATTTGATAATAAAGCTAGAGAAATCAAACTATTTTATATTCTCTCGGGTTTTGAAAACGATGATGATTTTACTATTTTTAAGAAAGAATTAGCAGAGATAAAAGCACTAAGCATAACAAATTCCTATAAGCCTGCAATACTCATAAGCACTGGCTATCTTGTAAGAATGCCCGGTACACCGCTTGCCTATGAAGAACTCATGCTGGATGAAGACCATTTAAAAAATCTTGCAGAACGATTACAGAGCATTACTAGAGAAATAGGATTTGATTTCCGCGCACCTCATTACTTTGATGAATATGCTGTTACACAAATTCTAGCACTAGCTCCGCACAATATTCTGGATTTGCTCATAGCATTTTCTAAGCAGACAGTTTATTATGATGGCACACTTTCCAAAAAAGCGTATTCTATCTTAAAAGACTGGACAGCTGCAACAAATTATTTAACAGAGACATTTCTTAAAGCAAAAGATGTTAGTTATAAATTCCCTTTCTATTTTGTAGAGCGTCCTGTTAGCGCACCGTTTGTATACAAACGGTACCTCAATGCAAAAATCTTTAAAGAAGAAAAAACCTGTTTTAGCACTAATCGTTCAAAATCTAACTGCAAAAGCTGCAATGCATGCAGTGATGAAAACGAAAAACAATCAATTGTTAATCATGATCTAAAACTTCCTGGCAGTAAAAATAAAGATACTGTAATTTCCTATTTAAAAATGAAGCATAAACCCTTGAACATACATATGGTTTATTCTATACCGCAAGCCTATGCCTATGCCCCTCAAGCATATATAGAAGCACTTGTCATTAAGCAGATACTTACAACCTATCCAGAACTAGCAACGATATTACTATCAGCAAGCGATGCTTTGCTTAAAGTATTTGAAACTGAAAAACGGATACTGCATCCGTATGGTAAAAGCATTATCACTTTTAATTTTATTAAAGAACCTTCTATAGATTTATCCACTTTAATGAAACTGCCTGGCCCTATACATTTTCAAAATCGACGTTTAGAATCCTTCTCAATTCCATCATTTACCGTCACTCTACATGCAGAACGCGATGAGCAGGTATCCATTGAAAATATTTTTTCGAATTTTTTACAAAAAGAAGTCATACCTTTTACGCTTCAGCGAAAAAACAATATGACACAATTTCTTATATCCGAAAAAGGCAAAAAAAAGAAAAATATTCTTGACGCTAATTTTATAGTCAATAATTCTCAGTGTGTATTAACTGTCACATGCGGCAGCAAACTCGATTTTAGCACAATGATCTCATTACTTAGAAAACAAAATATATCAGTGCAATTTTTTATTGACTGGGATGCTGGATTGTAAAACAATCCAATGTGCACATATAAAAATGGCTGCTCTTTTCAAGAACAGCCATTTTTGTAAAAGCAAATAATTGTAAAACTAATTAACCCTTGTAACAAAGGATTGGATTTCTTGCAGCTGCAACCTCATCGAGCCTGCCAACCGGCGTATCATGCGGCGCATCATGCAACAGGTCAGGATTTGATTGAGCTTCCTGTGCTATTTTCAGCATGATTTCTATAAATCTATCAAGAGTCTCTTTGCTTTCTGTTTCAGTCGGCTCAATCATGAGAGCTTCTGGAACAATGAGCGGGAAATAGATTGTAGGCGGATGCATGCCATAATCAATAAGCCGTTTTGCAATGTCAAGTGTATGGATTCCTGGAACAAAATCTCCGCGAGCTACAAATTCATGCATACAGGTTCGCTTAAAGGGTACCGGATACACCTGCTCAAGTTTTGCTTTGATATAGTTTGCATTGAGCACTGCGTTTTCTGCAATGCGTCTTAAGCCTTCTTCTCCGACCATGCGAACGTACGTATATGCTCGCACTAGCACTGCAAAGTTGCCATAAAAAGCTTTTAACCTTCCAATAGATTTAGACGGCATTTCGAGCGCAAAGCGGTTATCTTTTTTTACAGCAATAGGTCCAGGCAGATACGGGGCCAGTGTAACTCCAGCACCAACCATTCCGACGCCCGGTCCTCCGCCTCCGTGCGGTGTTGAAAATGTTTTATGAAGATTGAAATGCATGACATCAATGCCGACATCTGCTGGACGCAGCACACCCGTTATGGCATTAAGGTTTGCTCCATCTCCATACACAAGGCCACCTGCGCGGTGCACAATTTCTGCAATTTCTCTGATGCGTTTTTCAAATAGCCCAAGTGTATTTGGGTTGGTAATCATAATGCCTGCAACTGTATCGTCACACGCCTTTTTGAGCGCTTCTATATCAACATCACCTTCTGCATCGCTGGGAATTGTTTCCACTGTCATGCCAGCCATGGTGCTCGTCGCGGGATTCGTGCCGTGAGCGGAATCTGGTATGAGCATCTTTGTGCGCTTGGTGTCTCCGCGCGCAGTATGGTATGCCCTAATCATGAGCACCCCAGCAAGTTCTCCATGTGCACCAGCTGCCGGCTGGAGTGATACACCGGTAAAACCGCCTATTTTTGCGAGGATTTCTTGTAAGTTGTACATAAGTTCAAGCGAACCCTGGCTGTAAGCTTCTCCAATGAGCGGATGAGCTTGCTTCCAGCCAATCATTGCTGCTGCAGCTTCATTTGCTTTGGGATTATACTTCATGGTGCAGGAGCCTAACGGATAGTACTGTGTATCAATGGAAAAGTTCTTTTGGGAAAGTTTGGTAAAATGACGCACAACAGTGAGTTCATCCATTTCCGGAAGCGGCAGTTCATCTCTGAGTAATGTTTTGGGTAACGGTGTTTCAGGTACATCAGATTCCGGGAGTACCGTACCGATTCGGCCAGGACGTGAAAGTTCATATGCTAAAAGTTCTGGTTCTCTATTCATCGTGCTGCCTCCCCAAGTGCTTCAGCGAGCATATCAATTTGCTGTTTTGTATTCATCTCAGTAACACAAACGAGGAGTTCGTGCGTTCTGTCCTTGTAGTAGCGTGAAAGCGGCAGTCCTGGGACGATGCAGCGGCGTGTAAGCTTATCTGCTATTGCTTCTGCCGGTACTGGTGTCTTTACAACAAACTCTTTAAAGAACACTCCTGTTTGCACAGCATAGCCCGGAACGCGCGATAGTACATCGGCAGCATAGTGAGCTTTATCCCAGCAGAGTTTTGCTACAGCTCGCAAACCATTTTTCCCCATAGTCTCAAGGTACATAGCCGCTTGGAGCATAACAAGTCCTTGATTGGAACAGATATTAGAAACTGCCTTCTCTCTTCGGATGTGCTGCTCGCGTGCAGAAAGGGTGAGAACAAATCCGCGTCTCCCAGCTTTATCTTTTGTTTCACCGACAAGCCTTCCAGGCATTTTCCTAATAAGCGGTTGCTTAACACCAAACATACCTAAAAACGGGCCGCCATAATTCATTGCGTTTCCCAAGGATTGTCCTTCTGCTGTGACAATATCTGCGCCAAGTTCTCCAGGTGCTTTAAACAAACCGAGCATGATTGGATCAGTGGATACAATGCAGAGAGCACCTGCCTCGTGCACTTTATCAGCTACACCTGTTAAATCTGAGACATAGCCTTCAAAATCAGGATAGGCTATTACCATACAAGCAGTATGCTCAGTGAGCAGGCTGCAAGCCGCAAGCGGAGCTTCTGTATACTCTTTTATTGTTACAGGGAAAGCTGAAAAATAAGTACGGATTACTGCTTTATATTCGGGATGCAGTTTTGCAGGCAGCAAGATCTCATGGCGGTTTTCGTCTATTCGATATGCCATGAGCACAGCCTCTGCAAGCGCGGTAGCACCATCATAGTGAGAAGCATTAACGGCATCGACACCAAACAGTTTTGCAGCCATTGATTGATACTCAAAAATAGCCTGCAGTGTTCCCTGCGAAACTTCTGGCTGATATGGTGTATAGGCAGTTAAAAACTCACCCCTGCCTGCAAGCTGAGGAACAAGTGACGGTATAAAATGATTATAAGCGCCTGCGCCCAAAAACCACGCACAGCTGTTTGCCGTAGTATTCTTAGCTGACATGGATTCAAGTTCGCGCAATACTTCGAGTTCAGAAAGACCTTTACCAATGCCAAGCCGGGGATACCTGACATCCCGAGGAATATCAGTGAAGAGCTCATCTATGGTTTTTACGCCAATAACCTTGAGCATCTCCTCCCTGTCTGCATCTGTTGTTGGAATAAAAGGCACGGTTTACTCCTTTATCTGAGCTTCGTAATCAGCTGGACTTAATAAGGTATCAAATTCGGAAGGATTTGATGGCTTTACTTTGATAAGCCAACCTGCATTATACGGATCCCGGTTGATAGTAGCGGGGTCTCCGCCAAGGACATCATTTGTGGCTTCTACCGTGCCAGAAACAGGCATATAGACATCACTTGCTGCTTTTACAGATTCAACGACACCAAAAGCCTTGCCTTTTGCAA
This sequence comes from uncultured Treponemataceae bacterium, assembly GCA_964630305.1. Taxonomy (GTDB): domain Bacteria; phylum Spirochaetota; class Spirochaetia; order Treponematales; family UBA12059; genus JAKPPT01. Next base: position 34,748 of record CAZVTR010000008.1, on the reverse strand, counting down.
TTGATGCGCCTTTTTTAGGAAGTTCAACAAAAACGATATCTCCAAGCGCATGCTGAGCATGGTCAGATATACCAATGACAATGAGATCACCCTCTTTGCGTGCCCATTCATGTGATTCTAAATACCGTGCATTCTTGTCAATATTCATAGTTTCCTCCAAACAATAGTATGTTTACTGCTGATATACTCGCTGTATATCCTCGAATTACCTTACAAAAAATCTGTTATTCCTTTACCCGCCGATAAGCAGGAACATAGAGTGGCCGCTTTACTACGACACCGGGCACTGGCTTTCCTCGTATGACAACTGCAAGTTCCGTGCCCGTTTTGGCATAGTCTACCGCAACGAATGCATTAGCTGCATAAGCTTTTACCGTGGGGCAGTACATTCCCGCAACTGCCTTGCCAATTGTTTCGCCTTGCATCGATTGTATTTCATACCCCTCGCGCGGAACACCACCTGTTACTGTGATCGTTACCAGTTTGCGCTTTAATCCTTGTTCCTGAATTGCAAGCAAAGCTTCTTTTCCGATAAATTCTTTATCGAAATCACATGCCCATTTAAAACCTGCTTCGAGTGCGTTGATTTCCTGACTAATTTCGTGACCATGGAGCGGCATGCCTGCTTCAAACCTTAGGCTGTCGCGAGCTGCTAATCCTATTGCTTTCGTTTCAATACCAGCTTTTTCACCTGCATCAAGAAGCCCTGTCCACATCTCTACAGCCTTGTCAGCAGGAAAAAAGAGTTCGACACCATCTTCACCGGTATAGCCAGTCCTGCCAACAAGACAGGGTATACCGAGTACCTTTGTTTTGCCAGACGTAAACCGGGGATATGCTGATATCTTTGCCTCAGATACCTTATCCATGAGTTCAATAGCCCGCGGCCCCTGCACCGCAATCATGTATGTTTCATCTGATTTATCGATAAGCTCTACATCAGCGGGTTTATGTGCAGTAAACCATGCCCAATCTTCTTCCCGGTTGCCTGCATTTACAACAATCCACCATGATTCGGGAAGTTTATAAATAAAAAGATCATCGATTACCGTGCCGCGTTCATTGAGCAACAGCGAATAGCGGGCATCCCAATCCTTTAGATCCGACATCTTCATGCTAACGAGCTTTGAAACAAATGCTGTCGCTCCAGGACCGCGCACTTCAAATTGTCCCATGTGGTCTATATCAAATAATCCTACTGAACGACGGGTTACAAGGTGCTCCTCTACAGCACCTAAAGGATACGATATTGGCATATCATGATTGGCAAACGGAGCCATACGAGCACCTGCTTTTACATGCCAATCATGGAGTCGTGTTTCTTTCATAAATGAGCATCCTCCTTATTGTAATGACCATTACGCAAAAGCAATCTGTCACTGTCTGCATACCAGGATAACGAGTTCTGTACGATAAGCAGAAAAAATAACAGAAACGCTTTCGCTCATGTCGATTGTATACCCAAGTGGAATGCTGTTCAAGTAAGTGAGCGTTTTAATTTTTGAATTACTGTTTCAAAATTGGAAAGCCAAACCAAGATAATGGAATTGTATTGAAATGATAAAAACAATTTACGCTTATTATATAGTCTAATGTGTCTTTATATTCAGGTTTTTTAAACCAATCATTGAGTATATATACATATTCCACGCGTAATTGCAAAGGCTGAACTAATTTTAGGTATTGCTTTCGCTTAAAATCACAGGTTTGTAATTTTTCATCCACTGAACCTGCCACAGTTTGATATTTAATTTCTAGAACAAACAAAGTATCACGAATGATTACTAACAATGCTTGATCAGGAATAAGCCGTTTTGAAATTATTTTTTTCCATTCAATGTTGTTTTCTTTTAAAAATGCATAAAACTCATTTTTAATAAAAATCCTGCCTACTTTTTCATTATTATAATAAATAATTTCACCTGCTTTATTGTTTTCTTTTTTTAATGTATATCCAGGAGTTTTTTTAATTATTTTTTTTAGATTTGATTTTTCTTCAAAACGAAGTCCAGATTTAGTCAAATCACCACCTTTACCATTTTTTATCATTGCATCACCCCTGTCATTGGCAAATTTAACAATTCTTTTTTTTGTTTTATAGCATCGATCAAGCGATTCTTTGCTAAATTGGCAAAATTACTATCAAGTTCACAGCCTAAAAATTTCCTATTGAGCATGATTGCAGCAACACCGGTTGTTCCGCTTCCAGTAAAAGGATCAAAAACAAGGTCCAACTCATGTGTAGAAGCAAGTATGATACGTTCAAGAAGCTGTAAAGGTTTCTGGGTGGGATGTTTCCCCAACAATTTTTCACCATTAGCTGGCGCGGCAAGCTTCCATACATTTTTCATCTGTTTTCCGCCATTAATCATTTTCATGGTCTCATAATTAAAACAATGCTTTGCTTTTGTATTCTTTGCTGCCCAGATAATTATTTCTGTTGCATGTGTAAAATATCTACATGATAAATTCGGAGGAGGATTTGGCTTTTCCCAGATAATATCATTAAGAATTTTCATGCCAAGCTGCTGCATTGCATAGCCAACAGAATAAATTACATGATGAGTGCCAGATACCCAAATGGTACCATTTGGATTTAACAGTTTTTGACAGCGAGAAAGCCATGCTCTATTAAATTCATGATTTGCTTCTGCTCCATTCGATTTATCCCAAGCACCCTTATCTACTTTTGTCATTTTTCCTGAATGGCAGGTAATTCCGCCATTCGACAAAAAATATGGTGGATCAGCAAAAATCATATCAAAAATACCATGAGGAAATATATTAATAAGGGAATCCATTAATTCCAAACAATCCGCCTGATATAGAATGATTTCAGAATCCTGGTTTAAATATAGTGGACTGTTATTTGAAATATTGAATAATGCATGATTCATGCGGTCCCCTCCAGATAGCTAATGTGTAGTCTATGCTACAATTAAAACTTATAAAATGCAATTATAATAAATAATATACAAATATTATGCTGTTTTAAATGCAAAGAATATGCTTTTTGTAGTATTATCAGTATATTCATATCATGAAAACCAAACTAATTACCCTTGTATGGGCGTTAACGGGTGCATTGAGCATCCTGGGTGCTGTTGATATCGATGGCGTCATTGCACAGAATGAGTATTCTAACAGGCAGCAGCTTGATGGTAATAATTTTGTGTTCTACTGGCAGGTTGAAGGAGATACCATTTACTTTGCCATTGAATCCACAGCAAAGGGCTGGGTTTCAATTGGGTTTGAACCCACGAGAGTAATGGCTAATGCTGATATGGTCTTTGGCATAGTCGGCACTACTGTGCAGGCAATCGATGCATATTCAACAGGGCAGTTTGGACCGCACCCCGCGGATACTGACCAGGGGGGCACTAATAATATACTCGCATTTGCAGGAAAGCGCACAGTCCAGGGTGTCATATTCGAATTTTCCAGAAAGCTAGTAACCGAAGACAGCAAAGACAAACCAATTATACCTGGAAAAGATTTAAAGCTTATCTGGGCCTGGTCAAATTCGCTCAGTTTTACAGCAAAACATAACAGAGCCGGCCAGGTAGTAATCAAAGTAAAGGATAAATAACATGAATTGGTTGCCGTTTCATATTGTATTCATGAGTTTGGCATTTGTGCTTTCACTTTCTGGCGGTCTCATTGCACGCTTTGGAAAGCAAAAACGCTGGTGGCTTACCGCACATAAGACCATTAATGTAAGCGCTGTTGTTATTGCCGCAGCTGGTATATGTGCTGCTATTCTCATGGTAAGCAGCTATCAAGGAAGCCACTTTGCATCGGTCCATGGCGTTATCGGACTCATTGCGGGCATCTGGCTCATCGTGCAAGGCAGTGCTGGCTTATTCATGCTTTCACCTAAGCTTGCTCGTTTTGCAAAATTGATGCGGCTCATTCACCGCTGGTCAGGCAGGCTTCTTGCTCTGCTCATGCTCATCAATATTGCGCTGGGACTTTCCAAAATCCTTTAGCAATTCATGGAAAACTGCCCCGGCAGCAACTTGCCGGAGTGCACACGGGAACCATAAGTATCAATCTTCAAAAAACGAAGCTAGCTTTCTGTACAGTTCATTAACATACTCCCGGTTTTCCCCGGTAAGCATGCTTCCCGCTTCATCAATAAAGGTTTCTAAACTGGCAAGGCTTTCTGTTATTGCAGTATGGAATCCCCGCGATACTCTAAAGTAATAGTTACCTTCTCCATCGGTGAATAAGCCGACAAATCCCAATTCATTGCTTTTATCTTTCCATAAAGAAAGCTGCAATATGGAAGGAAATGCAAGCACAAGTTCAGAAAGATGCTCATGAATATTGAAAAGCTTATTGCGAGGCCACTTTTTAGTGAGATCCTGCTCAGGATTAAGCCATGAAGCAATTTTTACTATCACGCTTAGTTTTTCATTATCAAGAAATATTTTATGTTTATAATTAATAACACCCAAATATCCTTTAAGCCGTTCTGGCGGACAAGCGGCAAATGCTTCCCGTAATGGTTTAAACGTATCCCAATCTAATCGGACTTTTTTCTTTTTCTTCACTTCTTCTACCGGGAAAACAGTCCCGGAAACCGCGAAACCTTTTTCGAGCTCCGGGAGATGAATATGCTTTTTCTTACCTCGCTCCTGGGCTTTTGCCTTAGCTAGTGGCTCTCCGTGCAATTCCATTGGCACTTTCTGCTTTTTCTGAATAGCTGCTTGCACAGGCATTTCAGGCGCAAAGCGTTTTAACCGAGCATAGAGCGTAGGACTAATACGTTCTAAAATTTCTTTTGTCAATGGCGAAACACTCATCGCATACATGCGTGTTGTTTTAACTATCTCACCTGCAACAATAAACGATGGCGATTCCCGGAACATAACAGAACCAGGATGTATCAAAACTCGTTCACCCATGAGTGTTCTAAAAAGACCGCGTTCTTCCTTAATGCAAACAAATTGTATAAGTCCTCGGCCGACTGCTGTCAAATAATGTTCAACCGGTCCGCCAGAACCAATAACCATGCCTTGTTCATGCACAATGAGTTCAATCTGCTCTTTTATGCGCACAATCTCAAGCATCGTGCGTTCATCGAGATAATTAGTTTCACAAAACTTTGTTTTATTGCCGCTATGAACAAATGCCTTAAACAATTTGAGATAGGAAACAAAATCGCCGTTTCTGTCACGAAATGCATGATGCGCACTGCGCGCTTCAATTTCCTCTCCGGGCGGCAGTACATACGGACTCTGTGTTGAAAGAAAGGCTGCCGCAATAATTACTTCTTCAAGCACCTCGGGATATTTGAGCATTGCTTCGACAATCATTCTTGAAAGCCGCGGTAACAGCGGGAAAGCACACATCATGGTACCAATAGTAGAGAGTGTTCTATCTGGGTTGAGCGCATCAAGGAGGTTTAATATTTCGATAGCTCCAATAATTCCTGACCGGCCTGGCTTAGAAATAAAATCAAAGCGCTCAAAATCTGTAATGCCTAATTCTGCCATGCGAAGCACCACTTCAGAAAGATCTGTGCGGTAGATTTCCTCCATGGTAAAGAGCGCTCTGCCTTCAAAATCTTCTCTGGTGTAGAGCCTGTAACAGTATCCAGGAGCTGTGCGTCCAGCCCTGCCCTTACGCTGATTCGCTGAAGCTTTGCTAATAGGAACTTCTATAAGGCTTGAGGTAAATGTTTTTGGATTATAAAAGTTTAACTTTGCAAGGCCTGAATCAATTACAGTTGTAACACCGTCAATGGTAACTGAGGTTTCGGCGATATTAGTAGAAACAACAACCTTCACTTTTCCAGGAGGCGGTTCTTCAAAAACTCGTTCCTGCTCATCTTTCCCAAGACGGGCATACAATGGAATTATGTGGAGTCTATCCTTAACCTTGCAGAGCGAAAGCAGAGCGATACAGTCTTTAATTGATTTTTCACCAGGAAGAAAAATGAGTATATCGCCATTGCGCTTGCTGGCAAGAGTCCGCTCTGTAATTTCAATAATTTTTTCAATGAGAACATCCATGTTATTTTCTGCTAACGGAGGATCGTACACAAGCGTAACTGGATAGGTAATGGTATCAATTTTGACTACAGGACAGTCGCCAAAGTATGAACTGAAAATATCCGCATTGATGGTAGCACTCGATATAATAACCTTAAACTCGGGGCGTGCTTCTAAGACTCGTTTGAGGAGCCCTAGTATAAAATCGATATTGAGACTCCGCTCATGAGCTTCATCAACAATCATAACATCATACCGCAACATCATGGGATCCAGCTTCATTTCCTGAAGCAAAATTCCATCGGTCATTATTTTTATTTTTGTAGAAAAGTCGGTTTTATCTTCAAAACGCATTTTATATCCAACAAGCGTACCAAGCTCTACAGAAAGCTGTTTTGCTATAAACTCGCTTACAGAAAGCGCTGCGATGCGCCGTGGCTGTGTAACGCCTATCATCCCTTTTGCTGCATACCCTGCTTCATAGAGAATAACTGGAAGCTGTGTTGTTTTTCCTGAACCGGTTGGGCTTTCGACTACTATGACTTGATTATCCTTGAGCGCTTCAAGAATCCGCTCTCGTTGTTCATATACTGGAAGTTTTCTATAATCCATACTGGTTATTATAGCTTATTTTAGGCTAGTATAATAGTATTATGACGGAACTAATTGTAATAGCAAGCCTTGCAGGTATTGCAATTGGAAAAATACCTGCATTACGCATGAACCGCGCAACAATTGCAGTATGCGGAGCAACGCTGCTCATTCTCACAAAATCAATTACTATTGATGAGGCATACC
>CAZVTR010000008.1:25377-27851 GCA_964630305.1 uncultured Treponemataceae bacterium | reverse complement strand
TGCGGAGCAACGCTGCTCATTCTCACAAAATCAATTACTATTGATGAGGCATACCAGGCAGTAGATCTGAACACCATTGTGCTTTTGTTTTCTATGATGGTGTTTAATGCGAATTTACGCTTTGCGGGTTTTTTTACGCTTGCCGGCCATCTCCTCAAAAAACGTGCCCATAACCCGGCACTGCTGCTTCTTCTCATTATCTTGTTTTCAAGTATTCTTTCAGCATTGTTTATCAATGACCCGCTTGTCATGATGCTCACACCCATTGTCTGTGATGTGACCCTCTCCATGGGTTTAAACCCCCTGCCGTATCTATTGGGTATTGCGGTAAGTGCGAATATTGGATCGATGACTACAATAATCGGCAACCCGCAAAATATACTCATTGGAGCTAGCTCCGGTATGTCATTCGGTACATTCTCGTTATATTTAGTACCACCTGCAATCATTATTCTCGGAATTGCTTATGTGCTTATTTTACTATTATTCCGTAAGGATTTTACTGCACAAAATCAGCCCTCATACACTAACGAGCGCATATTTATTTATAAACCGCTCCTCATAAAATCGGGAATTGCATTTGTGATTATGGCAATCTGTATTATTGTAGGGCTCCCTGTGAGCATTGCAGGACTTGCTGGGTCTGCGTTTCTGCTCATTACCCGTCGTGTTAGTCCTGAACGAGTCTTTGCAGATGTCGATTGGTCGCTTTTAGTATTATTTCCTTCACTCTTTGTGATTACTCGCGCAGCTGCAGAAAGCAATGTTTTTACCTTCTTCTATGAACACATGAGCTCTGTAATGCAAAAAAATCCGGCAGGATTTGGGCTTATTGCTGCTGCGATGAGTCAGATAATTTCTAATGTGCCAACAGTAATGCTCCTCCGCACCATTGTGCCATCGATGCAAAATCCGACACAGCTCTGGCTCATTCTTGCAGGCTGCACGACACTTGCAGGAAATTTTACGCTATTGGGGAGTGTTGCAAACCTTATTATGGCGGAACTTGCAAAAAAGCGCGGAGTTACGGTATCATTTGGAAACTATCTTAAACTCGGATTGCCGCTCACAATTGTGAGTATTGTTATACTTTTGATATGGCTCCTTGTGCTTGCTCCTTTGATATATTAAGAAACTATTCGTTTTGCAAATAACAGTCTGGTGCATTAAGCTTAAAGCAGTATGGCAAACATACCGGTTGTACGAGACAATATCTATGCAGGACTCATGTACCCTGATGATGAGCAGGAACTCAGACAGCTTCTGTCATTATATTTGAATGGACACCCTGAACCCGAACATTGTCTCCGTGCAATGGTGAGTCCTCATGCAGCGTTAACGTATGCAGGACCGATCATGGCATCAGTCTGGAGCCAGATATGCCGTACAAAAACAGAAAAAATTGTCATTATGTCAGACCTGCATCCTAAAACCGCAAACACACTGTTCCCCGGCCGTCAGTGCGGCATTCTGCTCACACAAGCTGATTATTTTGCTACTCCGCTCGGTGCCGTTCCTGTAGATCAAGAACTATGCAGCGAAATTGAAGCTTGCAGTACACTTGTTACTATTAGCGATACCGCTCATGAAGAGGAATCAAGCATTGAACTCCAAACATTGTTCTCTGTGTATCTCTTACCTGGCGTACCTATTATTCCTATCCTCTTGTTTGGTTCAAATGATATACCGGTGCAAACACTTGCTCGTTCTATGGATTATCTCTTTCCGGGACCAGCAGAAAATACTGTCTTTATTGCTGCATGCAACATGGGACTTGGCAGTAATGCACAGGCAGCAGCACTACAGCAGCAAACGTTCAGTAAAATAATTCAAGAAAATGATATTGAGACATTATGGCAGTACCATAAAACAGTTGAACATATTTCCTACTATTCACTAAGCCTAGCAGTCTTATTATCAATGAAGATATTGAAAAATCGCAAGAGAAAAATCATAATGACAGCTGACAGCTCATTATACGAACAAAATGCTGCACATTTCATTGTAAATTATGGTTCTGCGGGGTGGTTTGATGAATAAAGAATTATTAACAGTTGAAGAAAAAAAACTGCTCTTGCAAGGCGCACGAGAAGCAATACAAGCAAGACTAGAACAGCGCAAACCTAATTTTCCTGATAACTTTACATCTATTGCTTACGAGTATGGCGCTTTTGTTACACTGCATAAACAAGGCTCACTACGAGGCTGTATTGGACACATGACTGGCGATGCTCCACTCTACAGCACTATTAGCACAATGGCTTGTGCTGCAGCCTTTGAGGATCCGCGGTTTCCTCCGCTTCGCAATGAAGAACTTGCTTTCTGTGACATAGAGATTTCGGTTTTATCGCCAATGGAACCAGCAGAACCAGAATCAATTATTCCCGGTGTTCACGGGGCATATCTCGTATATGCTGGGAGAGCCGGTGTGTTTCTTCCGCAAGTCGCAACAGAACAGGGATGGGACAGAGAAA
>CAZVTR010000008.1:0-25277 GCA_964630305.1 uncultured Treponemataceae bacterium | reverse complement strand
AGAGCCGGTGTGTTTCTTCCGCAAGTCGCAACAGAACAGGGATGGGACAGAGAAACTTTTCTTGAACACTTGTGCTATAAAGCAGGACTTCCAGCAGGTAGCTGTTACAAACCAGGAGCAAAACTCTTTTCTTTTACGGCACTCGTTTTTGGTGAAAAGGATTTTACTGCAAAATAATGAAATATAAACGAACAGCAAACTTACTGGTCAAACTATGTTTAGCAGGTATACTTATGATATCTATGACAGGATGCTGGTATATTGAACAAGCATGGGGATATTTTCATGATCGATTATCAGCAGTGCCGCTTGATCAATTTATTAAAAAAAACAATGCTGACACTGAACTGAAAACATTTAACGATATCATACATAGAGTTAAGCAATTTGCCGTTGAGAAGCTTAAGCTGACTCTGACAAAAAACTATACAAAAATCGTCCCCACAAACAAAGACTATGTTGCTACAGTTGTATCTGCATGCAGTGCGGATTCGTTTACACGCTATTACTGGACATATCCACTTGTCGGTGCTATGCCCTACCGGGGCTATTACAATAAGCAAAAAGCACAGCAAGAAGCTGATAGGCTTAGAACTCTTGGTTATGATGTGTATATACGGAATGTTGAAGCATTCAGCTCACTCGGTTATTTTAGCGATCCGCTCTACACATTTATGAAAAAATACTCTGAAGATGAAATCGCAGAACTTATTTTTCATGAATCTGCCCATGCAACACTTTATATTAAAGGAGCATCGCAATTCAATGAAGAGTTTGCTACTTTTATAGGACGTGAGGCAACACGTATATATTTGGAAACACTGTATGGAAAAGATTCACCGCTCATAAGAAAACGAATTGAGCAGGAACATGACCATAAGCTCTTTATACAATTTTTGCAAGAAACTGCTCGGCAATTGGAAATTATTTATAACAATACCGCCCTGTCCAAAACAGAAAAACTATCTCTGAAACAAAAAATTATTGATCAGCGTGCAAATGAATATGAAACAACCATGGCGCAATTATTCATAAATTCTAATTATTCAAAATTTACTATGCGCTCTATTAATAATGCCTATATTGATTTATACCGTCTCTATGAGGATGATCTTTCACTCTATGAACAATGGTTTAGAGAAAAATCAAAGAGCGATATACAAACCTTTATCGCAGACATGAAAAAACTAGCAAAAGTTTATGCACGCAACATTAAAGATGCAATGAAAAAGGAATTGCAATAGCACTTGTATGTAGACCCGGCATCAAAGTCCAAGTTTGTTTGCATCCTTGCGCATTGCAGCAATGGTTTCAGCAATTAGATCTTCGAGCGTCATTCCCAGCATTTGTGCGCCTTCTTCAATGACTGTTCGGTTAACGCCGGCTGCAAATGCAGGAGTCTTCCATTTCTTTTTTACTGAACTTACTTCTAAATCCATAACACTCTTAGAAGGACGCACATACGCACAGGCTGCAATAAAACCAGTAAGTTCATCTACAGCGTAGAGCACTTTTTCCATAATGTGTTCAGGCTGGATATCGGTACAAAGCTTCCACCCATGGCTCTGAACCGCATGTATAAATTGCTCATCAAAACCATTATTAGCGAGAATCTCTGCACTATGCTTGAGGTGTTCATGAGGATAGGTGCCGTAATCGATATCATGCAAAAACCCGACTGCGCTCCAAAATGCAACATCCTCTCCATACTTTTCTGCAAAGTGTTTCATAACTGACTCTACCGATAGAGCATGTCTGTATAATGATTCATCGGTATTATAGCGTCTCCAAATTGATTCTAATGTTTCATGTGATGGAATTGCCATAGGAGTCCCCTTTACTCAAGAATTATTCGCATATAACGTTTTTTCCCAGCACGCAAGATACAATACTCAGCACAATCACAATCCGCTACTGTAACTGCCTGCTTCTCATTAGTCCAGAGTTTTCCGCCAACCAGTGCACCATTTTGTTGTATGAGACGCCGTGCTTCACTCTTAGATGGAGCAAGTCCTGCATCCACAAAAAGATCAAGCACAGGATAACCTGCTTCAAAACGCTGCCTAGGCAATGCAAGCGTAGGCATAGCTTCAATATTACCGGAACCGCTAAAAGCGGCATGAGCGCCATCGAGAGCCTTATCTGCTTCTGCTTTACCATGTATAAGTTTAGTAACTTCATAAGCAAGGCGTTCTTTTGCATCATTAATGTTTTTATCTGGAGCTGTAAGCTGTTCACATTCTTCTTCTGATAAAAATGTAAACAGCAAGAGAAAGCGTTTTACATCACGATCATCAACATTCCGCCAGTACTGGAAAAAATCGTACGGACTAACCATTTCAGGATCTAGAAACAATGCGCCTTTCTCTGTTTTACCCATTTTCTTGCCATCGCTCGTAGTGATGAGCGGGAACGTAAGTCCATATGTTTCTGCTCCTTCAACTCTTCGTATAAGCTCAATACCCGCCACAATGTTACCCCATTGGTCATCACCGCCAATCTGAAGCCTACAATTGTAACGTTTATATAACTCTAAAAAATCATAACTCTGCAAGAGCTGATAATTAAACTCAATAAATGAGAGTCCAGTCTCCATACGTATTTTATATGCTTCAAATGAAAGCATACGATTTACAGAAAAATGTCTCCCGATGTCTCTTAAAAATTCAATATAATTTAAATTTGCAAGCCAATCCTTATTATTAGCAGTATATGCTGTTTTGCCGTCAAATTTGAGAAAAGCATCGAGCTGACGCTTAAAACGTTCAGCATTAGCATCGATTTCTTCATAACTAATCATTTTACGCATTTCTGTTTTTCCGGATGGATCTCCAATGCGAGCCGTTCCCCCGCCCAGTAATGCAATACCATGGTGCCCAGCAGACACTAAATGCTTAAAGGCAAAAAAAGGCACCATATGTCCGATATGAAGACTAGGACCCGTTGGATCACAGCCAACATAAAAAGTAATAGGCCCTTCATCCATTGCTCTGGAAAGTCCATCAAAATCAGTACATTGTTGAATAAAACCGCGCCGCTGTAAAATCTCAAGAGCTTTATTCATTGTTTTCTCCTGTAATCGCTAGTAAGTCATTATTATATAGCAGAATATATTAGTATAACAAGACACCGATTACATATTGATGAGATAGAGAATTCTTTATTGTAATAACTAATCGCTTCTTACTCTATTTCTTCCTGCCAGCTTAGCAGCATATAAAAATTCATCTACCCGTTTGAGTGCCGATTCCGCACTTTCTTGTTTTGAAACTGCAATCACACCGACACTTGCCGTAATACCACCAGGCACTTGCGGAATTACCGTCTTTTCTATCGATGCTCTCACTCGGTCTGCAAGAAGTCGGGCTGCTCGTTTATCTTTGCTGCGTACTAATATTGCAAATTCTTCTCCGCCTAAACGGCCCATAATATCTCCAGGGCGTAAGGTTTTTGAAACTGATGCAGTAGTTTCACGCAAAACGATATCACCAACATCATGGCCATAGGTATCATTAACCCGCTTAAAATGATCGAGATCAAACATGATAAGACCAAGATATTCGCCCCGTCCCAGTGTCGCAATATTCGTCATGAGATGATCAATGAATCGTCCTCGTCGCAATGTTCCGGTAAGCGTATCAAACATTGCCTCTGGTTCAAGCTTTTTTATAATTAGCTTAAAAAACAAATATGTATATGCAAGAATAAACACAAACATTACATTAAGGAGACCTATGCCCCAAATAAAGAGTTTTCGTTTTTGGTCACGCTTATTAATATTGACGGTAATTAAACTATCTGTATACTCCCACAAGTAGGTGCTCGCATCATACATATATGCTGAATCTTTTGAAGACATCCCGTCTTCAAAACTTTTTATCAATTGCTGAACAGCAGTTTGCAATTTTACAAATTCTTCCTTTGTTAATGTTGGTTGAGCATCGGAAAGATACTGATCAAACTGCTTATAGTCTATCTCATTAAACACACCCAAACTGAGTGAGACAAGTATTTTTTGAATACCTCCGCGCAGTCTTCCAATAGCATTGATGAGATCCATGTCTTTTTTTGTAGCGTTATAAGCAGATAGTATTAAAATAATGCTGAGGGCTAACATAACTGCTATTGCAACAAGCATAGGAGCCAAAAATTTAGATGGTGTTTTAAGCAATGGTGTTTTGTTCATAGCTTAAGCATAAAACATTTTTTTAGTAATTTCAATGTACAGATAGTCTGATTACCAGTGTAAATCATTTATATCATACGCTGCTTTTGTGCCATTTCTATAAGTCCTGCCAAATACATAGCTCCTAATGCCCTATCATAGAGACCGTATCCAGGTTTTCCGGTTTCTCCCCATATCATGCGGCCATGATCCGGACGCACAGGAAAGGTTCTTGTAATAGAACTGAGCTGAGACACTATTTTTGCCATATCAATAGTTCCAGCTTCGGACACATGCGCAGTCTCAATGAAAGTTTTTTCATTAAGTAGTTTTACATTGCGAAGGTGTGCAAAATAAATTCTTGGAGCAAACGTATCTGCAAGCTCATATACATCGTTGTGCGCTCCTGATCCTAAACTTCCTGTGCAAAAACACAATCCATTTACCAGACTGGGTACATCATTAAATAAACGCTCCAGAGTAGATTTGCCTGTGATAATCCGCGGTAACCCAAAAACGCTCCAGGGAGGATCATCGGGATGCAGCGCAAGCACAACTCCTGCTCGTTCAGCATAAGGAACAACTGCATTAAGAAAGTATAATAGATTTTTATATAACATTTCTTCAGTTATTTCCTGATAAGCATTGAGCACCGTATCAGTCATTTCTTTATCGATAATCCATCCAGGAAGTGCAAAATCAGGCTCTCTCGGATTTAATGTATTAACGCGATCCTGTTCATATGCAAGCGTTGTAGACCCGTCAGCCAGCTTGTATGTAAGATTAGTTCTTAGCCAGTCGAATGCCGGCATAAAATTGTAAGTTATTACAGGTTTATGGCCTGTCTTTTCCTCAAATGGTGCTAAGAGTTCAGCACACAGTCTCATTGATGCAATCCATGCCTCAATTGCAGCATCACGATTTTGATTTCCTATTTTTATTGACTCTGCAACAGGAATAGACTCTATGACTCCTGGATAGAAACCATAATTAGTTATTGCATCTATTAAGTTTTTAAGCACTGATCTATCCCACGGAACACCGGGCTGTGCATCATACTGAGCAAAAACAATTTCTTTGATTACAGGAATTTGACGTATTGCCTGTAATGTTACAGGATCATTATGGCCATACCATCTAAACGAAAGTGTCAGCATAGTGTTTGTTTTATCCCTTTACTCTTTAAGTCTAGCAATCTCATCACGGAGCATCGCTGCAGCTTCAAATTCTAGATTTTTTGCTTTAAGGAGCATTTCAGCTTCAAGTTTTTTTATGAGCTTTTCTTTCTCTTTTGGTTCAAGAAGATTATGCGCGGCTTTATAGGTAGATATTGTTTCTATAATTTCCTTATCCGCTTCTTCTTTATGCCGTTCAAGAATAGCATGAATTTCTTTTTTAATGGTAACCGGAGTAATATTATGTTCACGATTGTATGCAAGCTGAATTGCTCTCCTTCTAGCTGTTTCATCAATGGCTATCTGCATTGCTGGAGATATCCTATCGGCATACATCACTACAGTTCCCGCTGCATTACGGGCAGCTCGTCCTATTATCTGAATTAAGCTTGTAGCACTTCTCAGGAAACCAATTTTATCTGCGTCAAGAATAGCAATAAAAGCGACTTCAGGAAGATCGATACCCTCCCGCAACAGGTTAATTCCTATTAAGACATCGTAATCACCTTTCCTCAGCTGCTGCAATATTTCTACACGTTCAATGGTTTCTACTTCACTGTGAATATAACGCACCCGTAATCCAAGACCAGAAAGGTACTCTGCCAGCTCCTCTGCCATGCGCTTTGTGAGTGTTAATATAAGACTGCGCTCGC
This sequence comes from uncultured Treponemataceae bacterium, assembly GCA_964630305.1. Taxonomy (GTDB): domain Bacteria; phylum Spirochaetota; class Spirochaetia; order Treponematales; family UBA12059; genus JAKPPT01. The sequence goes on along the minus strand of CAZVTR010000008.1, from coordinate 19,284 downwards.
CATGCGCTATACGCTTTTGTATTTCACTGTGTATATCATCCATTTGTCCTTCCGTGGGACGAACACAAATCTCAGGATCGACAAGTCCTGTAGGACGAATAATCTGTTCGACAATTCGGCTCGACCTTTTAAGTTCAGTCTGCGCTGGCGTTGCAGAGACATAGAGCACCTGATTCACAATTGATTCAAACTCATCGATACGAAGCGGTCGATTATCCAATGCAGAAGGAAGACGGAATCCGTATTCAACCAAGTTTTCTTTTCGTGATCTGTCGCCTGCATACATAGCTCCAATTTGCGGAAGCGTTACATGCGACTCATCAATAATTGTTAAAAATTCTTTAGGGAAATAATCAAGCAAAACAGAAGGACGTTCTCCAGGAGCTCGGCCTGACAGCGGAGCAGAATAATTTTCAATGCCAGGGCAATAGCCCATTTCATCCAGCAAATCTAGGTCATATTCAACGCGTGTCTTGAGCCTTGCGGCCTCAACAACTTTTCCCTGAGCTTGCAATACAGCAAGCCTTTGCAGGAGCTCCTCTCGTATGCGAGGTATTGCCTGCTTAACCATATCATGCGGCATAACAAACTGCTTGGCTGGGTAGATTACAGCTGCATCGAGTTCTTCTAAAGTCTTAAAAGTCATTGGATCTACCCGGCGTATATGTGTTACCGTATCAAAATCGAGTTCAATCCTATATGCTTCTTTTGCATATGCTGGGTATATATCGATAGTTTCTCCATGAATGCAGAACACGCCGCCTTCAAGTTCAAATCCTTCTCGTTCATATTGCAATTCAATGAGGCGCCGTTTTAGTTTATTTAAATTTATTTTTTCACCTGTTTCAATTTTTACAGTCATGGAACTGTATACTTCAGGAGTTGCAAGGCCATAGATACAAGAAACTGTTGCTACAATGATTACATCGCGCCGCTCAAAGAGACTTCGCGTTGCAGAGAGCCTCATTCGCTCAATTTCATCGTTAATTTCGGCCTCTTTTTCTATATAGAGGTCACGCGCCGGTACATATGCTTCAGGCTGATAATAATCATAGTAGGAAACAAAATATTCTACTGCATTATCAGGGAAAAATTCTTTAAACTCTCGATAGAGCTGAGCGGAAAGCGTTTTATTGTGGCTAATAACCAGAGTCGGACGCTGAATTTTTTCAATTACTTTTGCCATTGTATAGGTTTTACCAGAGCCAGTTACTCCTCGCAGTGTTATATAACGTTCACCTCTAGTTAATCCCTCTACAATTTCACGAATAGCCTTTGGTTGATCCCCTGCCGGATCATATGGCGCATGCACACGAAAAGGATTCATAGCAATTCCTTAAGGCAACGTTCAAAGCATACAATGCCTTTTTGATAACTTACTTCATCGACTGAACCGATACTCAGTCTCACATGAGAATCGGAAGTAATTTTTCCTTCATTACGGAAGAGTCTTTCAGGGCTAATGAGCAATCCCTGTGCTGCAGTGCTTTGAGCTAGCGCAGTTGCTGTTACTTTCTCTGGTAATTTTATCCATGCATTAAAGCCACCCTGAGGCATGCTCCATTCAAGCTTTAAGGAAATATTTTCTTTGATGAATGTATCAAATTTATTTAATATCCCTGCATAGTATTTTCTCGAGGCTGCCGTATGTTTTTTATACTCAGAGGAAACAATGAGCCGGTGCAGCACCCGTTGCATGAGCCCATTCGATGCAATATCGGCAGTTCGCTTCATTGCAATCAATCGTTCAAAAAATAGTTTTGGAACATAGAGTGAAGCAACCCGCAGACCTGGGAACAACACTTTAGAATAGCTTTTTACATAAATTACTCTGTCAGCATCAAGACTTGCTAAAGGAAGAACCGGTTTTTCGAGAAGATCTGAAAATTGATCATCTTCTATTATATAGAAATCATGTTTGCGAGAAAGTTCAATAAGTTTAGTGCGTTTATCATCAGACCATATGGTTGTAGTTGGGTTATGGAGCACAGGATTGATATATACTGCTCTCACATTCCTCTGCTTGCAGATTTTCTCTACACAGTTCAATGCAATTCCATCTGTTTCCACTGGCACTGGAATAATCGAGGCTCCATTTGCAAGGAGTACATCTCTCGCTCCGCGGTATCCTGGAGATTCCACGAGCACAGAGTCCCCTCGTTTAATTAAAAGCCGCACAGCAAGGTCTATTCCCTGTTGTGCTCCTGACACCACAGAAACATTAGTAAGCGAAACAGGATGTGACCATGTTTGGCTAAAATCATCGGCCCAAATTGTCCGAAGCGGCTCAAAGCCTTCAGAGTCCTGATATTGAAAAACTTCTGCACCAGCTTCATCAAGAATTTCATTTATTATCTTTTTAATTGAAGTAATTGGGAAAAGATGTTCTGGAGGAACGTTAGAAGCGAAATCAATTGTTCCGTCACAGAGAAAACGATCTTCTTTATGCACAAACTCCTTGCCTTCTTGTTCCGTAATACTGGTGTTTGGTGTTATATACGCGCCAGAACCGTGACGCTGAGAAATGAGACCTTCTTTGTTGAGAATTCTGTATGCAGCAACAACTGTTGCTGGGTTTATTCCAAGCTGGTCTGCAAGCTTCCTCACAGCGGGAAGTTTTTCGCCAGCTCTAAGACTGCCATTCACAATAAGATACCGCAATGCTTCAGCAATCTGCAGGTAGAACGGCCTGTCATCATTCTTAGAAAGCTGTAGATCAAGCATATTTTATACTCCTCTCTTTACATCGTCTTGACAAATAACACACATATCAATACACTGCAAGTGATACACTTTGTAATATACTTGATATACTGTTATGTGTATTATTATATGTTGCAAGAAAATAAGCACATATAGCTTTTTTATTATACAACTTTTTTGAGAGGGATAAAAGAGTGAAAGCAAAACTTAATAAAGATCTAGCACGCATGCTCAAGCATGGCGTAATTATGGATGTAGTCAACGCTGAACAGGCAAAAATAGCCGAACAAGCCGGAGCGGTAGCTGTCATGGCATTAGAACGCGTACCTGCTGATATTCGCAAAACAGGCGGTGTTGCGCGCATGAGCGATCCTGCACTCATCGAAGCTATACAAAAAGCGGTTTCAATACCAGTAATGGCAAAAGTACGCATCGGCCATATAGCCGAAGCCCGTATCCTGGAAGCATTAGGTATCGATTACATTGATGAAAGCGAAGTACTGACACCTGCGGATGATCGCTTTCATATTAACAAACATGAATTTGCCGTGCCGTTTGTATGCGGTGCGCGAAATCTCGGAGAAGCGCTCCGCCGTATCGCAGAAGGAGCCAGCATGATTCGCACCAAAGGGGAAGCAGGGACAGGCAACATTATCGAAGCTGTAAAACATATGCGGCACATACAAGAAGCGATTCAACAAGTAGCATCAGCAGGGAAAGCAGAACTCGTCAGCCTTGCGCGTGATTTTGGAGCACCACTTGAACTCATTCAGCAAGTACACAGCGAGAAAAAACTTCCTGTAGTAAACTTTGCTGCAGGAGGAATTGCTACACCCGCAGACGCTGCACTCATGATGATGCTTGGTGCCGAAGGTGTTTTTGTCGGTTCTGGTATTTTTAAGAGCAACAATCCAGAGAAGCGAGCACAGGCAATTGTGCAGGCTGTATTGCACTGGCAAGATTCCTCAATACTCGCTGAACTCTCAAAAAATCTTGGAGATGCTATGCCTGGGCTTGAAATAAATAAACTAGAACATGCGTACGCAGAGCGCGGTGTATAGCACTATGGAAATTCCTCTCATTGCAGTTCTGGGGATACAGGGCGGTATCGAAGAACATCTTGCTATGCTCAAAAGCATCCCAGACATTAAAGCGTATCCGGCTCGCACAGCATCTGAGCTAGAGTGTGCGGATGGTATTATATTGCCTGGCGGAGAAAGCACGGCAATAGGAAAACTCATCAATGATTTTGCGCTTTCAGATGTGATTAAACAAAAAGCACAAGCAGGCACCCCAATCTGGGGCACCTGTGCAGGCGCAATTCTCCTCGCGAAGTCTATTGAAAACGACACGCGCAGGCATCTGGCACTCATGGATATCACAGTCAGGCGCAATGCCTATGGGACACAAATTAACAGTTTTGTTGAAAATATTATATTGCCATTTTTAGGGAAAGAAGCATTCCCGCTTGTATTTATCCGCGCACCGATTATTACAAGTGTACAAGAAGACGTTCGGATACTCGCATCTCTCAACAACGATAGTATTGCAGTGCAGCAAAACAATCTCATTGCAACGACTTTTCATCCAGAGCTGACAGATGACAATCGCTTCCATCTATGGTTTGCAAATATTGTTAAAACTGAGCATCGTAAAAAAGCTCATCTGCTCCCAAAATCTTCAACATGATTTTTTGAAATTCTGTATATTCTGATACCTTAATAAACTGACAACCTGTTAAAACAAATACAAGTACCGTTATTATGAAGGTTTTAGTTCTAGTATTCATAGTGTATATCTTATCGCAGTGTACTGTCAATAACAGGCTGTCTTGTTTTTTATCGATTATCTGCTTTCACAAGCAGTTCGTACACTTCTTCGGTGCTTTTTGCCTGTATCAGTGATTGCCTCAGCTCATCGGACTTGAGAAGACTGCTAAAATATGAAAGTGTTTGCAAATAGTAAGCATGCTGGTTATATGCAGAACCAATCATAAAAAGTATACGTACCGTTGTGTCATCGAATGCAGTAAAATCGGTTATGTCACAGGTACTAATACCGACAGAAACAACAAGGTCTGTGATGCTCGTCAACCGAACGTGAGGAATAGCAACGCCGCGTCCAATTGCAGTGCTCATGAGCTCTTCACGGCGTAAAATTTCCATCACCAATTCGCCTTTATTTTTTACTTGCGGCGCGGTTGCAAGATTTTCTGCGAGCGCAATCAATGCATCCCGTTTTCGTGGATAATTAAGAAAAATAATCCGTTCAGGCGTAATAATATTTTTCATGGAAAGAATTTGGAGTACACTCTGCGGTTTATTGCCAGAAAGCCGCTCATTTACCCAGCGTTCAATTTCATTTTTTCTAAAACGCCACACTGTTCCTATTTTTCCAGCAGGTATTTCACCCTTCTGAGCCCAATCATATACCGTACGTTCAGAAACGCGAAGGTATTTTGCAACCTCTTCAATTGTCAGTATCTCTTCTTCCATAATTTTACACCTAGTAGTATTATTCTGTGCTCAAGCACAGCGTCAGTATACTATGTTTCTGTATAAAATGCAAGATGTTCTATGTTTATCTATTATTTTCATACGCTTTCATTGATTTGCAAATAGCTAAAAGCATATAGATGCAAAACCAGTTAAAAAAAAAGCTGCCCATATACTAGGCAGCTCTGAATAATAATCCAACCAATTAGCGTTTTGAGAACTGGAAGCGTCTGCGTGCTCCACGCTGTCCGTACTTTTTGCGTTCGACCATACGCGGATCGCGAGTTAAAAGTCCATTAGCTTTAAGTGAAGTGTGGGAAGCAGGATCTACCTGACAGAGTGCGCGTGCGATACCATGAGCAATTGCACCTGCCTGACCATTGATTCCGCCGCCAGTAACATTGATAACTAAATCATATTTGTTCTCATTTGCTGTCACCATAAGCGGTTTTCTAACAGCAACCTTGTGTTCTGGCACAGTAAAATACTGCTCCAGCGGAAGACCATTTACAGAAATCTCACCTTTACCCTCACGCACATATACACGTGCAACAGAAGTTTTTCTTCGCCCTACGCCAATACCTAAATTCTTAATCATTTACGCTTTCCTCTTACACTTCAATTGTCTGGGGAGCCTGTGAAGCATGAGGATGCTTATCACCGGCATAAATTTTAACATTTTTCGCAAGCTTCCGTCCTAAAGGTCCTTTAGGAAGCATACCTTTTATTGCCAACTCGAGCGGCTGTGTAGGATGTTTTGCCACGAGTCTTTCGAAAGTAACAGCTTTCAAACCACCAACGAAACCGGTGTGGTGATAATATGTTTTATCTTTAAACTTGTTGCCTGTTACCTGTACCTTGTCTGCATTGATAATAACAACATAGTCACCAGTTTCTTGATTATAAGCAAATGTAGGTTTATTCTTGCCGCGCAGCAGCGTAACGACTTTTGCTGCGACTCTTCCAAGGCTTTTACCGTTGGCATCAATGATATACCAATTACGGTTGAGCTCTTTTTCCTTTACAATAACAGTCTTCATCTATCTATACCTATCCCCACTAAAAATATCAAAAACAGTGAAAGAGATATTCACACAGAATTAAAAATATGTCAAGTACTAAAGCTAGTTACTCTTATTTTCTTTTTGTGCTTCTTCCTCTTCTTCTTTTTTAGCTTCAATTCTGTCTTTTATATCAGCAATACCAATAAAGATAGCTAACAAACCGATCAGCGCAGCAACTACCGGTACAGAACCTTTAAGGAAACTGATAACTTCAGGTCCCCAATTTAAAGGCAAACCAGGTATAATTGCAAATACTGTAAACGCAATAAGCAATACACCGACTATTAATGAAACCATACTTACCTCCATGAGTTAAAGCAAAAAACTGATTTCATTATAACTAAAACACAAATAAAGTCAAATAGCACTTGTATACATATTTTTTCTCACATATATTAAATATTCGTTTTACAATAGAGTTTAGAATGATATCAAAATTGTGAAAGATAAAAGCACTTTGTGTTGTGCACAATCGTAATGCAATGAGATAGTATAGCTAGAGGTTAGTATGATTCCAACAAATAGCCTGGTATTCTATAAAAACAAGCCTGCTCTTGTAAAACATATCGATGATAAACTCATGCTCCTATTTGAAGATGGTTCAAGCGTGCGCGTGAGAGAAAAAGATGTCGAATTGATATATAAAGGACCGTTAGCTAATTTCCCTGACTGGAATAGTAAATTAAAAGCTATTGAAACGGAGCTTCTCACAGCATGGGAAATTTTTGCTGGCACCGATATTGATTTGGAGGAATTACTTGAAACTGTAGTATCATCTCATGATCCTGCAGAACTCCTTGCAGTTTATGTGGCTCTGCAAAACTCTCCGCTCTTTAAAAAACAGGGCAACACCGTGCATGTATTGAGCACTGAAGAGCGCACTCAGCTTGAAGCAAAGCTTGAAAAAAAGTTATCGGCAGAAAGCGATAAAAAGGATTTTCTTGCAAGAGCAGCAAAATGCACGCTCCAGCCAGGAGACGAACGCTTTTATGGCGAGATTGAAGCGTTTGCCAAGGGGCAAACAGTGCATTCAAAAATTGCAGAAGAACTCGGTATAGGGAAAGAGCCAGAAAAGGCTCATGCATGGCTCCTCAAAACTGGTATTTGGTCTCAGTATATTAACCCTTATCCAACAAGGGCACATCATCCGCTTAAAGCGCCGGTATTCCCGATTCCAGATCCAATTGACAAAGGCCGGGAAGATTATTCTGCTTTTCCGGCATGGGCTATAGACAATGCATGGAGCCATGATCCAGACGATGCAGTTGGCTGGGACGGAGAAGCTATTCTCATTCATATTGCAGACCCTTCGGCTTATGTGCTGCCAAATTCTGAGATTGATACAGAAGCAAGCAATCGAGGAAGCACACTCTATCTTCCGGAAGGTTCAATACCAATGCTGCCGGAAGCGCTCATCGATTTATGCGGACTTGGACTCACACCGCTTTCGAGAACCCTGACATTTAGAATTTTAATACACGATGATGGCTCCATTGCATCGGTAACCATGAAACCAGGATTTGCGGCTATAACACGGTGCACCTATGAATCCGCAGTACCGCTCATAGAAACCACGGAACTGCGTACGCTCTATGCAATTGCACAAAAACGGAAACAGTACCGCGAAGCACGAGGAGCTGTGACAATCGATAAACCTGAGGTTCATTTGTTTGTAAAAGAAGGCCATCCGTGCATTGAACCGATCATTCCAACACCCGCATCGGAGCTAGTGCGAGAAATGATGATCCTTGCCGGCGAAGCAGTAGCCTGGTGGGCATTTGAAGAAAAATTGCCCTTTCCCTTTTACTGTCAGGATGCACCGCTTGATCGAACAGCTTTTCCTCCCGGACTTGCAGGCATGTATGCCCGTCTGCGTACTATGAAAGCTGGCTATGTAAGCACAAGTCCTCGAGCACATCACGGACTGGGCATCAGCATGTATACACAGGTTACGAGCCCGATCAGACGCTACAGTGACCTCCTTGCACATCAGCAGATACGATCCTATCTTGCACAAGTATATGGCTATGAGTATCCCGGCCTGCTTCCTATCGATGAAATAACAGAACGGCTTGGCAGAGCATCGTTCCAAATCAGCGCACTCCGAAAAGCAGAAAAAGCTTCAGAACTGCATTGGACACTCGTGTGGCTTCTGGAACATCCTGATTGGACAGTAACTGGCATTGTTGTGCAAACAGGATCCCTAAACCAGATTTACATACCGGAACTTGGACTAGAAACCTTTATAAAAGGAAAACAGCTAGCATTAAACGACACAGTACAGCTCAAACTGCTTAAAGTGCATTTACCAAAACTTGAAGCTGTTTTTGAGTTAGTAGGTTGACTAATATGCGCGTATCTATTTAATATGAAGCATACTGCTTATGGCATGCGCACATAAGTTAGTAAGATCCAGTAGCTCAGTTGGATAGAGCGGGTGCCTCCTAAGCACCAGGTCGCAGGTTCGACTCCTGTCTGGGTCATTTGTTACAGAATTATACAGCAGAACTCAATACTGTAACACCAATAGTGCAAAAATGTTATAGTAACAGCTATGAATCAAACGTATTGTTTAGTGTCAGACAATCACACACTATCGGGATTACTCATCGTTTAAGTAATTATTTTGATTGTGGTTGCTCATATTAGTATATTGTAGTACAGGGAGGTTTGGTAATGAAATTATACTCTAAGCATCAGGTTATTTTTGTGATTATTGCAGCGTTTATGAGCGGCGCAGTACTCACTGGCATATTTTTTATTGCAGCTTCAAATCTAAAAACTCAGCATGCAGCAATCCAAACCGAATCTGTATCAGATAGCTTGCAGGCAAAAACATCTTCAGCGCAGGATTTATCAGTCTCAACCTCTTATGGAGATGTGCAAGCACAAACAGTTGAAGCGCCGGTAACATCAGCCTATGCACTTGATGAACAGCAAAATATTACTGTGTATGAAAAATACAATACAGCGGTTGTAAACATCACCACAGAAGTCGTAGCAATTAACTGGTTTCTAGAACCTGTACCGCGCGAGGGAGGTTCTGGCTCTGGTTCAATTATTGATAAACGTGGCTATGTGCTTACTAACAGTCATGTGGTTGCTAATGCATACAAAATCTACATAAGTCTCTATGACGGCAGCCGATTTGAAGGCAGAGTCGTCGGAATTGATACAGAAAACGATCTCGCTGTAATAAAATTCGATCCTCCCGAGGGTATCAGCCTCACCGTAATTCCCTTTGGCGACAGCAGCGCAATAAAAGTGGGACAGCGTGTCATGGCTATTGGTAACCCTTTTGGTCTTGAAAGAACCTTGACTGTCGGAATTATTTCTGGTCTTGGAAGACCTATTCAAAAAGACAGCCGTACCATTTTGCGTGATATGATTCAAACAGATGCGTCAATTAATCCAGGTAATTCAGGCGGACCATTGCTCAATTCACGCGGCGAAATGATTGGCATCAACACCATGATTTATTCACCGAGCGGAGGTTCTGTAGGTGTTGGTTTTGCAGTGCCGGTTAATACAGCCAAACGGGTAATACCAGAACTAATCGAATACGGAAAAGTACGGAGAGGCTGGATAGAAATGGAAGTGATTCAGCTCTTTCCGGCACTCATCGACTATATGAAATCTAATAAGCTTCCTGTGCCTATTGAAAAAGGTCTTCTCATATCTTCTATAAAAAAAGGAACCAATGCGGATCGAGCAGGACTCAGAGGCGGAACAACGCCAGTCCGCTACTATCAAACTGTGTTCAATATTGGCGGTGATATCATCGTTGCAGTTGATGGTATGTCTGTAGGCTCAATTGCAGATCTCTATTCTGCACTGGAAGACAATAAACCGGGCGATACAGTCGTTGTGGAATACTATCGCGGTGATAAAAAGTATAAAACACAAGTACAGCTCACCGAGCGTATTGATAAACCGCAAAACTAATGAGCAATTGCACAAACTAATCAGCATAGAAAGCAGTATCGGTATAAAAATTCATTGCATATATTGCATTAAACAATATAATTAAACTATGGATGATAAAGGTAAAGAATTACTGCGGCATCTCATCAGCGAACTGGAAGGTGCGCCGTATCCTCATTTATTAGACAATGAGTTATATTCTATCTGGTATAACCACGTTCAAGAAACCGCACACGAAGCACTTGAATATTTAAATTCATTTCAAGAAACAGAGCATGAATGACGCCTAAAGAAATTCTTACAGTGCTTCGTTCGGTACATCGACTGACTGATCTTACCTGTCCGTATTTTGAGGATCTTCGCCCTTCCGGTATGGAACTTATTAACTGCGAAAGCCGATTTTCTACCGCAACATATGAACAAATGCTCAGTCTGAGATTTCGCCGTTCAGGAAACATGATATACCGGCCGCTCTGTCATGGATGTTCACTCTGCCTTCCTGTACGGCTCAACGTGCATGAGTTTCATCTCAGCAAATCACAAAAACATGTTCTTGCACGCAATAAAGATACTTCCTATGAGTTAGTATCACTCAATTATAACTCTGAATATCTGACACTCTACAACAATTATCTTGTTAAAAAACATGGTTCTGAACCTCATACGGAAGATCAATATATTTTTGAACACCATCAAAGCCCATTTCAGAATCGTTCAAAAATCCTAGCCTGTTACCGAACTTGCGAAAAAGGGAAAGTGCTTGTAGCACTGAGCTATATCGATATACTTCCAGACAGCATATCCAGCTGTTACTGCGTCTATGATATAGAACATTATAGCAAACTCAGCCTGGGAATTTTTACCATGCTCAAAGAAATTGAACTGTGTGAAAAATTAGGATTGCATTGGTATTATCCGGGGTTTTGGGTCGCCGGATGTAAAACCATGGAATATAAAGCTAATTTTGAACCGCTTGAATATTGCCTCAACGGGACATGGAAACCGCTCTCTCAAGAAACGAAAGACTCTATCCGCACAGTTTCTTCAATTCTATCAGAATTGTATAATAATTGACCTTACTACCGTTACATGCTACACTTTTTTGACTTTGCCCAAAGCTGGGCACAGTAACACTTTTAGGAAATTATTCTAACAAACAGGAAGGCAGTAATGAAATCGACAGCTGATACCCATGACCAGAACAACAAGTCCAAGCCCAAAAAAAACTCAAACACCCTGGTCTATGTTGGCACCATAGTCATTCTTGTTCTGACTATTATAGCATTTGTTTTAATTCCTTCAGTTTCAGCGCCTGGTGGCGGCGGAAATTCTTCTAACTTTGTCTTTGGTTATTGGAAAAATAAGCCAATCCAATATGCATATCAAAATGCATTTTTTAACGAAGTAGCCCGGATCAAACAATACTATGAGCAAATGGGTTACAACATAAACTCAAACCCATATTTTAGCTTCCAAATTTATAACCAGGCATACCAAAATGTTGTTGTCATGACAGCGCTGCAGGAAATGGCAGAAAGCTATGGATTCAGCGCAAGCAAAGATTATATAAACAAAAAAGTTACCGAAAGTTCGGCTTTCCAGGAAAACGGAAAGTTTTCTATGAGGCTTTACCAGAACAGCTCATATGCAACAAAGCTTGCAATTTACAAAGAAATTGAAGAAAACCTTGTGCGAAGCCGGTTCCTCAATACGCTGTTCGCTGTTCAGAACAGTTCAAAAGAAATTGAATTTATCAAAAAAATGGGACAAAAAACTCGAGAGATTGACTATGTAAGCCTGCCGCTTTCTTCATACCCAGACTCGGAAAAGTTAGCATTTGCAGCTGCACATCCAGAACCATTTAGAAAGATTAAACTTTCCCGTATAACGTTTAGTGGTTCAGAATCAGAAGCAAAAAATATTGCCGCTCAGCTTGAAAGCGGGAAACTCGATTTTGCGCAAGCAGCAAAACAGTATTCTGTTGATGCTTACAAAGAATCCGGCGGTGCTATGGGATGGAAATACTACTGGGAACTCCGTGCTGATTTTAAAGAAATTAAACAGCTTGATGAACTCTTTACGTTCAAAGCTGGGACTATCAGCACTGTAATTCCTTCGTCAACCGGAACATTCCTTATTTTTAAGGTCGAAGAAGCAATGCAGAACACCGATCCTTCTGCTCCCGACTTCATAAAATCAATAACCGATTATATGAATTCATACGAGCGCGGTACAATGGAAACATGGCTCTTAAATAAAGCAAAACAGCTTGTCCAAAATGCAGGACAGGGATCATTTGAAACTATGGCAAAAGCAGAAAACTTGACTATTAAGACTACAAAACCGTTCCCGCTCAACTATGGCAACGCATTAAATACTCAGTATTTCCCATTACTGGGAACTATTGATACTACTGATACACCAGAGCTTGCTCAGGCAGAAACTAATGAGCCATTTTTACTGCAAGTCTGGAGCGTCGCACCAGGAGCAATTGGAGAACCAATACTGCTTGGAAGCAATGTAATTATTTTTAGAGTCAAAAACGAAACCATTCAAGAAGCTGATGCACTTGCAATGCTCGATACCTTTTATTCAAGCGTTATTCAGCAAAACATACAAACAGATTTGATTAACTGGATACTGTCAAGTCCAAACCATAAAAATAATTTTTACAAAACATATACAAAACTGTTTAAGCTCAATGGTTAATGAATAACAGCGAAATGGATCTTCCAGAACTTGTTCATACAGACGAAGGAAGCTCCCTGCTCTATCGCAATAAATGGCTCTACTCCCGGCAAAAACCGGTGAGCAGAGCCATTGTTTTAGCGGCATCAATTCCTCTTTTGGAAGAATGCATATATCTGGTCTACTCTCCCTGCCTCTGGTATGGCATCACTGAACTGCTCAATCGAATTCCTGTATCTTCTGCAATACTGGCTGTGGAATGCGATCCTGCACTGCATACATTAGCTCACAAGACCATGCCAATTCAAATTAGAGACGCTATACAAAATAAACGGCTCGCGTTTATACCGCAATTGCCAGAATCACAATTTTTTAATGTTATAAACAGCCTTGGACGATTTCGCAAAGTACAGGAAGTCATGTTTTCATCTGGCTGGACACTGTTTGCCGGATACTACAAAACGCTCCCCCAAAAAATTCTCCAGTACTTTTCTGATTATTACCGGAGCAGAATAACACTCACTCGATTGGGGAGACTCTGGATACGAAACACGTTCAAAAATATGCTTGCTCTGCCAGGAGTTCCTGCGCCTATCCCTCATACAGCAAAACCCGTGCTCGTGTGCGGAGCAGGAGTGTCGCTCTACAATAAACTGCCATGGATTTCTGCCAACAGAAATAATTTTTTTATTTTGGCATGTGATACTGCATTCGGAACACTTCGTGATGCCGGCATTGTTCCTGACAGCATTGTCTGTCTCGATGCTCAGCTTTACAATGTTGTGGATCTTATAGGCAGCAAAGAACAGGACATGCTGCCACATGGATTTCTTGATATCAGTGTGCATCCGTCATTATTTAAAAACACATTTCAATCTATTACCCCGCTCCTCACCATGTGGGCTCAGACAAAACTACAGACAAACATTACTGCACTGCCATATAATTTTTTGCAACTAGAACCATTAGGTTCAGTAGGCCTCACTGCACTGTCATTGGCTCATCACATTGCAGAAAAGGAAATTTGGATTGTCGGACTGGATTTTGCTTTCCCTCCAGGCTGGACGCATGCACCATCCGCGCACATTGACAGATATGAACTAACGCATGAAACCAGACTGTATAAGCGAAAGCTATCCTGGAACATGAGTTATAGAGACGGTTCCTATAAAGTTACTAATTTTTTACGAGGCGATCCGGCACTTGGGATGTACCATGCATCATGCAAAGCTTTGATTACGGAGCTTTCAGATAAACATACTATTGTTGATATTCGAGATGATTCAGGATTACCGCTTGCTCCAGCAAAAATTATACACACTGAACAAGAGCCCATATGCTCCAGCGCTGATATAAATGAACAACCAACTCCAGAAAAAGCTACAAGCGTCAATCTGAAAAACCTACTTGCTTCAAACTGCATGAACAGTGCTCATTCAGAAAAAGATGCTGCTTTATTTTATTCCTTTGTTGCTGAGGAATACCGAGAAATCTCTGAACTTCGTGAGCTGCTGAGAAGCGGCTCTGATCCTGAAAGTATTCGAGAAAAACTTAACCGACTCGATTATCTTTTTATCCATTTCCCCGATTATGAACGCGCGCAGTCACTTGAACTTGATGTACTTAAGCGTATAGCATTTGAGTGCGAATACTGGATGTATTTTATAAAAAAAATCTGCCCAGACTGTAAGAATCATTAATCAGTTTCATCTTCTCGTTCGCGCAGCACAGCCATAAATGCTTCTTGATCTAGCTCAACATCTCCAATCATCTTCATGCGCTTTTTACCCTCTTTTTGTTTTTCAAGCAATTTGCGCTTTCTTGTTATATCGCCGCCATAACACTTAGCAAGCACATCTTTTCGTACCGGATTGACTGTTTCACGGGCAATAATCGTGCTCCCAATAGCCGCTTGTATTGCAATTTTAAATTGCTGCCGCGGAATAGATTTCTGGAGCCGCTCACAGACAGTCCTGCCCCGTTCATACGCATTATCTTTAAATACAAGCTGAGCTAGTGCATCAACCGGTTTCCCGTTTAATAAAATATCGAGCTTCACAAGCTGCGTGGGTCTATACCCGATAATATCATAATCAAAGCTGGCATACCCCCTGCTCGTGCTTTTCAGTTTGTCATAAAAATCGAACAGCACTTCTGCGAGCGGCATTTCAAAAACAAGTTCAACACGTTTTTCATCAAGATGTAAAAACGATGTTTGCACGCCTCGCTTGTTAACGCAGAGTGTTATCAAATTTCCTATGTATGGCACAGGAGTAATAATCTGCGCTTTAATATAGGGTTCTTCCGCAGCCTCAATAATAGACGGATCAGGATAATCTGCAGGATTATCGATTATCCAGGTTTCACCCTTTTTGTTTGTCAGGCGATACTGCACGCTCGGCGCTGTCATGATGATTGCCTGATCATATTCGCGTTCAAGCCGTTCCTGAAAAACTTCCAGATGGAGCATGCCTAAAAAGCCGCACCTAAAACCAAAGCCAAGCGCAGCCGATGAATCTTTTTCATAGATGAGCGATGCATCATTGAGCTTGAGCCTTTCAATGGCAGCTTTGAGCTCTTCATATTCTGCAGCATCGATAGGATACACCGAGCTAAACACAACAGGCTTTACCTCTTTAAAGCCGGGAAGCGGTTCCTGCGCCGGATTATCAGCAGTTGTAATTGTATCTCCCACACGAACATCGGAAATGTTTTTAATACCCGCAATTACATAGCCAACCTCTCCGGCAGTGAGGCCGTCATTTTTTTCTAATGCCAGCTTAAAGTATCCGGTCTCTTCTATTTCATATTCTGCACCGCTATTCATAAGCCTGAGCTTTGTTCCCGGTTTCAGAGTACCTTCAAACATGCGTATATGGACAATAACGCCCCGGTAGGGATCATAGTGGCTATCAAAAATAAGCGCTCTGGCTGGAGCATCAGGCTGTCCTTTTGGAGCAGGAATACGCTGAACAATTGCCTCTAAAAGATCATCAATGCCGATGCCCATTTTTCCTGAAACGCAGAGAGCTGTGTCTCCATCAAGACCAAGCTCATTCGTTATTTGATGCCTGGCTTCTTCTATATTTGCTGCAGGCATATCAATTTTATTAATGACCGGAACTATTTCGAGGTTGTGTTCCAGCGCCATATACATATTGGACACGGTTTGAGCTTCTACACCCTGTGTCGCATCCACAAGAAGCACTGCTCCTTCACATGAGCTTATGGCACGAGAAACTTCATACGAAAAATCAACATGGCCTGGAGTATCAACTAGATTCAAAACATAATCGTTTCCATCGCGAGCGGTATAATGCAGCGTCACAGCCTGGCTCTTAATTGTTATACCGCGCTCGCGTTCAATATCCATATTATCGAGAATTTGGTCCTGCATTTTGCGCTGGTCAATAATTCGTGCGCGCTCTATAAAACGATCTGCGAGCGTCGATTTTCCATGATCTATATGTGCAATGATACAAAAGTTTCTTATTTTATCTCTGTCATACATGCGTGCATACTAACTTGTATAGGTAAATTTTGCAATATCAGCACATTCGTCTTAAAGCTGAAATGACTTACCCGGTTCAACTATTTCAACATCGGGAATACCCTTCTCAAGCAGATAGGTCTGTAGATGTTTCAGGGCATCATCTTCTCCATGCACAAGGAATATTTTTTTAAGGATGCTCCTATCCATTTTTTCTAACCATGCCCACGTTTCTTCATAGTCTGCATGAGCGCTAAAAGCATGTATCTGCTCAATGCGCGCCTGCACTTTATAGGTATCGCCAAAGATTCGCACTTCTTTTTGTCCATCCATGAGCCGGCGTCCCAATGTATCAGCAGCCATAAACCCGACGAGCAAAATAGTGTTTTTAGAATCCTGAATATTATTAGCCAGGTGATGGAGGATGCGTCCTGCTTCGCACATGCCGTCAGCAGAAATAATTATCGCAGGTTCTTTTACGGAGTTAATATTTTTTGACTCTTCAACACTGCTTGCAAAATGCAGCTCGTTAAAACCAAATGGGTTTTTATGGTGAACCATAAATGCATCATATGTTTCTTGATCGTAACATT
This sequence comes from uncultured Treponemataceae bacterium, assembly GCA_964630305.1. Lineage (GTDB taxonomy): Bacteria > Spirochaetota > Spirochaetia > Treponematales > UBA12059 > JAKPPT01. Next base: position 2,327 of record CAZVTR010000008.1, on the reverse strand, counting down.
CAGGATGCACCTGAAAAATGCTCGTTGCATTGATTGCCATAGGAGAATCAACATAAATAGGTATGCTGGGAATTTTTTTATCATCAATGAGCAGATGAAAATAGAATATCAGTTCCTGTGTTCGTTCAATTGCAAATGCTGGAATAATAATTTTCCCGCCTTTTTTTACGGTACTATTAACAATGTCTGCTAATTTTATTAGTGCATCATCAACTTTTTCATGCAGCCTGTTGCCATATGTTGACTCAAGCACAAGGTATTCAACAGGTTTCATTGGTTCCGGATCGCGGATAATTGGTTTATCGTTTCTTCCTAGGTCGCCAGAAAAACCAATTCGCAATGCTCTACCATTACTTTCTGTAATATCAAGTATTGTTAATGCTGAACCCAGAATGTGTCCTGCATCACGAAATTCCATTCTAACACCGTCAAACACAGTAAATGGGCGGTTATAATTTACTGTTAAAAATTGTCCCGCAGTTTTAATGACATCCAATTCATCATAGAGCGGTTTCCAGGTAAACTGTTCACCTTTTTTTGCCGCCTGTTTCCCCAAAAACTGTGCATCAGAAGCTTGTATACGAGCAGAATCCAGCATCACAATATTTGCTAAATCACGAGTTGCCGGCGTACAGATAATGTTACCGCTGAACCCCCGCTTTACGAGAAGCGGCAATAAGCCGCAGTGGTCATAATGCCCATGAGTGAGAATTACCGTATCTATTCCTGATGGATCCTTTACAAGAGCCCGATTTTTCTCATCGGTTTCTTTGCGTTTACCCTGAAACGCGCCGCAATCAATCAGTATCCTGTGATTATCAATTGAAAGCACATGCTTTGACCCAGTAACTTCACGTGCTGCGCCTTCTGAACATAATGTTATAGCCATGCTTACAGTGTACGGTATGAAACGGTAAATTACAAGCTGCTAAAACAATCAGGTATGCATTATTTTAACATTTTTAAAAGGAACAAACTTCCATCCCTCTTCTTTTATGTGCATTTTGTTGTCTGGCTGTATAATCGTTCCAATAAGAAAAGTCTCAAGTATTTTTTTAATTTTTAAAATTTGATTATAAATTAGCTTATACTGCTTGCACACAGTAGCTTTATAGTGAGCTTCTAAACAATTTTGACACTGCTGATAATTATTTTCATTTTCACAACAGTATTCACTATATGCCCGAACAACTTCAGAACAGGTGATGGAGTTACATTCTGGTGTATTGATTTTTGTTAATAACCAAAGTAAGAGTAAATCTTTTTTACTGAACAGATTCGAAATATTATTATTTCCAATACGAATAGCATTTTTCTGTATTTCAACTATAATAGTTCCATAAGAACTTGCTTCTTTAATTGCAAATAGTCCAATAAAGAGATATCCAGCTGTATATGCATTAAAAATCATCCACTTTTGGGCAAAATCGGCTTTTAATAGTATCCCAAAAAAAGCATGTACCAAAACCCAAAAAGTTACTCCAACTTCCAAAATAATTAAAGTTACAACTAATGTTTGTGCATTGAGTACATTTTTTTTTGAAGCTTTTTCAAAATATGAATATTTAAAAATAAAAATGAGCAATAAAGCTCCTAAAACATGAAAAATACTTCGAAACAAATCTTGGTATACTAAAAATGATACTACTAACGTACTGAGTAAATTGATCAATGCTCCTAAAAAAAATTTATTGCTATAAGTATTGCTGGTTGACTGCAACACATATAAATAAACACAAAAATGAATAAATGTAAGCAGTAATCCTAACACAATAGAATGTTTAGAAGCGTTTGCATACTGCTGTAGCTCGGCGTATTCCATTGTGCTCAGCGCAAGAAAACCTGATAATGAAAAATATAAAGCCAAACCAATACTTACTAATAACTTTTTTCTTATATTCATATACATATTAGTTTACTATAGTTTCTATTCTTTTCAATAACTCCATATGGAGTTTTTTGCCCTCATTTTTTCTTTTCGAGCTCTATACTTGTATCATGAGATACGATGGAGTTTCCATCTAAACTATCTCAATCAAATTAAGAGAATGGACATAGGAAGGTAAGGAGGAAAGTAATTATGGTAAAAAAGATGGTTATGATTGCACTCTGTGCAATAGTGCTCTCCACATCAATATGGGCACAAAATCAGGAACAAGTTGTAACACCATTTACAGATGCTGGCGGCATGTTCGGACTGATTTTTGAAGCTACAGGATATGGACTCGTGGTTGGTGCAGGAGTTGCAAGCAGTTCACGAGATACACTTGGACTTGGTCGTTAAACACACATGGTACCCCCCTGGGCTTTAGGCAGCCCAGAAAGCT
>CAZVTR010000007.1:59691-63451 GCA_964630305.1 uncultured Treponemataceae bacterium | reverse complement strand
ATCCTCAAGGTAACAATGGTAAGAGTTCAGGAACTCATTATCACATTGATGTAACATGCGAGGTTCAGGATTTGAAGTCACCTGAGAAAACAATCAGAGTATTTGTTGATCCGCAAACATTAAAAGTTGATGATAGGTATTCCTATTTTTCTTTTTGTTACCGGGTGGGAAATAAAGTTGAGGACTCTGTTATGGTTGCCTATTATACAAAACTGATACTTAAAGATATTGATGGCAGACCAATATATCCTAGGGATCCGTTCTTGTATAAAGAGCAAAAAACAGGAACTTATCATTATGAATGGTACAATAAAACAAATCCTGAAGGATGGATAGAATATAAACCATATTAGAAATAAGCGAGGTATGCTATGAAAAAGACTTATGTGTTTTTATTTTTTTGTTTGTTAATGACATTTGCATGTTTAAATGGAAAAACAACAAAAGAAATAAGGGATAATGATATTGTTAACTTAGAAGAAAAAAATGTTAAGAAAAAATATGAGGAAATATGGAATCTTGATATTAAACGGAATGGGAGCAATACTTTTTCAAGTTACAATGGATTTTGGCGTGCAACTCGTGTTGATTATTATATCAGTGACTATCCAAAGAATTTTTCTATATATGAACTGGTATTTAATTTTGCAGATAATTATTATTTTATATGCACTCTATTTAATGGAATTAAAAAAGAAGATAAAAAATACCATTTCATTGTTGGGTATTCTGTTCTTCAAGAAGAGGATGAGTATTTCTTTGGAACGGAAAATTATGGTGAAGGACTTTGTTATATAGATGATGGAATTCCAAATAATTATAAATATTTTTTTCCTCGTTATTCTGGTTTAACAACGGGGCAAGAATTAGTTTCAATGATTGAAGATGGTATCCCTGACGGAGGAATTGAATTAATACCCTTTTTCAATATGAAAAAAATATTTCCCATAAAGTATGCAAAAATTTCAATATCAGAAATTTTTCAAAAGCAAGAATCGAATGAAACCTTAGACACCCTCATCCGTGTCGACCCCCTTGAAGGCCTCTGGTATATTCCAACAGTGCAGGGAGAAGCAAGCGAAGCAGATTTTGTAAACACAAAGGCAATACTCATCATTGGAAAAGATGAAGAATTAAATCCTGGCTGGTACCATGTCGTTATTTACTACGATTCAGGCGACCCGGAGCGAGGCTGGGTATGCGAATGGGGTGCTGCAGAAATTGCAGAGAAAGAAATTGAGGTGCAGTTATCATCTATATCAGAAGGGAAGCCCTATACCATAACACTTAAAGATGAAAATGGGCGGCGCTGGATAGAAACCAGTAATGAAGCAGCAACGGTCAAAGGCCAGCAGTTTATCAGGATTCTGCCGCTCAAGTAATTGACGGTTTAGGGCTGCCCATGCACAAGTATCGGGCAGCCCTTTACTTTTACATTAAAACGTTCATTAGAAAAATTTCTAAATAAGGTTCAAAATTGCATTTTAAGCGCACTATATTATAATTCTTACTAAGGAAACGTTGTTTTAGCATAAAATGTTTATACTTTTCTTTCATTATTGTTAGCAATTTTGCGGGGAGGTAACTGTGAAAAAACTTATAGCATGTCTATTGGTGTGCATTTCTGCAGGTTTAGTGTTCAGCCAATCCTATGATCAAGCATTACGAAAATTAGTCAATGCTATGTCTTTGCAGTATAAAAAGTCAGCTCAGGAAGATTTTATTAAACCGACTGTGAGTATTGTACCTTTCACCAACAATACTGATGCTGCTCGCAAGTACAATATTGGGAACCTCCTCCGTGATAAACTTACTAAACTGCTTTCACTGTCTACGGTGTTTGTGCTTGTTGAGCGGGAAAATCTCGATAAACAGCTAGCTGAAATCGAGCTATCGCTCTCAGGAATTACAGAAGGGAAGACACCCGCAAAACTTGCTATTCTCGATGTACAGTATCTCCTTGCGGGTTCGATATCGGAGACAGGTGATGCGTTTGTACTTACTGTCAGGCTCATACAGGTAACGACGTCAGCAATAATTTTTTCCGATTCTGTTGAACTCTCAAAAGCTGAGCTTGTTGCAGAATATGAAACAATGCGAAAGAATATATCACAGTATGGTTTAGGTATTGAATGGTCAACATGTATGCTCTATATGCTTCCAGAACACGAAGCAAAAAATCAGAAAGTAGTATTGCCGCAGCCTTTAACTTCATTTTTTATGATATACAGACCTATTTCCTGGATTGTTGTTGGCTTAGGTACAGAGTTCAGCATTGTGCCGGTGCGGTTTTCTCCAGATGGTTCTGAATCAGCATTTGAGCAGTTTTCAATACCAGTGTCATCGATACAGAACATGGATACATCAACTTGGCCAGCTGATGTAACGCAAATTTATTACAAACAAGAATTTAATTATAAGCTATTTGGCGGCATGGCGGGTGTAACCCTTATGATTATGCCTGAATTATTTTTCAATGTAGGTTCATATGTAATGTTTGGCGATGTAAGCATAGTTGATTTTTATGAGAGTATTCCTCATCCGGATGAACCATCAGTAAAAACTATATTTTCTGTAAAAAATATCTCGGACGATCTTTTTGTGGTTACCCCGTATGTGCGTCTACAATGGTTTTTTAGTAAAAGGATTTCGCTTAATATAAATTATTTGTACCGTATTCAGCTTGTAAAGGAGCTAAAGTTTTTGAATCCAACTGCAGGCGCATATGCTGCTCAGAGTACTTTCCCTGATTTTTGGAACCTGGATCCGCACAAAACGCCATTTGGAGAAAGTCACTTTTTTAATTTAACAGGGCACTATTGTTTTATTGGATTTGGTGTTTATTTTTAGCAAGTACACCACTGTATAAAATTAAGATTGTTCTCGTTTATTGTATTGACTTAAAAGCTAATTCTCAGAAATTTGGTACCATTTGAATTTTTCTTTACAAAAATGTATACTTACTATAAGAGATATACATAAGGGAAAATTATGCAGCCAAAGATTCAAGCAGTACTTGTTGCTTCTGGTGCAATGCTCTTAGTCGTTGCAGTCGTTGTTATTGTCAGTCTTTCTCTTAACAGCCGGCAGGCGCATACTGGTTTGCTCCTGCAGTATTTTAAGGCGTATGCCTCTCATGACACTGCAGCTTTACAAAAACTAATAACAAAAGATTTTACATCAGACTTGCCAGGATTGGAACTTAAACCAAAAACATATGAGCTCTACGATCTGGGCATAATTGAAGAGTCTGATCACAAAGTACAGCGGTTTATTCTGATAACCCCTTCTGATTCGGGAAAAATTGCTCTCGTTGCAGAGATGCGTATTCAAAAAATATTTCTGGAATTGCGTATCCAGTCAATACACATGGTTTATCAGGGTAAAGCATTAAAGCCCTAACTAGATGGTTTTTTATATAGCAACAAACGGATTCTCATACCGATATACAATTTCTTAAACAGAGTATCGCTGGGTATACCAGAATCCGAACTTGTTATTATAGACATTGGTAAATAATATGAAACAACCAAATAGCTATGAATGCTCGATGTTTTATGTTCGAGTTCAGTGAATGGTACCATCAGCGCGTTGTAGATATACCATTCCTGTGCTGTAAAAAACCATGCTGCGCCAGCGATTATGTAGCCAGCTTGCGCTAAGCCAGCTTGTAATCCGCCAGCCAGTAACCATCCGTCCAAAAAGTTATATGAACATGATGCTATGAATCCAGCGTGAAATGATGTCCTTGTTTTTGCGC
>CAZVTR010000007.1:53026-59591 GCA_964630305.1 uncultured Treponemataceae bacterium | reverse complement strand
TTGTCACCGCACAGCGCAAGCGGAGGAAAATATACTGTTAGTTCACTGTGCGATGCTAAGAGCGAGCGAAGATACGTGTTTGCTGCTACGCCGCCGCCAGCTACAATAGTAGTAATACCGGTATCTTCCGCTGCCTTAAAAAGCCGCGAACAGAGAATATCGATCGCAGCTTTTTCAAAGCTTGTAGCAAGGTTTTCATTTGTTCGCTCATAATCCGGATTCCAGAATTGATCCAGCTGATAAATCGCCGCAGTCTTGAGTCCTGAATAGGAAACATCGTAGGTGTGTTCGCCCTTGTATAAATTAGGAACAGGGAAGCGGCAGGAGCGCGGATCGCCTTTCCGGGCGAGTTTGTCGATAGCGACTCCCCCTGGATACCCTAAATTGTAGTATTTTGCAACTTTATCAAATGCTTCGCCTACTGCATCATCAATGGTAGTTCCGAGAATTGCAATATCATCATAGGCATCGACACGGGCGATGAGCGTGTGTCCGCCCGATACCATGAGTCCAAGGTAGGGATACGGTATATCATGGACGAGCTGCGGCGCATAGAGATGTGCGAGAATATGATTTACCCCGACAAATGGTTTGTTTGAAGACCACGCGAGCGCTTTTGCAAAACAGAGCCCTACAAGCAGTGAGCCAGCGAGGCCTGGTTCAGCGGTAACTGCAACGCCGTCAATATCGTCAAGTGTGCAGTGAGCTTCGCTGAGTGCTTTTTGCACAACACCATAAATCCACTCAGTATGCATGCGCGATGCTAGCTCTGGTACTACACCATTCCAGGGTGCATGGAATTCAATTTGTGAAGCAACAATTGATGATCGTATGTGTTGCCCGTGTTCTACAACGGCAGCAGCGCATTCATCGCAGGAAGATTCAATCCCCAATATCAAATTCATCGTCATCAAATTCCATTAAAAAATCAGAAATTGTTGAGAAGTTAAAGCCAGATTCAATGAGATGAGGATAGAGCTCGATGAGTGTTTGGGCAAGTTCATTAGACCAGACATGCCCAATCATGACAGCATAACCGCGCTTTTCTGCAATTTCAGCAGCTTCGCGGATTTGTTTTTGAATGGATGGTTTATCCGGATTATTGTCTAAAAACACTGTTCGCTCCATGATTCTAAAATGCATTGCTCTGGCCACTTTACGGGCAATTGAATTGCCTATTGTAACAGAATCCAGGTAGTATAGTCCGGTCTTACGGCATTCATCAAGTACCCTTGCCATGATTCGCTCATCCTGTGAAACGAGCGAGCCCATATGATTATTGATACCGCGCGCTAAGGGCAGCTGTGCCAGGTTATCTGCAATAACGCGCTGAATAGTAGCATCATCCATTGCAGCCAGAATTGCTCCTGGTCCTGCATCGAGGTTGCCGAGCGCTTCCATTGGCTGATGCAGCAAAATCTCTTTGCCTGCTTTGTAAATCAATGACTCCGCTTTTTGAGTATAATCAAGACTGGGCAAAATGGCAAATGAGATTGGCCCTGGAAATTTAAGAAAGGGTTCCAATTGAAAAAGATTGTATCCCACATCATCGATAATAATAATGAGTACTTTCTTTGGCTTTTTAGATGGGGTAGTTTGTGTCTGTTTTTTTGTTATCGCTTCTGGCGGTTTGGCGGATTTTGACGGTTCTGCAGGCTCTGGTTTTTGATGCTGTAGCTCAGGTTTTTCAGCCACCGGCACGGGAGCATTTTGTGCTTTCATAGAAATTGTAAACAGTATCAGTATTGAAAAGATAGTAAGCACAGCTGCATAAATGCTAATATCCGATGACTGCTTTTTATTGTTCATGTTCTATATAAGCATACTAAAATCCCTCTGAGTGCTCAAGGCGGTTTACATATAAGCAAGCAATTCTTGACTAAAAGAACGTAGTTTTTTAAGCCCTTTTTTCTCGACCTGGCGAATTGTTTCTGGAGAAACAGCAAGTGTTGTACCAAGTTCTTTTAAGGTTTTTTTATCTGAACCGCTTAGTTCAAACCGTTCCATCAAAACCTGCTGTTCGCGTTCAGCGAGCAGTGAAAGTATCTGCATAGTTTTTTCTTTGAGTGCTTGTCGTTGCAATTCGGTTTCAGGATTATAGGTATTGTCTTCGAACGTTTCAACGAGCGAAAGATCCTCATCGGTTTCTGTGCTGTCTAAGGAAGCAATGGTGGCGCTGATTTCCATAACATCCTGGAGGAGTGCTTCATCAACATGGAGATGGTCTGCAAGCTCTTTTATAGTGGGTTCGCGTCCAAGCACTTGTGAGAGTGTCGCTGACATTTTATACGCATTTCTAAGGAGTTCTTCTTTGCGGTGAGGAAGGCGAATAAACCGTCGTGAATTAAACAGAGAGCGGGTTATTGTTTGCCGTATCCACCACGCAGCATATGTCGAAAATCGTACATTTTTCCGGTAATCGAATTTTTCGGTAGCCTTAATAAGTCCCATATTGCCTTCTTGAATGAGATCGGCAAGCGGAACATTGAAATGGCAATATAAACGCGCTATCTTTATTACAAGACGAAGGTTGGATTCTATGAGCTTATTCCTGGCTTTCTCGTCCCCTTGAGCAATCCGGATAGCAAGCTCGTGTTCCTCTTCGGCACTCAGCAGCGGTATGTTTTTAAGGTGTTGATAATAAGCCTTAAGGCATTCGCTGCTGTTTTCATTTCTGGTTTTCTGTATCATACTAATCACCTCCACCAGATATTTAGCAAAAAGCGTGCCAAATTGTTTTATGTAGAATGTGTATAATAATTATTTGTATTATAATGAAATAAAGTGCAGCTGTTAATTGTGGTATAAATACTTACACGATTTCGTCTAAAAATTTATACAAATACATGTTTTTATTGTACTATTTTTTATACATAATGCGTATATGGTGGTTGAATTTTAAAAAAAATGCGCTATAGATTTGTTCACTGCAGTATTGCAGTTATTGCATGACGGAAGCGTTTACAGTATTTGTGATATCAATCACAGAAGGAACAGTGTTTGTAAGTGTTTTAGAATCAGTATCTGCTATTATCGAATTTTGAATAAACACAAATAAGGCAAGAATTCCAGCTAGTACAATTATTAGTTTCCGCATTGGGTCACCCCCTCTTTTACTTTTAGCTCAGCAGCACATTATACCGAGTTTTTTGCATTATGTGCAAGGTTTATTTCCCTAGAACAGTTAAAGGGTTAATCGCACTTCCGTTTTTAAAAATGCTAAAGTGCAAATGAGGCCCTGTTGTCAAGCCTGTATTTCCTGTCAAACCAATCACTGTTGATTGTGAAACTTTTTGTCCAGTTGAAACAAGTATTTTACTCAAGTGTCCATAGAGTGTTTGGTATCCATTGCTGTGTTTGACAATGATAAAATTTCCAAAAACGGTGCTGTATCCTGTTTCTGCAATAATGCCATCAATAGCACATTTTACAGCACTGCCTTCATTGGCTCGAATATCGATGCCGTTATGAAACTGTCGTATACCAGTAAAAGGGCTTGCCCTGTAGCCATAGTAGGATGAAATTACACCGCGAATAGGCCACTGAATGAAAGTGCCTAGTGCCCGTTTTAACGTTTCGGCAGGAAGTCTTGCACCAGGTATAAAGAGTGTTTGTTTTGCTTTTAATGTATTGCTGTCAAGATTATTAACATCGGCTAGAGTAATAACATCGGTTTTGTAAAGTTTTGCTATTGATACAAGCGAATCACCCTTTTGTACTGTGTGAATGATGCCATCCATATTGGGTATTTTAAGTATAGTACCAGCTTGAAGCTGTTTTACATTAGCAATTTTATTGACGCTGATAAGCGTGTCGATACGGACATTAAATTTTTTAGCGATTCTATCGAGTGAGTCACCTCGCTGAACTCGATAGTCTGTGAGTTCAACGCTCACCGGGATGTCGGGAAGGTCTTCTTGCTCTTCTGGCTCTAGGCTTTCGTCGAGCGCTCCGTTTTCGATGAGCAGTTGTGTTATATAAGGATCTTCCTCAAGCACGATAGCCGGTACAGCTGGTTTGATCGCAAAACTTCCGGTTGCCAGCAAAACCAGGAGCAGAATCCCAAAGACAAACCCCGTTCCTACTATAATTTTTTTTCCTTTTAATGCTTGAATAAATTTTCTTACTGAATCTTTATTAATGAATAGACTGGGTAGCTTATGGGTTTTATGCAAAGCAATGTTGTTTGCTTGCGGTTTTAAAAATGGGAATACTCTTTTTTCTACACGCTGTGTTTTTGGTGTATATACTGATGTAACTGCCGGTTGTACGATGCGAACCGGCTGTTGATGTAAAAACGAATGCTGTTGGCCTTCCATATACTGTGTATCGGCTTTGTTGTGAGAGAGATTTACTAGATTTCGTTTCTGCAAATTAAGCTATAACACATATTCACGTAGATAAATCTATTTGTCATTGTTTATACTTTTAGTGTATCATTAAAGCTGTAATAGCTAGAGTACAGGAATATTGTGGAAAAAAATCTAAAGCGCTTCTATGTCCTGATTGGTCTCATTGTAATAAGCACGCTCTTTGTGCTTTACCGTTTTCTTGAGCTGTCGCTGATGCAGCCTCCTGAACAAAAGCTGTATTCACAGAGCGCTGCGATTCGGGGTGCGATTTTTGACAGAAACGGCAGGCTTCTAGCTGGAGACGTGGATACTTACGATCTTGCTGTATGGAAACCTTCTATCAAACAGGCAACACTGCAGACTGTACTTGAACAGCTTGCACGAATATTGCAGGTTGATGCCGCAGAACTCTCTGCTCGGATGAACGAGAAGGAGAGCAATTATGTGTATATTGCTCGATCGCTCGAACATGATGTTGCCGAAGCGGTACGAACATATTTATCAGAAGGAAAGATTCAGGGATTTTCGTTGGAAAGAAAATCGCGCCGCGTATATCCTGAAGGGAGTCTTGCCAGCCATCTTTTGGGGTTTGTGAGCCTCTCTAATGAAGGTATTACCGGCATTGAAGCAAGTTTTGATAAAGAGCTTACGCCAAATAAGCAAAATGCACATGGCGGGCTTGCATTTGGCAATTCTGTGTACTTAACCATCGATAGCACATTGCAGTATAAGCTTGAAAAGTTATGTAAAAAGGTATTAACAGAAAACAATGCGGAAGGTGTCATGATGGTGGTCATGGAAGCAAAAACAGGCAGGATTGTCTCGTACATTTCCATGCCCGATTATGATCCCAATACAGCGTTTGATGCACCGCGTGAAAACTGGTTAGATAGAGTCGCAAATTATGTATACGAACCAGGCTCGGTCATGAAAGTTTTTACAATGGGTGCAATTCTCTCGTTGGGAGGCATAACCGATAAAACTACCTTTTACTGCCGCGGTGCATATGAAAAAGAATATACTTCTGGAGAAAAAGTAATAATCCGCTGCAGCACAGGTGCTCATGGGACGGTTGATTTAGAGCATATCCTGGCTTTTTCCTGCAATACAGGCGCGGCTCTTGCATCGGAAGCAGTTTCTGTGCGAGATTTTTATGCAAAACTTCGAGAGTTTGGTTTCGGCGAAAAGACAGGAGTAGAAATAAAACAGGAAGATGCCGGGCTTATTCAAGCACCGGAACGATGGTCAGGAAGAACAAAGCCTACCATCGCAATTGGTCAGGAAATACTCGTCACGGCGCTCCAATTGACAACAGCGGCAACGGCAGTGGCAAATGGCGGTTTGCTGATGCGTGCCCATGTGCTCGATAAGATTATGACTATTGATAATCAGCTCGTGTTTCAGGCGGAACCAACTCCAATAAAACAGGTGCTTACGCCGGCACAGGCAAAAGCAATACTCAAAGCAATGGAAGCAGCAACGCTGGATTTTGGCACTGGTAAGCGTGCAAGGATTGAAGATATGCCAATAGCTGTTAAAACTGGAACAGCACAAATGCTCGATCCAAAAACCAAGCGCTATTCAGAAACCGATTTTATTGCGAGTACGCTTGCTATTTTTCCATCAACCTCGCCTCAGTATGTTTTATATGCGGCAGTGATTAAACCGCGCGGCAGTTCTGTGTTTGGAGCTCGTGTTGTAGCTCCCGTTGTAAAAGAGGCTATACTGACTATTGCTTCGCAGTATGGACTCCAGCGCGCAAGTGTGGCTACAATAGAACATCCAGATACAATAGTTTTACCGCCGGCTGCCTCAGTGCAAATTGTGGACACCATGCCGGATTTACGTGGTGTTGCAAAAAAATTATTATTGCCTCTGCTCAAGCGTACTGATATTCATGTTATCATAGAAGGAAATGGCTGGGTCGTCAGCCAGGATCCCAGCCCAGGAACTCCTATTACTCCTGGTATGACAATAAGGTTGCGGTTAGAATGACAATGTTTGAAGCTAACTGTGCTGTGCTATCCGCAAAATATCCTGAACTTGCCGAGAGAATCAAATCTATCTCAGGTGGTCTTGTTTTTCCAAAACTTGCACGTTCAGGCCAGCTTACTGCGTATACAGAACGGTCTGAATCACAAAACATACTCTGGCTTCATTCGAGCTACGATCCAGAAGTTGAAGCAAAACGTATTGTCCAGGCAAGCTGTACT
>CAZVTR010000007.1:32993-52926 GCA_964630305.1 uncultured Treponemataceae bacterium | reverse complement strand
GAATCACGGCTTGTTACAGAAATTGCTGTGTGGCCATCGGTATTTCATACAAAATGGAAGCATATTATACTTGCTTCGTCTCAGTATCCGCTCGGGAAATACATTGAATCGTATTTATCGCTAGAACTTGGTCCGATAAGGGCTGGCGGTTCAGTGGCAACATCGGCATGGGATTTTGCACGGCAGCTTGGAGCATCAGCAATCTATATGGCAGGACTTGACCTTTCTTATCCAGGGAGCAAAAGCCATGCTCAGGCGAGTACGTTTGAGCAAAATGCGCTCCATGCTGCAACGAGGTTTAAGCCTGCGGAAACAGCACAATTTATTGCGGTAAACAATACAAATGCATATTATACAGATAATTATCTGGGCAGTAAGGTTAAAACCGATAAACGGCTTGCGCTCTATGCCTGGTGGTTTAGCAGAATGTGTATGCTATATCCGGAGCCACCGACGCGAAATCTTTCTGCTCGAGGATATTGTATTCCCGAAATGACGCTTGCTACAATCAAAGATTTGCTAGCGCTGCCGGAATGCCGAACCAGTATCAATGAAAGGCTATCAGCTCTCGCTGATGATCGTTTGACACTGCAAGGAAAAGACTTGCTCAGGGAACTCCGCTCAAAACTAACTAGTCTTGCATTGTTGCTTCAGCAAGGTATTGCCGCAATCGAAGCTGGTATATCGGGGAAAAAGGCAATGCAGCAGGTGCTCAAGGTATTAGATTCACTCGAAGCAGACCTCATGCAAAGCGAAACCAAAGATTTAGTGGGCTTCTTGCTTCCCGATATCGATGAGAAACTTGGACCAAAACCCAAAACGCTCGAAGAGAGTCTTCTTGTGACTAAACGGCTCTATGAAGATATTACTCAAAGCACAGAGTGGCATATAAAGATAATTGAGCACTATCTTGTCTAAAATTAAAGAAAAATTGTTATTGTGTCGATATTAGCAGTGAGAGCAAGTGAGCACTCAATTGGAGCGGTATGGTTACGACGTCCAGACATACCGCTCTTTTTTATTATATGAAAATAAATACAATGTAAACACTGTATAGTTGGGTAAAAATGCAGTATAGTATAAATGCCAGCTCGAATATGCCGATAATTAAATCGATGCTGTGTGGTCTGAGGTTGCTATGCGTCTAAGAGCTTTTATCGCTTTACTTCTCACATTGGTTATTACTGCAGGCGCAGCATTTTTTGCATACAGCGGTTTTTTTGGAGTTATAGAACAATCGGTATATAATCCGCGGGTATCGCTCGATATACAATCAAATCTTGAAAAAATTGCAAAAGCCAGTCAACTCTGGCATGAACAAAATATGCAGGAAGCAAAAGCATATTTTGCCGCAGAAGCCGTAAAAAAGGCTATGCTTCCGCAACAAAATTCTCAAGATATTTTTGAGCGCGCACGGTTGTTTGGGCAGATTCAGGAACGCAATACCTATGTTCTCGGTGTAAGAATCATAGCTCAAGACGGCAAGCGCATGCATTTTAGTACCTTCGCCGGCGATATTCTGAGAGCAGAACAAGAACGTATCGTGTATAGAAATTATGGATCAGATACCGATGTGTCAATTGAAAAACTTGTTTACTTTGCGGAGCAGAAAAAGCCATATATTGATACTGCTGCCGGTGCTATTAGCTATTGTTTTCCATTCGTTGATACATTTAATGTACAGAGCGGAGTAGCCCTCTTATATGTAAATATCGCAGGTCTTCAGGCTGAACTTGCACGTCAGAAATTATTCCCAATGGGTGAAACTATTAAGCCGGTTGCACAAGGATTGGTTTTTGGATTCCCAGCTGTTCTAGAAGATGCAAAAATACTACAAGCTAAAATAGAGACATACTGGAGCAGCACGGTTCCTCAAGGATTTATTACAATAGGCCAAACAGAGAATTCCGATACTTTTATTCTGGCATCGTTCGCCGGGGAGAGTATGTACTATGGAAGAATGGTCCCTGCATCATGGTTTAAATTTCCACCAGTATTAAAAGTATTATTGATTAGTATTGTGTTTAGCTTGGTTTACCTTATTCTTTTTTTACTGTTAGCAGCACGTTCTAATCCTGTCCAAGTCATTACGCATCAAATTAAGAAACTTCAGATTGATCTCATTAATGAATATATTCTTGAAGGCTTGCCAATAAAAGAGCGAATGCGTGAAGAGTTTGAACGGAAGCGGCCAGAAGTAAAAAATCGTATCAGGCAAGGTCTCGGTAAAATACCTAAAAAACAGCACGAAATAATTGATGCTGTCCTTGATAAAGGCTGGGATGAAATCATTGAAGTGTTCACGCGTTTAAGCGGTGAAACAAAACAAACAGATCTTTCTGGAATTGAGGCAATGCTCAAGGAAATGCTTGAGCGATGGTCTCATGAACAGCGTGCGCTCTCAGTACATGCTCCAAATATTCCAAGTGCTTCAACCGCTGCAAAGCAAGCGAGTGTTAAAGCGCCAGAGCCGGTTGAAGAAGCAGAAGTGCTTGAAGAAGCAGAGTCCGTAGCTGACGAAGCGGAAGCGCTCGAAGAGATCGAATCAGTTGAGGAAGCAGCTCCGCTTGAAGAAGCTGAAGCTATAGAAGAAGCCGAACCGGCAGTTGAGGAAGCGCAAGCATTAGAAACACCTGAACCAGTTGAGGAAGCGGGAGCACTTGAAGAAGCAGAGTCTGTTGCTGAGGAAGCGGAAGCGCTCGAAGAGATTGCATCACTTGAGGAAGCAGCACCGCTTGAAGAAGCTGAAGCTATAGAAGAAACCCAACCGGTTGTAGAGGAAGCACTTGAAGAAGCAGAGTCTGTTGCTGAGGAAGCAGAAGCGCTCGAAGAGATAGAACCAGTTTTGGAAGCGGAACCAAGAGCAAACACTGCAGAGTTAGAGCAAACGCTAGAATCAGCTGCATCTTCGACAAATCTTATTCCTGCAGAACAGGAGATAATGCTTGAGCAGGAAGCTGTACTTAAAACTGAACCTCCAGAGGAAGCGGAACTGCTTAATACTATGTCAGTTGAAGCAATTCAAGAAGAGATACAGGAGCTCACTCAGAGTACTGGTTATATTTTCTTTGAAAATGATGAGGACGAAATCCCGACTATTCCAGAGAATGTTGGGCTTGAGATTCTTGAAGAACTAAATAAAGAATATATTGAACAGTTTTCTGCATCCGAAACTGAGCTTGAAGTTGAAGAGCTTGTACCATACGAGGAAGACGGTTTAATTATAGAAGAACCAGAACAAAATGAAGAAGCTGAGCTAAAACCTAAAGGTAGCGCTAAGACTATTACTGCAGCGCATATAGAAGAGTTTACTCCGGAAGATTTTGGCGCAACGGGAAAAGGCAATTTTGAAAGGCTTGAAATTACCAGTCCTTTTGATAGCCTAGAAGATGATGTTTTAAATGATAAAGAATTAAGAAAAAAAATGAATCAAAAATCACCGGAGCAAGCAAAAGTAAAGCATGAAATAGATGAGCTTTTAGGTGAAGTTGAATTTGAACTTTTCCTTGATTCATTTGATCTTTCGTTGTTAGAAAATTATAACGATGAAGAAGGATTCCTTGAAATTGATGAGCATGAAATTCGTTCGATTCTTGAGGACTCCGGCATTGAAATTGTAGAAGCAGATAGCAGCGGCTCTGTGCAAGAAATTCCAATGCTTACAGATGAAGAGCGAGAAATGCTGGAAGAACTGCAGCTTGCTGATCTTCCTGATAGCGAACCTGTTAATGCAGAGCCCATTGATTATTTAGAACAATATATTCGGCGCTGTTTGCCTGGTTATTCAATTAAGGATTGTATCGAAGGCGAATTGGAGACCGTAGATGATGAATCTCCTACCACAACGAATGATATTGAAACCTCACAAGTAATTACAGAAAATGATGGTATTTATACACTTAATCGTAGCGCAGTATCAGCTGACATTAAGCTGGATGCTTCGCTAAAAAAACTTGCTGATGATGTGCTTGGGAAAAAATAAATTACTAATCTGCTTAGTATTAACTATCTCTGTTGTTGGGCTGTTCGCTCAAATGCAGTCATATCCTGCAATTCAAAATTTAGATATTAACGATATTGTTTTTAATCAGCTTATAAGTTCTGCTGAACAAAATATTTCAATAATTCAAAATGGGCAAATTCCAGAAGAAGTTTTTATTGTACAGTATACAGTAAAAAAAAATGATACTTTATTTACAATTGCTTCACGATGCCTCATACCATATGATGCAATTGTTTCACTCAATGGTTTTCGTGATACTGTATCGCTTGCGCCAGGCACCTTAATACTTATACCGTCGAGTCCCGGAATTTTTTTACAGCATGATAAAAACAGAAATGATTTGGATATATTATTGCATGCAAGATTGATATCAAAAAAACCACAAAAAATTAATATTCGCAACCAGAATAAAATTGTTGCTTTTGATTTTTTCCCCGGAGAGCGTTTTTCTAGTACTGAACGTGTTTTTTTCTTAAAACCCGATTTTATTTTGCCAGTAGAAAAGGCAAAATTGACAAGCCCTTTTGGTATGAGAAAAGATCCATTCACTGGAGAACTGCATCACCATAGCGGTGTGGATTTAGCAGCGCCGGAAGGAACGACAGTGCGTGCTGCTCGTACTGGAATTGTTAAATATATCGGTTTTGATACAGTATTGGGTAATTATATTATTATTGCACATGATAATTCTATAGAAACAATATATGGCCACCTTAAAACAATGCAAGTTAGGTTGAATCAAAAAGTAAATTCAGGTACAATACTAGGTACAGTTGGGACAACTGGGCGCTCTACTGGTCCGCATCTTCACTTTGAAATACGGATTCTTAGTGCAGCGAAAAATCCTGCATTGTTTTTGCAAGGGCTTTCACAATGATCAAACGATGGTTTATAGGTATTCTGGGAATTATTGTTTTCTCATGGGTATATGCGGAAGATATTCGCATATCCGTCCCCTATGCTGTAACTATATCTTCGCTTAATCCATCTGGAGAAACTGTAAAGTTAAAATATAATGAAGCTGTAGGAATTCAGATAGCTGCAAATGATTCATTTCTGCAAGGAATTGAGATTGAAATAAAAATAACTAAAGAAATGCTCCCGTATATTGGAGGAATTGGCTGGACAATTTACGGAAAAGTTTCTCCCGCTTTTTCAAAAACAAGATATGATTATCAGGGAACACAGCTGTTTTTTCAGCCATTGCCCGAAAGAATATCGATTGTACTTCAAATCCCAACAGATAAAAATCACACTTTAAAAACAAACTCCTTTGCAACAGTGCTGCCATTCCTTGCAACTCCTGATAAATTCCCGCTTTTGTTCGGTTTTTTTATGCTTGGAAAAGGTGTCAGTAAAATTCTTGAGGATAGTTATTTTAATATAACTATAAAGCCGATAATTAAAAATGAAGGTTCAATTGTTTTTTCTTTTACGCCTCCAAATATCGACCTTAAAAATGTATCGGTATTTGTAGATGATATCAAATATTCTCTTACAGACCGCGTCTTGTTTCTTAAAAAAGGAACTTATACAGTGCGGGTGTCTGCTGAAGGGTATAAAGAAGAAGTTTTTACAGTAACTATTATTCCTGCACAATCAACTAACATCCAGGTATCATTTACATCTGCTGTGCCGGTACTGTTATTTTCTCTTCCTGATAATGCTATTGTCCTTATAAACGGAAAGCAAATCGATTGGTCGCAAAATGGGTATGAGATTGATCCTGGTGAATACCAGTTAACAATAAAAATAGGCGACTATGTGCTTTCAAGAAAGATTACAGTGGTTGCAGGTAAAAAATACACAATATCACTTGAAATGAATCTTGTAATTGAAGCAAGTCCATAGAGAGAGGACAGTAATGTCAGAATTAGTAACAATAAATTCCTGGAATGTAAATGGTATACGAGCTGTGTATACAAAAGGCTTTCTTGACTGGATAAAAAAAGAAAATGCTGATATTGTCTGCATTCAGGAAACAAAAGCACGCTATGAACAACTGCCTCTTGAGTTAAAGACAATCTATGATGCGCAGAATAGACCCTACTATCATTACTATGCAGAAGCAAAGCGTCCAGGTTATTCTGGTACAGCTTTATTTTCAAAAGAGAAACCCATCGCTATCTCACTCTTAGGCATTAGTGAATTTGATGATGAAGGACGATATATAGAGGCTGATTTTGGAAAATTTATAGTAATTAGTGCTTATTTCCCTAATTCTCAGGAAGGAGGAGCCAGGCTCGATTACAAGCTCCGGTTCTGCGAAGCGGTACTTCAGCGCGTGCAAAAACTTGTTTCAAGAGGAAAGCACATAATTCTCGCAGGGGATTATAATATAGCTCATACGCCTATTGATTTATTTTACCCGAAAGAAAATGAAGGAAATCCCGGATACCTCCCAGAAGAGCGAGCATTTATGACGCACTTTTTATCACAGGGATTTATCGATGTGTTCAGACATTTTCATCCCGGTGAACCAGGGCACTACACGTGGTGGAGTTATCGAGCACGCGCCCGAGAAAAGGATATTGGATGGAGAATTGACTACCATTGTATCAATAAAGATTTTTTACCGCACATTGTTAAGACATCAATTCAGAAACATGTTATGGGCTCCGACCATTGTCCGATTCAGCTTTGCATTACTATCTAAAAGAGTGCTACTGCCGTACTCGGCAAAAAATTAAAAATAGTGTATGATAAAAAAGAGGAGACAGTAATGTGCGAACAACAAGATCTTGAATATACAGAAAATTTAAGTGAACAACAGCTTATACGGCGGCAAAAACTTGAAAAGCTCAAAAAAGCCGGGAAAAATCCATTTAAACAATTAGTGTGGAGCCAGACGCATCATTCAAAAGAAATAAAAGAAAATTTTGAGACTTTAGAGAATAAAACTGTTTCTGTAGCAGGAAGAATTATGAGCTTCCGCGATATCGGCAAGGCCTCATTTCTTGACATGCAGGATAGAGATGGGAGAATTCAGCTCTATGTCAGTGCCGATGGAGTAGGGCAGGAAGCTTATGCAGAAATCAAAACCTGGGACATCGGTGATATTGTCGGTGTCGAGGGGTATGTGTTCAAGACAAAACGCGGGGAGATTTCGATTCATGTTCAGAAAATGGAACTCCTTACAAAAGCGCTTGAGCCGCTCCCTGAGAAATTTCATGGCCTAAAAGATCCTGAACTGCGCTATCGGAGACGATACCTTGATATGGTAATGAATCCGCAGGTTATGGATACCTTTAGAAAACGTGCAATTATAATCAAAAGTATCCGGGAATTTCTTGATAAACGAAATTATATCGAAGTTGAAACTCCTATACTGTCAACAATCGCTTCTGGTGCTGCAGCGAGGCCGTTTGTCACGCACAGCAATGCACTCAATATTGATTTATATTTGCGAATTGCTACAGAACTTTACTTAAAGCGCTGTATCGTTGGCGGAATGGAACGTGTGTATGATATGGGCAAGAATTTCCGCAATGAAGGTATCGATATACGGCATAATCCAGAGTTTACCATGATTGAGCTCTATGAAGCCTATGCTGATTACAAAACTATGATGAAGCTCTGCGAAGAATTGTGTGCGTATTGTGCAGTACAGGCCACTGGCAGTACAAAAGTCGTATATCAGGGAACTGAGCTTGATTTTTCACCGCCATGGAGAAGGATTACCATGATCGATGCAGTCAAGGAGTATGGCGGGATTGATTTTACTGCAATCAAAACAGATCAGGAAGCTCAAGCGCTGGCAAAAGAAAAACATCTCGATGAATTCTTAAAAAAGAAACTTGAGTACTGTACAAAGGGTGATATTTTAAATGCAGCATTTGAAAAGTATGCAGAAAAACAGCTCATTCAACCTACATTTGTGTGTGATTATCCGGCTGAAATTTCACCGCTCACTAAGGAGAAGCCCGATGATCCTTCAATGACTGAACGCTTTGAAGCATTCGTGTATGGCAGAGAGCTTGCTAATGCATACAGTGAGCTTAATGACCCTATAGTTCAGCTTGAACGTTTCCAGCAGCAAGCACGTGAGCGCGAACTTGGTGACGATGAAGCATATGCGCTTGATGAAGATTTTATTTCCAGTCTTGAAATTGGTATGCCTCCTACAGGCGGTATGGGAATAGGCATTGATAGGTTAATTATGTTTTTAACTGATGCGTACAGTATTCGTGATGTAATTCTCTTCCCAACAATGAAGCCCTCAGTACAGGAGAATAAAAAAAATTCGGAACAGGATAACGCATGAATCCGGTTTCCCTGCCTTATTCGGACAGAGTTTCTCATTTGCTGTCATCGGCTTTTTTTACAAGGCTTTTGCCCGATGATTTATATTGGCTTGCAACTAAAAGCGGCTGCTATAGTTTTACAAAACATGAAATTCTATTTAAGGCAGGGGAGCGTGCCACTCATTTTTTTATTATTGTAAAAGGTTCTGTGGCTGTTTACAGCAAAGAAAATGGTTTAGAAACAATCAGGGCTAAGTTCGTTGAGGGCGATGTGCTTGGTGATTTTGATTTTGCTCACCAGGGTGCGTATGATGCCACTGCAAAAGTATGTGAAGATTCAGAAATTCTTGTGTTCCCTGATTTTCCAGTAACCAAGCAGCAGCTTATCAATGAGCGGTCGGATGTAAGCGCCAGATTACTGCTAAGATCTGTAGCTATGATTAGCGCGAGAATACGCTCAACCCAAAATCTTATATCGGAAAATGCTCCATGGATTAGAGTACTCAGGAATCAGATGTATACCGATAAAGCCACTGGTTTATGGGTTAAAAGCTACTTTGACGAAGAAATAATCCGAAAAGTTCAAAAGCGACAGCCCGTTGCGATAATTTGCATAAAGCCAGATGCTTTTAAAAATTTATGTGATAGTTATGGACATAAAGCAGGCGATGCTGCTATGTATGAAATAGCGCAATTGCTTCTTGGAATTGCTGATAATTGCAAAGGATGGGCGCTAAGAATAAAAAGCAACGAAACAGCATTAGTAATCCCTGAGTGCAATGAAAACAAGTTACTGGCAATTTGTAATGAAATTTCTGCTGGATACCCAAAAATAACAGTGCCTGGTTTTTCCGGTAATACAGCAATCATACTTACTGCAAGTATTGGATATTCTCTCTGGCCGAATGATGGAACACTACTCAAAAAATTATTTGAAAGAACCTACAATGGAATGTTGTATGTCTGGCAGAACGGCGGGAACAGAGCAGAACATATAACTATGCTTGATAGGAAAAAAGATGAATAGCATGGATAAAGAATCTATTGTTAAGGCTCTCCTCCAATGTCAGCTTTTTTCAAAATTAACACGTGATGAATTACATATTGTTGCTGATTTAGTAAGGCCGCTTGCTGTAAATGCGGGATCAATTTTATTTAAACAAGGCGATACCGGCGACTGCATGTATATTGTTGTAAAAGGACATGTAGTCTCCATAACAAAAGATGAAGATGGTATTGAAAGACAAATATATGAATTTGGGACAGGTGCTTTTTTTGGGGAAATGTCAATAATCGATCATGAAAAGCGTTCAGCAACCTGCGAAGCATCAGAAGATTCTTTGCTCCTCGCGCTCGATGCAATAGATTTTTATAGAATTATTTGGGAATGTGCCGATATCGGTGTAAAAATATTAACCGCAATGACATCAACAATGACGGACTGGCTCAATGAAGCATCGTCGTTTTTAAATGACATTGTTCGATGGGGCGAAACAGCAAGAAAGCGTGCAATCACAGATGATATGTCTGGTCTTTTTAATCGGAGATTTTTAGAAGAAAGTATGATAGGATGGTTTTCAAAATTATCCGATTCACACACTTCTTTAAGTATGAAGTGCGCACTTTTGATGCTTGATATCGATCGGTTTCATATTGTCAATGAATCATTTGGGCAGGAAGCAGGGGATGCTGTCATAGCAACAGCTGGTGCGGCGTTCTCAAGATGTGTTTCTGATGGAATAATTGCTGCCCGTTTATCTGGCGATGAGTTTGCGTTTTTTATGCCAGATTCAGGTTTAGAAGAAGCTGTCACATTAGCTGAACATATTAGAAAAGAAAGCGAATTGCTTTATCTTGAGTTTAGAAAAGGCAAAGAATCAAATCCGGCAAATATACAAATAAGAGTATCATTAGGAGTTGCCGTTTTCCCAGATCATGCAAAAACAAAAGACGAACTCTATCAAAATGCCGATAAAGCGCTTTTTGTGGCAAAAGAAACAGGAAGAAATAAAGTTGTAGTTTTTTCAAATGAACCATAACAAGGCAGTATATGGAAGAGCAGTTATTTTTGGAGACAGAAGAACAGATAAAAGCTTTTACACATCCTTATAGGCTTAAGATATTGCAAGCTATGCGCGATTATCGAGAACCAGCAACAGCTACAGATATAGCCCGCTTATTAGGTGATGGTCCCGGAAAAGTACACTATCATGTTAAGATTTTAGAACAAGCAGGTATTGTGCGATTAGTAGATACTTTGATGATAAATGGAATTCTTGCCAGAAAGTATGAGCCTTCTGCAGAACACTATATTATAAAACCTGAAACTGTCCATTCTGAGCAAAAAAATGATTTATATAAAATGATAAGCAAACGCTTTAAAGATGGGTTTAAACAATTCTTTGATTCAAGTTTTGATAATCCATTGGATGAGTCAGGTGGAAGACCAAGAAGTTTTCTATATGAGTTTATTGTTTATTGTGATGATGATGAATGGATTTCAATACAGCAATTATTAAATGAATTAAGTAAAACCTATGCACATGCAAATACAAATAGAAAAAAACGAAGAATATTTATTGCAGGCGCTACTGAATCTACGGATCATAGCCGAATGGAAACAGAAACAGCTTCGCCATTGAATGAACCAGAAACAGGGCTAATTTGGACATTCGGCTTTACCGGTATGAGCCAGAAATTACGAACAAAACCTTTTATTCCTCATGATGAGTGAGTTCCCATTGTGCTTCAAAAAGCTCTTTCCCAAGTTCGGTAATAGTAAATGAATAGGAAATAACTTTAATAATTTTTGAGCTGTCAGTAAACCATTGGGAAAGCTTATTATCAGCTGGCGGATTTCCTAAAAAAAGGATCGGTGTGTTTTTTAGTAAGCTAGTAAGCTTATCAATTTCTTCTTGTGATGAATTTGAAAACATTATTGGATTGATAATAAAAGCATTAACTGGAGAAAAAATACTAAGTGTTTCTTCTATTTGTTCCATAGATGATGCAATAACAGAAGAGTAATTTAGATAAACGAGAAGGTTTTCAAGCCGCAGTGTAATATTGCTTTCATGGTCAATTATGAAAATATAACCTCTATTTTGTTTTATTTGAATCTCATTTTCTTTTTGTGCAGAGTTAATTGGGATTAAGACAGAAAACTCAGCACCTTCACCTTCTGAAGATTTAACTTCAATAGTTCCATCATGCTGTTTTACAATGCCATAAGCCATAGTAAGACCAAGACCAGAATTCGATTCATTGTCTTTGGTGGTAAAGAATGGTTCAAATATTAGCTTAATGTTTTCATTAGGTATACCAGTTCCATTATCTTTAATGGTAATATTCACAAAAGTTGCTTTTTGTGAACTATAACTGTAAGCAGATAGTTTCCCTGCATTCTCGATTTGCGCAGCAATTGTTATTTCCCCATTAAAATCAGCGCCCTTTTTAGCGATTGCATACTCAGCATTACTAATTAAATTAAGTAATGCTTGCTCAATTTGATGCTGATCTCCAAATACAAGAACAGTATCATCAAGTGTAATATTTAAGTTAATTGCAATGTTTGCTTTTGCATTAAGTTTAGCAAAGTCATAAACATTCTTAATAGCTGTTTTAATAGGGAATAGTTTGAACTCATCTTCTTTTTTTGTAAACGAAGCTAGTTTTCTGGTTAATGCAAGTGAACGCTGGGATGCAAGTGAGAGAATATGTAGTTCTTGCTGAAGTTCATCGCAGGTTATTGATGCGTGTGATTTAAGTTTATCTTGAATCAATGCAATTGCTAGAGAAATTCCTGTTAAATTATTATTGAAATCGTGTGCTAGACCTTTGCTTAATGTACTTATTGCTTCAACATTTTTTAGTGTATACATCTTTTGAAGCTGTTCAAAGAAATTTTCATTTGCAATTTTTTCTTTTGTAATATCTCGAATTATACTGCCAAAATATTGTGTGCCGGGAACCGGTATTGCAAAACTCGTCGTTTGGAGAATTCTGTGTATCCCGTCCTGTCGTTCTATTTCATGCTCCTCATAAAAATTTCCTGTGTTTGCTTCACCAAGTAATACTGCGATAAATTGTTTTTTATATTTTAAGTGATCATTAGCACTTTTGTGTTCACGAGGTACCAGTTGAGCCTGGATATCCCAAAATTTTTTACCTACTGCTAATCTATTGTTAATCCCAGTAATAATTTCCATTGCTACATTCCAGTATATTAATGTGCCATCTGCATCTGCTAATAAAATTCCATCCATCGAAAAAGTTATAAAGTGTTCTAATACTAATCGCTGGATCTGGGCATCCTGTTCGGCTTTTTCTTTTGCTTGAACATTGCTAATGTCATTTGCAACAATTAGAGCACCTGAAGGCTGCTGGAAATTATGCAGAGCTGAAACTCTAATTTCTACCGGAATTTTTTTTACACCAAGATAACATTTTTCATAGTAAGACTGTTCTATGCCGGAAGCAACTTTCTTAACAGCATCGAGGTTAATATTAAAAAAAATCGAAGAAATACTGCTTTCCCTTAATGCAAGCATGTTGCGGCAATTAGCAGCTTTCAGCATTTGATCATTGCCCCAGAGAATGTGGAGCTGAGTATCACACACAATAATGTGGTCGTTTACGGCATTGAGCAGGTTTTTTTGTATTGGAAATCTGTTCATGAAACCATAACGGCTTATAGCATAGTAAAAACCAAGAGAGAGTATTAGTATCCACAGAATTGCAAGATTGGGGAAATCAACTTTATATATGATGAATAGAAAATCGGTAACAACGCTAAACACGAGAGGAAGCAATCCAGTAAAAAGAAAAATAGTATAAGCTGATTTCTCTATAGGATTTTTAGTGCGCAGTAATTGGATAAAGAGCAGTATAAGTCCCCCGATAATATAGATTATGTAATGGAATGAAAACAACAAATAGTGAATCCCATTCTTTATACCAACCATCCAATAGCCACCCTGGAATACAGGATCGCCGAGTACCTTGTCACGGGTGAAAAAAATAAAGTAGAGTGCAGGAATATAGAGTAATGACAGCAGCGGTGTACGAAACTTCGCATATGAGCTGCTGTATGGGAACCCAATTTCAAGAAAAAAATGTAATGTTATTGGCGGGAAAATACACCAGCACCAATAAAAAGTTCGGTACAATTCGAATGCCTGGGTTTTAGTTGGGGCATCGTACCAGAATACCGCGCCAATAGCCCAAATAGCAAATACAAGGTTATAAAAAAAAGCGACTATATTAGCTGTTCCTTTGGGATTAATGCTCAGTACTTTAACAGCAGTATAAAAATATAAAACTACAGCTATTGCCGACAATCGTGATAAAATAAAGCCAGTTGATAATGTATACATAAATGGAATATTCCCTTATTTTTTTAGTATAATGCATGTTCTAGAAAAGTAAACTGGCTATTGAAAAAAATGATAGACTACTGTACACTGCAACTGCCTGCCCAGATGGTGGAATTGGCAGACACGCTAGTTTCAGGTACTAGTGCTGAGAGGCATGGGGGTTCAAGTCCCCCTCTGGGCAAACTTTATAAAAAATGGAACCTATCAAAACTTTTTTGAGTTAAACCAATTTATTGTTTTATTTGCGATTGCAACCAGTGTCAGCATAACCGGCACTTCTACAAGCACGCCTACGACTGTTGCAAGCACTACAGGAGATGATGTTCCAAATAGGGAGATCGCCACTGCAACTGAAAGTTCAAAAAAGTTTGATGCTCCAATCATCCCTGCCGGTGCTGCAATATCATGCGGGAGCTTTAATTTCCATGCAGCTATATAGGCTATGAAAAAAATTAAGAAAGTTTGGATGGTCAGCGGTATTGCAATGAGTATAATGTGAATTGGATTAGAATGAATGGTTTTGCCTTGAAATGAAAAAATAATGATGAGCGTTAAGAGCAATCCAATAATAGTTATGTTGTTAAATTTAGGTAGAAATACATTGAAAAAATAATCAAAGCCTTTATGTTTTATAACTGATGTACGTGTTATCATACCACCTGCGAGAGGGATAGCAACAAAAAGGAAAACCGAAAGTAGCAGCGTGTCCCAGGGAATTGTAATACCTCCAATTCCAAGCTGCAGGGCTACGATAGGCGTAAATGCAACTAAAATAATAAGGTCGTTTGTTGCTACCTGAACTACAGTATAAGCAGGATTTCCTTTTGTAAGATAGCTCCAAACAAATACCATTGCAGTACAGGGCGCTGCTCCAAGAAGGATTGCGCCAGCAAGATAGTCTTTTGCCAGCGGTTCTGGAATAAATGTTTTAAACACACCATAAAAAAAGACATATGCTATGCCATACATGGTAAATGGTTTTATGAGCCAGTTTGTAATCCATGTTACAAAGAGCCCCTGAGGATTCTTTCTTACGTTTTTTATACTGGTAAAATCAACTTTCATCATCATTGGGTAAATCATCAGCCAGATAAGTATTGCGATTGGAATAGATACATGAGCATATTCAAGTTTGCTTAAAACATTTGGTATAGCTGGAATATACCTTCCTATCAGTGTTCCTGCTGTCATGCAGAGCACTACCCAGATACTGAGATATTTCTCAAAAAAACTTATGCCTTCACGATTTTTTTCTTTCATATGCTCTCCATGTTTAGGTGTGTTTATAGTTTATTCCGCTGTATCTGTTGTTTATGAAGCTGTAAGTGCATCAGGAAGCGTTTCAATAAATGTTTTGATCTCATCGCGAATACGCCTATAGTGTATCATTGCTTCTTCATCAGATTGTGCATTTCGTGCAAGATGTGGCGGATCTTCAAATCCTACATGTACAATTTTTGTTTTTCCCGGGAACCGAGGGCAATTTTCATGAGCATGTCCGCACACAGTGATTGCATAGTCAAATTGAATATGCATTAGCGACGATACATGTTTTGAGGTTTGTTTAGATATATCTACGCCTGCTTCCTCCATAGCACGAACAGCAAGCGGATTTAAACCTTGTGGCTCAATGCCTGCCGAATACGCATCAATAACGTCACTTTTTAGGTGTCGTGCCCAGCCTTCCGCCATTTGACTTCGGCAAGAATTGCCAGTGCATAAAAAAAGGATAGTAAGTTTTTTCATACAAAATACTCCTCAATTATCCTGTAAAATACACAGCTAAAACTAATGTCAATAAAACTCTTTATGTTGGAATTTCCTCAGGTTGTTTTTGTTCAGTTTGCATGAAGTTTGGAGTGCATACACATATATGCTTATGGCAAGTACAGTCTATTTTGGGTTTTCGCAGTGCATCAATTACTGAAAATAATTTATCTATTTGTTCATGGTTAATTGTATAGTATACCCAAGTTCCTCGTTTTGAGGATGTTACTAACTGTGCTGTAATAAGAATTTTCATATGGTGAGAAAGCGTTGGCTGAGTAATTGAAAGTCCTTCTAGTAAACTGCATGCACAAAGCTCCATACATGAAAGCATATCAATGATCTTAAGCCTGACTGGATCTGCAAGTGCTTTAAGCTTTGTCGTTATTATTGAAAAATCATCCATACGCATAGTTTCCTTATGATGTGAAATCATATCAGGCGTTATGGTAAATCATATATTTATTGTTGTCAATATTTAACAAAATGCAACAATCTACAAACTTAATAAATTTTACTGTTTTGGGAAATATGTATCAAAAAATAAAATTTTTGTTGACATATTAATAAAATGGTATATCATAATTTTCATATTCAGCTATTCGTGTAATAGTCTGAGAGGTGCTAGGCAACATTGCTAGCTCGTTGCCTTCCGCCGTCAGAACTGCTGCCATGGAAGCAGTTCATATCTTTACATTAAGTAAGGAATTACTAATGAAAAAGTTGCTTACTATTCTTGTCGCGGCTCTTGTCGTTCTCGCCGCATGCTCCAACCCCTTAAGCATCGAAACAGACGGCACTTTTGCACCAAAGGCAGAAGTCTATCGAGACCCTGTAAGAGCCATTAACATGACTTCTCCTGATGCATATGAACAGGATGATTCACAAACTGCAGCAAAAACAATTACCACAGATGGTGCAGTACAGGAACACAATTTTTACGATGATGCAACTGACTGGCTCAAGTTCAGTGCTACTGCAGGAAAAACTTATGTTATTGAAACATGGGTTGTTGGTGTTGCTGATACCTATCTGTATTTATATGATGGCACCACACTTAAAGCTTCCAATGATGACAAAGCATCAGGTGATTATGGTTCAAAAATAACCTTTACTGCTGCTTCAACAAAAACCTACTACATTAGGTGTTATTCGTATGGCGGAAAAACAGGTACAAACCGCGGATATACAATATCGGTGACAACATCCGGAGGTGGCGGTGGCGGCGGAATTACACTCCCGCAGCCTCAGAAATCCTGGACGATTATGGTATATCTCGATGCAGACAATAACCTTTCCTCATATGGTACTAAAGATATACAGGAAATGCAGCAGGTTGGATCCGATTCTAATATTAATATTGTAGTACTCTGGGATAATTCATCCTCAACTCATGGATATTACTATGTACAGAGCGGTTCATCGGTATTACTTCAGGATGTTGGTGAAGTAAATATGGGTGATCCACAAACTGCAAAGAATTTTATTGCGTATGCAAAACAAAATTTCCCTGCAGACAAATATGGTTTTGTATATTGGAATCATGGCGGAGCTGTTGATAGAAATCCTCGTGGTGTTGCATGGGATGATACCAACGGCGGTGATCATCTTTCAGAAGTAGAGCAGTCACAAATAATGAACTATGCTGTTTCTCTGCTTGGCAAAAAATTTGAATTTGTCGGATTTGATGCATGTCTCATGGCAACTGCAGAAATATATTATCAGTATCGCAATTTTGCAAAGTACATGGCTGCAAGTGAGCAAACAGAACCAGGTGATGGCTGGGATTGGACATGGCTCTCAACGCTCAAATCAAATCCTGCAGGTGATGGAGCCGTTGCTGTGAAAGCTATTTTTGATAAGTATAAAGCATGGTACGCGACTACTTCAGATGTAACTTTCTCAACAGCAAACCTTTCCTTTGCAGCACAGCTTGGTACTGCTATAAATGATTTTGCAAATGCTGCAATCAGCTCAGGCACAGCAGGTTCTGTATTCAAAACACTTGCTGGAAATCTTTCTAATTTCTCAGGGTATACTAAAGATTTAGTTGGTTTCATGAATGCTGTTATTGCAAGTACTTCTGTTACACAAACAGTAAAAGATAAAGCGACAGCTGTTAAGAATCTCTGTGCACAGAGCCTTATAACCAACAACTGGAGCGGTTCAACCTGGACTAATAAGGCATTTGGCACTTCAATCACCATGAAGTCAACAACCACAATTTATAACCAGCTTGACATCTGCGTTGATACTAAATGGGATGAGTTCTGCACGTTTGCAGGCTTCCCAAGTTCTTACTAAAATCTGAAGCATTATACTTTTATTAAAAGCGGGATTGCCCAAAAAGCAATCCTGCTTTTTTATATAGACAATTCATCTCAATAATATAGAAATATACCTGTAAATACGTTATGATTAAACCATGAAAACTGTATCAAATTGCATTTTTATTTTTTTTACGCTGATACTATCAGCGTGTGTTACATTTGGTCCTGATGCGGTGCTTGTTCAAGAAGTTCCTGATGAATATAAAAGTCAGGTGCTGACCAATTACGGTATAGAACTTTATAAAACAGAACTAATTAAAAATAATAACTATACAGAACTAGAGCGGATTAGAAAAATATTTCAGGCAGCACTGGATCTTAACCCGGCCAATACAACAGCAAAACAATATTTATTGCTGCTTGATGATTATAAAAACAAGCGTTTTGAAAACTTTGTAGCACAAGCACAAAATTTGCAAAAAAAGGCAAAACGCTCTGATGATGAAACCTATGCAATGCTCTATGCTGTTGAACAAGCGCGTTCATTTGATGCAAAAGATAAACGGGTTCAAGAATTAATAAAACAAACTGCAGATATAAAAAAAGACTATATCACAAATAACCTTTTGAAGATAAATGAATTACGGGAAACTGCAAAAAATGCAAAAAAAGATTCAGATCGGGAAACTGCTATTATCAAAGCATATACGCTCGCACAGCGGGTAACCAGTATTGATAATTCAAATTTTGATGCTGGCCGCGCATTTCAGGAACTTAAGAGCGAGATTGAAAAAATTGTTAAAACAAAACTTGAGCAAGCAAAAGCATTGCGGCTTGCGCAAAAATTTGATCAAGCTGTTAATTCTCTCTCTGTAGCCAAAGATCTCAATACAAAAGTTAACAATGCTTTTACAGCACAGATAAAAGATGAAGAGTATAGCTTATACTTTGCATGGGCCCGCTACCATGAACAGAGAAAAGAATGGCAATTAGCTGCTCAACGAATCAGCCGAGCTCTTGCAATCAAAAAAACAACCGATGCTCAAAATTTGCAAAAGCGTGTTGCAGAAGCTCAGGGAGAACAGATTCGCAGCGCAGATTTTACTGCTGCTTTACAAGCAATTGATACAGCGCTAAACAAGGGTGATCTTGTCAATGCATTTACGCTTATTATTACGAGATTAAAAACTACAACAGATGCCAATGAGCGAAGTACTCTTGAAGAGCGAAAAAAAAGAATTTATGACAGTTTAAAAACCTATTATGAGCGAGGTGTACAGGCTTATAGGGAAGAGCGATTCAAAGATGCAATCGCAGCGTTAACTATTGTTGTTTCTATTGATCCTGATTATCTTGATGCTGCTGATTATCTTGAAAAAGCCAAGCAGAAACAAGCATTGCTTGATCAATATGGAGGGAGCTAATTATGAAGATTAATAAAGCTAAACTCGATAAAATAGCACGGCTCATATTGCTTGGTTTTTTATATATAGTTTCACTTGCTATCTCTGGCGCGTGGATATTTGTTCCAATATATATCAACCTTGGAAGTCCTGTATTATTTCCGCAGGCATGGTTTTTACCTGTACTGCTCAATACTGTCGAAGCGAGCAAATTGCTTGTAATTATTAGCTATATATGTATCTGGATACATGCTCCGATTGTGCTCTGGAAATTATTGGCACCGATATTGCATAAAAAACTACATCCTGCTTTACGCCTTAATGGCGCGACTGTGATCATTGGTGATATTGTTGCATCGACTTCAATTGTTATTGTCTACTTTTTGCATATTATTACATTTGCCGATAAAGAAATTTATTTTCAAAATTATCCATGGTTCTCATGGGTATTCTTAGCAATAACTATTATCTGGAATGCAGTTTCGCTTTCACGGCTGCTTTCCTGGTTCGCCCTTATGAATCCTGACTATAAGCGATATCGGGAATTCAGAGAACAAGTCGAACAACAAAAATGGAGGTTTCGTGCATTTATAAAACGGTGGGGTATACAGCGACGCCTTACCTTTGTGTTTTCTTTTGTATTAATTTTTATCATAGCAGTGCTTGTTGCAGTATTATTGCGCGATTTTTCTAGGACACTTGCAGTATCACTTGAAGATACAGCATTTTCACAGGCAGAACAGACAGCAAACACGGTGCGGACTATTATCACCGATAAAATTGCTATAGATGATTATTTTTCTATACAGCGAATTCAAAATGAGCGGAAAAAGACATTTAAATTTGATGCACTCACATTTTATCAGCGCTC
>CAZVTR010000007.1:26943-32893 GCA_964630305.1 uncultured Treponemataceae bacterium | reverse complement strand
GCACTGATTTTTATTTATTTTTCAATTTTTGCAATTTACTGGTTTGGCCGAACGATAGTGTATCCTATTTTATTTTTGCGTGTTGGTGTATATGAGATTGCTTCAAAACTCACGATGATGATAAAAGGAACAGAACGCATTGGTATTGAAGACTTACGGTACGAAGATAGAATAACAACCCGAGATGAAATTAAAAATCTATCCACAGAAATTAGTAATATGACCAATGTGATTCGAGGGATTATTCCCTATATTTCAACATCTACATTAAAAGCATCTGAAAAAGGCAGTCCTAGCACCGAAAGAAAAGATTTAGCTTTCCTTTTTACGGATATACGCGGTTTTACCAGCCTGTGTGAAGGTAGAAATCCAGAAGATATTGTTAATCTTCTCAACCATTACCTATCTTTACAAACTGATATTATTATTAAACACGGCGGCGATATTGATAAGTTTGTCGGCGATGAACTTATGGCTTTTTTCGAAGGTCAGGATAAAGAAAAAAGAGCTTGTCTAGCTGCTTTGGCATTAAAAGAAGCAATGGCGCGTGAAGCGCAAAAAGCTATTGAGGAAGCAAAAACACCAATTGCAATTGGTATTGGTATAAATTCTGGCACGGTAACATTTGGTTCGGTAGGTGCAAGGAACCGGATGGATTTTACAAGTATTGGCGATACAGTAAATCTTGCAGCAAGGCTTGAGGGAACCAATAAACTCTATGGTACAGCTATTCTTATTTCAGAAATGACATACAAAGCAGTGCAAGAATATTTTTTATGCAGAGAGATTGACTTGATTACTGTTAAAGGAAAATCAATACCAGTGCGAATTTATGAAGTGCTCGCTGTTGCTGAAAAAGCAACAAAACAGCAGCTTACCTTAAAAAAGGCTTTTGAACTTGCTCTTAAAAAATATTTTAATCGGGACTGGGATGGTGCATTAGAATTATTCACAAAATTATATGATCAGACTTCTGATGAACCAAGCGCGGTATTTATTGATCGTATTAGGCTTTATAAGAAAAATCCACCGCCTCAGAGCTGGGATGGTGTTTTTAATATTAAAGTAAAATAAAAACTGCCGGGGACGAGACTTGAACTCGCACACCGCTTGCGCAGTAAGGGATTTTAAGTCCCTGGTGTCTACCATTCCACCACCCCGGCATTGCTTGCATTGTATAAAAAAAATGCTTGCAGGTCAACATAATTTGGTGATAAAATTGTTGATAAAATTGCGTAATTTAATTATTTGGTAGAAACAGAAAAAGTCTGGGTTTGGCAGTTTACTAAAACTGCGTAATGCATCATACTGTTGTGCAAACTGTAAAGGGGAACCTATGGCTAAAGTGCTGCTTGTAGATGATGAATGGAGTATTCGTGAATTATGTACACTCATGCTGCAAAAGCTTGGACATGTTACTGTAACTGCAGGAAGTGCTGATGAGTGTATAGAACTCCTTGAAACACTCAAGCCAGACTTGTGTCTCATTGATGTTGTGCTTCCTGACAGAAGCGGCATGGAGCTTGCTATCGATATTAATAGCAAATTTTCTGGTGTTCCAATAATTCTTATGTCTGGAAGAGTATCTACAGAAGCTGATTCTGTACGTAGTCTTGTGGGTCATTTTGGCGTTTACTGCACTTTAGCAAAACCATTTACTATTGAAGAATTTGAAGCTGTTATAAAACAGGCACTCAATGGTGCCTGTTCATAATGCATCTACCACTCAATATCTTTTACTTCAATCTCCAGCACAATAAATGAATTGGGCGGTATTATTTTTTTATAGCCCTGTGAACCATATGCTAGTTCCGGCGGTATCGCAATTATGCGCTTCTCGCCTTTTTTCATGCCAATCATTGCAATGTCCCAGCCGGGAATAACCTGGCCTGCTCCAACTTCAAATACAAAATCTGAGCCATTTAATTCTGAACGATCAAACACAGTGCCATTAGGGAGCATAGCTTTATATGCAATATGCGCCAAAACGCCTCGGTAGATAGGATTGCCAGCGCCCTCCTTGATAACCGCTGAATATATGCCTCGTTCATTTGCGGTAAGATTAGGCCATCGCTTTTTCATCTGTTCGAGTGTTGCTTGCCGTTCTTCTGCGCTTTTTTGCCGTAATTTTGCTACAGCCAGACCAAATAGTTCATCCCAGTATTCTTGTGTTGCTTTATATGCTTTTGCCTTTGAGCCAATTCGTCGTATGGTAACGGTTTTTATTGTGTCGCCTTTTTCTATCTTTTTTACAACATCCATACCTTTTACGACTTTCCCAAAAATTGTGTAGTAGCCGTCAAGCGGTGGCAGTGCTGCAAGCGTAATATAAAATTGAGATCCATTGGTATTGGGTCCGCTGTTTGCCATTGCAACAATTCCAGGGGCATCATGTTTTAAATCAGGTATAATTTCATCGGGGAAAAGATATCCTGCGCTGCCTGTGCCATCAGCGCGGGGGTCTCCGCCCTGAATTACAAAACCAGGTTCAACACGATGAAAGGTGAGTCCATCGTAAAAATGAACACCTTGAGTAACTTGCAGTGTGCCTTCGGCAAGTCCAACAAAATTGGCAACAGTAAGCGGCGTCTTTTCATATTCAAGCTGTATGGTGATGGTGCCTTTGGTGGTATTTAAATCCGCATAGAGTCCATCGCTAAGACCTGCTGTGTGGCAGGATGTACTCATAACAATTAATACGGAAATGCTCAGAGCCAGCAATATTCTTTTCATAAGCAAAGAACTCCTCTAATCTAGAAAATCATTGATTAAAAATCTGTATAAGGTTATCATAGAATATCATTTTGTTACAAGGATGATACAATGCCGGAAGAAACCTATATACGGCCATCTTGGGATGAATACTTTATGGAAGTATGCATGGCAATAGCCAAACGTGCTACCTGTGACAGAGGACGTTCAGGCTGTGTTATTGCAAAAGATAACCAGATACTTGCGACTGGGTATGTTGGTGCGCCTTCTGGACTTCCGCACTGCGATGAGGTTGGACATCAGCTTAAAAAAATGGTGCATGAGGACGGTACTGTAAGTACGCATTGTGTGCGAACTGTGCATGCAGAGCAGAATGCGATTTGCCAAGCTGCCCGAAAGGGAGTAGCTATTGAAGGTTCAACATTGTACTGCAAAATGACTCCCTGCAGAACTTGTGCCATGATGATTATTAACTGCGGCATAAAACGAGTTGTCTGCTATAGCAAGTATCATCAAGGCGCAGAGAGTGAAGCTATGTTTAAAGAAGCTGGTATTGCACTTGAATATGTTCACGATGAAATTGAGCAGTATAAGAATCAATAGTGCTGATACATGAGAAAATAGATTGGATTGCACGTATGTAGTAAACAGTAGAATGTACAGTATAAGCAGGAAAGGATTTAGTTTGATTCGTTCAAGTGATAATAAGCCCTTTTTAGGCAGAAAAGACAGCCAAAGTTTATGGCAGTAAAAATTCTATGGGTAGGAGAACCTGTTGGTTCCCCAGGAGTTTTTACACTCCGTTATATGCTTAAAGATGTTATAAAAAATTACTCTATTGATTTTACAGTTGTACAGGCTGATAGCTGCACTAATGGGCAGGGGTTAGGTAAGACTCATGCCTTTTATCTCCATAAACTTGGTGCTGATGTCCTTTGTCTCGGAGAGCATGCCTTTCGGCAATTAGATATTGTTCCGATAGTAAAAAAGAGCAATTGGATTATACGACCGGCAAATGTTTCAGGGGATAGTCCTGGCATAGGGTATGTAGTAAAGGAGATTGGAAAATCGAAGCTTAAAGTTGCTGTTGTAAATTTAATTGGACAGCGCGGGTTTAGCAGGTTTCACGCTGACAGTCCTTATACAGCATTCGATAGGATTTATCAAGAACTTAAAAACTGCATAATTTTAATTGATTTTCACGCAGCGATGACAGCAGAAAAACTTTCTTTTGCTCATTATGTTGATGGGAAAGCAGCATTACTGGCTGGTTCGCATACAAAAGTACTTACAGGTGATGAAAAAATAACAGCTAAAGGAACAGCGTATATTAGCTGCTGCGGCCGAACAGGAAGCAGTACAGGTGTTTTAGGAACTAATCCACATATTGCGATAAAAGGTTTTAGACTTGGAATACCAGTAATTCATAAAAGCTGGCATAATGACTTAGAATTACAAGGAATAATTCTCGAATTGAGTGATGAAGGGAAGCCGTTGCATATTGAACGCATTAGATTGCAATGCAAGGAGGAATTTCATGCGTGAAACTGGTACAATAATAAAAATTAATAAAGATACAGTTGATATAAGTATAACGATGAATGAAGGTTGTCATAACTGCGGCAATAAGGATAATTGCGGGGCTCTCGGTAAAGTAATTACAGTGCAAAAAAACAATCATAGCTGTACTGTAGGGGATATTGCAGTAATAGAAATTCCAAATGCTTCATTGTGGGTGTTGCTTGTGTTTATGGTAATTCCGCTTGCATTGCTTATTATAGGATATTTTGCAGGCAGATATTTTTTTAAACATGAAACTGCTGGAAACCTGCTTGGTGTTTTTGGTTTGCTAATAGGTTTTGGGATAGTTTATTTATTAGGTAAAGCAAACCTGTTTAAAGCTAAGCCTTATATAATAGAAGTATGTGACAAGAGCAATAACTAGTAATGAAAATTTAAAGTAACTATTGCTTAAAAAGATGATGCAATAAGTGGAATGCTGCGTTAAAAGTCTAATTTAAGCAACGTTGCACGTGCTATTTCCTGTGCTTTTTCATTGCCTGCAAGTGCTTTTATTATCGCAAGAGCAAACTGCGCAGCAGAACCAGGTCCCTGTGCGGTAATGCAGTTGCTGTCTTGAACGACCGGTGTATTGCAATATCTTCCGCTGCCAGCTTCGTGTTCAAGCCCAGGATAGCAGGTGAAAGCTTTATTATCAAGAATCCCTAATGATTTTCCCAATATTATCGCAGGAGCTGCACAAATTGCTGCTATTAGTTTATTATTCCGGTAATGGTTGAGAATAAAAGTACGTGCACGGTCTGATTCTGCAATTGTCCAGGCACCTTTTCCGCCTGGTAGTATGACGGCATCAAAATATTGATTTTCAATATCTTGAAGCTTTACATCGGAAAGCATACTAATTCCACGAGCACTTTTTATTGTTTGATCTTCGAGCCCGGCAATTGTAACATCAATTCCTGCTCTGCGGAGAAAATCAATAGGAGTAACTGCTTCTACTTCCTCGAATTGATGAGCGAGGATTATTACTGCTTCTTTCATGGCGTACCTCTATATAATAAAGCTAGCTTTTCTTATAGTAGCATACCATATACCGCGTAGATTGCAATATTTATTTTGATGCTTACCATTTCATGATATATGTAAGTCATGCTTGCCTTTTTTAATGAAAAGCATATACTAGAATAGATAGAATAATTAAAAGAAATAAAAGGGGGCGACTATGAAGAGACATAGCATAGTTCTTATTATAATAGTTGTGCTGTTTCAGT
Source organism: uncultured Treponemataceae bacterium (assembly GCA_964630305.1). Lineage (GTDB taxonomy): Bacteria > Spirochaetota > Spirochaetia > Treponematales > UBA12059 > JAKPPT01. Next base: position 27,389 of record CAZVTR010000007.1, on the reverse strand, counting down.
GTGTCTGGGCGCAGCAGACAATTAAAGTATCAACTGTAAAGGATTTTATTAAGGCAATAGGTCCAGATAGAATCATTGAACTTAAAACTGGAACCTATAATCTGGCTGAAGGATATAAAACTACTAATCAGTATGTGGTATGGGAAAGCAAAGGCAATGCAAGTGAACTTGTTATTCAAAATGTAAAAAACTTAAAGATAGTTGGAAACAATGCAGTAATTGCAACAAATTCAGCATATTGTGAAGTACTAAAAATAAATAATTCTACCAATGTCACCATTCAGGATGTAAGCATGGTTCATACAGTTTCGAGTCCATGCATGGCGGGTGTAATGTTTCTTGAAAAAGTGCAGAAAATAACCTTAAGTAATTGCAACTTTGAAGGTTCAGGTGCAGTAGGCATCACCATAAAGGATTCTGAAAGCATATATGTAACAGAAGGATAT
>CAZVTR010000007.1:0-26843 GCA_964630305.1 uncultured Treponemataceae bacterium | reverse complement strand
TATGGTGATGGAAATTCATTTGATGAGGAACTCTATGCCCTAAGTCAATTTAATAGTGACTATAATCCCTATACGTATTATGAAATTGAATCTGCTGGTTTTTCTTTGTACTATCCGCTTTGGTATGAAGAAGAGCAACGCAGTGATGGGATAGTACATCTCTTTGATGCTTCGCAAGGAATAAATTTATATGCTTTTGAAGTATATAGCCTTCAAAAAGGCGAAAATCCAGATACACAATTTGAAGCGATTTCTAAAAAAGCATTAAAAAATATTGTTGCTGCTTCGGGAAAATTAAAAATTACAAAAGTTACAGTAAATCAAGAATTAGAATTAAATACTGAAGCACATCCATATTATTATTATATAACTGCTTTTGTTGTAATAGATGGAAAGCAAAAAGAGGCTCTTATAAAACTTGTTTACAATGATAACCAAAAATTGTGGGCATTTTTATTAGTATGTGATAATCTTGCAGCAATTGAAGATTCTGCTGATATTATTTCGATAACCAGTATAGATTTTATTGTAGGAGAATAGCTTGCTATGTATGCAGTAATGGGTAAAGTATTGATTGTTGATCTCACAAAGAAGACATTTCAAGAAGAAATAATCGACTCTAAAGTATATGAAACATATATTGGTGGTATTGGGCTTGCAGTATATCTTTTAAATAGAATGATACCTGCAGGAGCTGATCCTCTTGGGCCAGAGAATGTGCTTGCTTTTATGAGCGGTGCATTAACGGCAACGGGATCACTTATGACAGGGCGATGGATGGTTTGTACAAAATCGCCGCTTACCGGAGGATGGGGTGATGCAAATTGCGGAGGCAATCTTTCTCCTGCTATAAAGCAATGCGGTTGGGATGGAGTCTTTTTTAAGGGAATAGCTGAGGAACCTGTTGTTTTTATCGCTGATGAAAATGGGCCGCGATTGGAACCTGCAGGAAATCTCTGGGGACTCGATGCAATAGAAACTGAACAGACAATTCTTGCTTCATGGAAAGGCAAAAGGCAGCCTGCTGTTGCGGTTATAGGTCCTGCAGCAGAACATGTATCATTAATTTCTGGAATTTCAAATGACGGGGGAAGATACGCAGCGCGTTCTGGTGTTGGTGCAGTTATGGGCTCAAAAAAACTCAAGGCGATAATTTTGAGCGGCAACAAAAAAGTAGAGACAGCAAATCCAGAAAAAATCAAAGCGCTGTCAAAGCAGTATGCAGAGTTTATCAATAAAGCGCAGTGGCCTAAAATTGCATCAGGTAAATTCTTAAAGACTATGGGTAAAGCGCTGAGTCTTCCTGTTGTTGTGCCCGTACCTGGTTCTGCGACAGCTATGGTTTTAAAGAAGTGGGGCACAACCTATAATAATACTGTTGGTATTGTTAATGGAGATTCACCTATAAAAAATTGGACTGGGTCTGTCAAAGATTTTGGTCCTGAGAAATTTGAAAAGCTAAACCCAGACAGAATCATTGCGCGAGAAACAAAAAAATATCGCTGTTATTCCTGTGTCATTGGCTGCGGTGGCATTTGTGATATTACGGGACTCAATCTAAAAGGCGACCATACTCATAAACCAGAATATGAAACCTGTTGTGCTTTTGGTCCGCTTCTTATGAATGATGATCTTGATACAATTTTTATCTGCAATGAACTCTGCAACAGAGCTGGACTTGATACTATTTCGGCTGGGTCAGTTATAGCATTTGCAATAGAATGTTATGAAAATGGCATTATAAGCAAAGAAGATACCGATGGACTTGAATTGACCTGGGGAAACAGCAGTGCGATTATTGCTTTGCTTAAAAAAATTATTAATAGGGAAGGTTTTGGAGCGTTACTTGCAGATGGCTCTCGCAAAGCAGCAGAGCGAATAGGGAAAGGTTCGGAAAAGTTTGCAGTCCATGCAGGAGGTCAAGAGCCGGGTATGCATGATGGACGTTATGATCCTTTAATGGGCGTGGCATACATGGCAGATCCCACGCCAGGAAGACACACCATTGCAGCATCTGTATATTACAATGTATCAAGGCTCTGGGATTTTGTCCCCTGGGCACCTTCCATACACGGACCTTACAGTAAAAAATCTGAATATGAAGACTCTGAACGCGAGGCTTTAAAAGCTTTGGCATTTTCATTGCTTAAACAGGTGCTTGATGCAGCAGGCGGTTGTCTTTTTGCTGTGACTACTGGTCTAAAAAATTGGCCTTTTTTTGATTGGTTAAATGCTGCCACAGGAATAGAAAAAAGTCCTCAAGAATGGCTTGAAGCAGGAAAAGCAATTCAGTCTATTCGCATAGAGTTTAATAAAAAGCAGGGACTAGAACCAGGACAGGTATATGTGCACCCACGAATTTATGGTGAGGAACCGCTCGTGTCGGGACCGCTTAAAGGGAGAAAGGTACCGCTACAAGGTCTTGTTAAAAAAGTAATAGAAAGAATTACCGCTTCTAGGAAATAAATAGTATGAACCGCAATGCAGTAGTAATTGAAAGGTTACCAAAATATAACTATTTTGAGTCATGCGTTACCTTGCCTCCTGATTATGGAACCAAAGCCTGGAATAATCGGGTAGAAGTCCAGGCAATACAGCAGGCTGTTTTTGAGGCAATGAATAAGCTTGCAGATAAAACCGATATTATCGGCAAGCTGGCAGAAAGACCAGTAGTTGTTAAACCTAATCTTGTACTCGTCTATAATGATATAGGAACCAAAGAAAAATATTATCCTGAAACAACCGATCCGCGCGTGCTGGATGCTTTGATTGTTTGGCTTAAAGAAAAAGCTCAGAGCAAAACAATTATTATTGCAGAATCATCAGGAAGAGGTGCTCCGACACGTGCTAACTTTAAACTTGCGGGCGTTGATAGGATAGCTCGGTATCGAAATTGCGGTCTTGTTGCGCTCGAAGAGCAGCCTGCAGTGCGCTATGTGCTGCCGCATGCACAGGTTCAGAAGGAAATACTAATACCTGAGCTTTTCGATCATGTGGTAAAAGGCGAATACGCTTACATTTCTGTACCTAAACTAAAAACCAATTTATATACGGGTGTTACACTTGGTTTTAAAAATGCTATGGGTGTAATTCCATATAACCTGAGACAGCGTGCGCATAATCATAATATCGATAGAAAATTAGTAGAAATGTTATATCTTTTTAAGCCAGATGCAGTCGTAATAGACGGTGTAGTCGGTGGAGAAGGAGAATGTCCAGGTCCCGTGTATCCTGTAGACTCACGAATGATAATAGCAGGGAATCATGCAGTAGAAACAGATAGAGTTGCAACACGGCTTATGGGGTTTGATCCACAGTCAATCAAATTGATAACGATTGCTGATGAACTCGGGTTTGGATCAAACGATGTTACCGTAGTTGGTGATAGTTCTCCTGTTCATTTTAGGGAAGCTGATGCAAGCCTTATCTCTGAACGTGTACAAAAGTGTTTCCCGGGAATTACCGTTCTCTACGGACTTGGAAAATGTTTCACACAAGACGTACTGGAATCTATCGATACAGAAATCAAGCAGCATGGAGCTATTAAGCCCCAGTATGTTAGTTCTATGGAACGAACTTGCAGGGGAGGCTGTGTTGCATCTACGCGCCTTGGTTTTGCAATGCTTGAGGCTGAAGGATATCATGTTGAGCAGCCGGGAGTTATTATTATAGGTGGCGACTTACAGTTGTCAGGATCGAGGTGGTGGTTTGATAAAAATGGCAAGGCATATACTCTAGATGCTATACAAAAATTACCTGGTAAAAAAGCTGTAATAGGAAGCTGTTCTAAGCCTGCATGCAATGCAGGAAACTGGTATGTCGATGGATGCATGCCGCTTGCAAATGCTCCTCATGCAATTCTACACAAAGTGAGTAAAACCCCCTGTAAAATACTATCAGTGCAAAATAAGCGACTCTGGCTCCTTGTAAAATCGATATTGGAACAACGCCATGCGCGAATTACTGTATTAAAACAGGGGAAGCGTCTCGATGTAGATTTTCCTTTTGTGGATAGTACTGAAAGTGTTCCGGAAGAGTTAATTTCGAAGAATGATTCATATATTTCATGGCCACTTCCTCCCATTGAAAATAAAAAAGAACGAAAGAAACTTATAGCTAATGAAGATGCAATGGCTTTAGCTTCGATAATTGGTATTATTGTTCCCTGTCTCATGGAAAAAATCGGTTGGTTTTTTAAAGGAATGATTACAGGTATTATTACCTGGGGAATGCTTGCTGCAAGTATTGTGTTTGCAGGAAAAGAATCAGCTCAAATAATAGGTAAAATTTGTTTAATTTTATTTGTTGTTTTAGAAAGTTTGCATGTTATGGAAATCCCGGTTGCTTTAAGAATGTATAATCGCGCAATTGAACGCGGTGAAGTAAGAAAATCATTAAAGCGGTTGCTGAGTTTGATTCTAGGTACGCTTTTTTGCGGTTTTCCAGCATGGATTCCGTATAAATTAGGTATAGAACGCGATGTTGATATAGTATAGTTTATGAAAAAGGTTCACCTATGTCATTTATGTATTTAAAAAAGATATCTCTCTGCCTTTTATTTATGCTAGTTTCCATTATGTTTTTTTCCTGTAAGACAGTGCAGGAAAAAACTCATGGAGTATATCAAACTGAGCTCTCAGAAATTGCTTCTGATGCGGTTCCTTTTGAAGAAGAACGAAATCAAATTATTACATCGGCAAAAAACCTTATAGGAATAAAATATAACACTAATGGTGTCGAAGTTAATGGAAAAAAGTTCACAATAGATTGTATTGGTACAATTCGCGCTGCATTTTGGGGAGCAGGTATTGATATTGCGCAGGATTTCTATAAATACACCGGGAACGGCGTTGCCTGTCTCTACTTTAGTCTTAAAGACCGAAATGCCTTAAAACAAGAAAAAGTTCCTGCTGTTGGTGATGTTATTTTTTGGGACAATACATGGGATAAAAATGGTGATGGAGTTTTTGGGAACGATCCTTTAACGCATGCAGGGATTGTAGTGGAAATTGATGATGACGGAACAATCAAATATCTGCATGCAAGTGTTAGCAAGGGAGTGACAATTGATGCAATGAATTTGAATACGCCATCGCTCTGGAAAAACGAATCGGGCAAAATCATAAATTCTGGGCTCTATCTTGGATCATACTATGGTAATCCTAAAAATCCACCGCAGTGGACATCGGGTGATTTGTTCAGAGCATTTGGAGACTGCGCTCGAATAATAGAGTTATATAAAGTTAAAAATTAAGCCAAACTAATGCAGTTATTGCTGGCTTCCCATAGCTCGCAATTCCTGAATGTGTCTTCCCGGTGCAACCCCCTGCGGACATACTCGTGAGCAAGCGAAATGTCGCTTGCATTTTACAATGCCATTTTCTGCATTTGCGAGTGCAAGCAAGTTGGTGTGTGTGTTTGCTCTGGGTTCATGTTTAAGAAGCTCTGTGTGTATAACAGCAAGACCCGCAGGGCCGCGAAAATCTTCCGGGCAGGCTGATAAACAGAGTCCGCATTCAATGCAAAGTTCAAGCTTGTTTCTGATAAGACTATTTTTCATAAATACATGCTTATCAGGTGCTGTGGTATTGGTTTGCAGAGCATCAGAGCAAATCTGCTCATAGAGTTCGTTGTATGAATTATCTGGTTCTAGCGGATAGGCATCTGTGCGTTCGATAGAGCGCTTATAAGATGCTTCTCGCGGAATGCTTTCAAAGAGCTGAGCCGGATATACTGCAATACCAGCAATCCGAGTAGTCTTTTTCAATGGATCAAGTTTAATAATGAGTTTTCCATTTTCATAATGAGGCGCGATAGTCTCTTTACCTGACGCACTTTTTCTTGCATGCATAAGGTCACTGATTCTTGTGAGACACATGAGTCCTTCAATGCCATTAATAATAGCACCGCAAGTGCCGCAGGATCCATGATGGCAGGAATGCCTGTAGTGAAGCGAAGTTTTATTTTCTTTCCTAATAGTCTCAAGCACATCAAGAACAGTGTGAGATTCATAACAATCTACTATATAGCGATGATCATCAATAATAACGGTTACAAAAATCATATGCTAATCCTTATAGGTAAAATAGGTTCTCCATGAAGGAGGAACAATAGTGCGAGTCATGCAGCACGTTTGCTCGCCAAGTTTCTCTGAAACATAATCAGCGGCTTTTTCTGCCATTGCTCGCAATACTGTGGCTTTGCCACCAATGAGGCTGATAAAATTGGTAATACCAGCATCTGTGTGGTCGACAATCATAAAATCCCTGCTGAGCGATCGGCCGCTTCCTGTGAGTCCTTCTCCGGCAAGCGGTCGTGCTGCTGACCATGCTGCATGGATAGGCGCACTCGCAAATGCGGGAATGAGCTCTGTAGCTCGTTTAAGCAAATATGATATTTCTTCTGGAAGCGGCAAGAGTCCTTCTGGGTTATCGGTTACACGTTGAGTGCTGCCAATAATAGAAAGTTCCCGCTGTGGAACGATAATGTCTCCATCACCGGGAGGCGCTAGCCTGCTTATTACCTTATCGGTAAAACGGCTTTTTACAGCAACCATGGTTCCAGGAGCAGGCGTTACCGGTACATGTACATGTGCAAGCTCGGCAATTTGCTTAGCCCAGGCTCCTCCTGCATTGACAACAAAGTCAACGGTAAATGATTTTTGCGTGCCATCCGGTGAAACAGCAATTACTTGAGCAATGTTGTTTGATACCGTTTTGAGCTCTATTACTTCGTGAAACGGATAGAATGCTGCACCCAGCATCTGCGCGCCAGCTGCAAATGAAAGCGGCACACGAAAAGCATCAAAAGTTCCGTCTGGCACTGTAACACATCGCTTGCAGTAAGGGTTTATCTTAGGTTCAAATTGAAGTGCTTTTTCAACAGTGATTTCTTCTGCAGGAATGCCTGCTTCGTGACAGGCAGCAATAAACGTATCGGTATAATCAGCTTCCTCATTAGTAAGAGCAAGAAATATACCGCCGTTAAATTCTACGGCTTCAGGTACAAGCTTTCTGAGCAAAATGCTTTCTTCCATGCATTCGCGAGCAATATTTTTATCACCAACTGCATAGCGCGCGCCAGAGTGTATTTGACCATGATGGCGGCCTGTCGTTCCAGAAGTTAGCTCGCCTTTTTCAAAGAGCAGTACGGAAAAACCGCGCAGCGATAAATCCCATGCTAAAGCACAGCCTGTACCTCCGCCTCCTACAATGGCGATAATTTTATCTAATTTTTTATACGGAAAAATGCGATCATAATTCATGCTTTATCCTTTCTTCAGGAACTTCACGAAAATAGTTTTTTATCTGCTCCTGAATGGTTTCTATTGCTTGTGCATTCTGTATAGCATATCGGAGATGATGCCCAAACTTGAGATTGTCACAAAAGTAAAAGAAAAATCTTTTTATTCGTGAAAGATGAAACGCTTCTGGCAGATACTTTTGAATATATTCAATGTAAGAAAGTGCCGAGGTTTCTAGATCTATATCCATAGAGAAATTGCTATTCTTAAACTTATTCTTTATAAGGTAAAATATCCAGGGACGTCGTACTGCTTCTCTGCCAATCATGATGCCGTGAAGTTTATATGATGAAAAAGCATATCGAACCTTTTCAAGGGAAGTTATATCGCCATTGCCAATAACTGGAAGATTCGTTGATGCAGTTATTGTATTAAGAATATCCCAGTGATTTCGTATTTTAAATTTTTCATGCTTAAACCGAGGATGGAGTACAATGGCATCGAGACCAGCGTCTGCTAATGCACGACAAAAATCAGCAAGGTTTTCTAAATCCTCCTCATACCCCAGGCGCAGTTTAGCAGTTAGCTGGATGTCTGGAAGCTCTAGTCGCAGCGCACGAATTATTACAGCGGCTTCTTCTGGTTTCTTCATCCAGGTAATGCCGCCGCCAGATCGTTCTATATGCGGTGCGGAGCATGCAAAATTGATATCATAACCAGCACAAAAGAGGCCATTAGCTATACTTTCCTCATAATGCTGTTTTACAGCATGTATCATATCAGGAGCATTAGTTGTGTACCACTGGATTATTGTTTTATGCGGGAGCGGGAGTGTGTCGAGATAGAATGATTCATAAGGAGCATGAGCGAGAAAGCTTTTTGTGCTTGCCATTTCAGTCCAGTAAAAATCTGCTCCAGACCAATTAGCTTCTATAAATTCTCTGAACGCACGGTGGCTGAGTTCAACCATTGGAGCAAGTATGAGTGAACCGTTTGGTATCGTAAGCATTGTCAAACTATACCGTGCAGAACCTATATGAGACAAGTATCATGCTTTAAGGTTATTGCTCTTTTATATGGCATACTATAGACGTTTTTTTAAACCCGTGCTGTAAGTGATTCTATAAATGGGTTTGCCTTTGCAAGTACCTTTTTTACGAGTGTGCCTGATTCACTGACGAGTTCAGGATCAGTGGCAAGAAGCTCGCTGGCATCTTCGCGTGCCCATTCAAGGAGTTGTGTATTGTGAATAGGATCTGCAAAATTAAATTGTAAAAGTCCCGATTGTGCTGTTCCTGTTATGTCTCCAGGCCCCCTGATTGCAAGATCTTCCTCAGCAATAGCAAAACCATCTGTTGTGTTTTTCATAACTGTTAGTCTTTTTTTTGCTTCTTCGGTGAGCGGTTCTGACCACACAAGGAAACAATACGATTCATCGTTACCACGTCCAATGCGGCCGCGGAGCTGATGCAATGCTGCAAGACCAAACCGTTCAGCGTGTTCAATAACCATGCATGTTGCGTTAGGCACGTCCACTCCAACTTCTACAATGCTTGTAGAAACAAGAAAGCCTAGCTTGTTTTGACGAAAATCTTCCATGATTTTTTGGGTGCTGGCTTCATCCATTTTGGAATGGATGAGTCCGCCTTTATATGGAGCAAAGAATTTACTTAAGGTGTGATACATGTGAGTTGCATTTTTAAGAGCAATAGTTTCACTTTCTTCGATAAGCGGATAAATAAAATATGCTTGCTTCCCAATTTGTAAATGTTTTTTTACAAATTCATATACTTTTATTTCGTTTCCTGTTTTTACAAGATGAGTTTTTACTGGCTTTCTTCCCGGCGGCATGGTTGTGATAGAGGAAACCGCAAGATCTCCGTAAACCGTAAGCGCTAGTGTGCGTGGAATTGGCGTGGCACTCATTAATAAAATATCGGGTTTTTCTCCTTTGCTGGAGAGAGCGAGTCTTTGCAGTACGCCAAAGCGGTGCTGTTCGTCAATAATGATAAGCGAAAGCTTGTGATAGAGCACATTGTCAGAAAAGAGCGCATGTGTTCCAATGATAATATCAATTTCGCCGTTTGAAAGTGCTTCTAATAACAATTTTCTGGCTTTTGTATCAATGGATCCAGTAAAAAGTGCAAGCCGCACACCGAGCGGTTCTAATAACCGAGCAGCAGTGTCTGCATGCTGTTTAGCAAGCAGTTCTGTAGGACAGAGGAGAGCTGCCTGCTCTCTGCGTTCCACAGCCAAGAGCATGGCAAAAAAAGCTACAAGTGTTTTACCTGATCCTACATCCCCCTGCAAGAGGCGTGTCATGGGCCATGGTTTTTCTAAATCTTGCTTTATTTCATTGATAGCCCGTAGCTGGTCAGTGGTTAAAGTAAATGGCAGGCGTTTAGTGAGCTCGTGTATCAGTGTCTCACGCAATGGTTGTCGTTCTTTCGTAGCATCTTTTACAAGCAGTGAACGGCGGAGTACAAGTAATTCAAAATAAAACAATTCTTCATAACCAAGCCGTTCAATGGCTTTTGCTAGAGCTTCTGGCGATTCTGGTTGATGCAAATTTTTAATAGCATGGGACTTGTCAGGAAAACTTCGTTTAATGCGAATAGTTTCCGGAAGCTCATCATCAACTGGAATATAGTGTTCCAGTACTTTTAATACTGTTTTATAGATGCGTTCATTCGAAAGCCCTGTAGTTAAAGGATATATCGGCATAATACATTTGGGCGGTATTTTATCAATTGATATTAGTTTAAAGTTTGAACTTTGTAGTATGCCGTATTTCCATGAGAAATCTCCATATATCCATGCATGACTCCCTTGGGGAAATTGTTTTGCAAGAAAATCTCGATTAAAACAGAGCAGTTCTGCTTTTGTACCGCTCGTGTCCTGAATAACAAGTTTTAATATTTTTTTGCCTGATTTGCCAAACCAGAGATGACTCGTAATAATTATTTCACAGTAGACTTTCCCTTTTGAAAAATCTTTGAGCATTCTTTCGCTACGTAAATCTTCATACACACGAGGTCTATACAAACAGAGATCCGCGAGCGAATATATTCCAAGACGATGAAATTTTTTTACGGTTTCAGTGCTTATTCCTTTGAGAGTGTTTATACCCGTTGTGAGCTCGCGAATAAACATATTATATTGAGTTAGTCACAGCCTGAAGCGCTTTTCGAAACTCTATTTCTGTCATTATTGCATCCGGTTCAAAAAATTTTCCATCTTTAAGTTTTAAAATATCTTCTTCGACAATTCCCATAACTGCGTTAAACCAGGGAGAATCATAGGGAACATCTTCAATTGGGCTTTTCTTTTGCACTTTATACTTTTCAGTGTATTTATAGAGTTTTCTCGAATCTCCTTTTGTTATAATATACCAGAAAAACAATGCAGCATCCTTTCGTCGAACCAGAACATTAGGATTGAGGGGATTATCCGGAAACCAACCGGAACCTTTCATTCGCTCAAACAAGACACCAGTGTCGCATCGCTCTATTCCGGTAAACCATACAAGGAGCGAAGTTTCAGAATTTGTTATAAGTATCATTTTTTCCAGTGTAAACTTTTCTGAAATAATTTGATTAGGCTTAACGCCAGCTTGCAGGTATTCATGAGTTTTATCCCGAATTGGCAAGTATAAGCTAGCAAGGGATTCTGGCATAAATGGTATCGCAGAATCAAATTGTGCAAGTGCATCTGCATAATTACCGGTGTTAAAAAATAATATTCCTAATTCACACCTGAGCCGCTGAGATGTATCAGCTTTTGTTATACCTTGTGAAACTATTTTGATTTTATCGCTTATGTCATTTTGCAAAAGCATTTCCAGGATAAAGCTATCCTCGCAGCCTGGGTTATAAGCACGAGCTTGTTTTAAGCTAAGCTCTGCACTCTTTTTGTCTCCTGATACAGTCTGCATTTGACCCAATAGTGCATACAAGCTTGCAAGCAGAACTGATTCACTCTGTGAGTTTTTAATAGCTTTTTGTATATCTTTTTGAATTTGTATGGCATTTTTAGAATCGGCTTTAAGACGGATCATGGTAGTTTGCACTGTAAGCTCTTGAAGGCTTGTATATTGACTGCTCAATTCAGTAGTAAATTGAACATCTGTTGGGAGTGTAGAACAGCCAGAAAAAAATAATAAAGCTACTATTATAAAAACAAGTATAATAATAAATACCGTGTGTTTAGTATGAGTATGCATGAATACCCCCATCGGTGCTTATGGTGATAATATCTGTGCTTTCGTTGCCGTCAGCATCAAAAAACAGAGCTTTACCATAACCGGCAATTGGAAAACCAGGAACGGGAAATAATGTACTGTCATATGCATAAACAGCATTTCCTGTTGTGGTAACGAGTATTTCTGCAGTGCTTTTTTTGTCAATATTAAATACAAGTATATCTGCAGGTTTTCCTGTTTGAATTTTAAGCTGCGTAGAACTAATAATTGAACCTGAAATACTTATTTTCCAGAGAACATTATCATCGGTTATAACCGTATATGCATTCCAGTCAGGTATCCAGCGCGGACCTGCTAGTACATTTCCAGTTAAGGTAATTGGATAGCCGTTGAGTAACTGTCCGCTATTATCAATACAATAAATTGTTTTAGTTTCAGTACAGGCAATTACGTAAACACCTTCTTTGCTTTCTATTACAGCGGGAGAGCATGCTGGTAGGGCATTGGTAATAAAAGGGTATCCATTTGTAAGGATTCCATCATAGTTAAAAAGATATATCTCGCCTTCAAAAGTGCGAGGTGCTATTGCAATCAAGTTCTCAGATAGTGCTGGTGAATTTTTTATTTTTCCTGGGAGCTCTGGAAATAAGGATTGACTGCCGTCAGGATGTACTATAGTTAAATTAGTTCCTGCTGGAATAAATAGTTTTTTATTACCATAAAAAGGTTGTGCAGATATTTTACTATTTGTATTAAGCGTAAAACTATTTTGCTTTTCAAGTTTTTCATTAAGCTGATATACTGCTCCTGTGTCAGTCACAGCCCATACAGCTTTTATAATAGTTCCTAATTTCTCTACAGCAATATACACAGTGCTCCCCGCATCGAATGTATATTGTTCTTTTGTGAGCAGGTTTAGGCTTATGATGGTGGAACCATTTGCCCAGAAAAGAAATGGTTTGCCGCGGTTGTTTAAGCCGCCATCGATGCCTGCTTCAGGATTTTTCCCTGTATCGATAGGAAAGCCTTCAAGTTCAGCAAGTCCCTCTTGTTGTATGGGTATTGCGGAAATTGTACACTGTAATACTGTGCCGTTAGATGAAAGTCTCAATGTGCCTAATCGATATAGTTTTAGAATACTCTGGATAGCTGGAGGGAAAGAGCGGAAAAGAGCAGGAGTTGTAAAGTTTAAATTATAAAATACAAAAATCATGCTGTCGCTATTCCCAAGCGGTAACATGCGCCAGTTTTCGCTTTTGGTAAGCGTTGTATTGTTTTTGTGTTTGTTTATAATTTTTGCCAATGTCTCAGCAGACGATGAAAGCAGAAGATAATTATTATATACAACAAAATATGGTTCTATGAGAACAATTTTAAATTGTTCAAGCAATGCGCGGAGATAATCAGGAAATTCTATACGGGTCATACGAATGCCGTCTATGACAATATTACTTTTTTCATCAACAAAAAAATTGCTAAATAGTTTTTCAAATACTTTTTTACGCTTGTTTTCATCTGCAATTTTTATAAAAAATACATGATCAACTGATTCAGCGATAGAAAACATTCCTAGTTCATTGCCTGTCCATGAGAATAACAGTTCATCACTGTTAAATCCAAAGAGCAATGACATCGCAGTATCGGCTTTTTGTTTAGAATTGATTATAGCTGGAGAAAGTAAATCAGCAGCTGCTTGCCAGAGCTCCTCTGGCTTTCCTGCAGCAAAAATTGTACTGTAGACACATGTGTCAGGAAGGTAGTTTAAAATGCCAGGGACTTTTGATTGCCGGTATAATACTGGTTTCATGCTTCCTTTAGCATCTTGGTTGAGCGGAATATTTGTGCCGATATAGAGATCTTCATTATTTAGATTAAAATTAATTGTTATAATATTAGAAAACGAAGTATAGTCAAAAATTTTTTCAAGTATTGGGTCGTTAGAAGCAGAAATCATGCCAGCTAACTCATTTGCTTTTACTGAAATACTAAATAATCCATATGGCTTATTGGCAATAATGCTTTTTACCAATTCTGAATTGTGATTGTTAAGGACAGCAGTTTTTAGTAGTTTTTTGCTGCTGGAAGCTAAAATTAGATTTTTATCAAAATAGAGAAAAATTGGATTAGTTCCTGATTCAAAAGCATAGTATGAAATATTTTCTTCGTCAATCTTTTTTAATGCAGATACCTGATTTTGTACTAGCGGAAACAATAAAGGAATGAGCCTTGTAAACCCAGAACGAATACCTAAATCTGCAATAATAAGAAAGGAGTTGTCTGCATAGAGTGATGCATAGACAGGAAAATTCGCCAGCATTTTAAAATATTTTGAGTGGATAAAAGGCTGTTTTCTAAGATCTTGGAGTGTGCTTCTAATATTGCCTAACGATGCACCTGCAAGTATCATATCAACAGCCTTTGTATCCAGCGATGCCTGCACCAGCTTATAGACATTGTCAACATAGATATGCATAGAAAAGTTATCAGGAGTAACTGCATAGACGGGTTTTGTATCAACGATACCAACTATCAGCAAAATTCCAATGCACAGCAAGATTACGGTAAACAAAAGCATTATAGTTATCAACAATTTATGAAAAAATCCTTTTTTCTTTTTTTGCTTTATTTTTTGATTATTCTGCGTATTGTTGCTGGCGGTATTTGCTGTTTGTGGCGCTTCAGTTGTATGATTGTTGCTATTTTCATCCTGATAGTTCGAAAAATATTGCATGGTTACTCCTTGGATGCTTTATTAAAATTAACTTTCTTTTATCGCTCGTTCTAATTGTTGTAATGCTTTTTCTAATACTGTTCTTGGGCATCCTATGTTCATTCTCATAAAACCAGCACCTCCTGTTCCAAAACGTGAACCAGCATCGAGCCAGAGGCTTGCTTTAGTTATGAGAAAATTATGCAAGTCATCGCTGATATTCAATGCACGGAAATCAAGCCATGCTAAATAAGTTCCCTGAGCAGGGCTTACAACAATTCCCGGTATGCTCGCAGTAAGATGAGAACGCAGAAATTCATGGTTGGCGTTTAAGAAATCCAAAAGCTTATCAAGCCAACTAGATCCTTCTTCATATGCTGCAGCAGCAGCATCGGGGCCAAAACAGTTAGGAACACCTAAACCTGATGCATCGAGCTCTTCTTTATACATATTCATGAAATCTTTATCGGGTATAATAATGTACGATGTTTGCAGACCAGGTATGTTAAAGGTTTTACTGGGTGCCCAGCATGATATGGTTCGGTCCATAAAGCGTGCATCTGCCTTAATAATAGGTATTTGCTTATTCGGTTCAAAGACGATGTCGCCATGAATTTCATCAGCTACCACTATGAGATCATTGCTGCAGGCTATATCTGCAATTGATTTAAGCTCAAGTTCGCTCCATACTCGTCCAACTGGATTATGCGGAGAGCACAGTATGAGAATCCGAGCTCCTTTTGAAACTTGCTCCAGCTTATCAAAATCAATTGAGTAATAGCCGTTGGTATTGATGAGCGGGGCTTCTCGTACGGTTCTGCCATTTTTTTCTATAACCATTTTAAATGGATGGTACACCGGAGGCATAATAACAATTCCATCACCGGGCCGGGAAAATTTTCTCAGTATATTAGAAATTGCTGGTACAATGCCAGGTGAAAATGCAATCCACTCTTTTTGGATCTGTGTTTGATGCCTTTTTTTCATCCAATTGATGAATGATGTATAGTAGTATTCAGGGAGCCCGGCATAGCCATATATTGGATGCTGTGCGCGCCTCATTATTGCATTAAAAATGTTTTCATGCACAGGAAGATCAAGATCGGCAATCCACATAGGGAGTATATTCTCAGTATTGTCACTGCAGGAAGCGAGGTAGCTCCATTTGATACTGTTAAACGGTTTCCTGTCAATAATTTCATCAAACATATTATTCCTCATGGACAGAGTAGCACTGCTTCAATTTCTACTAACCCTTGTTTGGGCAGTGCTGATACTGCAATAGTAGATCGAGCTGGTTTGTTGCCAGGGAAATATGACGCATAGATTTCATTAACTTTAGGAAAGTCATTCATATCGGTAAGAAAAATAGTAGTTTTTACAGCCTGTTCTAATGATGTTCCGGCAGCTTCTGCAATGGCTTTTAGATTTTCTAGTGCTTGTTTGGCTTGTGCTACAACATCACCTTCAATAGATCCAGTAATAGGATTGATACCTAGTTGCCCTGAACAAAAAAGAAGGTTGCCTGCTTTCACTTTAATGGCCTGAGAATATGGTCCGATGGCTGCCGGTGCACGGCTGGTGTTAATAATTTCCATACTAGAACGCTCCTTTTATTGAATTTTAAAATAGTATTGCCTATAAACCTATTATCTGTCAAATACTGAATTATAGCACTACTGGTGCCTTTGACTTTTTTAGTTTTTCATCATATAATGGTGTTACAATGAGTAAAGCGCGGAATTGCAAGTATAAAATCAATGAACAAATCGTGTACCCGAGCCAGGGTGTAGGAAAAATAACTGATATTGTTGAAAAGGAATTTAGAGAAAATAAATTCCTTTACTATGTAATTTATCTCCATTTTTCAGATATGACTGTGCTTGTTCCGGTTGACAAAGCTGATGAATTAGGTATTCGGCCTATCGTAAGCAAACAAGATGCAGAAAAAGCATTGCAGTATATTACTGAGCAGCATACAGCAGCTCCTACAGATTGGAAACTTCGTTATCAGATGAATCTTGATCTTTTAAAAAAGGGATCGATATTCGATATAAGCACCGTTGTCCGTTCGTTATATTTCCGTTCTAAGGTTAAAGAGCTTCCAATTCTGGAACGTAAATTATATGAGGCAGCGCTCAATCTCTTACAGGATGAAATTGCCTGTGCATTAGGAAAACCAAAAGAGGAAATTGCAGCTGTAATACGCGAAAAGCTTAGTGATTAATTCTAGGTTAAAATTATATTAAGAATATTCATGATTTTTTATATATAAAAAAGATTTAATTAACATTATACTTTCAAGTCTTTTTAAGCTGAATTAAGATTACACACAATATAATTCCTGCAAATGCAGTTGTTTGTAAAGGAATAAATTGTGTGCCAAAACTGATATAAGATATTACAACTGGATATAAAATTTGCATTGCCCATAGCACCGGACCGGTTCTTGTCATGCGTCCATGAGAATATGCAACTTGCATAAACATGATAAGCGAAACACTGGCTAGAATATAGAGATATAAGTATGGGGAACTAAAATAAAAAAGAGGATTGCTGCCTTTACTTGCTTGCAGTGCTTTAATGAGTATAATAATAAATCCTTCAAGTGAGCCTGCTGAGGCTGCAAAGAGTATAGCGTATGGTTCACCTTTAATGACTGAATTTTTTTTAAGCAATTGTGCAACTGCTGTCATACAAAATGGTAATGCAAAGAAAAGATAAATCTCAGATTCTGCTGGAATAGGTACTGCTTTTTCTTCAGGACTTGTTAAGTTTGCCATGGCAATGAATATTACTAGGATAATTGATAGAGCAATAACAGTTTTTGAAAGGTGTTCTTTAAGAATTAGTCTAGAAAATATGGCACTAAAAATAATGTTAAGACCCATCATGGCACCAACAACAGAGGCGCTCAATCCTTTGAGCGCAAAGTAATAAAATATAGAAAGTAAATTATTGAGTGCAAAACCGAGGAACCATATATTTCTTAGCAATTTGAATTCTGCTGATTTTTTGTCGGTATGTTTAAACCAAGCAACTCCGCGTTTTTGAAGAACTAAACCAAGGGAAATTATCAGAGAGCCCATGACTGCCATACCGGTTGAAAATAATTTCATAGAATAACTTTACTATGCCTTAGAGATTTTTTCCAGTTCTTCTAATAGAATCAAAAAGATTAGCAAATTCACTTTCTGGTTTATAAAATATTGCTGGATATCCCGGGGGAACATTTATCACTACAGAACCGCTGTCATATTGCAGCCCTGTCCAGAAATGTATCCATGTTCCTCTAGGGAGTATCAATTTTAGTCTTTTTTGATGGCTGTTAGTGCGGAGTCCAATAAATAAATCTGGACCATACATGAATGTATTTGTAAAACCTGTATTATTCATTAAGCTGGGAATATAATGAACCGGCGCTTGATGAGTCATGAAATTTTGCAAACAATAATTATGGTATGGCATTAGTTGAGAATGAAGTCCGAGCATTGTCTGTAAAATTTTACCTTGCTGGTGTGTCATAAAAGAAACTGTTCTTTCCAATGTAGTACCCAGGTCAAGCAATATCACTGGAGAAAAAACAGCATATTCGAGAGCCGCCATAAATGACGAGCACTCGTCCCATATATTAGTATTTAGAGTTAGGGCTGGAGCAGTAATTGAAAAAGCTCCATATGAAGCCCTGTATAGCATTGTGATACGTTGTGCTGATGTTTGCATTGGAGTGAGGTAATAAATTTGATATGTGTGCCGTATAGGGAGAGTCTCAGCACAGCTAAAACAAATAGGAAAGTTATGCTGATTTGCACTTTTAAGAGTATATTCTGCTAATTTTTTTTGCGAATAGTCAGGCATAGAAGAACGTGATTGTAACCCTAGAAACACAATACCTGCACTTTTCAATGTTTTAAAGATTTCCTGTGAGTAATGAACAGTTGTTTGTCTGCTTCCGTGTTCCAATTCTATTGGCAGCAAAGCACACGGTATCATTCCAGATTGAGCATAACAATGAGTTTCCCCGCTGAGGTCAGGATAGTGTGATAACCACGCCGATTGCGATAGGGATGCATCGGGAAATAGGTCTGCAAAGAGCACACCCCGGCTAGGTATATGTGAATCAAGCATGGTTTGAACTTTGCATGATAATGCAATGTCGCCCCCTCCGCCAAGAAAATATATCCCAGCTGGAGGGAAATCGGATATTGCTTGTTTACTAATCAATCTATGAATGTTTGATGCAGATTCATAAAAATTTCCTCCGCTGGCTACAGCAAACCCTTCTGGAGGTGTCTTAATTATAATATGCGCAGCAGTTGTTTTTATTTTTATAGAACCTGTTTTTACACCTGCAATAAATGTATTGGTGGTATACATGTATGGGCCTGGGAATTCGCAGGATAGACTACGCTTTACCATAAGTTTTTTAAGCTTCCAGATATCAGGTATATAAACTTTTTTGTTGGTTACGCTGGTAATAACAATAGCCTCTGTGTGTTCGGGCAGTAATGGATATGTTATGTGCAGAACATCTTTTGTTTCCTGGAGTATAACTTCAATCAATCCTTTACATGTTAGTGTAATGCTATGTGTATCATTTTGAGCTGCTGTGATATGCCGTATCGGTATGGATCGTTTTTTGCCATTTATATTGAAAAGCACTTTGAATATTGGTTTCCAGGGAGTATGAACAAAGAGCAGAGACGCATTATAAACAATTTTAATATGATTTGTATCCTGAAGCAGCTGTAACATGTCAGCTCTAGTATAACCTTACTTTTTATATAAGTAAAAGGATTTTTCAATAAAAATTTGTAGATTTTTATAAAACATGGTATTGTTATATGAAGAATAAAGAATCAGGAAAGGGCATGATTCATACTGCATTATCATCGTCATCGTTTATTGATTATAGTCCCGATGAAATCCTAAAGCTTGCGCAAAAGCTTCAGGTAGATGCAATTGAATGGACTTCTGACGGTTTTATTGATGAAGGTGATACTGCAAAGGCCAATGAATACATGAAGGCAACACTCTACTCTGGTTTTTCAGTTGCAAGCTATGGAACTCTTTTCAGAGTTTGTCAGCATGATGAATCGATTTTTGAAACAATTCTCAATACAGCAACAGCATTAGGCACTTCTACGGTACGAATCTGGGCTCCTCAAGAAAGTCACAATATTGCAAAAGAAGAAACACAGTTTATTAAAACCAGTCAACAGTTAGGTGATCTGGCAGGTGAGAAAGGTATTTGCCTGTGTTACAATCTTGATGCTGCATCAGTTTTAAACAGCTATAGCCGTGCTTCATATCTCATTAAAGAAATAGGTCATGAGTTTGTAAAGCTAGCCTGGGAACCAGCATTTACGATGCCTTTTGATGTTGTGATGAATATTTTTACAGAACTTAAAGGTTACATTGGGATTATGAGTTCCAGGTTTATCACTCCGCAGGGAGAAATTCGCAGTCTTTGTACCTATGAAGAAGAGTGGAGCCAATATCTCGATGCTTTTGATGAGCAGTTTGATAGTCCCGATATGGCGCGCTATGTAATTCTTCGCCCCTATCCTGGGCTTCCTATGGATCAGCTTCAAAATGATATCAGCATCATTAAAAAATATGCTGTTGCACTACGAAAGTACAGGCGTCGCCGCGTATATTAGTTTTTGGCTTCTTCCCAAAATTTATCCATGATATCCAGGTTGCTCTGTTCCATAGCAAGCCCTGCTTCTTTCATACGCTGTTCTACATAATGAAATCTATATGTAAATTTATCTATTGTGCGCTGTAATGCGAGGGACGGATCTACATGATGTTTTCGGGCAACATTGATAAGAGAAAACAACAAATCTCCCAATTCTTCTTCGAGCTGCGCATGGTTTTGGTCATTGCTGTTTTGAGGATCGCGCTCGAGCTTTGTGCATGCTTCGCGAGCTTCGCTGAGTTCTTCGAACATTTTTTCCCATGCACCATCAGCACTTTGCCAGTCAAACCCTGCTTTGGCTGCAGCCTGTTGAATTTTATATGCTCGTTCAAGCGGAGGAAGTCCTCGTTTGACCGTATCGAGCACCGATGTTTTTTCTCTCTTTCCTTCCTGGGAGACTTTGATAGCATTCCATTGCTTTACAACTTCATCGGGAGTGCTGGCTTCCGCATCGCCAAACACATGGGGATGCCGTCTGATAATTTTTTCTGTAATACCATTGAGGACTGATGTAGTCTGGATTTCTCCTAGCTCATCATACATTACGGCAAACATAACGGGTAAAAGAAACATATCACCGAGCTCTTCCTTGATGTGTTCCGGATTCCCTTCATTGATCGCTTCCACAAGCTCATACGCTTCCTCAATTAGATTACCTCTGATTGTTCGGGGCGTTTGTTCACGATCCCACGGACATCCGTCGGGAGCTCGCAATTTTTGTACAATACTGTAAAGTTTTCCAAATGCTTGTTCGATAGCTGTAATGTTCAAATCCATGCTTCTTCTCCTAATTATATCAGAAACGTATGACTATAGTTACAATTGAGTTGAGTATAACCATTTTCTAGATTTATTAATAGCATATAAAAAATTAGTTTTAAATATTGCATTTTAGAATGCATAAAGTATACTTAAAATAGTAATGCAACAAGCAGCTAGATAGAATGTAATTTTTCAAAATATGATGCAGATGGTAAAAGTAGGGGAGAAATCTGCATATGAAAAAAAATAGAGTTTTATTGTTTGTTATTTTAATACTGGTTTTTCTTTTTAAAAGTTCTGATTTAATCATGTGTACTGATAATGTTAGAACAGTCGTTGTCGGTGTCTATAATAATCCGCCTAAAATTTCAATTTCTTCGACAGGTGAAGCAGAAGGTATTTTTATAGATGTTATAAAAGCTGTAGCAAAAAGAAATAGATGGAATTTAATATATAGTTATGGTACATGGAATGAACTTTTAAATAAATTGGATAAAGGAATTATTGATGTTCTGCCGGATGTAGCATATTCCATTGAACGGGCGAGCTTTCTTGATTTTACAAGAATACCTGTATTACTGTCCTGGGTTCAAATCGCTGTAAAACCAGGAGGGATTAATAATGATTTAAAAAATCTTGACGGGAAAACGTTAGCTGTATTAAAAGGATCCATTCAAGAAGGAATATGTAAAGATTTAGAGTCTAAATTAGGGATGTCGATAGAAGTATTAAGTTATGATACGTATGATGATCTTGTAGCAGCAGTAGAAAATGGTCAGGCTGATGGAGCCGCCGTAAGCAGATTTTATTCGTATTCTCAGAATACTAAAAAGCTTGCGATAACACCAATTATAATTGAGACAACAACATTGCATTTTGCTGTTAAAAAAAATACTAATAGTGATATATTAGCAGCAATAGATGCTGAGCTAGCACGAATGCTTAATAATCCTCAATCAGAATACTATAAATCGATTTCGTGGTGGCTGCATGAAAAACCTATATATCACATTCCTCGCTATTTTAATATCCTTATAGCAATTGTCGTAGCTTTCAGTATTGTATTTTTGGCTGTTTCACTTTTATTAAAACAACAGATAAATAGAAAAACTAGTGCATTAAAAATAGTAAATAATAATTTAAATGAAGCATTTGCATTAGTTAAAAAGCATGAGTCTGCGCTTGAGTCTTCTCTTGAGAAAAATACGGTATATTTGCATGAACTTTTACATAGAACAAGAAATAATATGGCAGTAATTTCTTCATTGCTTTATATAAATGCATGGAACACAAAGGACAATGCTGTGCTACAATATGCTGAGAACATTGACGCACATATAGCAATAATGTCATTAGTATTTGGCTTGGTTGAAAAATCTGACGATTTTTCAACAATAAAAATTAGTGATTTTATCAATGGCTTTGTTGATCTTGTTATTCAGCATAATACAAAACAAAAACTTGATATATTGTGTTCTGATACCACTGATGACAAATTCTTATTTGATATAGCCCTGCCATTAGGTTTTGTACTCTATGAAGTTTTTATGAGCATACTTGGTATGTCTGCAGCACTTTCGAATAATGAATATTTAAAAATGCAAATAAAATATAAAAAAATCAGTCGAGAAGTCGGATTGGTTGCAATAAATGTTGCAGATATTGGTAAAAATTTAGAAAGTAAAGATTTGTTCAGCGGTGATAGAATGAAAATAGTAATAGATCTTCTAGAAAAACAACTAATGGGTAAGGCTTCTATAGTAAATGATACTACTGTTCAAATAGAGTTTGGTCTTATACGTTACGCATTACGGGTGTAATATGACATTTGTTATTATAGAGGATGAATATTTAATTGCTTTACAAATACAGAGATGTCTTGAAAATGCGGGACATACATGTCTTGGAATTGAAACCGAAGGTGAAAAAGGTATTGCTTTAATACAAGAAAAAAAGCCAGACATTATTATTCTTGACATTTTACTTGCAGGAACACTGAGCGGTATTGATGTCGCTCAACAGGTTAGGAAATTTTCAAATGCAATGATAGTTTTTACAACAGGGTATACATCATGCGAGATGCTCCGTAAACTAGATACCATAACAGATAGTATTGTATTTGCAAAACCGGTTTCGATAACCAAACTTATAAACTATATTGAAAAATTAAAGACAAATGATAAAGCCAAATAATATTATTGCTTATTTTTAATAATTAGATGTGTTTAACAATTTTGACAGAATTCATACCATATACTATACTGGCTCTATGAATAGAATAACAGATTTTCTTTCACGGATGCTTATTCCGTCACTGCTAATGCTTATAATTTTTGTAATTATTGCTTCTTTTAGCTGGAACCTTGCGTTTGTAGATCCTGTTCCTGAATTTGCTGCGTTTGATACTAATCTTTTTTACAGTCCTGATTCCGTTTTAGAAAAATACCAATGGTACAGCGCTGAACAGAGAGTGTTATATGTTAAAAATGCGTTTACGTTTGATCTTGCATTTCCTATTTTGTATGTTTTCCTTTTGCTTACTGCATCCGGGTTTTTTGTTAAAAAGCTCAAAGGTCCTAACTGGCTTACTATTTTTTATGCTCTGCCGCTCCTGACTGGTTTAGCTGATATCGCAGAAAATATCAGTGTATCGTATATTATGCTTCATGGGGTCAGCAAAGCTAGTGCTCTGGCAGCAAGCATGTTGACTCTACTAAAATGGATGTTTTTGTATGGTTCGATAGGCATTATAGGGCTCCTGTTTGCAGCGTATAGCTATAAGCTAATACGAGAAAAAATAACAAGCCAGAAACCGGAATAAATTATAAAATCTTGCTAGTATAGCTGTATTTATATTTTTATTTTTCGGTTAAATTGAATACTCCATCCCAGTCATTTCGTGGCGGATTCTTAATAAAGTTTTCACAGCGGGTTAAATAGGTTTTTGATGGAGCATCATCTTCTTTAAGTTTGAGCAGTGCCGTAAAAGCTTTCTTGCTTTCCTGGTATCGTTTTTGCTCAAAGAGCTCATGAGCTCGATTGAATTGCTGTATGAATGCAATTTCATCAGAAGACATCTCTTGTTCTAATCCAACAAGTTCATAAAGCTGAACAGGTGTAGTAATCCCAACTACACGAACTCTATCAAAAACACGTACAATGAAACCTTCTCCAGCATTCTTATATGTCTCATCACTAATCAGTATCCAGCTGCCATATTGCTTGTTTACTCCTTCAAGTCGGGATGCAAGGTTAACCGCATTGCCCATAATTGTGTAATTCATTTTTTGATCGGTACCCATATTGCCGACAACCATATCGCCCGTATTAATTCCAATTCGCGTAAGTAGGGGATTTGGAGAAAGCTTTTCTGCAAGTATTTTCTGGTTTAATTCAACTTCAGCTTGTTTAATTCGTATCGCAGAGATACAGGCATTTCGTGCATGGAGTTCGGTCCAAACCGGTGCTCCAAAAAAGGAAATAATTGCATCTCCCTCAAATTTGTCAATTGTCCCTTGATTAGCAAGAATAATATCACTCATTCGTGAAAGATAAATGTTAAGTAAAAATACAAGCTGTTCAGGATCAAGCTGTTCAGAGATAGTCGAAAAACCTTTGACATCGGTAAACAATGCAGTAATACATTTCTGCTCGCCTCCAAGTCTTAGCATTGCAGGATTTCCAATAATTTCTTTAATTATATCTTTGGAGAGGTATGTGCCAAAAGCTTTCTTTATAAAACTTTTTTCCCGCTCGCTAAAAATAATAGAAATGAGAATGGCAGAAAAATAAGAAATGATAATGCTTAGAGCTGGTGCTACAAATTTAATAAACATTCCAGTTGTTAAAAAAATAAAATAAATTATCACAAAACAAAGAGCGATATATAGCAATCCGGATATTATTCGTAAAGCAGGATGCTCATTAAGCACTAAAACAATATAAACAATCAGCATACATAAAATAATACAAAGTAATGCACTAATCCAGTTTGGACCTTCAGTGAGAAACTTGTTGTTTAAAATAGTATTAACAACTGCTGCATGGGTGCCAATATTTATATATTTTTCTTCAAAAGGATTTACACCAATATCGGTAGTTGCTGTTGCCGACCAGCCAATAATGCAAAATTTGTTAGCAAGACGTTTTGTGATAGAAGCATAACTTTCGTTAAATGTCTTTACTGAATTAGCAAGTTCTATAAAGATTGCATTAAGCGAGGTGCCCTCATCTTTGATTGATTGTTTGAGCGATGTTGGTGCTTTGAGCGTATCAATAACAGAAAGAATTTCATTGCCATACTGTGCGTTTATAAATTGTTCAAGAATACTATAAAATTGATTGCGATCAGCTATCCACTGCTGCTTTGCAGATGCTTCACCTGTTTCTAATGCATTTATTTTTGAAGCAAACATTGCAGAATATGCAGTTAACGCTTCATCAATAGGTTGATAGCCAAGACTGCAGTATGTCCATAGTTTACTTGTTCGTAACTTTTGTAAAAGAGAAAAGATTTTCTCTTCTGTGTCTGGTAAAGCAAGCAATTCGATTGCAGAAATATGCTCAAAGCTGTTTTTATAAGTTTTTTTGGGCCAATTGATAAGCATGTTGCCGTTATTGTCTACCGGTATTGCAATAGTAGTTTTTTTGCCTTGAACAAGCGCATCTTTTAGTAAAATTGTATGATTTTGCAGCGTTATTTCCGGATTCCCCATGAGAGCAATAAGCGGCCTAAACGCGAGCTGGAGATAATACGCATCACCAACCTTTTCTACAAGCTTAATCCTCCTTCGCGTTCCATCTTTATCAATAGTGACATTAGTAAATCCTGCGCTTTTAGCGTTTTCGGATACTTCTGATATAGGGACAAGAAAATCAACGTATTCTATTTTCCATGGGAAATTATTTTTTACATTTTTATAAGAAAAATTGCTTTGAGCATAATTTTTAAGTTCTTTAGTTTGCCTCCCGCCTAGTGCCAGATCTTTTTGCAAATTAAGCGTTGTGTAAGCATTGCCAAAGAGACGCATTGCCTGGCCAAGGTAGATATCATTTTCTATAGCAACTTTATACGCGTTAGAGAGAAGAATTTTTTTTGATTCTGCAATGCTGTCGAGCAAAAGCGGCAGCAATTCATCAAATGTTGTTTGTTTTGCTTTGAGCATTGAAAACGAATATTCAATATTATCTCCGATATCCGCAAAGGTTATGGAAAAATCAAGCGGCAGACCATACATAAGATATTGACGGTCTACACTCATGGGGCTGTTTTCAAGAAATTCAATATCAAATACCAGGTTGAGCGCTTGAGCGAGCGTTAAGACTTCAAGAATTTTAGCCATATTGCTGCGCGGCCATGGCCAGTCTCCCTTTTCAATAATTGACTTATCATCAACATCGATAATGAGAAGGCTTTTGTCTTCCTGGATTGAAGGTTTTATTTTTAAGAACACGTCGTATAATGCATATTCTACTGGTTCCCAAAATACGAATAGGCTGAGCAGAGCGAAAACCAAAGCGATTGTTCCTGCAACAGTACTGATAATTACTATGCGGTTAGATGACTTTTTTTTCTGGTCCATTGCTGGCTCCTTATTGTTTATTGCATACTTTTAATTTTCAATCGTAAGTACAGTCTTGTCAAATACTAAATATATTTGTTGTAAAATAGTGAAGCGCAGTTTATAGTTAAATAAAAGGAGCAAAAATGAAAAAAGCAATATAATTAAGCAGGCTGAACGTTTAATGGCAAATATATTTGATTTTGAAACATCGATAGTGCCATGGGTCAATTTGGGTTTTAAGTATCGAGGTTTGCTGTTAGGGAAATATATACCAACGATTACCACCAGTCTCCATCAGTTTATTCCTGCAGATGAAAGGACCACCATGCAATTTGATTTGGAGCTTTTTCTGGAATCGAGAGCACGTGAGGTATATGAACTCTATCAATTTAAGGACTATGATATCAGGTTACTATTTTTTTATTTTCTTGAAAGACCAGAATTAGTAGAAAACACTAATGGTAAAGTATATGCAGTTCATAAAACTGTGTTTTGCGGTTTAAGCTATAAATCACCCGAGAATCTTATCGGCGCTAAACCAACTGAAAGCGGGCAATCGTATACAGGATTGTCGGGTTTTGGATTTGAGATTGTTTATGGAGCACGATTTATGGGGTTTAGAGAGTTAGGTTTTAGCGAAGATTCGTTATTTAAAATGT